>DRGC01000042.1 GCA_011050235.1 Phycisphaerae bacterium | reverse complement strand
AGATGTGTATAAGAGACAGTCTATGCGCTGATGCCGACTCTTCGCGGGAGAACGGGCTTCCGGGTGGGAACCGGGCTGTGGGTGAGCTTCGTGGCTATGCTGGCGCTGGCGGGGTGGGCCCACACCCCCTATCCCCAGCAGGTCGGCCTGCTGGTGCTGGCCTCGCTGGGCTGGCTGGCGGCGGGGCAGGTGGTCTCGCGCACGACGGCCAAGGACTGGTCGTTGTGTCTATACGTCACGGCGGCGATCCTAGCGGGGTTCTGCAGCATCGTCAGGATGTTCGCCCCGGCCGTGGAGGGGTCATGGCCCATCTTCATGGTCAGCGGCATGGTGTTCGCCTCGCTGTTCGTGATCCTGCGACAGGACGTGTTCGCATACCTGCTGACGCTGTCGTTGTCGCTGATGGCCTTCGATTGGATCAAGTCCGACACGAGCGCGTTCACGCAAGACGTCCTGTTCTATCTGATCATCGGCGGGGTGGTGTTGGCGGCGGGCTTTATCCTGCCCTATCTCTGGCGAGCGCTGGGACGGACCGGGTGGGTGCCCATCTTCGCGATCTTCACGAGGCGCGGGGCGATCCTCCTGGCTGTGGTGGGCGTTGCCTGCACGGTCCTGCTGAGCAGCACCTACTCGCTGGAGCTGACCGCGCATCCGAAGTTCTGTACGTCGTGCCACAACATGGGACAGTACTACAACTCCTGGGAGCACTCGGCCCATCAGGAGGTCGCCTGTATCAAGTGTCACTACGAGCCTGGAATCACCAACACGATTGCCGGCAAGATTGGGGGATTGGTGCAGGTGGTCAAGTATGTCTCCCATGCCTACGATTCCAAGCCCAGCGCGATCATCTCCAACCAGTCCTGCATGCGCGAGGGCTGCCACTGGGACATGGACCACAGCAAGGAGACCTTGCTGTTCAAGGGCCAGATCGCGTTTCGTCACGACAAGCATCTGGGCCAGCATCCCCGAGGCAAGGAGCTGAATTGCGTTACCTGTCACGGTCAGACCGTCGAAGGCCAGCACATCAGCGTCTCTCAGACGACGTGCGTGTCGTGTCACTTCTACGGCCGGGGCGACAAGGCCGTCGCGGTCGGCGATTGCCTGACCTGCCACACTCAGCCCGAAAAACCCGTGACGTTCATGGGCCAGTCGTTCAGCCACACAAAGTTCCTCAAGGGTAAAGACGGCGTCGAGTGCTCGCATTGTCATAACCGGGTCACCGAGGGCAGCGGGTCGGTCTCGGTGACGCGCTGCCGGAGCTGCCATCTGGGCAAGGATCAGATCGAGGTCGACGACCAGGAGCAGTTCCACCTGACCCACGTCTCGCAGGGCCACTTCGACTGCCTGCAGTGCCACGACGAGATCAAACACGGCACGCGACCGATGGAGCAGCAGCTGCTGGCTGCGGGCAACTGCAGCACCTGCCACACGGGCGAGCGGCACTCGATCCAGGAGAGGGTCTACGCCGGTACGGTCGCCACGGGCATGAAGGTCGCGCCCGACGTGATGTACAAAGCGGGCGTCGCCTGCGAGGGCTGCCATACCGATGTCAAGGCGACCGAATCGGGCGCGACGGCGTTTACAGCCAAGTTCTCCGGCGCCAGGCAATGCGTGGATTGCCACGGCAAGAAGAGATACGGCCAAATGCTGGAGGACTGGCAGGAGGCGACACGCGAATCGATCGCCAAATTCCAGCCGGCCGTTGACGAACTGACCAGGAAGCTGCGTTCGGCCAAGGCGCCGGCCGATGAGGTCGCCCGGGTCGGGACACTGCTTCAGTCGGCGGGGACCAAGCTGGCCTACGTCGTCCAGGACGGCAGCCTCGGCGCGCACAACTACCCGTACCTCGAAGATCTCCTGTTCCGTGTGGAAGAAGAGATCGATGCCTGTCGATCGTTGATGGCCAACTGGGACCAGCCGGCCATGCCGGAGGGTGATGAATGAGGCGAGAGTTATCCGACAAGGCGCTGCATTCGGAGTTCCGCCTGACCGTCGAGAAGATGAGCGGGCAGAATCTCAGCGACTGCTATCAGTGCGGCAAGTGCTCCGGCGGGTGCCCCGTACTTCCCGACGTGAAGCACTCGCCCAACCAGCTGATCCGCATGGTTCAGTTCGGCCTGGCCGACGATGTGCTTTCCAGCGAGAGCCTCTGGTGCTGCACGGCGTGCGGCACGTGCAACGGGCGCTGCCCGATGGGCGTGGATATCGTCCGGATCATGGACACGCTTCGCAGCCTGGCCGAGGACGTCTACAAGCCTCACGGGGCGCTGGAAGTGTGGACGTTCTACCAGTCGTTCCTGGATTGCGTGCGCCAGTTCGGTCGCCTCAACGAGATTGGGCTGATGGGCGGCTACAACATCAACTCGGGGCGGCTGTGGACCAACATGATCAAGGCGCCCTGGTTCATTCTGAAAAACAAGCTGACCGTGAGCCCTCACACGATCAAGCGTATCGACAGACTGCGCCGCGTGTTCGAGCGGATCGAACAGATAGAAGAGTCCAAATGAAGTACGCCTACTATCCGGGATGTTCGCTGCTGGGCAGCGGGGCCGAGTACGCCGTCTCCGGCGAGGCGGTCCTCGATGCCGTCGGGGTCGAACTCGAAGAGATCGACGACTGGGTCTGCTGCGGCGCGACGGCAGCCCACGCCACCAGCCATTTGCTCTCGCTGGCCCTGCCGGCCATTACCTGCGCCGCCGCCGAGAAGCAGGGGTTGGACGTCCTGACCTGCTGCGCCGCCTGCTACAGCCGCCTGCGGCAGGTCAGCGCGGACCTCCAGGAGGATCCCGATCTGCGGGCCCGCGTCAATGAGATCATCGAGGAAGACTTCCAGGCCACCCCCCGCGTCCTGCACATCACCGAAGTGCTGCGCCGCGACGTCGGTGTCGAGGCCATCCGCGAGCGGGTCACCAAGCCGCTGACGGGCCTGAAGGTGGCCTGCTACTACGGCTGCCTGATCGCCCGCATGCCGGAGGAGCTCCGCATCGACGACGCGGAGTACCCGATGCTGATGGACGACCTCATGTCGGCCATCGGGGCCGAGCCGGTGGACTGGCCGTACAAGACCGAATGCTGCGGCGCCGCCCTGACCCTGGCGCGCCAGAAAACGGTGCACAGGCTTTGCAGCGAGATCCTGAAAATCGCCAAGCAAAACGAAGCCGACGTACTGGTGGTCGCCTGCCCGCTGTGTCAGGCGAACCTGGACATGTACCAGACGGAGGCGGAGAAGCTGGCGGGCGAGCGGCTGTCGATTCCGGTGCTCTACTTCACCCAGTTGATGGCCCTGGCGATGGGATTGGACAGCGACAAGCTGTGCCTGGAGAAGCTCATCGTCGATCCCATGCCGCTGCTGGCCAAGAAAGGGTTCGTCGTCGGGGAGGCCTACCTGTGATGCGCGTGTGTCGAGACAACCTGCTGCATGATCCGCCGGCTGTGGGCTGCGGACGCGGCCTTGGCGGGAAGATCTGATCATGGCGAGAATGGGCGTTTTTATCTGCTGGTGCGGTTCGAACATCGCAGAGACCGTGGACTGCGAGTCCGTCGCGCAATATGCCAGCACCTTGCCGGGCGTCGTGGTCGGCCGCAGCTACAAGTACATGTGTTCGGACCCCGGGCAGCGGCTGATCACCGATGCCATCAAGGAACACAATCTCTCGGGCGTGGTGGTGGCGTCGTGCTCGCCGCGGATGCACGAGCCCACGTTCCGCCAGGCGGTCGCGACGGTGGGGATGAACCCGTACATGCTCGAGATGGCCAACATCCGCGAACACTGTTCGTGGGTGCACACCAACCGGGCAGAGGCGACGGAAAAGGCCAAAGACCTCGTCCGTGTGCTGGTCGAGAAGGTCAAGCGCAACGTGCCGCTGGCGGATATCGAGGTGCCCGTCACCCAGCGGGCCATGGTCATTGGGGCCGGCATCGCGGGGATCCAGGCGGCGCTGGACGTGGCGGCGGCCGGCTTCGAGGTGGCGCTGGTCGAACGACAACCCAGCATCGGCGGGTACATGTCCATGCTGGATGAGACCTTCCCCACGCTGGACTGCTCGCAGTGCATCCTCACGCCCCGCATGGTCGAGATCATGCAGAGCAAGAATATCACCCTCCACTCCTTCTCGGAGGTTGAGCAGGTCGAGGGTTATGTGGGCAATTTCGAGGTGAGCATCCGCAAGAAGCCCCGCAGCGTCGACATGGAGAAATGCACCGGCTGCGGCGATTGCTGGAACAATTGCATGGCGCGGAACAAGATCATCGCCCCGTCACCGGTCTTGCCGGGCGAGCACACTCCCCCCGAGGTCGCCGAGAAGGTCGACGCGATTCTGGCCACCTACACCGACCCGTCCGGCATGGTCATCGGCGCTCTGCAGGACGTACAGAGGGAGTTCAACTACCTGCACCCCGACGCCTTGGTGTATCTCAGCGAGAAGTCGGAGATTCCGCTGGCCCGGCTGTATTCGGTCGCGAGCTTCTACAACGCCTTCAGCCTCGAGCCGCGCGGGGACAACATCATTCGCACCTGCCTGGGTACGGCCTGCCACCTCCGCGGCGGCGGGCGGATCGCCGATGCGATCTCGCGGGAACTCGGCATTGGCGACGGCGAGACGACCAAGGACATGAAGTTCACGCTCGAACGCGTCAACTGCCTGGGCGCCTGCGCCCTGGCCCCGGTGGTGACGGTCAACAACAAATATTACGGCAAGATGACCATCGGCAAGATGATGGACGTTTTGGAAGAGCGCGCCGGACAAGACGCCGGACAGCCGCAGGAACAGCCCCAGGAAGCGACCGCGGTTTAGGAGAGGCCCAAGAGCATGGCAGTGGCAACACAACTCAGGACGCCCGAAGACCTGGCCAACCTGCGCGAGCAGGCGGCGACCCGGCGGGAGTCCAAACGGATGGCAATCGCCATATGTTGCGGCACAGGTTGCCGGGCGCAGGGAAGCATGGACCTTGTCGAGGAGTTCCGCAGCCGGCTCGAAGCCGAAGGCCTCAGCGACGTGGAAGTCCGCGCCACCGGGTGTCACGGGTTCTGCGAGCGGGGCCCGCTGGTCGTCATCTATCCGAAGGAAATCTTCTACTGCGGCGTCCAGGACACCGATGTCGCCGACATCGTCGACAAGAGCATCAAGGGCGACGAGTTGGTCGAGTCGCTGCTGTTTCGCGATCCGGTCAGCAAGAACCGCTTCCACCTGGAGCACGAGGTCCCGTTCTATGCCAAGCAGCAGCGGATCGTGTTCCGCAACAACGGCAAGATCGACCCGGTGGTGATCAGCGACTACATCGCCGTGGACGGCTATGTGGCGCTGGCCAAGGCGCTGACGCAGATGACGCCCGAGGCCGTGATCGACGAGGTCGAGAAATCGGGCCTGCGAGGGCGCGGCGGCGGCGGGTTCCCCACCGGGCGAAAGTGGCGGATCTGTCATGGCCAACCGGGCGACCAGAAGTACATCATCTGCAACGGCGACGAGGGCGACCCGGGCGCGTTCATGGACCGCAGCATCATGGAGGGCGACCCCCACAGCGTGCTGGAGGGGATGACGATCGGCGCCTATGCCATCGGCGCTTCCCGGGCCTACATGTACGTCCGGGCCGAGTACCCGCTGGCGGTGGCGAATCTGGAGATCGCGTTGGAGCAGTCCCGAGCCCTTGGGCTTCTGGGCGAGGACATCTTCGGATCGGGCTTCAGTTTCGATGTCGAGATCGTTCGCGGGGCCGGAGCGTTCGTCTGCGGCGAAGAGACCGGGTTGATCTCATCGATCCAAGGCGACATCGGCAGCCCGCGGCAGCGGCCGCCGTACCCGGCGGAGTCGGGCCTGTGGGACAAGCCCACCAACATCAACAACGTCGAGACGTGGGCGAACATCCCCGTCATCATCGACCGCGGCGCCGACTGGTTCGCCAGTGTCGGCACGGAGAAGTCCAAGGGCACGAAGGTGTTTTCGCTGGTGGGCAAGGTGCAGAACACCGGCCTGGTCGAGGTGCCGATGGGCACGACGCTTCGCGAGATCGTCTACGACATCGGCGGCGGGATCCTCAAGAAACGCAAGTTCAAGGCCGTCCAGACCGGCGGCCCGTCGGGCGGGTGCATCCCCGAGGCCATGCTCGATCTGCCCGTGGACTTCGAGAAGCTTCGCGACGTGGGCGCGATGATGGGCTCGGGCGGCCTGATTGTCATGGACGAGCGCACGTGCATGGTCGACGTGGCGAAGTACTTCCTGGCGTTCCTGGTCGACGAATCGTGCGGCAAGTGCACTCCGTGCCGCGAGGGGCTGTTCCAGATGCACGCGATTCTGTCGCGCATCACGGAAGGCCGGGGCCGCGAGGGCGACATCGAGCTGCTCCAGCGGCTGGCCGCCTACGTTGGCGAATCGTCGCTCTGCCAGCTCGGCGGGACCGCCCCCAACCCCGTGCTGTCCACGATCCGCTACTTCCGCGACGAATACGAAGCCCACATCGATCACAAACGATGCCCCGCCGGCGTATGCACGTCGCTGGTGAACTTCGGGATCGATTCGGAGGCCTGCAAGGGGTGCGGCCTGTGTCTGAAGGACTGCCCGACCGAGGCGATCTCCGGTGAGAAAAAGGCCCCGCACCGTATCGACGAGACCGTTTGCGTGCAGTGCGGCGTCTGCTACGAGGCCTGCCCGTTCGATGCGATAACCGTGGAGTGATCCGTCCAGAATGATCAACCTTACGATAGACAACCAGCAGATCGAGGCGGAGGAAGGCAAGACACTTCTGGCGGCTGCAACGTTAGCTGGGATCGACATCCCCACCCTCTGCTATCACCCGGCGGTTCCATCGGCAGGGGCGTGCCGGATATGCGTCGTCGAGATAACCGGTGGCGGTCAGCCCGGGCTGGTGCCCGCCTGTGCGTATCCCGTGCAAGAGGGCCTGGAGATCCAGACCGAATCGGAGCGGGTCGTGGCGTCGCGGCGCATGACCCTGGCGCTGATGCTGGCCCGCAGTCCGGGCGCGACGATCATCCAGGAGATGGCCCAGGAGTACGGGGCCGAGCCGGTGCCGATGGATAAAGGCGACGACGACTGCATCATGTGCGGGCTGTGCGTCCGCGTCTGCCAGGATGTCATCGGCCAGTCGGCCGTATGCTTCGAAGGACGCGGACACGAGCGGAAGATCACCACGCCCTACGACAAGCAGTCCGAGGTGTGTCTGGGCTGCGGCGCGTGCGCGTTCATCTGTCCGACCGGCGCGATCGACCCGGCCGATTATTGTCCACACCCCCTGGAGACGATTCCCAACGATTTCAACTGCGGCTTGGATACTCGCACGCCGATTCACATTCCCTTCCCACAGGCCGTGCCGAACAAGCCGCTGATCGATCGGGAAAACTGCATCCACTTCATCACCGGTGGGTGCGAGGCGTGCAAGCAGATCTGCCCCGCCGACGCGATCGATTTCGACATGACCGACGAGTACGTCACGGAAAAAGTCGGCGCGATCGTCGTGGCCACCGGGTACGAGCTGTTCAACCCCGACGTATACGCCGAGTACGGCTATGGCCGCTACCCGGATGTGGTGACCAGCATCGAGTTCGAGCGAATGGTCTCCGCCAGCGGCCCGACGACGGGGGAACTTGTCCGTCCCAGCACGGGCAAGCCGCCCAAGACGGTGGTGTTCCTGCAGTGCATCGGCTCGCGCCGGGAGCAAGGCGGCCTACCGTACTGCTCCAAGATCTGCTGCATGTACACGGCCAAGCACGCGATCCTCTACAAGCACAAGGTCCATGACGGCCAGGCATTCGTGTTCTACATGGACGTGCGATCCGGCGGAAAGAACTACGAGCAGTTCGTCCGCCGCGTGATCAAGGAGCAGATGGCCACCTATCTGCGAGGGCGGGTGGCGAAGATATTCCCCAGCGACGGCAAGCTTATCGTCCGCGGGGCCGACACCCTCAGCGGCACGCAGGTGGAAATCGCCGCCGAGATGGTCGTCCTGGCCCCGGCGATGGTGCCGGCGGCCGGCATTCGCAACCTGGCCCAGACGCTTCGGATTGGATACGACGAGCACGGGTTCCTGTTGGAGGCGCACCCGAAGCTTCGCCCGGTGGAGACCAACACCGCCGGCGTGTTCCTGGCCGGGGCCTGCCACAGTCCCAAGGACATCCCCGACAGCGTCGCCCAGGCCAGCGCCGCGGCCAGCAAGGTCCTGGGGTTGATCAGCCACCAGACCCTGACCCGCGAGCCAACCATCGGCATCGTCGATGAGGAGACCTGCAACGCGTGTTTCGAGTGCGAGGGCGCTTGCGCCTACGGGGCGATCGGGCCCAAGGAGCTCAAGGACCGCAAGGGCGAGGTGACGGCTGTCGTCGCATACATCAACGAGGGATTGTGCCAAGGATGCGGCGCGTGCGCCGTGACGTGCCGATCGAAGTCAATCGAAGTGCAAGGCTACCGAGATGATCAACTGTTCGCCGCAATCAACGCGACCGGCCGGTAGGGCGAGATGATTCAGACCAAACACGACCAAGACGATACAGCCCAGTGGCAGCCTCGGATCGTTGCGTTCCTGTGCAACTGGTGCTCCTACGCCGGAGCGGACCTGGCCGGGATGAGCCGGCTGAGCTATCCGGCGTCCATCAAGATCATCCGCCTGCCATGTTCGGGCAAGGTGGATCCGATGTTCGTGCTCAAGAGCTTCGAGCGAGGCGCCGACATGGTGCTCGTCTCGGGCTGCCATCCCGGCGACTGCCACTACACCTCGGGCAACTACCACGCCCGCAGAAAGCTCAAGGCGTTTCGCGAGCTGATGTCGTTTCTCGGTGTGGACCCGCGCCGGTTCAAGTTCTCCTGGGTCTCCGCGGCCGAGGGCGCCAAGTGGTCCAAGCTCGTCGAGGAGATCACGGCCGAGGCGCGAGAGCTCGGACCGTTCAGGACCTTCCCAGAGGCTGCAAAGACGGAGGCGAGCCAATGAGCCCAGAGGCCTCGACAGCACAATCGCTTGCCCAAACGGCTGCGGAGATGCTTTCTCAGGGCCAGGTCGCCCTCGTGATCGGCTATGCGCCGACCGAGGGCAAACGGCTGTCGCCGCCGGTGTTCGTCACCACGCCGGAGGAGGCCCAGCGTCTCGGCTTCGACAGCCGCTGCTTCGGCAACCTGTCGGTATACCTGTGGTCTCCACAGGTCCGCCAGATGGGCAAGACGGCCGTCGTCGTCAAAGGCTGCGACGTCCGCGCGGTGAACGTGCTGCTTCGCGAGAACGTCATCAAGCGCGAGGATATAGTGCTGATCGGCGTTCGCTGCGGTGGCGTCGGTGATCTGCCGGCCCACAAGTGCACCGTCTGCGATTGTCGCGACCCCCAGGGCTGCGACGTGGTTGTCGGCGACGCCGTCGACCAACCCGACGGCGCCGCCGAAGGCCGATACAGCGCGGCCGAGGCCCTCGAGGAGAAGTCCCTGGACGAGCGGAGGGAGTTCTGGCAGAGGCAACTGGACAAGTGCATTCGCTGCTATGCGTGCAGGCAGGTGTGCCCGCTGTGCTACTGCAAGCGGTGCATCGTGGAGAAGTCCACACCCCAGTGGGTCGAGACAAGCGCCCACCCGCGTGGCAACCTGTCGTGGAATGTCGTTCGCGCGTTTCATCTGGCCGGGCGGTGCGTGGGCTGCGGCGAGTGCGAGCGCGTCTGCCCGATGAACATTCCCCTCGGCGCGATCAACCAGAAAATGGCCAAGCTCATGGAAGACGAGTACGACTTCCGCTCCGGCATGTCGCCGGAGGAGAAGGCCCCGTTCACCACGTTCTCGACCGACGATACCGACGAGGGAATCCTTTGAGGTCTGCGTAAGATGCCCACAAACAAACTGTACGAAGGCGTATCAGACTGGCTGCAATCGGCCGTTGAGACTCTCAGCGCAGCCGGCATGACGGTCATCGCCCCCACCCAAGGCGAGCCCGGCGTTGTGAATCTCACACGGGTGACCTCCGCCGAAGCGATCGCCGAGCGGTACGACAACACGCTGCTTCCCCTTAAGGGCCAGTTCTTCCCGATTACCGAGACGCTGCTGGAGTTCGAGCGCTGCGAGGACGGCGACGTGGAGATCCAGACCGAGCCGCTCCCGGCGCCCGACGAGGTGATCGTGCTGGGGTGTCGTCCCTGCGATGCAGCCGCCATGGGGACGATGGACAAGGTCTTCCAGTGGGACTACGACGACGTCCGCTATCGCGCCCGTCGCGATCGGGCCACGCTGGTGGCGTTCGCGTGCACGACGCCTTCGCCGGAGTGCTTCTGCACGTCGGTGGGGGGCTCGCCGCACGGCGACGAGGGCAGCGACGTGCTGGTTTTCGGCCTGGGCGGCGATGACAGCGGCGGCCGGGTTCTCCTGAAGGTCAACACCGACAAGGGCCGGCAGTTCATCGATCGCCTGGGTGATCGGGTCCGTCCCGCCTCCGAGGGCGTGCAGCCGCCGTCGCCGCCGGAACTGGCCAGGCGGTTCGACACCGATGCGGTGAAGGCGTGGCTTGACGAGGGGTTCGACAGCGATTTCTGGCAGCAGATGGCGCTGTCGTGCCTGGGATGTGGAGCGTGTAGCTTCCTGTGCCCGACGTGTCACTGCTTCGACATTGTCGACGAGGCGACCTGGAATCGGGGGCAGCGCCGGCGGAACTGGGACTGCTGTTCGTTCTCCTTGTTCACTCTCCACGCTTCGGGTCACAACCCGAGGCCGGAGCAGTTCTCGCGATGCCGCCAGCGAATTATGCACAAGTTCAAATACTTCCCCGAACGGTTCGGGCGAATCGCCTGTGTCGGATGCGGGCGATGCATCCGGGCCTGTGCGGCCGGTCGCAGCCTGGCCGAGGTGCTGACCGAAGTCGACGCGAGGCAGAAAGGATGAGTAGGGCAATGCCGAATGTACCCGCGACCACGGACGATCATGCATTGATCCCCATGGACTATACGTCCTCGAAGATGCGGATCGCATCGATTGTGGATGAAACGTCGGACGTCAAGACGTTTCGCCTGACGTTCTGCGACGAGCAGGAGGGCGAGGCGTTCGATTACCGGGCGGGCCAGTTCGGGCTGTACTCGGTCTTCGGAGCCGGCGAGGCGACGTTCTGCATCGCCTCGTCTCCGACGCGCAAGGGCTACATGGAGTGCAGCGTCAAGCGTGCGGGGAAAGTGACCGGCGAACTCCATCAGTGCAATGTCGGCGACATCGTCGGCTTTCGCGGCCCGTACGGCAATTGGTTCCCCATCGATCTGATGAAGGGCAAGAATCTGGTGTTTGTCGGGGGCGGCATCGGGCTGGCCCCGCTGAGATCGCTGATCTGGAACTGCCTGGATCTGCGCGACCAGTTCGGCGAGATCGCCATCGTCTACGGGGCCCGCAGCGTCAGCGACCTGGTCTACAAGGAAGAGCTGGAGACCTGGCGGCAGATGGAGGATGTCAGCACCGTCTTGACGGTCGACCCCGGCGGCGAAACGCCCGAGTGGGAAGGCGAGGTGGGGTTCGTCCCCACGGTCCTGGAAGAGGCCAACCCCAGCGCCGACAACGCGATCGTCATCACCTGCGGCCCGCCGATCATGATCAAGTTCGTGATGATGTCTCTGGAGAAGCTCGGCTTTGGGCACGAGGGCATCTACACGACGCTGGAAAACAGGATGAAGTGCGGGATCGGCAAGTGCGGGCGGTGCAACGTGGGCAACCTGTATGTCTGCAAGGACGGGCCGGTGTTCAGCTACAGCCAACTCCAGGAACTTCCGCAGGAGTTCTGAGGAGTCGAAGGTGAACGGACATGACATGAAATCCATCGGCGACAGCAAACCGGGATGGGGGGGGGCCGGCAGGTCCGTTATCGCCGTGACGGTTGCCGTGGTGCTGTTGGTTTGGATCGCGTCGCTGGGGGCCCAGCAGGGGCGAGCCCCCACGAAGATCGAGGCCGGCTCGTGCCTCGACGCCGGCTGCCATGAAAGCCTCGCCGCCGCCAAGACCGTCCATCGTCCCGTCAAGAAGAAGGACTGCGACATCTGTCACGAGATGGATGATCCGGAGGTCCACGAGTTCACCTTCCCGGACACCTCCGACGAGCTTTGCTACGCATGTCATAACAGCGTCACCAAGAAAAAGAAGTTCGTCCATTCCCCGCTCAAGGAAAAGAAGTTCCCCTGCATGGGCTGTCACGACCCGCACTCCAGCGAGGGCGAGGGGCTGTTGAAGGCCCCCGCGGCCGCCGACCTGTGCCTGCAGTGTCACACCGACATGAACAAGGCCGGCATGTACCACACGTCGGCCGAGGCCAAGGGATGCGTCGGCTGCCACGATCCGCACGCTTCGACGTCGCCCAAGCACCTTCGCCAAGTGCAGCCCGATCTGTGCAACTCGTGCCACACCGATCTGGCCAAGGCGATCGCCTCGAGCAAAGTGGTCCACGGCCCGGTCGCTCTGGACTGCGCGAGTTGTCATAACCCGCACGAGGTCCTGAAAGGCAAGGGCCTCAAGAAGACGGGGCCTGCACTGTGCATGAGCTGTCACGAGCACTTTTCCGAGACGGCGTCGGCGATGGCGGCCAGCCATCCGCAGTTGCTGAAGGATGACGGCTGCCGGCGGTGTCACGATCCGCATGCCGGTCCGAATCAGAAGATGCTCCGCGACAGCCCGCAGAAGCTGTGCCTGACCTGCCACGCCAAGGACGTCAAGGCCTCCGACGGGCGGGTGATTCGGAATCTCGCCTTCCTGACAAGCGAAGATGACAAGGCCGTTCTGCACGGCCCGCTGAAGACCGGCGGGTGTTCGCCCTGCCATGAGCCCCACGGCAATCGTACGGGCAGCTTCCTGCGCAAGGCCTATCCCAAAACGTTCTACAGCGACTATAGCCCGAAGGCGTACGAGTTGTGCTTCAGTTGCCACGATGCCCCGCTGGCGTCGGAGGCTTCGAGCACAGCGACGAAGTTCCGAGACGGCAGGCGGAACCTGCACTTCGTGCATGTCAACAAGGCCCGCAAGGGGCGAAAGTGCGACACGTGCCATCCTCCCCATGTCAGCACGACCCCGGAGTTTGTGCGCGAGAGCGTTCCCTTCGGCAGTTGGGACCTGCCCATCGGGTTTGCGGCGACCGAGACGGGCGGCTCGTGCACTCCGGGTTGCCATGAAAAGTTTGTCTACGATCGCGACAGGCCGCCGCCTTCGCCCAAATCGTCCGATCAGCCCTCGGCTGGCGCCGACGGGGCGAAAGATGGGTCCGCCGCGACAGTTGAACCGTCGTGAGATGAAATGGTCGACCATGAGGGGCGGCCGGCGTTAGGAATGGATCCTTTTAGGAGACACATGATGCGCAGAAGAAGATACGTGGTCTGGACCGTCCTGATCGTGGTTAGTTGTGTGGTCGGCGGCATGCTGATCGCCAATGCCCCCGCCGGCCCGTCGGCCGACGCCAAATACATCGGTACGGGCAAGTGTCGCGCCTGCCACATGGATGAGTACCGGGTCTGGCGAACGACCAAGCACAGCAAGAACTTTGGGGACCTCGAGGGCGACGAGCGCAGCAATGCCGATTGCATCCAGTGCCACACCACCGGCTACGGCGAGGGCGGCTTTGTCAGCGAAGAAGAGACCCCCGATCTGACCGACACCGGTTGCGAGGCCTGCCACGGTCCCGGGAGCCTTCATGCCGAAGCGGCCAAGGATGCCGAGGACGCCGGGACCGAAGGCGAGTGGGACACGAAGTACCCCCCGTACGTCAAGAACGCCTGCGTCAAGTGTCACAAGCCGCACATCAGTCAGAAGAAGCGCGTCGAGAAGCTGCGGGAAGAAGGATAGTCCTTCGCCCGCTGAGGCGATTCGTCCATTGGCCGGCGCAGCCGTACGCCCGCGCCGCGCCGGCCCGTGGGCGTTATCGCGCCGAAGGGAGTGCGGGTAAGCCATGATCATATTCAACTGCCCCAAGTGCGACAGATCCCTCGAAGCGCCCGAGTCGATGGCCGGCGATAGCGGCAAGTGCGAATGGTGCTCTGCCAGAATCACCGTTCCTTCCCCGCCCGCCAATCGGCCGCGGGTGGTGGCCCTAGCGGTCGTGCTGCTGCTGTGTGTGGTCGGCGGGGCGCTGGTGCTGCTGGCTGTCTTCGGCGGCGGGGACAAGACCTCTGGGGCCGCTGAAAAACCGGCCGGCGCCGTCCAGCCTTCCAGGGCCGCCGGAAACGCCGCACAGATCGCTTCGGCGGATTCGGCGCAGACTCCAGACGGCGTTGAGCCATTTGCGAAAGAAGCGTTCGAGAAATCCTCGCCGGCCGTCGTCACACTCCGCGTTGTGGGCGCCGACGGTAAGGAGCTCCGTCGCGGGTCGGGCTTTTTCATAAGCCCCGACGGGCTGATCGTAACCAACTACATGGTCGTCATGGACGGCCACGGCGCCGTCGCTACCATGCGCGACGGGCGGACGTTCGATGTCGAGGGGGTCGTGGCCTTCGAACGTCAGACCCAGATGATCATCCTCAAGGTCGCCGGCAGCGGCCTGCCGTTCCTCAAGCCGGCCCCAACGGAGCTTCCGGAGATCGGCCTGGACGTCATCGCGATCGGCGGCCAAAGCGACCGGGGCGCCCCGTTCATCGCCGGGCAGGTGGACGATGTGAGCCGCTACAGCGATACCGTCGTGCAGATTCAGACGACCGCGAAGTTCGACATGTCGTTCACGGGCGGGCCGTTGGTGGACCGCGACGGCGCGGTGGTCGGCGTGCTGGCCTATTCGCGCATCCTGCCCGCCTTCCGTGACAAGGCGCCGACCTGTGCGTTCCCGGCGAGCTGGGTGGGGATGTTTGCGGATCGACCGGAAGAGATTCAACCCTTGTCATCGTATGCGAAGCTGGAACGGGGCCTGTTCGAGGCCCAGTTGGCCGGCGGGCGCGAAGAGTGGTCGAAGGCGAAGCGGACGCTCCTTGGCCTGAAACGAACGCATCCCAACGAGCCGCTGATCTGGAAAGACCTGGGATGGATCTATCGCCGGATGGGGGAGAACGACTTGGCGATGGATGCCTTCGACACCCTCATCGCCCTGCGCCCCGTGAGCTTCGACGGCTATCGCGGGCGGGCGGCGACGCTTTGGTCCACCGGCCGGTGGCGCGAGGCGATCGAGGCATGCCGCCGGTACGTGGCCGTCGTCGCGCCCGACGGCGGTGCGCTCGGTTACGAGTTCATGGGGTTCATCTACCACACGCAGAGGCAACTGCCCGACGCGATCAAAGCCTATGACAAGGCCGTATCCCTCAGGCCGGACCTGGTCACCGCGTGGCAGGGCCTGGCGGACGTCTATCGGGACGCACAGGACTTCGAGCAGGAGATCCGGGTATGGACCGAGGCGCTGGCCCTTCGGCCGGCGGCCGAGGCATACGCGCGGCTGGGGCGAGCTTATGCTCAGTTGGCCGACTACCGCTTAGCGAAACGGGCCTTCAAGAAAGCCATCAAGACCGATCCGAACGATCCGGTGGGCTACTCGGACCTGGGATCGCTGCTGTTCCAGTTGGGCGACTACGACGGGGCGGCCAAGGCCTACACCGAGGCGATCCATCGCGACCCGGGCAAACCCCATCTGTACCTGGCGCGATCGATGAGCCGCCTGTCGCCGGACGATCGTTCTTATCAACGGACGGCCATCGTTGTGGCCCTGGCCAAGTCGGCTGTGCTGGAGGTGGCCGAGTACGTCAGGGCCCAGTCCCCCGCGGCGCGCTGCCAGGACCAGGCCGACCGGATCCCCTGGCGCGATAGGGGCAACTGGCGGAAGCTGCGCGTAGGTATGTCGGAGACCGAAGTGACACGTCTGCTCGGCCCGCCCACCGGGCGCGCGTCGGCGGGGCGGGTGGTGCTGCTGTCCTATGGCGGCTACACGGTCACCGTCGTGGGCGATCCGCCGCAGGTCACCGGATGGCAGGGGCCCATCCGGTAGGGGCCGCAGCCCGCGGTCTTGCATAGGGCGGGTGTGGGCTGCAAAATCGCGACCATGGCATGGAATGAAATGAGTTCGCGAGAGCGCCTGCTCACGGCAATGAGTTGCGGCCAGCCCGACCGGGTCCCCCTGCACTTTCGTCTGTTCGGCTTCGTGCCTCCGGAACACTTCCGCTGGTCCGATGAGTTCGAGGCCTTCCAGCGGTGGGCGTGCATCGGCGTTGATGACATTCTGAACCTGGGCGCCCCGTCGGACATGCACCCGGATGTTCGCGTCCGCTCGTGGCGCGAGGCGCCCACGGCGGACGAGCCGTACCCGCTGCTGTGCAAGGAGTACGACACACCGGCCGGCGTGCTGCGACATGTCGTGCGCGAGGCCGGCGATAGCTTCAACTGCGGCGTAGCCTGGCAGGCCGACGAGGTGCACCTTTTCGACGACTACAACGTCCCGCGCGCCAAGGAGCACGCCGTCACGTCGCCCGAGGACCTGCCCAAGCTGCGGTATCTCCTGGCCGAGCCAACGGCCGAGCACCTGAAGGAGTTTCGGGACCGGGCCGCCCGCGTGAGACGTTTCGCCACCGACAACGGTGTGCTGGTCAGCGGGTGGGGGTCCGCCGCTGTCGACGCGGTGGTCTGGCTGTGCGGCGTCCAGGGCAGCGTGCTGGCTGCGGTCGATACCCCCGGGTTCTTCGAGGAGTTGCTGGAGATCCTCAACGCCTGGGACAAGCGGAACTGCCAGATGCTCCTGGATGAGGGCGTGGACGTGCTGGTCCGCCGGGGATGGTATGAGGGCACGCACTTCTGGTCGCCCGAGCTGGTTCGCCGGTTCTTCGTCCCGGGGGTGAGCGAGCTGGTGGCGATGGCCCACCAGGCCGATGCCAAGTTCGCCTGGACGATGAGCGCCGGGATCATGCCGCTTCTGGAGACGTTCAAGAAGATCGGCTTGGACGTGCTGTATCACGTGGACCCCGTTCAGGGCGGCGCGGACCTGTCGGTGGTCAAGCAGCAGCTCGACGGCCACGTCGCGGTGCTGGGCGGCATCAACTCGGCCATCACCTTGGGTCGCGGCAGTCGCGACGAGATCCGCCAGGCTGTCTTCGGGGCCGTGGATATCCTCGCCCCCGGCGGCGGGCTGATCCTCTCTCCGGTGGACTGCCTGTTTCCCGATACGCCGTGGGAAAGCGTGGAGACCGTCGTCCAGGCGTGGCGCGAGGTGTGCGCCTGCGGCGCCGGATAGCGCCGTTGTCGTTACATCATCTTCGGAAAGATGAGATATTCGGGGGCCGGCTTGCCGGTGACCAGGTGGTAGATCAGGGCGATGGCCATGAATGTCAGCCCGCCGAGCAGGTCGCCTGCGATGATGCCGAACATGATCACCTTGGTCCGCTGATACGTCTGCGTGCCGCCCAGGTTGGTGACGGCGGACTTGATCGCCCAGCCCACCAGGAACGACGCCGACAACTCGGCGATCTGCCGCGTCCCCCAGATCATAAACAGCACCGGGTGCAGGGGCCACCACGGCAGGCGCAAGCGCATGAAGCTGACCACCAGGACGATCCCCAGACCGATGCCGGCAGAGCGAAGGAACCGCCCATCGGGATCGATATGGTCAAATCCGAAGTCGTCCCAACTGACCGGCGGGAAGCGGCCCCAATCGAAGCTGACGTGTCCCCAGTTGAAGCCGAGCCGTTCGCCGGTGGTGAGGGTCTCGGCGGCGGAGAGCTTGGCCTCGTACTTCAGATCGTTGACGAGTGTGTCGCCGGATTCATAGACGTATCGGGTCAAGTCCTGGGTGGACCACTGGGGCGGCTCGCGGAGCACGCCATAGTTGTGGATCGCCCACAGGACTACGGGCAGGGCGACCATCAGGGAAAGCGCGTAGACGCCAATGGAGCTGGCGCCGACGCGGCCGACCTTGATCTTCTGGCTGGAGCACATTTTCAGGCCGTTCATGAAGAACGGCATGAGCGATTCCCAGGGCACGACGGTAAAGACGACCGACAGAAGCGCCAGCATCATAATGGCCTTGGGGCCCAGTGCGACGGCGCCGAACAGGCCCACCATGATGCCGATGGGCTGCCAGCGGGGCAGGTTCAGGAACAGGCCGCTTTCGCAGTTGATGCGGCTCATGCCGAGCGAGACCAGCAGGATCATTCCCACGGTCAAGACGGCGAAGGGCCAGGGCAGGCCGTTGGCGACGAGGATCATCACGAAGGCGCCGATGGCCAGGAAGAAGATGCGGCAGGCCCAGGCGGCATAGTCGGGCACGCCCGCCTGGTTGCGGAACGTCAGGGCCCCCTTGAGCACATCCCGATAGTACCGCCGCCCGGTGTAGCCGATCACCAACACCATGGCGACGTAGCTGCCGAATCGCTGCCAAGCCGCCGAGCCGCCGAGCATGTAATCGTCGTGGCCGATGTTCAGATCGAAGTTCTTGAGGAACGCCATGGAGATCACCGCAAACAGCGGCGGGGCGAGCCCCAGTGACAGCCCCACGTCCGAGGCCAGCATGAAGCCAATGGCGATGACGGTGGGGTACATCATCGGTCCCAGCCACGCCCACCACCACATGTCGGCGTGTTTGATCGCGACGAAGTGATCGGCTACGTCATAAAACGGCAATCGTAGCGGGATTTCGATCATGTTCTCGGGGAACCAGGCGTACACTCCGTTGACGACACGGATAAACAACACCAGCCCCAACCCCCACCAGAAGCCGGTACTTCGAAACAGCTTCGGCATCGCGCGGTTGGGATCCTGCTCCAACAGCGTGGTTGCGACGTCGGCAATTGGATAGCGTAGCCGCTCCGCCTGCGTCCATTGTTTATGCAGGATCAGGCCCAGACAGATCAGCGCCACCGTCATCAGCATCATCAGCGGCATCCACGTCATCAGCGACGACTGCCAGTAGTGCCATGGCACGTCGGCGACGGAAATATTCTCGCCGCCTGCTCGCCCTCCCTGCATGAAGTTGTCTGTGAACTCCGGGACATACTTGCCCGCCGCCGGTTGCCAATGGGGGGGGAGGTATTCTCGCAGGTGGTTCTTCTCCCAGCCGGGCTCGGACTTGTAGACATTGGCGGGCATGACCATCGCCTTGGTGAACACGCCCAGAAATCCATAGTTAGGAATGCTGCACGCCACCAGCATGAACATGACGGCGACGGCGACCTCGGCGGGTCTGAACCGCCAGTTTCGACGCACCAGGAACAAGACCGGGTTGACCAGCAAGGCGAACACAACCAGCGAGCCGAACACGAACACCGGGAAGTGGCTGGCCACGAAGTGCGGCAGGAGCCAGACGTGGTCGTTGAGATAGGCCACTGCGGCGACAAACATTGCGCCCAACAATCCAAGAATGACTGCGCGTATTGTCATCGACTATCGGCTCCTGTTTACCGATTCGGCGTCGCAGGTGCGACACGTGGGGCATAAGCATACGTTCCGGCGGAACGTTCCACAAGATTGTGGTTCGCCTTGCCGACCGGCCCGGGGGCCGGGTTCATGACCGCCGAGCAGGGCGAGCGGTCGAGCGCTTCTTGGCCTTCTTCTTCTTGGTCTTCTTGAGTTCGGGCCAGTGGTAGGCCTTGAGGGCTTCCTCTTGATCCTTGGGAATCTGGCGGGGAAAGGCCAGAGCGGCTGCATCGATGACGTACCGCCTCAGGAAGACCTCGGAGAACCCGCCGGCCTGGGCTAGGGCCTCTGCGGAGATAAACTTCATCTGGTCCCGCGTGGAATGCAGGAACCGCGTCGTGCCTCCGGTGCGGGCGTACTGAACCGCCGGAACGCCGACCGCCGCCAGCGCCGACCCGTCGCTGCTCATCGGGCCCTTGCTGACGCCGGCGTGCACGCCGAGCTCCTTGGTCAGCAGGCGAACGGCCGCGCCCACGTCGTCGACACCGCTGTATTGGAAGCCGCTGTTGCCGAGGATGGCCCCATGGACGTCCACGTTGAACACCAGCCGGTGCCGGTCCAGTTCGGTCGTGTGGAGCTTGGGGTCGAAGGTGGCCTTGTTCTTCTCGCGCTTGTCCCGCTTGGCCAGATCGTCGGCGTAGTATAGGCTGCCGTTGAGGCCCGTTTCTTCGCAGGCGAAGGCGACGAATCGCAGCGTTCGGCGTGTGGGCTCAGCCGTCAGCACTCGGGCCAGTTCCATCATGATGGCCGTGCCGCCGGCATTGTCCGATGCGCCCTGGATACCCATCGACGTGTCGTAGTGGCCGCACACGACGGCGATTTCGTCCGTCCGGTCGCTGCCGACCTTTTCACCGATGACGTTCAGACCGTAGGATTTCTTCTCCGTCAGTTGCAGGTTCAGCCGCCCCCGCGTCAGGCCGCGCTTGGCGATGTCGACGGCGTCCATATGCTTGATGTGGGCCATCGGCAGGTTGCCTTTTTTAGTCCGCTGGTAGTCGCGGAACACCCGGCGGATGGGCTCGTCGGCGATGCCGGAATCCATGAAGATCAGCGCCTTGGGCCCGAACGAACAGAGCTTCGGCAGATCGGCCATGTTCATGGTGCCCAGCAGCAGGACGATCTTGTCGCGCAGCCGGCCGGAGAAATATTCAGAGTCGGCGTTGTCCAGCAGCGCGAACTCGCTTTCGACGCCGCGCAGTGGAGTGCTTTTGGAAAGTCCGACCGGCTCGACGGCGTAGGATCGCCATGTCTTCCCGTCACGGGCTTGGAAGGTGCATTTGGATGCTTCGAAGGTCGTGACCGGGAATCGCTGCAGGCGCGTCTTCAGTCCGAACGAGCGGAACATCTTGGCAATGTAGTTGGCCGCCTTGTGCTCGCCGGCGGTGCCCGTCAGTCGCGGGCCGATTGTGATGGCCAGGTACTTGCAGTACTCGTAAGCCTTGGCGCCGGAGAACTTGGTGGGAACGTCTTTCAGCATGGTTGCTACTCCCTTTGGCTAGGATTCCATAAAGGCCAGGGCCTGCTCGCCGGCCTCGGGCGACTCGGCCGAATAGCCGATATGGAAGTTCTTGACGTTCTGGCCGAACTCTTTCTTCAGCGGAGCCAGGTGGTCGACGCTGGCGGCGCTGATGTCGACCTTCTTGCCGGCCTCGAAGCATCGATGGTACAGGGGCCACCACGTCTTGTCGAATGTGGGCGGCTCGCCGGCGCCCGGGGTCCACTGGATGATGTCCAGGTGTTCGATGCTGAGCAGGTGGTCCAGGTGGCCAATTGCGCCCGGCCCGTCCCAGTGGTACATGCTGTAGTCCAGCCGGCGCGTCATCTCATCCAGCACCGGGACCATGAACTCGCCGAACATCTCCGGTGAGATCATCGCAGAGAAGTCGCACTGCAGCTTGGCCATCCGGCCCGGCGCCCAGGACCAGAAATACGATCCGCCGACCTCATCTTTCATCAGGTCGTAGAGCCGATCGTAATAGACAAAGTAAAGCTGCGTGATCTTGGCCAGGCACTCATGCACCCACGCCGGCCGTTCGACCAGGTCCATCAGCAGCTTCTGCGTATCGCGCATGGCCGCGAGGGTGTCGAGCCCTTCGATCAGGTCGGGGAACTGTTGCAGCCACTTGCCGGCGCCGGCCTCGGTGAAGGCGCGGGCGAGCTTCAGCGTGAACTGCCAGTAGAAGTTGTCCTCGTCGACCTCGAACCGGGCGGTCTCGGGGCTTTCGATGCAGGGCTCGCACCAGACGCTGCCCTCGGCCTCGGCGCCCTGACACCCCAGATACAGCGCCAGACAGTTCGGCGCCAGGTCCGGCGAGGTGTTGGGGACGGCCTCGCCGAGGTACCAGGTGTTCAGACAGTCCCGAAGCCCGCGATTGAGCCTGTACTCGTAGCTCATCGTGGTGTAACCGGCGGCGGTGCAGCCTTGCGGGACGGGCACTTCGGGGATGTCCTCGATCGCATCCTCGCGCGGGGCGCGAATCTGCATAACGGGTCGCCCGATGTCGCCCCCATTGTACCACGTGGTCATCCGCTCGCGGACGGCGTCCATATCCTCTCGGTACAGCAGCCCAGCCATATAACATCTCCAAAAGCAGGTTACGGGAAACGCCCTATATAGGCCCTAAGTGGTGGGATTTCAACGAGGAATGAGGCCCAGCAGCAATGCTGAACTTCGAATGCTGAACTTTGAATGCTGAATGAGCCGGTCAAACACCAGGCGCCGATTTCGCGCGCTTGTCCATTGATGATTCAGCATTCATCATTCATCATTAAGCATTGAGCACTCTCCTCAGCATTCCATAAACGCCAATGCCTTTTCGCCCTCAGCCTTGTCCTTGGCGCCGTAGCCTAGCAGGAACTGCTTGCACTTGGGGCCGAACTCCTTCTTCAAGGCCACCATCTCGTCGAAGCTCCAGGCATCGACGACGACCTTCTTGCCGGCCTCGAACGTCTTGTGATAGAGCGGCCACCACGTTGGATCGCACGTTCCCGGTTGGCCCGCCCCGGGCGTCCACTGCAGATAGGTCAGCTTCTCCAGAGAAAGCAGATGGTCGTGGTGGCACAGCGCGCCGGGGCCGTCCCAGTGGTACATGCTGAAGTCGGTGCGGCGGGTCATCTCATCCAGCACGGGAACCATGAACTCGCCGAACATCTCCGGGCCGATCATCGCCGAGAAGTCGCACTGCAGCTTGACCATCCGCCCCGGCGCCCAGGCCCAGAAGTTCGAGCCGCCGACCTCATCCTTCATCATGTCGTACAGCTGGTCATAGTAGAAAAAGTACAGGTCGGTGATAGTCTTGAGCGATTCGTGCACCCAGTCCGGGCGGTCCACCATGTCGACCAGCACCTTCTGCGTGTCGCGCATAGCCGCCAGCGTGTCGAGCCCCTCGATCAGGTCCGGGAACGCCAACAGCCACTTGCCCGCCCCGTGCTCGCGCAGCGCGCGGGTGAGCTTGAGCGTGAACTGCCAGTACTTGTTATCCTCGTCGACTTCGAAGACGGCCGTCTCGGGGCTTTCGATGCACGGCTCGCACCAGACGGTGCCCTCGGCCTCGACGCCCTCGCAGCCCAAGTACAGCGCCAGCGTGTTCGGCGCCAGGCCCGGAGTGGCCACCGGAGCGGACTCGCCCAGGAACCAACTGTTCAGACAGCCGCGCTGGCCCTGGTTGAGGCGAAGCTCGAAGCTCTTGATCGTGTAATGGGCCGCGTTGACATCCGGCGGGCATGGAAACTCGGGGATATCTTCCAGCGTCTCTTCCCGCGGGGCGTGGACGTGCATCGCCGGTCGGCCGATGTCGCCACCATTGAGCCACGTGGTCATCCGCTCGCGGACAGCGTCCATGTCTTCACGGTAAAGAAGTCCAGCCATGCCGTTCTCCGATCGTATCAAGGCGGTCGGCCCTATATAGGCCTTCGTCGCTGGGGTTTCAACGACGAATGGGCCATTAGTCGACGTGGGATAGGACGTTTCAACGCGTTGCAGAGGCCGGGGCGATTCTAGCCCCGCCAGAGCCGGAAGTTCTCTCGATCCTGCCAGATGCCAACAGAAATCATCAGGCAAAGGAGGTGTGCAACTCTCATCAGTAAATGACCTTAGAGGCAGTGGGCGGGGGAGTGGGTGTGCGAAATGAAAATCTCGTAACTTATTAAGATCGCAACCCTTGTCTCCGATATATTTGTGGAGGCCCCTGCCGTGCGACAATTATTTTCGTCGCTGGCAGGCCCGGTTCTCACGGGCCGGGTGGTTTCTCGAGCGCGGCGTTCTCTGCTGCCCCAGAAGCGCCGCCTCTTTTTTGCGCTCGCCCGGCCGGGTCAGCCGACGAACAGCCGGCCCACCTGATAGACGCCCAACGTGACGACGTAAGCCAGCGCCGTGAGCCCGAAGAACTGCAGCAGCGCCCATCGCCACGAACCCGACTCACGCTTGGTCACCGCCAGCGTGGCGATGCACGGCGCGCTGATCAGCGCATAGAGCATGATGCAGAATCCCACCAGGGGGGTGTAGTTGGCGTGCAGTTGCGCCTGGAGCGACTCGGTGTCATCCTCGGAGGTCTCGCCGAGCGCGTAGATCACACCCATCTGGGCTACGAACACTTCCTTGGCCGGCAGGGCGCTGACGAACCCGGTGGCGATTTTCCAGTCGAAACCGAGCGGCTCCATCACCGGTGTCAGCAGGTGGCCCAGGCGGCCCATGACGGTGTTGGACAGGCGCTCGGCCTGCTGCTCGTTGTCAATCGCCGCCATTTGGGCGTCCAGCTCGGCGGCGCGGGCGTCGTCGATCGGGGCGGCGACGCGCGTGCGTTGGACCTGTGCGGCCAGTTCGTCGTAGTCCTTGCTGAAATGCCCGCGCTCGGTGCGGGGGAACGTGCTCATCGCCCAGACGACGATGGTCGCCGCCAGGATGATCGTGCCGGCCTTTCGAAGATACATCCACGTCCGCTCCCACACGTGGGTCAGCAGGCCGCGAAGCGTCGGCATGCGGTAGGGGGGCAGCTCCATGACGAAAGGCGTACGCTTGCCCCTGAGCAGCGTGACCCGCAGGACCTTCGCGAGAATGATCGCCAGCAGGATCCCGATGGTGTAGATCAGCCACAGCATCGGCGCCCGCATCGACTTCGAGAAAAATGCCGGCAATATGATGGCGTAGATGGGCATCCGCGCGCCGCAACTCATCAGCGGGACGACCATCATGGTCGTCAGCCGGTCGCGGCGCGTCTCGAGCGTACGCGTGGCCATAATCGCCGGCACGCTGCAGCCAAAGCCGATCAGCATCGGGATGAAGCTCTTCCCATGCAGCCCCAGCTTGTGCATCAGGCGGTCCATGATAAACGCCGCCCGGGCCATGTAGCCGGTGTCCTCCAGAAACGCGATCGCCAGAAACAGCAGAACGATCACCGGTACGAAGACCAGCACGCCGCCGACCCCTTTGATCAGCCCGTCAACGACCAGCGACTTGAGCAAGGGGAACATCAACGGAGGCCAGGCCGACGAGACCGTCCCGGCCAGCCAGTCCTGACCATCGCCGATAGAGTCCACCAGCGGATTGCCCAACGCGAACGTCAGAGAGAACATCGCGTACATCAGCACCGCAAAGATCGGCAGGCCCAGCCAACGGTTGGTCATCACCATGTCGATCCGGTCGCTGATGGTGTGCCGTCGGTCGACGGTCATCTCGACGGATTCGGTGCACGCCCCGGAAATAAAGCCATATCGCCGGTCGGCCAGGACGATCTCCGCCGAGTCGCCGAAAATGCTCTCGATGTGCTCGCGCAGCTCGGTGGCCCGGGCGAGGATCGCATCGGCCTGGTCGCCGCAGATCGTGTGGAGCCGCTTGGCCGACTGCTCGTCGTTCTCCAGCATCTTGACGGCGAACCACCGCGCGTGGCGCTGCCCGCAGCCCGCCTCGACGACCAAACCGGCGAGTTCCTGGACATGGGGCTCGATCTCGTGGCCGTAATCGGGATAACGCTGAGCGTCGACGGCTGAATCGGGGTCGGCGCCGACGTGGACGGCCTTGCGCAGCAGCTCGCGGATGCCGCGGCCCTTGTGCCCGACCGTCTGGACGATCGGCACGCCCAGCAGACGCGACAGGTAGTCGATATTGATGTCGAACCCGCGGGTCTTGGCGACATCGGACATATTGAACGCCAGCACGAGCGGCACGCCCAGCTCCAGCAACTGCGTGGCCAGGTACAGGTTGCGCTCGAGGTTCGACGAGTCGAGAATGTCGATCACGACGTCGGGGCTATCGTCGATCAGAACGTTGCGGGCGATGACCTCCTCGATGCTGTAGGCCGTCAGGCTATACGTGCCCGGAAGATCGATCACGTGCAGCGACTGGCCATGGTACCTGGCCGAGCCTTCCTTCTTCTCCACCGTGACGCCGGGATAATTACCCACGTGCTGGCGCGCGCCGGTGATGGCGTTGAAGATCGTCGTCTTGCCGGAGTTGGGATTACCCGCCAGGGCGACCGAGAGCTTCCCCCCGGTGTCGGGGGCTTGGTCATCCGGCGCGGCCGGCTGGGGGTCGGTCCTGCTATTATCGGGATCAGCCATCCTACACATCCTCTACGAGCACCCCTCGGGCCTGCTCTTTACCAAGCGAAAGATTGTACCCGCGGACGCGGATTTCCACCGGGTCGCCCAGCGGCGCGACGCGTACGACCGAGACAATGGCGTTGCGCGTCAGGCCCATGTCGACCAGGCGGCGGTCGGTTTTTGTTGCTCCGCTGACGCGCACCACTCGCACAGTGCCGCCCGGCTGGACGTCGGCCAACGTTAAGGCATCTTCGGGGTTCTGCATGTCTTGATGCTCCAGGTGAGGCGTCTTCCGTTTGTCGGCGGCGGCTTCGGTGGCGGCGTCGGCGGCGGCATTGCGGGCGCGGCAGAACTGGACGAACTCATCCAGCCACGGCGCCTGGTCCTCGGCGCGCGTCGCGAGGATGAAGGCGCCCAGGTCCGTCAACCGCTGCAGGACGGCCGGGTCGATGCGGTGTTCGAGGCGGCAGGCGGCTTCATCGGCGGTGGTCTCGTCCAGGCCCAGCACGTCGGTGACGAACGCCTTCAGTTCGGCGTGGCGATGTCGCACGCCGACGGCGGCCTGGCGGCCCTTGGCCGTCAGCTTGATCATGCGATAGGGCTTGTAGTCCACCAGGGCCGACCTGGCCAGCGCATGCAAGGCGTTCGATACCGCCGAGCGCCCCACGCCCAGCCGCTCGGCGATGTCGCGCGCCCGGGCGAAGCCTACCTCGCACTCCAGCGCGAGGATCGCCTCGAGGTAGTCCTCGGTCGCGCGGGTCAAATTGGCTTTGCCTGCTTTGGCCATCGGATGAATCAACCTGAATGAAAAAGTACTATACCAAAAACTTTGTATACCAAGGTGAACATTTTGGTAAAAAACGTACCGTTTCGTCAAGGGCCTTTTCGTCGCAACGGCTACGAAGTGAAGGATGATTTGGCACGGGCGGGAAAAGGCGGGAAAGCGCGGGAAAGGGCGGGTTGGTAGGGGGTTGTGAGAAGAGAGCCCCAGGAATCGACATGTGGCACGGAGTTGAGTTGGGCTGTTGGGCGGGGGTGGGTGTAAAAGGGCTTTAACGGGCCGTGGAACGCGTGGTTAGACACGGTGGCGGCCGACGAGGCCGCCACCGTGATCGGGCCGAATTGCGCGGTCAATTGCGCGGTGGATTTTGGGGACAACGTGGTTAGTGGGAAACTGGACCGGTGGCGGGCGGGCGGGTAGACTGGCGTCGGTGCGGCCTGCAGTGGGCGCGCGTCCGCGAGGGCGTCAACTCAGCACAGGATTGCTGCGGAGATAGGCGAGTATATCTTGATGCTTTTGACCAATAGTAACACGATGCTGCATCAGGCGTGGCAACATCTGTTTCAGTAGGTTGGCCGTTATGCCCCGCTCGTGCTCAGTGTGTCCGAAACAAGTCCCTTTCAAGAGATAGTCCCCGTTGAGTCTCCCGAGCCGCAGACGCTCCACGTTCTTCTTATCGTACCCGAAGCCCAGAAAACATATTATAGAGGCCTCCGCCAAGAGCTTGTGTGCCTCGACGAATTCGTCAATGGTGTCGACATCTGATTGCTCATGAACAATCTTTATGCTTTCTGCCGCTTCGACCATACCAGCAGCACTTACCGGCATTCCGTAGACTCGCCCAGGACCGTTATCTTGCCATGGCAGCCACCCAAGACGACCGTGAACATGAATGATCGGCACCTTCGAGAGTTCGTCGGCACACTCGTCGTCGCTCTTGCCGAAGGTGTGCTTGAGTGACGTGATGAAGAAATGCTCAAGAGATCGATCATAGTTGAAGGTGACTACGGCCAGTTCGTTCCCGGAGAACTCTTCGAGGCGAGGCACATCCGCCTTCATTATCTTGAACAGATGTTTGTACCAGCGGCGCCCCGCGCGGTCTTCGTCAAAAAGGACACCGTGGTCCTCGTGGTGACATAAAGTGTAAGCGATTACAGCTTTGCCAATCGGCACGAATTCCCTTCTGCCCTCAAGGAAGGTATCAATCGACTCGCCACCACAGTTACGCAGGGCATCCCTGAAAGGGACGAAGTCATCTCCGAAGCCGTTTGTCCTCAGAAAGGTGGCATGATTGCTCTGATCTTGGGCGAGATGGGCAAGGGCCTGATAGTAGAGCTCCTTCCCCATCGGGTAGCCGTAGGGCTTGCTCGCCCCCGCACCCAGTACCAGCACAGTCTTTCTCTTAATCATGTCTGTGGCCCAATTATAGGTCCGGCTGATGGGACATGCAATAACGGCTTAAGCCTGAAGGGGAGCGGTCAGGCGTAGGCGCGGAGGAGGATTGAGCGGAGGTGGCGGATGCTCGATCCGGTGTTGTGGAAGGCGACACCGTTGTGGCGGAAGTTGACGAACGTTCGGTGGGTGTGGCCGAAGTAGACGTCGGTGAGGCCTTCACCGAGGGTGGGGTGGTGGCGGTCGAGGCAGCTCAGAATCCGCCGGGCGCAGCGGCGCGGATGGTAGAACGGCTGGGTGAACCGGTGTGCGCGAGTGGCGACGATCACACGGTAGCCGAGGTTCATCGCGCGGCCTCGCTGGTGTTCGGGCGGTAACATCGGTCGGCCGAACGGGTCGGGACAGCGGCGGTCGAAGGCCAGGTCGCCGTGGAGGAACAGGCAGCGGCCGATCCGCACGTGCGTCGGATGCCAATGGAAATTATCCGTGTGGGCGGCCAGGGCATCCAGATGCTCGGCGAAGAAGGCGAACCGGTCATGGTTGCCCAGCACGTAGAACACTTTGCAGCCGTTGCAGGCCAGCGTTATCGTCGTCAGCCAATCGACGGCTGTCTCGGCCGTTTGGTCGAGGCTGTCCAGCGTCGACCAGCGGAAGTCGAAAATGTCCCCGTTGAGAACGAGGAAATCAGCTCGCCCGGCGACGTCGCGGATCGCGCTAAGGCGCTTATTGGCGGTCGTTCGGTGCGTGAACAGATGCAGGTCGGAGACCACGTAGCCGCGCTGGTGTCCGTTGGTTGAGTTAGTTGTGGCGCACATCAGATCCTCCGGTCTGGGCCGGTGAGGCTATTATAGTCATTCGGCTGTCGATCGGTATGCAAAGAGGGCTGCGTTGGTGGCGCAGATGTCGCTGGGATGGATGGAAGATTCTCTGCCTCCAAGATTGTCGCCATAGAAGGATGGTCATCTTGTCTGATCTTGCCGTACGTGATATACTCCAAATGAATTGTCGCCAGAGCAGATTGGCCAATAGTCCCTTGGCGTCCTATCTGTGGCCCCGACATGATCGAGGTATGCAATGCTTGATGTCAGCGTTCTTTATGGAGGGCTCGAGACTCCCAGCACCCCACACCGCTACGGGCGTGCGATCACGCAGATCGACCCCCCTGCTCATCAGCGGATGGCTGTGGCCAAGAGTGCAGCCGAGCGCCGGCCCATCGTGGTGTGGAACCTGACGCGCACGTGCAATCTGAAGTGCGTTCACTGTTACACCGACTCAGAGGCGACGGCCTATTCCGGCGAGTTGAGCACGGACGAGGCCAAGGCGGTCCTGGACGATCTGGCAGCCTTTGAGGCGCCGGCCGTTCTGTTTTCCGGCGGCGAGCCGCTGGTCCGCAAGGATTTCTTCGATCTGGCCGCCTACGCGCGGGGGCTGGGCCTTCATGTGGTCATCTCCACCAACGGCACGCTGATTGACGAGGCGACGGCCAAACGGTTCAAGGAGCTCCAGTTTGCCTACGTGGGCATCAGCCTCGACAGCGCCACCCCGGCCGTCCACGATGAGTTTCGCGGCGTGGCGGGCGCGTTCGAGCGAACGCGGATCGGCATGCAGCGGTGCGTGTCCATCGGGCAGAAGGTGGGATTGCGACTGACGCTGACCCGCCAGACGTGCAACGACCTGCCGGAGGTTTTCGACTTCATCGAGACCGAGAGCATCGACCGCGTGTGCTTTTACCACCTCTGCCCGGCCGGAAGGGGTGAGAACCTCGAGGCCTTGGAACTGGCGGAAGCTCGCCGGGCGATGGATTCGATTGTCGATTCGTCCCAGGCGTTGGTCGACCACGGCAAGGCCGTGGAGATCTTGACGGTGGACAACCACTGCGATGGGCCCTACCTGTACCTTCGGATGCTGCGTGAGGGCCATCCCCGGGCCGCCCAGGTGCTGGAGATGCTGCAGTGGAACGGCGGGGCGCGGTTTTCCAGCGGGGTGGGCATTGCGAATATCGATTTCCTGGGCCAAGTCCACGCGGATCAGTTTTCGATGTTCCGCTCGTTCGGCAACGTTCGCGATCGGCGGTTCTCGGAGATCTGGCAGGACACGTCCGATCCGATCATGGCCGGGCTGAAGGATCGTCTGCCGCTGCTGACGGGGCGCTGCGGGACATGCCGGTTCAAGCCGATCTGCGGCGGGTCCTCGCGGGCGCGGGCGGAGCTGTCGACCGGAGATCCCTGGGCGCCGGACCCGGCGTGTTACCTGAGTGACGAGGAAATCTCCGGGTCGCTGGACAGTGACAGCGACGGGTAAGTTCGCCTACAATCGGCCATCATGTCCAAGACCATTCTGATCGTCGAAGACGAAGCGATGCTGCGGGAGTCTCTGGCGGAGCTTCTGACTGAGGAAGGGTACCAGATCGTCCAGGCCGGCAACGGGCGGCAAGCCTACGATCTGGCGTTGGTCCAGCCGGTGGATTTGGTCTTGACCGACGTTCGCATGCCGGAAATGGACGGGATCACCTTGCTGGGTCGTCTGCAGCAATTGATGCCCGAGACGCCCGTGATCCTGCTGACGGCCTTTGGGACGGTGGAAGACGCCGTCTCGGCCATGCGGGCGGGCGCGCGCGATTATCTGCTCAAGCCGGTGCAATTCGACGACGTGCTGCTGAAGGTCCAGCGCGCGTTGGAACACGAACAGATCGTGCGCACCAGCCGCGTGATGACCGAGCAACTGTCGGCCGACAGCGTCTTTCACAACCTCGTGGGCCGGGCGCAGTCCATGCTGACGCTGTTCGAGATGGTCCGCAAGCTCTCGGCCGTCAAGAGCAACGTGCTGGTCACGGGCGAGTCCGGCACGGGCAAGGAACTGTTGGCTCGGGCGATCCATTACAACGGGCCTGCGCGGGACAAGCCCTTCGTGGCGATTAACTGCGGGGCGATCCCGGATAACCTGGCCGAGTCGGAACTGTTCGGCCACCGGCGGGGCGCCTTTACTTCGGCCGACCGGGACCGGACGGGTTATTTCGAGGTCGCCGATGGGGGCACGCTGTTTCTGGATGAGATATCCACGTTTCCGATGACGGTGCAAAGCTCGCTGCTGCGGGCGTTGGAGACGAAGGTGATTATCCCGGTGGGCGATACGCGTCCGCGAACGGTGGACGTGCGGATCATCGCCGCCTCGAACTGCAAGCTCGAGGAGATGGTTTCGGCCGGGGAGTTTCGCGAGGACCTGCTCTACCGCTTGAAGGTGGTGACCCTCGAGCTGCCGCCGCTGCGCCGTCGCAAAGAGGACATTCCCCTTCTCGTTCAGCATTTTCTGGATAAGTACTCGCGGGAGATGAACAAGCACGTCAGCGGCATCTCCAACGCTGCGATGCGGGCGCTGCTGAATCACAGTTGGCCGGGGAACATCCGGGAGCTGGAGAACGTGATCGAGCGGGCGGTGATCTTCGTCGAGGACGATCAACTCAATGTCGAGCACCTGCCGTTCGAGGCCGAGGACACCGGCGATGAGACCGGCGAGGCATTGAAGGACGCCCTGCGGCAGTTTGAGCGGCAGCACATTATCTACAGCCTCCGCCGACACAAGTACGACAAGGCCGAGACCGCCAAGCATCTCAAGATCGGCGTCTCGAGCCTGTACCGCAAACTGGACGAAATGAACATTCCCAAGGACCCGCCGGAGGGGAGCGAGGCCGGCCCCGCCGAGTCATGAAGCGACGACCCGATGGGCCCGGCGGGATGAGAATGGATAGCGTATTGACGGCGCGTTGGGCCGATGTAAAGGAGGGCCTTGCACACTCAAGCGGTCGCTGAGGGCGGGCAACCATGCCCCGTCGGCGGGTGGAAAGATTGTCGGACGACAGCGAGTTGGCACGCCGGTTGCTATGACGTTACTTGAATACGGCCAGGCATATGCCATGAAGATCAAAATGAAGATCGTCTGGATTGTCCTGAACACAACTCTCGTAGCGCTGCTGGTGGCGGTCTTGATCTGGTTGGCCCATACGCCGCCTTCGTCCTCGGGGGTAGAGGCGGGCTCGGTCGGCGGGAGTGGGTCGCGCGAGGCGCCGCTGCGGATCGGCTTGATCCCGGAACGGGATATTTTCAAGCAGAACAAGCGTTATCGGGCCCTGGCCGACTACCTGTCGTTGCGGCTGGATCGGCCGGTTCAACTGGTGACGCTCCGCACCTATGAAGACGCCCTCCACGAATTGGCTGACGAGGAAATCGACGCCGCCTTCCTGGGCTCGTTCGTGGCTGTATTGGCGATGGATCGGCTGGGGGCCAAGGTGACCGTCAAGCCGGAATCGATAGACGGCACGAGCACGTATCACGGTGTGTTGTTCGTTCGGGACGATTCGCCCATAAGGCGGCTGGAGCATCTGCGCGGGAGGTCGATCGGTATGGTCCGGACCACGACGGCCGGGCAGGTGTTCGCCGGGTGTGTTATCATGCATCTTAAGCTGTGGAATACGCCCGACGAGCCCGAGGTCGTCTGGGCCGGCACGCACGACGACGTTGTGGAGATGGTGGTCAAGGGCGGCGTCGACGCTGGGGCGGTCAAGAACCTGCGCCTGGAGGCCGTCATGCGGGCGCATCCGGACTGGAAGATCCGCACGCTGGCGGCCGGGACAGATGTCCCCAATAACGCCTTGCTGCTGCGGCGAGGGGTTTCGCCGAACCTGAGGGCCAGGATTACGAAGATCCTGCTGGAGATGGTCGACGACCCCCAGGGGCGCGAGACATTGACGGTTATGGAAGCCAAGCGATTCCTGCCGTGCCGACCGCAGGAATACGTTGCGATTTACAACATGGTCGACTGCATTCAGTCGGCTTGGAAGGAGATCGGGGTATCCGACCCGCCGCCGCAGCGCCCGAGCGACTGGCCCGCTCCCGATCCTGAGGACGTGGCGAAATGCTACGACGTAAATTACTGATCGTTTTTGGATCGCTGGTGATCCTGCTGGTCTGCATGGCCGTTTTCGACATCTGGGCCCTGCATGGACTGCTGCGCCAACTGGATCACGTCAACACCGAGGCGTTCACGACCGTCGACAACACCAACCAGTTGAACGCGACGTTGACGAAGATCGAGGTGGAGCTCTACCAGTTGCAGGTGGCGGAGACCCACCATCTCGACGCGTTGATCGATCAGGTGAATACGATGCGCCATCTGCTCGATGAGATCGGCGCCCATTACCTGATCGAGAACTCCGAGGCGTCAAAGTACTATGCCGATTTGCGGGCCAAGTACCCGAAGTTCGAACACCGGGTCAGTTCGCTGGCGACAGCTCAGGATGTTGAGCTGGCCCGGCGGTACAATCTCCAGGCCCTGGCTGCCGCCGCAGCCATGCGCGAAGACGCCGGGCGGATCAACGAGGAAGCGCGAGCCCACGCGCGCCGCGAGCAGGGCGCCCTGGCCAGCCGCTTTCGGTGGCTGATCCTCGGGGTGGCCCTGGGCAGCATGTTGGTGATCAATGTGTCGATCATCGTGCTGCTGCGGGCGGCGGCGATGGTTCTGGGGCCGGTGGATCAACTCGTTCAGACCAGCCGCCGGCTCACCCAGGAGGCCTACGACCGCCAGCCTGATCTGGAGGAGAAGGACGAGTTCCTCGAATTGGCCGAGGCCTATGACAGCCTGGCCGAACGCATCCGCACGCACGAACAGCAACGGATGGAAACCCTCGGACAGGCGGCCCTGACGTTGAACCACGAACTGAACAACGCCATGGCGACGATTGAACTGCAGCTTCAGGTCCTCAGCCGACAGGCCGGCGGCGGGGATCAGGTCGAATCGTCGCTGCGACAGATCCATGAGAACCTTCGACGGATGACCCAGACGGTCGAGTCGCTCAAGAATATCCGGCGGATCGTCCTGACCGACTACGTCGCCGGCGTCAAGATGCTCGATCTCAAACGCTCCACCGAGGCCGAACCGCCCGATCCGAAAGTCCGGCCCGGGTCGGTGAAGAAGGTGAACCATCGATGAGCGATGTGCGGCGTTGGCGGCGAGATCTCCCGCTGTTCGACCAGCTGCGCTGGTTCGTGCGGCTGCGCTGGGGCGCGGGGGCGAGCGTCATTGCGGGCGCGCTGGTGGCCGATTGGGTGGGGCTGTACCAACACACCTACGAGATCCTGGCCGTCGGGATCGGCATTCTTGCTTACAACTGCGCGTTCCGCCTTCTCCAGCGGCCCTCCTCACAGACGCGGCTGCGCAATTCGGCCCTGATCACGCTGGCCTGGTTGCAGATCACGTTGGACTTGGGCTGTCTGACTCTGTTGATGTTGTGGACAGGCGGCGGGCGGAGTTCGCTGCTGGGGTTCTTTGTCTTCCACATGGTCATCGCCAGTTTGTTGCTACCTCGCGTGATGGCCTATATTGGGGCAGGGGCATCGTGGGCGATGGTGCTGGGTGGGTTGTGGCTGACGGGACAATGGCCCACGACGCAAATCGAGGTGATGGCCCTGGCCGGTTGGATGGTGACGCTGCTGATCACCGTGTATCTGACCAGCAGCATCACGCGCAGCCTGCAACGCCATCGTCGCCAGGTGCTTCGCCAGCGCCACCGTATCCGGTCGATGTCCGATAAGCTGCGCCGCCAGAGCCGCGCGATGGTCCAGCATGAGAAAATGGCGGCCATGGGCCAACTGGCCGCCGGCGTCGCCCACGAGATTGCCAACCCGTTGGCCAGCATGGACAGCGCCCTTCAACTGATGCAGCGCAAGCCCGACCGCCTCAGCGGCCAAGTTGTTGAAAAGCTCCGAGAGCAGATCAAGCGAATCAATCTGACGGTCCGGCAAATGACGGACTTCGCCCATCCCGGGGACCAGCAGTGGCAAAAGACCACCATCGACGAGATCGTGATGCGGTCCCTGCAGATGCTCCGTTTTGACCATCGCCTCCGCAGTGCGCATCTGAAGATCCAACGCGAACTACCCAAGGGCGCCGGGGCGGTCAGCGCCCGGCCCCATGCGGTGGAGCAGGTCCTTGTCAACCTGATCCTCAATGCCCTGGATGCGATGGCCGACCAGTCCGAGCCGCACTTGGACTTGCGGGTCTACCGCCAAGGCCAAGTGTGTCTGGTCGACGTTCAGGATAACGGTCACGGCATCGCCCCAGAGGACATCGACCATATTTTCGAGCCGTTCTTTACCACTAAACCTGTCGGGACAGGTACAGGTCTTGGCTTGACAATAAGTTACACCACAACGCGGGACCATGGCGGCACTATCGACGTCGAGAGTTCCACCGAAGGTACTAAATTCACGATCTCCCTGCCGATACTTGACGGGGTCTCATAGCTGGGAACTCGGATGGGTCAATCGTGCGATTTGTGAGAGCGCTTTTACAGCAGGATGACTCACGGGCCTCGGACGAGATGGACTTTCGCCCGCGCAACAGGAGTTACAGCGGATCGAAATCCAAAGTAGCCCTATTAATAATGTTGCCATTTCGACGAAATTGGCACGAAACATGTAAGTAGGATAGGTGTGGTGGTGACAGGAGTTCCGCTTTGTTGAAGTTGATGCGACGCATATGGGCGCGCCGCCTGTGGCGGTATGCGCTGCTGGGAGGGGTTGGTTTTCTTGTGTTCAATGTCGCCGCCATCCATTACACCAGCGAAAACTGGTTCTGCGGCAGCGCCTGTCACATCATGGGCAGCTACTACGATAGCTGGAAGACAAGCGTCCACGCCGAAGAAGATGTCGCGTGTATCGATTGTCATATCCCCCCGGGCATGCAGAACTACCTGGCGGCGAAGATCAACGGCATGGGCCAGCTCGTCGACGACGTGCTCGGCCGGACCTCCGGTAAGCCGTCGGCCTCGGTGAGCGATTTCTCGTGCACGCGGCCCGGCTGCCACGATCTGGGGGAGGTGCGCGAGCAGACCAAGGAGGAAGGAGAGTTCCTCTTCGATCACGGCAAGCATCTCGTCGAGACGAGCTATCTCGGCATCAACACCCATTGCACGATCTGCCACTCCCACGTGAAGGGAGACGAGCATTTCGAGGTCAACACCAACGCCTGCATTGCCTGTCACCTGCTCTCCGACCAGCCCGTCGCCGAGTACATGCAGGCGCCCGATGCGGCCGTCCCGGCCACCGCGCCGAGCGCCGAGGGCGACTCGCAGTCCGACGAGAAGGTCCCGACCCGCCAATGTAAGAAGTGTCACAACCCGCCCAGTGAGCCGGTGGAGTATCGTGGCCTGAAGGTTGTTCACGCCGAGTACGTCTCCTATGGCGCCGCGTGCGAATCCTGCCACCACCACGTCACCGAAGCCCAGAAGAAGGTCCAGGACTCCGCTTGCTTCAGTTGCCACGACTTCGGCGCCGAGAAGGTAGCCGATGTCGCCGAGCTCCACTACGAGCATTCCGCCGGCGAGCACAAGGTCGAGTGCTTCAGCTGTCATGGCGTCATTCGTCATGGACCCATCGCCGAGGCGACGGCGCTGGAGCAGTTCGACTGCAGCGCCTGCCATGTCAACCAGCACGCCGTCCAGCAGGAAACGTATGAGGTTCCCGGACTGATTCCCCCCGGCGTGACCACGGCATCGGCGCCCAGCACCTTGCCGATCGCCCCGGCGACTCAGCCCACCGCGGCCGATCTGGCTGAATCCCTGCCGGTGACGCCCATGTTCCTGGCCCACGTGGATTGCACCGGCTGCCATGTCAAACCGAAAGCCGTGGATGCCAAGCCCGAAAGCGACGCGACCGTGGCGGCGGCCTCGGCCGAGGCCTGCGACCGTTGCCACAAGCCCGGCCTGGGCGAACAGATGATCCCGATGTGGCAGCGCGACACGCGCGCACTCTACGAAACCGTCGAGAAGATGCTGGAGTCGATTGCCCCCGGGGACGATGAGCGCACCCGGAGAGGGATTGCCGAGGCCGATGCCCTGCTGAAGCTCATCCGCATCGACGGCAGTTGGGGCGTGCACAATCCGCGGTATACCCAGGACCTGCTCAGGCGGGCCCGGGAGAAGCTTATGGGTGTCGGTGCGCGGCCCCTGCCGATGCCGACGACCGGACCGGCGGCCGAGCTGTCGACCGAGCCGGCCGGGGAAGCGACGACCGAGCCGGTCGCTGCACCGACCCGGCGCCCGGAGGGCGTCCCGTGAGCCAACGCTTCGCCAGCCGCGCCGGGCTGCTCGTGTCGCTGGTGATGACGGCGACGGTGGGTTTTCTGTCGCTGCAGATCGGCCTGTCGGTGCTGCGGGCCGCCGAGCCGTTGTCGCCGTCGGTTCGGCCGACGACGCGGGTGATGAACTGCACTGAGGGCGGCTGCCATGGCGAGCAGATCGACCACGAGATCCTGCACGGACCGGTGGTCGTCGGGGCCTGCGATATGTGTCACAGCTATATCGAGGTGGCCGAGCACACCTTCAAGCTCAAAGGGCCCAAAGAGAAGCTCTGCGAGTTCTGCCACATCGGGCAAGCCGAAGGCGTGGTCGTCCACGAGCCGGTCGCCCAAGGCCAGTGTCTCGATTGCCATGACCCCCATGGGGCGGACAATGTCGAAATGCTTCGCGAGGATAACGTCGGCAAGATGTGCTCATCGTGTCACGATGACGTCACCCGAGGCCGCCGCTACACCCACGGCCCGGTGGCCACGGGCAGTTGTGCAGCCTGTCACCGGTCGCACACGTCGCCGTATCCCAACCTGCTGTCGACGACGGGACGGCAACTGTGCATCGACTGTCACCAGGACATGGGCCGGCAGATCGATACCGTTCGCTACGTCCACGAGCCGGTCAAAGGCGACTGCCTGCAGTGCCACGAAACGCACGCGTCCAATCACGCCAATCATCTCAAGGCCGAGCCCGTCGACCTGTGCGTCTCCTGCCACGAACACGAGGACATCAAGAAGCTCATCAGCAATGTCGCGATCCGCCACAGCCCTGTCACCGACGGGCCGGCCTGCATGAATTGCCACGTCTCCCATGGCGGCAACTGGCCCGTCCTGGCCAACGACGAGGGCGTGGCGTCGTGTCTGAGTTGCCACGACAGGCCCATCCTGGATTTCGACGGGCAGACGCGCGTCGCCGGCATGGCCGAGCTGGCCCGGCCGGGCTCGTACAAGCACGGCCCGATCCGCGACGGCAATTGCAGCGAATGCCACGACGTCCACGGAGGCGCCGCTGCCCAACTGCTGATCGCGCCCTATCCCAAGACCTTCTACGAATCGTTCGAGGTCGACACCTACGGTCTGTGCTTCGCTTGCCACACCGACCAACTAGCTCTGGCCAGACAGACCACCACCGTCACGGACTTCAGGAACGGAAAGACGAATCTCCATTACGTCCACGTGAACCGGCCCAAGGAAGGGCGAAGCTGCCGTGCGTGCCACAGCACCCATGCCAGCACCAACCCCATGCACATCGCCGAGACCGTTCCCTTCGGCGACTGGGAGCTGCCCGTCAGCTTCACGCCCACCGAAACCGGCGGAACCTGCGCATCGGGCTGCCACGAGCGAATGGACTATGACCGCATCAACCCGGTTCCACGGGTGACGGCCGAATCGGAGACCGTCTCCACCGGGTCGACCACCGATAGCGACGCCCCCACCGAACCGAATGACGGCGCGGCGCCCCGCAGCGCCACGGCGCCCGCCAGCGCCCCGGCGCCTGCGGAGATAGAAGGAACATCTGATGAACACCAACCGAACTCTTGAGACCCGCAAGCGGATCGTTCTGTGCGCGGTGATCGTGTCTCTGGCGTCGTCCCTGGTCGCTGAAAGCCGGAAGGGCGTCTACAAACTGGCCGCCAAGGACACCCGTGGGGTCGACGTGGCCGTCCCAGCCCCCGAGGGGGCGACGGTCGTCCTGTTTGTCCGGACCGATCAGGATCAAAGTCGCCGCGTTCTCACCCAGACCCAAGAGGCCTTCAAGGATGTCCCCGCCCCGCAGGTGGTGGTTGTCCTCAGCGGCGACCTGTCGGCCAAACAGGTCGCCGATTTCGGCGCCAATGTCCCCTGGCCTATCGTTCTCGACCCGGACTACGAAATCGTCGGACAGTTCGGCGCCCATGTCTGGCCGAGCAGCATTGTGGTCCTGTCCGACGGGCGGGAGCTGACGCGATCGGCGGGCCTGCCGAAATCCTACAGGGCGGACTTGAACGCCTGGCTGGCGTTCGCGGCCAAGAAAATCGACCGGGCAACGCTCGAAAAGAAATTGGCCGCCACCGAGGTGGTGGCCGACACGCCCGAGCGGATGGCCCGGCGCCACCTGCAGGTCGCCCAGAGGCTGCTGGACAAGGGGCTGGTCAAACAGGCCCTGCTGGAAGTGGAGCGGGGGCTGGAGATTCAGCCCAAGGACGGCCGTCTGAAACTGGCCAAGGCCCGGGCGATGCTGCTGCTGCGCCGGCCCGACAAGGCCATGGACCTGCTCGACCGTCTGGACGAGCGGTCGTCGCTGGCGGCCAGGATCGCCGTGCTCAAGGGCGGCGCCATGGTGCAACTCGGCGAATGGGATGAAGCGATCCGGACGCTTCGCGTGGCGATCAAGCTGAACCCCGATCCGGCCGAGGCCTACTACTTCCTGGGCGTCGCCTATCAGCACAAGGGGCAACTCGCCGAGGCGGCCAAGGCGTTTCGCTCAGCCTTCGAATCCACACTGACCGGGCGGCTTATCGGCGCGTCGATCCAGCCTCGCGCCACCCAGCCAAGACGGCCCGCATCCCCCCAGCCCGCCAGCCTGGCGACGACACAACCGACGGCGGACTAGGCTTGGTGGTGGAGGGGGCATTCGCTGGCGGCGAGGGTTGGTAACGCCGGCCGAAGCACGGGGTTTTCTTTCCGCGGCTGCGCAGAGCCGCGGCTTGGAGCTACCGGACTGTGCTCACCGCGCTAGTAGCGTTCGTCGTCGTGGTCTCTGTCGTGGCAGAGCAGCGTGCAGGAGCCTCTTCTTCGGCCTCGATCGACAAAGGACGGTCCGGTCCCCGCGGCTGTGGATGCCGTGGCGATTCGACGGTCGAAGTTGATCAGGTGCGTGCCGCTGTTGGCGCCGCTGGCCTGCGAAGCGCTGATGCCGTGCGGATCGTGGCAGGCCGAACAGGGGACGTCTTCGTCGACGAGATGCCTCTGGTGCTCCTTGAAGCTTCTTCTTTTGTTCAGGATCACGGAGCGGTCGTGACAGCCGTAGCACAGGGCATAGGCGGCTGGGCTTTCGGGGGTGTTGTCGCCGATGGCGTACTGCCGCACCAGCAGCGGGCGGTACATCGACCCATGGGGGCCGAGGACCTGGCTCGAATCGGACCCGTGACAGTCTGTGCAGTAGATAATAGAGGTCGTGCGGAAATCCTGCGACAGACTGGGAACGTCGCTGTTCTTGCCACGGACCTCGATGGGATGGAAGCTGGGGTTGTTGGGCGAGAACTCGTCGGCGACGTCGGTGTTGATGAAGACACGGTCCACCAGCGGATTGCGAACGGTGCTGCCGGCGCCGGCGTGGCACTTGTAGCAGACCTGGAACTCGTAGGATGCCTCGGGGATGTACCCGCCCGAGCCCGATGAGCCGGAGATCCCCGTCATCGAGGCCTTGATAAACGGGGCAACGGCCGTCGAGCCGCTGCGCGTCTGGTGGGGGTTGTGGCAATCGACACATTCAACGTGCTTGGACATGCTCCTGTAGTCTTCGGTTGGGTCGTGCACGCCGGTGGCGAACGTGACAGGATGGGCGGACAGCCTGGTCATCTGGGAGGCGATGTTCTTGTCGGCTACCGAGCCGTCGTGACAGGACAGGCAGTTGTCCTCTTCGGCCTCGTACCGCAAGAGGCGCTCTCGCCCGCCGGCGGTATGGGGGCGGTGGCAGGCTTCGCAGGCGGCTTGGCGAACCGTGGAGGCCCGGATGTTGTCCCACTGGCCGTGGGCGGACCCGCTGAGGCCGGCCGAGGACTTCGCATGGGTCGAGGCGGCCCACCCGTCCATGATGTGGCAGGTGCGGCACATCAGGGACTCGGCGTTGTTCATGGTGAGGAACATGCCGTACTGGTTGTTATGGGGATCGTGACACGTCGTGCACTGCAGACGTCCCTCGTGGTCGAGGACCAGTTCCTTCGGCAGCGAGTTGGGGCTGGCGAGTTGGCCTTTCTTGGCGACCAGAGAGCTGTTGTAGACAAACGAGATCGGATGGTCGTCGCTGAGGTCCGTGCCGATGTATCCGCGGTCCTGCGACGAAATATAGATCGATCCTGACGGGGAGTTGCGGGGGTTGTAGGTCTGGGTCAGTGCGATCGTGCCATCGTGACAGCTGAGGCACAGGCGCGACGAACCCGTGGGCTGGCCGACGCTGGCGACCAGCGTGGAGCTCTTGTACGTCTGGTAATAGGTCCCCGGGTCCTCGCGGTTCCAGAGCGGCGCGATGGGATTGGATGCATGAGGGGTATGGCAGAACTTGCAGACCTCGGTCTCACCCGCCACCTTGATCGGCCCGGGGCCCGAGGATGACAGGTTGTGCTTGGAGGTCAAGACACTGGACCCGACATCCGCCAGCACCAACGAAACGGCGCCGATCAGCACGGCCATGCACACCACACTAAGGTGATTCAGAAGGAATTTCATCGTCCGGCACTCCAGCGAACTGCAACAGTTGAATGCGCTCATTGTAGCTGTCGCAGACGTAAATTCGGTTACGTGAATCGATCGTCAGCCCCGCAGGGACCTGGAAGCCGCCCGAGTCTTCGCCGGGCTCTCCGATGGCCAGCAAGAAGACGCCGTTGGCGTTGAATATCTGGATCCGACTGAAATAGGAGTCCACCACGTAGATGTGGCCTTGGCTGTCCACCCCGACGCCCTTTGGGACGGCCAAATGGCCCGACGCATCGCCGAGCTGGCCGATGTGGAAGAGGTAGTTGCCCTGGCCATCGAAGACCTGAACGCGGAAGTTCAGCGAATCGGTGACGTAGATCCTGCCGGCCGGGCCCACGCAAACGTGCGTCGGGAAATTGAACTGTCCGCGCCCCTGGCCGCGCGAGCCGAAGCGCCGGACCATCTCGCCGGAGCTCAGGTTAAACACGCACACTTCGTTGGCCAGCGTGTCGACGACATAGAGCAGCCCGGTGGCCGAATCGTAGGCCAGGCCCGTGGGCCTTGCGAACCCCTCGGGCTTGACGATGGTCTTGATCAGCTTGCCCTTGGGCGTCAGCAGGTAGACCCTGTTTAGGGCGCTGTCGGAGACGGCGATCCACTCGCCGCAGACCGCCACCCCCACCGGCGAGACCAGGAACGTCCCGCCGACCTGTGTGATGAGGGATGCTTTCGCGGTCTTCAGGTTGAACACGACCACTGCCTGCTGCTCCTGGTCGGTGACGAACAGATACCGATCCGCCCAGACGGCAGCATCGTGAGGACGCAGCAGGGCGAGCTGTCGGCCGCCCGTGAGCATCTGAATGAACCCGTCGAAGGCCGATGGTTTGGCCAGGTCCGATATGGACCGGACGTTCTTGAGATGAAGGATGCGGGCCTCTGCCGGCGGCGGGGGCCAGACCGGATGGGCTTCCTCGATCGTAGCGGGGGCGCAGCCGGTGATCGCCGAGATCAGGACAGCCAGCATCAATGCGGCTATCGGGGGTGCGGTCGACTGACATACATGACGGCTCATCTTAGAACTTTCGCCTGACGTAGAACATGATCGAAGCGTTCTTGCCGGTCGTCTTGGACGTGCCACTGAGGTTTTCGTCTGTGTACGTATCATAGTGGGCGTCCACGGAGAAATCCAACTTGGCATATCGCCACTCGAAGGACACGCTGTTTTGAAACTCCGTTCGGTTCTCCCGCCCGCTAAGGCGCGATAGGGTGCTGTCGAAACGGAGCACGGCGTTTCGGCCCACCTTCGTGGTCAGCGACAGTCGCCCCGTGGCCGTCTTCAGTGTCTCGGCCCCGGGCTCGAGCCCGAACTTTCGGGCTTCGAGGTAGCGGAGCCACTCCAAATTGCCGCTGACGGTCAGATCCAGATTGCGGGCGAGGGCTCGGTGGTAGGTCACCTCCACACGGTTGGCGATCCACGGCGGCGAAAGGTTTTGATCTTGGCGTTCATGCTCCAGGACCGTTGTGAGCCCTTTGTAGTCCAGTTGGGTTCCGGCCAGAAAGGATTGCTCGCGATCCAGGTTTTCCGGATCTTCGCCGTGGGTGAGCTTTTCGTTGCGCAGGCGATAGTTCGCATAGAGGATGACGGGAATCTTCTTGAGTCGCAGACGGTGATCCCAGTCCACGTGATCGGTGGTGAAAATGGAGTGAGGGGACTGTTGTGAAACGTAAGTGACCAGCACGGTATCGCCGTCGCCGATGAGGCTGCCGAGCGTCCGGCGAATCTCGGTCGTCCCGCCCGTGACCCGAAGAATGTAATCCACGATCTCTGCGTAGGTGATCGTCTTGTCCTCGTTGGTTACCGCCATGCTGCCGGTGATGTTCTTTTCATCGAGCTCCAAGAACGTTGTGTCCTCCAGCGTCACGCGTTCATCGGTGACCCTCTGCACTCCCGAATTGAAATTCTGCACGTCGCGCTCCCACCCAAGCGCCAGCGAGGATGTGTACCGGCCGATAGGCGTTTTCTTTCGATAATCCGCCTCAAAGAACAAGCCGCGTCGTCTTTCGGAGCTCTTCTCAATGGCGCGATGGTAGATCTCTCCGCGGACGATGATGTCCAGACTGTCGTAGATGCTCTTTTCGAAACCGATCTCGGCGTTGAAGGTCTGGTCTTCCTCGGCCTCGGTCCGGTTGATGTCCAACGCTGCGGCATAGAACGTCGTGAAGGTCTTGGTGTGGGCCAGTTCGAGCCGTTGATCGATCGACGTGACCCTGTTTTCAAAGAATCCTGACCGGCTGAGAAAGTTCGCGCTGCCCGAAAGGGTGTGTCTGAGATCTTCCGGGCCGAAACTCCAGAGATTGGTGATGTTGAACTCGTCCTTCGTGTCGGGGAACTGCTGAGGCGGGCTTACCCCGGTGGCCGAGAGGAAGGTGGAGACTTCATCCGTCTGCTCCCGGTCGTAGAAGAACTCGGTCAGCCAATCGCGATGCGGGCGGTGCTCGACGGTCACGCGGATGTGGGTGGTGTCCTCCTCCACGGTGCGCCGAGTGCCTTTTTCCTCGATCTCGATCCTCTCCAACAGGAAGGTCGACGGCAACGGTCCCTTGACGTACAGCTCGAGCCCACGCCGCTGTTCCGTGGCCCGGGTGGCCTGTCCGACGTCCCGGTCGCGAAGGTCTTCGGTCTGGCTGGCGAACAGCCGCAGCGAAACCGGCTTTTCCTGCAGCAGCAGCGCGGAAATATCATAGCCGCGAAGGTCCCCATTGGTCTTGGTCTCCAGGTCGTTGAGCGTGATCGTCTCCTGGGTTTTGGCAAGGTCCAGCCCCAACCGCCATTCCAGGAGGTACGGGTGGTAGATGTACCCCTCGACGGACAGCTCAATTCCCTCTTCGAATATCAGCTCGTCCTCCGTTGTGGTCGTCTTGGTGGTGGCCGTCTCGGTAACCCGCTTGTCGGAGACACTCTCCACGCGCGTATAGAGGGCGCCGCCGATGTCGAGAAGCCCGAGCGGCTGGATAGGCACTTTCTTTTGCTCCTCCGCCACCGACGGCAGGGCGCTGATCGGCAGCACGAGCAGCAGCGTCATGGCCAAGCGAAGGCGACTCAAGAACGCTCCTCCGTGAGATCTTCAGAGGCCGGCTCGGTGGTAGGGGCTCGGGGGCCGGCCGCGGGCGCCGGGGATGACGGTTGAGTGGCCGGGGCCGTGGTGGGCATTTCCCGCCCATCGGCCGGTTGAGTGGCCGGCGTTGCCGGCAGGATGCGCGTGGGCGTCGCCTTGAGCAGATGGTCCCGAGCCGACCGGTGCCCGGTGTGGCAGGTAAGACACTCCCCTCGGTGGAAGCGCGGGTGATTGTCCTTGGACAACTCGGCAACGGGGTGACATGCGGCGCAGTTCTTCTCTGCCTCGGGCTTGATCAGGTGCTTCAGCGGCGAGTCGTGGGCGAGGTGACACGACGTGCACTGCCCCTGGACGACCGGGTCGTGCAGCGGCGTCTCGCCGGGTGAACGAGGGACGTCTTCATGGCAGGACAGGCAGACGCTGTCCACGTCGGGGACGGTCAGGTTGGACTGTTCGGCAAGATGACACGTCGCGCAGGTGTCCTTTTCCCAATCCGCGTGGGCCGAGGGTTGAAGCTGCATGCCGGCCTTGCGACGCTGGTAGGTGTTCGAGTCGACCAGAAGAGACCGGTTGCCGGCGGAGTGGGGATCGTGGCAGTCGGTGCACGCTCCGGTGACGGCTTCGGCGTGATAGGGCCTGGACAGGACGCGCGGGGCGTCGTGACAGGAGAAACAAAGGTCCGGCATCGCCTCGGTCAACAGGTGGTCGTGCCTGGACTCATGCGGCTCGTGGCACATCGAGCACTTGCCCAAAGCCACCGGCCCGTGGATCCATTCATTCGCCGGCAGATCGTAGTAGGGCTGGTGACACGTGTTGCAGACGTCAGTGGTGATGGCGACCTGGAAGCCCGCCTCGGGCGAGTGGCATTCCATGCACTGCCGCTTTTCGTACGGCTTGTGAAAGATCAGGCCCTCTTCCTGCGGGAGGTCGTCCTCCGTCGGCACAACGGTGTCCCGGGCGAGGAAATCCTTGACCCGCGGGTCGTCGGGGTCCATCAGTTGGCCGTCGGGCCCGACGATCATTTCCTTCTTGCCCGCCTCGTCCTCCATCCCGGGCGGGACGGGGACGCCATCGAAGAAGAACGACAGGACCCGGTACTCGGTCGCCGGGCTGCAACTGAGAAACAGCGTTGTCATCACCAGGATCGAGCCCACCGCCACCATGTTGCGGATGGACCGCCGCCACGAGCTCCCCTGAGATTGTGAAGAAGGTTTTCGGCGACGCACGTTGCGCTCCGTCAGTTGGCCGGCCTCATGGGAGGCGAGCGGACCGGCATAATCCGTAATTTCAGGCCTGAAAGACTCAATACCAAACAGTACGAAAACTAGGAATTATAGGAAGACCTACTAGAGACGATATCGTCGTAAGGGTACGAATTCCTTGAGACTTAAATAGCATAGCAGCAAAGGGAGGATTGGCTGGATACTGCTCGTATGGAGGGTGTTTTTGGGTCACAAGAACTCTTGTTGGCTGAACTCCAACAGAAGCAAGAAGCGTGCCGTTGCGTGATCGTTCCTTCCGAAAGAGTTTTCTCGCCTGAGCCGATAGATTTGCCTGAACAGGTGCTGAAAAAGCGTTAGCATTGAGCGCTTCAATGGCCCTTGGCGCCTCTGACGGGGAAGAGATGATCGGGCACAGCTTTTGCAAGAGAGTTGGTGTAGGGCCTGGCGGACCCAAGAAAGCTTCTCGCCGAGATCGACCGAGACATAGCCGTTGTAAGGAGTTGTACTATGAGACGTTACGCAAGCATTACTGGGCGAATCATCGTGCTGCTGGCTTTGGTCTTTCTGGTTGGGTGCGGAGAGGAGACACCGGAAATTAGCCAGGCAATTTTCTACCCGCCTGCCCCCGACCTGCCACGGCTGCAGTTCCTGCTGAGCTTCAGCGATCTGGAGCAGTGGTCACATCGTAAGTCGAGCTTTGCCGATTTCATCGTAGGCAGCGAGGTGAGTTCGGCCGGCGAGATCACCAGCCCTTACGGCGTGGCGGCGCGCAATGGCAAGATCTACATCTGCGACATTGCCCGCGGGCGGGTTCACGTCATCGACGTGGCAGCGAAGACGCACGGCCAGCTGGGCGACGCCAGCAATATCCGCAAGCCGGTCAACATCACGATCGACACGGACGGCACAAAGTATGTCTGCGATACGATGGCCGAGCGGGTGGTGGTGTTCGATGCCGATGATCAGTTCGTTCGCTTTATCGACAATGGGGCCACGTGCAATCCGATCGACTTGGTTGTCGACGGGGATGAGCTGATTGTGGCTGACGTGGCGGATGCCGAGGTCGAGGCATGGTCGCGGGACGGGAAGTTCCTCCGGCTGATCGCCAAGAACGGTAAGGGGCCCGGCGAACTTCGCGACCCGAGGAATCTGGCCATCGACTCGAAAGGCCGAATCTTCGTCAGTGACACGGTGGCCAGCATCATCAACATCTACAACCGCCGGGGCCAATTCATCGGCTACATCGGGGCCCCGGGCGACCGCCCCGGGTTCTTTGCCCGGCCCAAGGGCATTGCGATCGATCCCGATGATATTATTTACACTGCCGATGCGCAGTGGGAAATCGTCCAGTTGTTCGAGCCGGAAGGCAGGCTGCTGATGTTCTTTGGGGGCGCGGCTGCGGGGCCCGAAGGGATGGGCATGCCGGCAGGGCTCGCCATCGACACGACGAGCATAGATGCCTTTGCCGACTATATCGACGAGGACTTCGAGGCGGAGTACCTGCTGTTTGTGGCCAATCAGTTCGGCAAGAACAAGATCGGGGTCTACGCGTTCGGAAAGTCGAAGTCGGCCACCTATCCGCCCATGATCAAGCGCACCGCTACAAAGCCGCCATCGCCAAAGTCAGGAACACGTGCGCCGTCGACTCCGGGAACGCGCAGCGACTAATCCGCCGGAAGCCGACGTGCAAGGCCGGGCGGGGGGCGCCATCTAGCGGTTATGGCACACGCGGCACATTTCGCTGCCGCTGCGGGAACCGGGGGAGTAGTCGTATCGCAGCAGGCTGTTGCCCTTGCGCTTGGAGTGGATGTTGTGGCAAGAGGTGCACTGCATTTTCCCACGCTCGTCCAGCAGGTCGGCGGCGATGGACCCGCCCAGCCGCGAAGGCGCCGACCGCGGATCGTTCAAGGTTCCGCGAGGCGCCCGCAAGACCAAGGCGCTATTGTAGGTGAACGAGACGGGATGGCTGCGGGCCAGGTCATTGAAGCCAAAGGCCGACATCCGGCCGCGAAGGCCCGAATAGCTGCCGTCGTGGCAACCCAGGCATAACCTGCTGGCGCCATCGGGCTGGCCGATATCGGTGCCCAGTGCATCGAACGACGGACTGCTGTAGACCTTGAACGTCGGCACCGCGTCTCGGGTGTGCTTGGCGCTCCAGATTCCCCCGCGGGAGGCCTCGACGGTCATGTCGCCGGCGCTGACGACGTGACAATCGCTACAGCCGATATCGGTGTGCCCTGCGATACCTTCCACTGATAGAAGCCCTGTGATCAGCAGTGAGAGTAGCCCCAGGATCAGGCCAGTTGAGATGCTGCGGTGCGGGGGTGTCTGGCGGAGCGGGCCATGACCGCGAAATACCGATCGTCCGGCATCGTTGAGATGTCGGAGTCCAATTGCTTTGGCGATGGGCGTGGTCTGGCTACGCATCCGCTCCTCAACACAGAAGGTCTCGTAGGGCCTCCACTCGCCACTTTCAGCCCAGGATTCGTTCACATCCGGGCCAATGGGCGGGCAAGCTTTCCTCTATGTCGAGATCGGCCGGAATCGCCGGCGTATTTAGAGCCCTGCGATATTCTTATGTCGAATGCAGGGGCGCCCTGCGGGCAGGTGGCTCGACCGGATGTGGTCAAGTGTGAGATACGGGGGGGGGCAAGGGGGTCTGAAGATGCGCCCAAAAAAACGGGGCAGCGCCGGCAAAAAATGGCGCCGCCCCGCAAAAAAAACTAGACGGTCACGTCAATTACTTGTCGTGGCAGGTCTTGCACAGCGTGACGATCGAAGGGAACCGCAGCAGGTAGTCACCGATGCCTTGCTTGTGGACATCGTGGCAGGAACTGCACTGCAGCTTGTCGGCCGTGAGCATATCCTGGGCGATCGTGCCGGCGGGGGTCAGGCCAGACAGGGCCACGTTGGGATCAAGAAGCGACCCGTTAAGCACCTTCGCGGACAGGGCCGAATCGTAGGTGAACGAAATCGGGTGCGAACGCTTCAGATCACCGGCCAGGAAGGTGGCTCTGGGGTCGTCCACATGGCTATACGTGCCATCGTGGCAACCCAGGCAGAGCTTACTGGGGCCATCGGGCTGACCGATGTCGGTCGCCAATGCGTCGAACGACTGGCTGGTATACAGATCATAGGTCGGCAGGCCGTCAGAAATCTGCGCCGGGCTGAACAGCGGAACGCCGTAGGCGTCAGGATCGACAGCCGGGTCGACCGCCCAGTGGGGGACGTGGCAGTTACTGCAGCCGTAGGATGAATGTGCCGCCTCCAGGTTCGTCGCCACACAAACAACGGCGACGATGGCTAGGCCAACGATAAGTTTTCGCATGGTTGTGCTCCTTTGACACAGGGCTTCGGATGACAAGTCATTGGTTCAGTGCAGCCTATGTGATCTCTGCGGGCGGACTTACGGACGCGTTAGGAGTAATTGCAACCTGCGTACCAGAGCCGGGCTTGGGCAATTTTGGCCTGTTTTGGCCAAAATCAGCCCGAAATGGCCCACGGGAGGGCGGGGGGGGATCTCTCGCTGTCCCACTGGCGGGAATCAGAGGCGGCTTGACGGTCTCATTGTTTGGAAGCGATGTGCCCGAGCTAGCCCGCAGGCCCGTCAAAACGGACAAGCTCGGCTTGTGACGATTCCTCACGGCAAGACGGATATCGCCAAGACTCTCTCACCGGCGAGAACCCCCACGGCGGAGGCGTGTCAATCCCAATCGGTTTTTTTCACAATGCCGCGTGGCGCCGAACGTTGCTGGGGGGAACTACTTGACGCCGCGGCCGGTTTTTTGGCATGCTGTTTGTTGTCTACAATGTGTTCGCTACTATAGACGGAAGAATTATGAATCCTACTCGCGTGAAGTTTCTTGTGGCGGGCCTGATCCTGGCTGGAGCTGTTGGGTATCTGGGTTATGCCGGCGTCATGGCCGGGCGGGCCAGCTATCTGACCGTGGATGATTTTCTCGCCGACACCAAGCTTGGCGCCGACGCCAAGTATCAGTACAGGGACGCCGAGCGTCAGGCCACCAGGCCCGTTCGCCTGCGAGGCAAGGCCATCGAGGAAGGCTTGGTCATCGACATCGAGACCTCCACCGCCACCTTCACGATGGTGGGCGAGAAGGCCGAGTCGGGCGGGCTGCCGGTCGTCTACAAGGGCGTCCTGCCCGACCTGTTCAAGGCGGGCGTCGAGATCCTCGTGACCGGCCGGATGGGCAAGGACGGTGTGTTCGAGGCCGACGTTGTGGCGACCAAGTGTCCGAGCAAGTATGGTAAGGGCCCAGCGGAATCGGAGACGCCTTAGTGACCACGGTCGAGTTGGGCAACTACAGTCTGGCCTTTGCAATGTTGGCGGGGTGTGTTGGCATTTTCGGTTCGATCGGTTCTCGGCGGCTTGACTCGCCCAGCCTGTTGGGGGTGGCCCGCGCGTCCATCCATTGGCTGACCGCTTTGCTGACGATCAGTTGCGCCGCGCTGATGGTGGCGATCCTTCGCGACGATTTTGCGCTGACCTATGTCGCGGGCTATTCCGAACGCGCCCTTCCGTTGGGCTACAAGATTTCTGCGTTCTGGGCCGGCCAGCCGGGCAGCCTGCTGCTGTGGGCGTGGATGCTGGCGGTGATGTCGTCGATAGTCGCGATCGTCATTCGAAAGAGCCCGGCCGCCACGCAAGCCCCGACCTTGGGAATCCTGGCCGCTGCGTGCGGGCTGTTCCCCGCATTGATGCTGTTTTTCGCCAAGGCCAATCCGTTTTACCTGAGCGGCATCGTTCCGCCCGACGGCAGTGGGATGGTCCCCTTGCTCCAGGACCCGGCGATGATCGCCCATCCGCCTCTGCTATTTTTGGGGTACGCGGGGCTGACGATCCCCTTTGCGCTGGCCTTTGGGGCGCTGATCGGCGGACGAACGGACGCAGGCTGGATCCCCGCGGCGCGCCGATGGACGCTGGCGGCGTGGTTGTTTCTGACCGCCGGGATTATCCTGGGCGCCGAGTGGGCGTATGTCGAGTTGGGCTGGGGCGGCTACTGGAAGTGGGACGCGGTGGAGAACGCGTCGCTACTGCCGTGGTTCACAGCCACGGCGCTGATCCACTCGCTGATCGTCCAGCAGCGCCGGGGCATGCTGAAGATTTGGAATGCCTCCCTGGCTGCGCTATCGTATTTCCTGTGCATTTTCGCGACGTTCGTGACCCGCAGCGGCATTATCGCGTCCGTGCATGCCTTCGAGAAGGGCGACGCGCTATCGCCCATCGGGTGGTTCTTCCTGATCACGATGATCGTGATGATCCTCGGCGTGGTGGGTGTGATGCTCTGGCGGCGGCGCCTGCTCAAGAGCCATCGCCCCCTGGAAAACCTGATCAGCTTCGAATCGGGCGTCCTGACGGCCAACGTCCTGCTGACGGTCATGATGGCGACCACACTGATCGGCACGATGTTCCCGGTGCTCAGCAAGCTGGTGACCGGCGAGTCTATCGGGGTCGACGAAAAGTTCTACAACACCGTCATCCTGCCGATGTTCATCGCCCTATTTGTGCTGATGGGCGCGGGCCCGGCGCTGCAATTCGCCAAGGCCCGCCGCGGGGTGGGGCGCCGGCTGGCGATTCCGGGGATTGCGGCGCTCCTGGCGGGGGCGGCGACGGCGATTGCGACGGCCCCTGCTTGGCTGGAGATGTCCGGGATGTCCTGGGTGTTCTGGAAGACCTGGGAGGCCTGGAAGGCCTGGGTGGCCTACTGGATGCCGTGCGTGTGGATGACGGTTTCGGTGGCTGTCGCGACGCTGGTGGTGGTGGGCATCGCGGACGACTTCTTGCGCAACCTCGCCGCAAAACTGGGGGATCGGTCGCAGGATGTGGTGGTGACGATGGGGCGAGTTTTGCGGGGCAATCTGCGGCGCTACGGCGGGCAACTGACCCACCTGGGGGTGGTGATGATGCTGCTGGGCGTGGCGGCCTCGAGCTTGTTCAGCATCGAGAAGAAACTCGCCCTCCGCATCGGCGAGTCGGCGGAGCTTGGCCGCTACACGCTGCGCCTGGAATCGGTGGACGAGATCCGCAAGGACAATTACCAGGCCCTTGCCGCCAGGGTGGCCGTGTCGGGTCCGGATGGCTTGCAAAGCATCCTTGGCCCGGAAATCCGCCAGTACTTTAAGTTCGACGAGCTCAATAGAGAAGTGGCCATTGACACCGGCCTGCGGGAGGATGTCTACCTCACCTTCCTTGGCGCGGAAGATGGAGGCCGGCTCGTTTTCATTCATGCCCGCGTCAATCCGATGGTCTTGTGGATATGGATCGGGAGCATTGCGATGGCCGTGGGCAGTGGGGTCTGCCTGTTCTCCCGACGTCGCCGGGCGGCCCCGCAAGTGACCGAGGCTGACGGAGAAGTACAATGATAGCTCCGATGATGCGAAAACGTCTGCTGATGGTGACGGCCGCGGCGGTGGTCTGTGGCGTGTGGGGGTGTGACTTGGTCTCCGGGCCCGCCCCCTCGCCTTTCGACAGCGACAAGACCCCGCGCAGTGGGGCCTCGATCGCCATCGAGGCCGTCCAGGGCACGCCCGATGGCCCATCCGTCCGGGGCGACGCCGTCACCGTGGAGCTGTTCCTGCCCGGCGGCAAGACCGAGACGATCCATACGAAGCTGGACGATCATGGCGTCGTGCTCGTGGAGGATCTGTCTCTGACCGAGCCCTTCCAACCGCGAGTGACGGTCGTCCACGCCGGCGCGTCCTACGAGGTCGTCGGCGAGGTCATGGACCCCGCTCACCCGCATCAGAAAATAACCGTCACCGTCTACGAGCTCACCGACGAGAAGCCCGACTGGCAGATCTCGATGCTCCACATGACGGTCTACCCAACCCCTCATGCCGTGATCGTCCAGATCGTGATGATCGCCAGCAATCCGGCCGACCGGGCCTGGTTGAGCCCCGCCGACGCCGAGGGCGACCGCACGTCGGTCGCGATCAATCTGCCGCCCGGCGCCGAAGAGATTCAAATGACCGCGGGGTTCCATGAATGCTGTTCGAAAGTCGTCGACGGGCGGCTGTTCAGCACCCGCCCGCTGGCGCCCGGCAACTCGCGGTTCGATCTGCGCTACCGGCTGCCGGCAACGGACAACCAGGCGAATGTGGAGATCGTCGCGCCCGCGCCGGTCAAGAACATGATAGTCTTCGTTCCTGACGATCAGACGCACGTGCACACCGATGACCTGACGGCGGCCGACCGTGTCTACGAGGTCGGCGACAAGATGATGCGAGGGTTCAAGGCTGTGGACCTGCCGGCGGGCAAACAGATTGCCATGACCATCACCAACCTGCCCGAGCCCCGGGCGCACAAAGATCGCGTCATTGACCGGTCGCTCAAGCGCGCACGGATTCTGGCCGCCGTCGGTGGTGGCGTCATGCTGATTCTCACCGTTCTGGTCCTTCTGATCAAACCGGCCGGGAAAGCGGGCCCCGACATCAACCCGGCCCAATAGGGCGAAAGGGATTTCGTGGACGCCACAGCCGAACCGGAAACCCATGCTGCAGCGAACGACGCGCCGGAGACGCCGTCGGCCGTCAAGGCCACCGGCCTGGGCCTGCACTTCGACGATCGGCGGATTCTCCAGCAGATCGATCTGGATGTCCCGCCTGGACAGGCCGTCGCACTGATGGGCGCCAACGGTGCGGGCAAGAGCACGTTGCTGCAAGTGCTGGCCACGCTCATTCACCCCAGCCAGGGCCGCCTCGAACTGTTCGGCGAGACCATCGGCCCACGCTCGGGCGGCATCCGGCGGCGCATCGGTATTATCGCCCACCAATCCATTCTCTATCGCGACCTGTCGATCCGGGAGAACCTGGAGTTCTTCGGCAAGCTGTACGACGTCGTCGCCGCCGCCGAGCGCACCCGGGAGATGCTGGAGATGGTCGGCCTGGCGCCCCGCGCGGACGATGCGGTCAAGACCCTCAGCCGCGGCATGACCCAGCGCGTGTCCATCGCCCGGGCCCTGATGCACGACCCCGACCTGCTGCTGGCCGATGAGCCCTTCAACGGGCTGGACGCCGCATCGACCAAGGCGCTGGAAGCACTGCTGCGGCGGATCGGACAGGCCGGCAAGGCCGTCATTATGGCCAACCACGATATCGCGCAGTCGCTGGCCCTGGCCGACCGGGCCGTCGTGCTCCGCCAGGGGAGGGTGGTCGTCGACCGGCCCGCCGGTGAGATAGCCGTCGAAGATGTTCTTTGCGAAATGAGCGCCAGATGATCCGCACCGTCAGAAAAATCCTCCTGCTGACCGGCAAGGACCTGCGAATCGAGGCCCGCACCCGCCAGACGCTCGGGCTGGTGGTCATGCTGGGCATTTTGATCATCGTCGTGCTCGGCCTGGGCCTGGGGGCCGAGCAGAAGATCCCGGGGTTCATCGCCACGGCGATTCTGTGGGTGGCCTACCTGTTCGGCGGGGTGTTGTGCTTCGAGAAAACCATGGCCGTCGAGCGCCACGACGGGGCCCTGGCGGGCCTGCTGGCGGCGCCGATCGACCGCGGGATCATCTTCGCGGGCAAGCTGCTGAGCAATCTGATCCTGATGCTGGCCCTGGCGGCGGTCGTCACGCCGGTGGCCATTGTCCTGTTCAATTTCGACCTGTCGGCGGCGCCGTGGGGGTTCGTGGCCGTCACCGCGCTGAGCATGTTCGGGTTCGCATCGGTGGGCACGCTGTTCGCCGGCGCCGTCAGTTCGTCGCGCCTGCAGGGCGGGTTGCTGGCGATATTGGTCTTTCCGATCTGCCTGCCGCTCGTGATCACCTCGACGCAGATATTGATCGGCCTTTTCCGTGACGGCGAGGCACTTGGCGCACAGGGCCTGGGGATCCTGGTCGCATTCGATGCGGTGTACCTCATCGTCAGTTGGTTGGTCTTCGAACGAATCCTCGAACCCTAGTGGTGAAAGCTATGCCCGCAAAAGCACGAAGACGGTTCGGCCTGTACTGGGTGGTGGTCGCGGCGGCCTTTGCGGCCACCATCACGATGTTGTTCGTCTATACGCCGACGGCGTTCGACGAGACGTTGGGCCCTTTACCCATCCAGAAGATGTTCTACGTTCACCTGCCGTCGGCGATCAACACCTTCCTGGCCTGCCTGGTGGCGTTTATCGGGGGGATCGGCTACCTGTGGCACCGCCGGCTGGTCTGGGACGATCTGTCGGCCGCCGCAGCCAAGGTCGCCGCGCTGATGTGCACGGTGGTCCTGGTGACCGGCATGATCTGGGCGAAGAAGGCCTGGGGGATGTGGTGGGTGTGGACGCCGCGGATGACGTTCAGCCTGCTGCTGTGGCTGCTCTACGTCGTCTACCTGGTCATTCGCCCCTCGATCGAGTCGCAGCAGCGCCGGGCGATGGTCTGCGCCGTCTATGCCGTCGCCGCCTTTCTGGATGTCCCGCTGGTGTACCTGTCGGTTCGGCTGATGCCCGCTCCTTACCACCCGGTGTCGGTATCGTTGGACCCGTCGATGCGGTGGACGCTGGCCGCGTGGTTCGTGCCGATGACGCTGCTGACGATCGGGCTGATCAAAGCCGACTTCATCCGCAAGCGGGCCAACCGAAAAGACGAAAGCGAACTGCCCCCCGAAACCCCTTGGACCGCGCCATCATAGGCTGCCTACCCGTAGCGGGCCTTTCGGCCACGGCGCGCCGCCGTGAGGGCAGCGGCGCGATTCGATAAAAAGGGACCGGCTCTAACGAGCGTGCGGGTTATAGCCGCCGCCCGGCATGCCTGCCCCGCCGCCGCCCAACTGACCTCGCTGCTCGTCGGTCAGCACCGTGGCTTTGATTTCCTTCTGGGCGTTCTCGTAGATCTCGAACTTCGCATCGGGGCCGCCCCCGGCGGCCTCGGCGGCCTTAGCGCTGTCGTAGGCTCGAGTCCAGATAGCGTCGATCTTCGCCAACTGGTCCTTGGTCAGCCGAAGATGGCCGAACATGGCCAGCACCATTCGCTGGTGGCCGGCCTTCTTTATCAGGTCCTGGAGAAGCTCGCGATTCTCATCGGTCAGGACCTCCTTGACGATCCGGTTCCACGCGGCCTGCATGGCCGTCCCACCCATCCCGCCGGAGGCCGCCATCGCCTCGTCCATGATCGTCTTGGTCTGGGCCAGTTGCTCCTCGGTCAGGCCCAGCTCCGCCAGGTGATGGAACCGATTCGTCGTGCCGCTCGCCCAGGTCGGGGGCACCGGATAGAGAATCTCCGTCGCCTTGGCCAACTGCTCCTTGCTGAGCACCTCCTCCAGGTCGGCCATCAGTTGCGTGTCCTTCGCGTTTCGCTCAGTCTCCAGCCGATCGCTCTTCCTGACGGCGGCCATGATCTCCTTGTCCGTCTCGTCGGTCTTGGGGCCGTGGTACCTCTTCATCACCGACCGAAGCTGTTTCATCTCCAGGTTGTGGACCATCGTCCACTGGGTGACGTCCTTGCGAAACGCCTCCAAGATCCCGCTGACGGTCTCGCGTTGGGCGTCGGCCATATCCAGCTCGGCCAGCAACTGCGCGTGCGTTTGGGCGTAGCCGCCTGCCCCCGACGTGGTCCCAGCGGCGGGTGTGACGGGTGTGGCGGGGAGCTTGCGCTTGCACGCAATCTGCGTCATCGCCACCGGCCCGGCCAGAAGCCCAAGAATCGCCATCGCTATCGGAAGGTGTGATTTCATCATTGTCTCCGGGTGAAAGTCTTCTTGCGGGGGGTCAGTCCATCTCTTTGGCGGCGGCTGCGAAGGCGCCGGCCGCGGCCTCGATCGTCTTGGCGATGTCGGCTTCGCTGTGGGCGGCCGAGACGAATCCCGCCTCGAACTGGCTGGGCGCCAGGTAGATGCCGGCTTCCAGCATGTGGTGGAAGTACGCGGAGAAGGCCTTGAGATTGCAGGCCGCCGCGCTGGAATAATCGGTCACGGGCCCCGGCGTAAAGAACGCCGACAGCATGCTGCCCACGCGGTTGAAGCAGACCTTCCCGGGCAGGACGGCCTCGGCCGCCTGCTCCAGGCCGGCCGCCAGCGACGCCGACCGCTGCTCCAACTGCTCGTAGAATCCGTCGGCCCGGAGGCCTTCGAGCGTCGCCAGGCCCGCCGCCATCGTTACCGGGTTGCCCGACAGCGTCCCGGCCTGATAGATGGGCCCGGCCGGGGAGAGCTGGCTGAGGATGTCGGCCGGCCCGGCCACCGCGCCGACCGGCATGCCGCCGCCGATGATCTTGCCCAGCGTCGTCAGGTGAGGCGTAATGCCATACAGCGACTGCGCCCCGCCATACGCCACGCGGAAGCCCGTCATCACTTCATCCAGGATCAACAGCGCCCCGTGCTTGTCGCAGAGGTCCTTGAGGCCTTGCAGATAGCCCTCCGCCGGGATCACCACGCCCATGTTGCCCGCCACCGGCTCGACCAGCACGGCCGCGATGTCATCGCCGCACTGGGCGAACGCTTCGCCCGCCGCCGACAGATCGTTGTAGTTGACCAGCAGCGTGTCAGCCGTCGCGCCGGCGGGAACGCCGGGCGAACTGGGCACGCCCAGCGTCATCGCGCCACTGCCGGCAGCGACCAGCAGGGCATCGGCGTGGCCGTGGTAGCAGCCCACGCATTTGACGATCGGACTCCGCCCGGTCACGCCGCGCGCCAACCGAACGGCCGTCATGACTGCCTCGGTGCCGCTGCTGACGAAGCGGACCATCTCCACCGAGTCGATGGCGGCGACAACGACCTCAGCCAGGCGCCGCTCGGCCTCGGTGGGCGCGCCGAAACTCGTCCCGCGCTTGGCGGCGGCGATGATGGCCTCGGTCACGGCCGGATAGGCGTGGCCGAGGATCGCCGGGCCGTAGCTGGCGACGTAATCGACGTAGGTGTTGCCGTCGACGTCGGTGATGTGCGAGCCCGAGGCCGAGGTGATAAACGGCGGCACGCCGCCGACAGCGGCAAACGCCCGCACGGGCGAGTTCACGCCGCCGACGAGCACCTTCTTGGCCGTTTCGAAGGCGGCTTGAGATTGACTGGTTGAATAACTCACGTTGCCGAGCTCCCGCCGGACATTCACCGGTTCATCGTCGTCGGACAGCCCAGCCGACCCGGCCGGCGTCCGCGAAAAATCCTACGATATCAGCTTCTCCAGGGCCTCCGCCAGAGCCTTTTCACCCTCCCGGCAGAAGGCATCGTAACTGGCCGGGCTGGACAGCTCGCGGAGGATCTCGCTTCGCCGGTCCACGTCGTCGACGGCAGCCTTGACCCGCTCGCGCAGCCGCAGCAACTCGGCGGCAAACAGGCCGATCCGATCCGGCAGGGCCTCGGCCACACGCCGCTTGAGCTGTCCCGCCAGGGCCGGCGACGCTCCGCCCGTGCCGATCGCTACGACCACGTCGCCGTCACAGACTGTCGCGGGGACGAAGAAATCGCAGTCCTCCGGCTGGTCGACGCAGTTGACGATCGCGCCGATCTCGCGGGCGTCGGTGGCGATCCGGGCATTGAGGGCTGCATCGTCCGTGCAGGCGAATACCAGCTTCGCCCCGGCGAGCAGTTGCGGCTCGTAGCCGCTGCGGATCACTTCCGCCTCGCCAATGTCCGCATCGGCCGCGAGGTCCTTGGTGACGATTCGCACCTTTGCCCCGGCGTCGATCAGTGACCGGACTTTCCGCACGGCCACCGCGCCGCCGCCAACGACGACGGTCTGGCAGCCGGTCAGCACTAGCATTATTGGGTAGGTCTTCATTTTTGCCGCACCCACGGGCGTAACCCGCCGATAGCTCTAATATTATTGAGAGTTTATCGATCCAACGATAGACTAAAAGACATCGGCTGTCCGGACCAATAAAGATAATCGCCCCTGGTGGCAGACAGAGATTATGGCACATTTTCCAGCGAGGCGGCTGCGCCGGCTGCGTGTCAACGAAACACTGCGCGACATGTTGACGGAAGTATCCCTTTCGCGAAATGAACTGATCGCTCCGCTGTTCGTCCGCGAAGGCGGCGGCATCTACAACGAAATAGCCTCCATGCCGGGGCAGTTCCAACACTCGGTCGACACGGCCATGCAAACCATCCGCCGCTGGGCCGACAAGGGCCTGCCGGCGGTGCTTTTGTTCGGCATCCCTGACGACAAGGACGCCGTCGGCTCGGGCGCCTGGGACGACGGCGCAGCTACGCAGAAGCTCATCGGCCTGATCAAGAACGACTTGCCCAACCTGGTCGTAATCACGGATGTCTGCCTGTGCGAGTACACCGATCACGGCCACTGCGGCACGCTGCGGGAGCGCCCGGACGGCCGGACGGACGTGGACAACGATGCGACGCTCGAATCGCTGGCCAAGACGGCCGTCTCGCACGCCCGGGCCGGGGCCGACATCGTCGCGCCGTCGGCGATGATGGACGGGCAGGTCGCCGCCGTTCGCAGCGGGCTCGATGAGGCCGGCTTTGACGGGACCAGCATCCTGTCCTACGCCGTCAAGTTCGCCTCCAGCCTGTATGGGCCGTTCCGCGATGCGGCCGAGAGTTCGCCCAAGACCGGCGACCGGCGGACGTATCAGATGGACTATCGGGCGACGGGCCAATCGGTGTTGGAGGCCCGGCTGGATATCGACGAAGGGGCGGACATGATCATGGTCAAGCCCGCCCTGGCCTATCTGGACGTGATCGCCGAGGTCCGCCGACGCTTCGACCTGCCGCTAGTCGCGTATCACGTCAGCGGCGAGTATTCGATGATCAAGGCCGCCGCCGCGGCCGGGTGGCTCGACGAACGCGGCGCAGCGGTCGAGGTGACCACCGCCATCAAACGCGCCGGCGCCGATTTGATCATCACCTATTTCGCCGAGCAACTGGCCGATTGGCTTGACGCCTGAGACGCCTTTGGAGACGAAATAATGGACATCCTGTTCAAGGTGGCCGAGTGGCTGCTGCCGCTGCTCTACATGGGACTGGTGATCGACTACGGCGTGACGTTCTTCCTGCGCATCCGCACGCACGTCCACAATGGGTGGATCCCCGTGATCATCCTCTTCCACGCGGCATTTCTGGTCGTGCGCAGCATTCATCTCGGCCAGCCGCCGCTGTTCAACGGCTACGAAATCCTGTCCGTCATCGCGCTGTCGACCACGGCGGTCTATTACATTGTCGAACTCGTCGGGCATGACCGGCGCACGGGTCTGTTCGTGTTTCTGATCGTCTTTCTGGCCCAGTACACCTCATCGGTGTTCCTGGCCAACACGGCTATCGAGCCGACCACCCCCGCCGTCGCCGGCCAGGGCTGGCGCAGCCTGCATTCGCTGGCGGCGACGTTCGCCTATACCGCGCTGGCCCTGGCGGGCGTGTACGGCGCGCTGCACCTGATCGGCCGGCGGAATCTCAAACGCCACAACATCGGGTTGCTGTTCGATCGCCTGCCCCCGCTGGAGCTGCTGGGGCGGACGTGCTGGTACGCCATCATCGGCGGGCTGGTGTTCATGACGATCTCCGTGGTCACCGGGGCGTTGGTCTACGGGCGAGGGGCGGGTGGCCCAGACGCCGAGGCGATGAGCGCGAAGATCATCGCCAAGATCGTCGTGGGCTCGGTGACCTGGCTGGTCTGCGTGGTGGCCGTGCTTGGCAAGGGCGTCGGCAAGTGGTCCGACTCGCGCGTTTGCCTGGTGGCGGCCGGCGGGTTCCTGACCGTGGCCATTCTGTTCGTCGCCAGCCTGGCCCTGTCATAGACGGACGTGCACCGACGATGAATATCACCGCCATCGGTATCAGTCACCACACCGCCCCCGTCGGGGTGCGCGAGGCCTTCGCCTTGCCGGGTGATCTGCCGTTGCGGCTGCTGCGGGCGTTCAAGGCCGAGGACGCCTTCGAGGAAGCCCTGGTGCTGGACACGTGCAACCGCACCGAGGTCTATTTCGTCGCCAACAAGTGTGACGACCCGATGGGGTATCTTCTGGGTCACATCGCTCGCCTCAAGAGCATTCCGGCCGTGACCGACACGTCGGCGTTTTATCACCACCAGGGCGCCGATGCGGTGCAGCACATGTTCCGCGTGGCCGGGGCGCTGGATTCGCAGATCGTGGGCGAACATCAAATTCTGGGCCAGCTCAAAGGGGCCTATCGCCTGGCCCTCGAGGCGCGCACCACGGGCCTGCTGCTCAACAAGCTGCTGCACTGGGCGTTCCGCGTCGGCAAGCGGGCCCAGAGCGAGACCAACCTCGGGCGCGGCTCGACCAGCATCGCCCAGGCGGCTGTCGAACTGGCCCAGCAGGTGTTCGCATCCCTGGCCGGCAAGTCGGTGATGCTCGTCGGCGCCGGCGAGACCGGTGCGCTGGCGGCCAAGGCGCTCGTTCGCGTCGGGGCCGGCAACGTCGTCGTCGCCAACCGCAGCCTCGATCGCGCCCGAAAGGTGGCCGAGAGCCTGCGAACGCTCCAACCCGAAGACGCCGTCGCCCTCGACCTGGAAGACCCCTCCATCCGCTGCCCGGCGCTGCTGGCGATGCTGGAGATGCTGCCCAAGGACATCGACCGGCGCCCCGCCGCCGGGGAGAAAGAGCGTTTCGCCGCCAGGGCCATCGAACTGCCCGATATCCCCCAGGCCATCGGCGACGTCGATCTGGTGATCTGCGCGACCGGGGCCCCCGATATGGTCCTGACGGGCAAGGAGATCACCAAGGCGCTGCGCCGCGCCGGCCGATCTGTGTTGATCGTCGATATCGCCGTTCCCCGCGACGTCGACCCCAAGCTCGATAAGCTGTCCAACGTCTTCCTGTACAATATCGACGACCTCGACCGCATCGTCTCCAAGAACATCGCCACCCGCGAGCTGGAAGTCCCCCGCGTCGAGGCGATCATCGCCGACGAGTTCGGCACGTTCGCCGCCTGGTGCGATTCGCTCGAGGTGATCCCGACGATCAAGATCCTGCAGGAATACTTCGCCGAGATTCAACAGGCCGAGATCAAACGCTACGGAGGCAAGTTCTCCGACGCCGATCGCGAGCAGCTCGAGCAGTTCACCCGAAGCCTGTGCAACAAGATCCTCCATCAGCCCATCGCATTTCTCCGCAGCCTGTCGGACTCGGCGTCCCTCAGCCAGCGGCAGGCGGCGGCGGACTTCATTCGCAGTGCGTTTCGCCTCAAAGGGCGGAAGGACAAGCCATGAGCGGTATCGTGATCGGCACGCGCGGATCGCCGCTGGCGATGTGGCAGGCCAACCATATTCGCGATGCGATTGTGCGCCGTTGCCCCGATCAGTCGGTGGAGTTGAAGGTCATCAAGACCTCCGGCGACCAGGCCCTGCTGGGCCCCGGCCGAGCCGCGCTGGATAAGGGCATGTTCACCACAGAGATCGAAAATGAGCTGCTCGCCGGGACGATTTCGCTGGCGGTGCACAGCCTCAAGGACCTGCCCACCGACATTCCCGAGGGCCTGTCGGTTACGGCCATCACCGTTCGCGAAGACCCCGCCGACGCCATAATCGCCAAGAGCGCCCTGCCGCTGGCCGATCTGCCGGCCGGCGCGATCGTGCTGACCGGGTCGCTGCGGCGGCGAGGGCAACTGCTGCACTGCCGGCCCGATCTGTCGGTCCAGCCGGTCCGGGGAAACGTTCAGACCCGCCTGCGAAAGCTCGATGAATCCGACGCCGAGGCCATTGTCCTGGCCCGCGCGGGACTGGTCCGGGCGGACCTCGACGATCGGATTACCCAACGCCTCGACCCGGACGAGTTTCTGCCCGCCTGCGGGCAGGGCGCGCTGGCCCTGGAGATTTGTTGCGACAATTCGCCCGTTCAAGAACTTCTCGCGCCGTTGGACGACATGCCCACGCGACTGGCCGTTACGGCCGAGCGGGCGTTCCTGGCCGCCTTGGGCGGCGGATGCCAAGTCCCTGTCGGCGCCTATGCCAGATTCTCGGGCGGGCCCGATGCCCTGACGCTGACGGGCATGGTGTCCAGCCTCGATGGCGTGACGCTGCTTCGGGCGACGGTGGCGGCGCCCGTGGCCACCCCGGCCGCCGCCGAGGCCCTCGGCCAAACGCTGTGTGAGCAACTTCGCGACCAGGGATGCGAGGAGATTCTCGCGTCCATCACCGAATCCTGACGGGAGAACGACCGTTGAATAAGGGCAGCATATATCTCGTGGGGGCCGGCCCGGGCGACCCGGGACTGATCACCGTCCGCGGAATGGATCTGGTCAGCCGCGCGGATGTCGTGGTCTACGACTACCTCGTTTCCCCGCGGCTCGTCCGCTGCGCGAGGGATGACGCCGAGTTGATCTACGTCGGCAAGAAGGCGGGCAAGCACACCCTCAGCCAGGACGGCATCAACAAGCTGCTGGTCGACAAGGCCCGCACCGGTGCGATGGTCGTTCGCCTCAAGGGCGGCGACCCGTTCGTCTTCGGCCGAGGCGGTGAGGAAGCGCTGGAGGCCGTCGAGGCCGGCATCGCTTTCGAAGTCGTCCCCGGCATCACCGCCGGTGTGGCCGCGGCCGCTTACGCCGGGATCCCCGTCACCCACCGCACCATCGCCAGCAATCTCGGCCTGGTCACCGGGCACGAAACGCCGGACAAGACCGATTCCGACCTGGATTTCGAGGCCCTGGCCAAGTGGCGGGGCACGTTGGTGTTCTACATGGGCGTGTCCAACGTCGAGCCCATCTGCCAAAGCCTCACCGCCCACGGGCTCGACGGCCAGACGCCCGCCGCCCTCGTTCGATGGGGCACGACCTCACGCCAGCGAACGGTGGTGGGCACCGTGGACACGTTGCCCGCCGTCGCCCGCGACAGCGGGATCGAACCCCCAGCCGTCATCATCGTCGGCGGGGTCGTCGCCCTTCGCGAGAAGCTCAACTGGTTCGAGCGTCGCCCGCTCTTCGGCCGGCGGATCGTCGTCACCCGCGCGCGCACGCAGGCATCCACGCTGACCGGCCGCCTGGAAGACTTCGGGGCCGATGTCTTCGAGATGCCGGCCATCCAGATCGTCCCGCCCGACGACGACCAACCCTTGCGCGACGCGATCGACAACCTGGCCAGCTTCGATTGGATCGTCTTCACCAGCGCCAACGGCGTGGAGGGCTTCTTCGACGCGCTCGACCAGGCCGACCTGGACTCCCGCGCCCTCGGCGCCACGAGGATCTGCACGGTCGGCCCGGTGACGGCCGAACGGCTGGCCGGGCGGGGCCTCAGGCCCGACGCCCAGCCGGCCAAGTTCGTCAGCACCGAGATCGCCGCGACGCTGGCCGCTGCCGGCGACCTGGCGGGCCAGAACATCCTCTGCCCGCGCTCGGACCTGGCCCCCCGCGACCTTATCGACGCGCTGACCGCCCAGGGCGCAACCGTCCAGGATGTCACCGCCTACTGCACCCGCCCCGATTGCGCCGGGGCCGAGCAGGTCCTTGAGTTGCTCGCCGACGACGAGGTGCATTGGGTGACGTTCACCAGTTCCTCGACGGTCAAGAACTTCTTCGACGCCGTCGACCCGGCCAAGGTCCGCGCCGCATCGGTTCGCCTGGCCAGCATCGGCCCGGTGACCACACAGACCCTCACCGATGCGGGCTTCACCCCGGACGCCCAGGCGAAAACGCATACCATCGACGGGCTCGTGGATGCTATAGTGGACTGCGAAGGGGCCGAAGGATCGGCGTCTTGACCGCAAAGACGACGAGCTGAGAAAGGTTCCTTGATGGCTCACGACCACGCGGGTCGCTCCGGCGGCCAACCGCACGCGCCGAGACTGATCGCCTGGGAGGTCACGCGCTCGTGCATGCTCGCCTGCAAGCATTGTCGCGCCGCCGCCAAGCCCACCCCCTATGAAGGCGAGCTGTCCACCGAGGAGTGCTTCCGGCTGCTCGACAACATCGCCGCCTTCTCCAAGCCCATCATCATCCTCACCGGCGGCGAGCCCATGCTCCGCCCGGACATCTACGACATCGCCGCCTACGGCACGAAGCTCGGCCTGCGGATGGTAATGGCCCCCTGCGGGGCGCTGATTGACGATGAATCGGCGGCCAAAATTCTCGCATCCGGCATCGAGCAGATTTCGATCTCCCTGGACGGCGCGACCGCCGCCAGCCACGACGCCTTCCGCGGCGTCGAAGGCGCGTTCGACTCAGCCCTGCGAGGCATTGAAGCAGCCAAGCGACAGGGCCTGGGTTTCCAGATCAACACCACCATCACCCAGGTCAATCTCGACGAACTTCCCGCCATCCTCGACCTGGCCAAGCGCCTGGGCGCCAACGTCTTCAACCCGTTCCTGCTCGTGCCGACCGGCCGAGGCAGGGAACTGATCGACCAGGAAATCTCGCCCGCCCAGTACGAGCAGACGCTACGGTGGCTGGCCGAGGTGCAGCAGGACAACGACATCCCCATCCGCGTGACCTGCGCGCCGCACTACCAGCGGATCGTCCGCCAGATGGGCCTGCACAAAAGCGGCGGGCACGCCGCCAAGGGCTGCATGGGGGGCCAGCAGTTCGCCTTCATCTCGCACTTGGGCAAGGTGCAGATTTGCGGCTTCCTCGAGGCCGAGGCCGGCGACCTGCGAGAGGCGGACCTGGACTTCCAGAAGATATGGGAGACCTCCGAGCTGTTCCTGCAGATGCGTGACCTGGACGGCTACCACGGACGCTGCGGCGGCTGCGAGTTCGCGCGGGTCTGCGGCGGCTGCCGCGCCCGGGCGTTCGCCCTGACGGGTGACTATCTCGGCGAGGAACCGTTCTGCACTCACCAGCCCAAGCGCCGCGACACGGTCGAGCGGGACGACCTGGACGACCGGCTGCTCTCGCTGATCCAGACCGATTTCCCCGTGACCGTCCGGCCGTTCGATACGCTTGCCGAAACCTTCGACACCGACGCCGCGCAGATCATCCAACGCATCAACCGCCTGCAGCGGGCGGGCGTCATCCGCCGGCTTGGAGCGGTGTTCGATTCGAAATCGCTCGGCTATGTCTCCACGCTCGTCGCCGCCAGCGTCCCGGCGGAGAGGCTCGACGAGGTCGCCGCGACCGTTAGCGAACTGTCGGGCGTCACGCACAATTACCGTCGCGAGCATGCCTACAATCTGTGGTTCACGCTGACGGCCGAGTCCGCCCAGAGGCAGCAGGACATCCTCGCCGACCTCGCCAGTCGCACCAGGGCGGCGTTCTTTCCGATGCCGGCCCTGGCCGTCTACAAGATCCGCGTGGACTTCCGCCTCGGCGATGCCGGCCCCGCCGCCAAGGCTCCCTCGCCCGCTCGCCAGTCGGGCGACGTCGTCAGCCTGGACGACCAGCAGAAACAGCTCGTCCGCCGACTCCAGGAGAGCATCTCGCTGGCGGACCAGCCGTTCGACAAACTGGCCGACGAGATCGGCTGGCCCACCCATCGCGTCATCGAGCAGATCGACGACTGGCGCCAGGCCGGCGTGATCCGCCGATTCGGAGCGGTCGTCGACCATCATCGCCTGGGCTTCGCCGCCAACGGGATGGCCGTCTTCCGCGTGGGCGATGACGAGATCGATGACGTCGGCCGGCGCCTGGCCGAGCGGGCGGAAATCTCGCACTGCTACCATCGCCCGCCGTTGGAAGGCTTCGACTATAACCTGTTCGCCATGGTCCACGCTCAGACACCCGAGCAGGTCGAGGCGATCGTCGCCGATATCGCCAGCCGGATCGGCCCCTACGAGCACACGGTCCTGTTCTCCACGACCGAGTACAAGAAGGTCTCGATGAAGTACTTCGTTTAGCCCCGCCCCCCAAGAAGGCGCCGCCGGCCCGGCGATTCTTGTCATGAATCGGCTGCAGGAGTAAGCTGCCACCCTATGCCCGCCCCGCAGAACAATACGTCACCGCTGAGTGTCGCCTATTCGCCGTGCCCGAACGACACCTTCATGTTTCATGATGTGGCCACCGGAAAACTGCGCCTGCCGGGCCGGGACATTCAGGTCCATCTCCACGATGTCGAAACCCTCAATCGCATGGCGATGGAGGCGACCTTCGACGTAACCAAGCTGTCGCTACACGCCTGGCTTCTGGTCGAGGACGCCTACCGGATGCTGGGCGTCGGCGCCGCGATGGGCAAGGGCTGCGGGCCGGTCATCGTCGCCGGCAAGGCCATCGCCCCGGCCGATCTGGCCGGCTGCCGCATTGCGATCCCCGGCGAGCTGACCACCGCTCATCTGCTGCTTCAGTTGTTCCAGCCGACCGTCGGCGAGAAGATCTTCGTCCGTTACGATCGCGTGATGGACCTGGTTGCCTCCGGCCAGGCCGATGCCGGCGTGATCATCCATGAAGGACGGTTTACCTACGCCAAAGCGGGTCTGAAGTTGGTGGCCGACCTTGGCCAGTGGTGGCAGGAGCAAACCGACCTGCCGATTCCGCTGGGGTGCTTTGCCGCCCGGCGCGATCTGGGGGCCGAGACCATCAGCCAGTTCGAGGCGCTGCTGCGGACCTCCATCGAAAACGCGCTCGCCGATCCCGGCCCGGCCCGCGAGTACGCCAAGACCTACGCTCAGGAAATGGACGAGGCTGTGCTGACCCAACATGTCGAGATGTTCGTTAACGATTACAGCCTCGCCCTCGGCGACGAGGGCGGCGCTGCCGTTGAGAAACTCCGCTCACTCGCCATGCAGGCCGGGGTGCTGTCGTGATCGCACTGGTCCTGGCGACGCAACGGGAGGCCCAGCCGCTCATCGACGCGCTGGGCGCCAGCCGCGTCGCCGACGCCCCGGTCGAACTTTTCCGTTTCGCCGCCGCCGGCCCGCGCCCGGTAGGGCTGATCGTCGTCAGCGGAATGGGCAAGGCCCGCGCCGCTGAGGCGACCGAATATGTCATCGACCATTGCGCCGTCACCGACGTGCTGAGCGTGGGCATCTGTGGGGCGCTATCCGAGCGGCGCCGGCCGGGCGAACTGGTACGAGTCGCCGCCGTGGTCGACGGAGATGGGATATTGGCCGATGAGCCGACCGAAGCCCACCCGTGCACCGGCCCCGAGTGGGCCGACCTGCCCACTGCGGTACTGGCCAGCGTGGCCGAGCCCGTCTTTGAAGATCAGCGCCGGGCCAAGCTCGCGGGGCGGGCCGATGTGGTGGACATGGAAGGATCGGCCGTCGCGGAAGTCTGTCGGCGACGGGGCGTTCGCATCGGCATGCTCAAGGGCGTCAGCGACCTGGCCGACGGCAACGGCAAGGCCGACATCCAGACGAACATCGACTCCGTCTCGGCCGCTTTGGCCGCCGCTATCGCGGCGGGCCTGAGGCAGCCGGGGCCACAATCGACCGCTCTGTCTCGCATCGCCCGCTTCACCAAGATCGAACACATTGTCTTCTCCCTGCCGCTCCTGTTTGCGGGGGCCTATCTGGGCGGGCGGGGCTGGCCGTCGCTGACGGTGCTGGGCCTGATCGCCGTCGCAGCGGTGGGGGCCCGGACGCTCGGGATGGCCATGAACCGGATTTTCGACCGCCGCCTGGACGCCCTCAACCCCCGCACAGCCAATCGCGAACTGCCGAGCGGCCAGATGTCGCCGGCGGCGGCCGTCGCGGTGGCGGCCGGCGGGCTGGCGCTGTACCTGGCGGCGTGCGCGGCCCTGGGGCCGGTGTGTCTGAAGCTCTCGCCCATCCCGGCCGTGCCGCTGATTGTCTACTCGCTGCTGAAGCGGTTCACGAGCCTGTGTCATTTCGGCATCGGCCTGTGTTTGGCGCTGGCCCCGCTGGGGGCGTTCGTGGCGGCTTCGGGCAGTGTGGCCATCAGCGGCGAGGCGGGCCTGCTGGCACTCTTTGCGTTCTGTTGGATCAGCGGGTTTGATATCATCTATGCGTTGCTGGATGTCGACTCCGACCGCAAGACGGGCGTGCACAGTCTGCCTGTTGCCCTGGGCCCCAAGGCCGCCCAAGCCGTCGCCGCCGTTGTCCACGCAGTGGCGATCGCGTCGCTGGTGTGGCTGTGGCAGTTGGTCGGTGGCGGCTGGCTGTCCGGAGCGGCCGTGGCGGTGGCTGTGGGCGGCTTCGTGATGGGCTACTGGCCCAGCATCCCGATCCGCGTTCGATTTTTTCCGGTCTCCGTCGTTGCCGGCATGGCCGGGGCGGCGGCGCCTTTGCTGGGAGAGGTCCGATGAACCTTGTACTCGCCGTCACCGGCGCGAGCGGCGCGCACGCCGCGGCGCTGCTGATCGAAAAATCCCCCTGGCCGGTCACGCTGATCGCCAGCCGATGGGGCAAGGACGTCTGCGCGCGCGAGGGCGAGCCCTTCGAAACTCTCGCCGAGCGGGCCGACCAGGTCGTCGACGATGGGGACCTGTTTGCGCCGATCTCCTCCGGCTCGGTACCGACGGCGGGGATGGTCATCCTGCCGTGCTCGGCCAACACGTTGGCGAAACTCGCCGCCGGCCTGGGCGAATCGCTCATCACCCGCGCCGCCCACTGCCATCTCAAGGAACGCCGCAAGCTCATCGTGTGCGTGCGCGAATCGCCGTGGACGTTGATCGACCTGGATAACGCTCGCCAGGTCGCCGCCGCCGGGGGCGTGATCATGCCGCTCTCGCCGCCGTATTTCATGGCCGCCGACCGCTCGCCGGCCGAGGTGACCATGACCGATCTGCTGGGGGCGTTCGTTGACCGTGTGCTGGCCGTGCTGGGACACCCCGCCGAGGCTACCTGGGAGACGCTCCGGTGAGCTTCACCGACCTGCGGAGTTTCCTGGACCATCTCGAAGCCGCCGGCGAGTTGGTGCGCATCGCCGAGGAGGTGGACCCGAACCAGGACGTGACGATCATCCAGCACCGCGTGCTGGCTGCGGGCGGCCCGGCGCTGCTATTTGAGCGGGTCAAAGGATCGCCGTATCGGCTGGTGACGAACCTCTTCGGCACGCGCCGCCGCGTGGAGATGGCGTTCGGCCAACCGCCGGGCGAGATCGGCGAGCTGATCGCCGCCACCGCCGAGCGGGTCATGCCGCCTTCGCCCCGCGCGCTATGGTCGGCGCGAAAACCCATTCGCCGGCTGCTGCGGGCCCGGATGAAACGCGTGCGCCGCGGGCCGGTCATGGACGAGTGTGTCTCGCCGCCGCAGTTGGACCGCCTGCCGTGCCTGACGTGCTGGCCGCTGGACGGTGGGCCGTTCTTTACGCTGCCGCTGGTGCACACGGTCGACCCGGTGAGCGGGGCGGGCAACATGGGCATCTATCGCCTGCAACGGTTCGATGCGGCGTCGACCGGCATGCACTGGCAGATCGAAAAGGGCGGCGGGTTCCACTTCGCCAAGGCGTGCGAACTGGGCCGGCCGTTGCCGGTCAGTGTGTTTCTCGGCGGGCCGCCCGCGCTGACGCTGGCCGCCATCGTCCCGCTGCCGGAAGGGATCGACGAACGCCTCCTGGCGGCGCTGATGATGGGTCGGCCTCTGGATGTGATCGATCGTCCCACGACCGGGCACCGAATCCCGGCGGCGGCGGAGTTCGTCCTGGAAGGGACCGTCACCGCAGGCGACGTGCGGCAGGAAGGACCTTTCGGCGACCACCTCGGCCATTACTCCCACAGCGCCGAGTTCCCGGTCTTTCGCGTGGACCGAATGCTGGCCCGCAAAGATGCGATCTTCCCGGCCACCGTCGTCGGCAAGCCGCCGCAGGAAGACTATTACATCGGCGAGGCGATTCAGGAGATGACACTGCCGCTGCTGAAGCTCACCCGCCCGGCCATCAGCGATCTGTGGGCGTATCCCGAGACGGGTTTTCATCCGCTGGCCGTCGTGGCCGCCGGCCAGCGATACGCCCACGAAGCGTTCAAGCACGCGATGGGTGTGCTGGGCGAGGGGCAGTTGTCGCTGACGAAGGTGCTGATCGTCGTGGACCCCGACGTCAACGTGCGCGACTTCGCCGCCGTCAGTGGGGCGATGTGGCGATACCTCGATTCGGCTGAGGGGCTGCACCTGCTGGCGCCGACGGCCCAGGACACGCTGGACTTCACCGGCCCGGCGATGAACACCGGCAGCCGACTGATCCTGCTGGCCGGTAAGGGGCATGGCCCGCCGCTGCGGCCGCCGCTGCGGGGCCGTCCGCCCGCCGACCCGCCGCGGGGGCCGGAGGTCCATGGCGACATCCTCCAGCTGGCGCGGCTGGGCGAGGCGGTGCTGGTGGCGCAGGTCCGCGAACACGGCGACCGGCAGGCCGTCCGCGAGGCGCTGGCGGCCCATCCGGTGACGGGGGCGTATCTGTTTCACGTGCTGGTCTCGCCGGACGTGCCGATGGACGACCCACAGATGATGCTGTGGGGGTGGTTCACGCGGTTCGATCCGCTGACGGACCTTCACCCGGCCCGGCGGGAGGTCGCGGGCAACCGGATCATCCTGCACTTTCCCATCGCCATCGACGCGACGTGGAAGGAGGGCTATCGCAAGCCGGTGGCCTTCGACGAGGACCGCGCCCGGCGCGTCGAGAGCAACTGGGGCCGATACGGTATCGATCTGTCGGGGACGCGGACATGACCGGGCCCGCCCAGCGCGATTCGCTTCTGTCGGCCAACGACAACCGCCGCATGTTCGACCGCATCGCCCGGCGGTACGACCTGATGAACCATCTGCTGTCTCTGGGGCTGGATCGGCGATGGCGGAAGAAGGCGGTGGCGATGCTGGCCCCGCGCGAGGGCGGGCGCTATCTGGACATCGGCTGCGGCACAGGCGATGTGGCCATGGAAGTGCTTCGCCAGGGGCCCGGCTCACATGTCATCGGCATCGACCCGGCGGCCGAGATGTTGGCCATCGCCGAGCGTAAAGCCGAGCGGGCCGAGGCAGGTGAGGGCGTGACATTCCAGGCCGGCGACGCGACGGAGTTGGCGCTGGCCGATGGGACCTTCGACGGCGTGATCAGTGCGTTTTGCGTGCGGAACATCACCCACCGGGCCCGCGCCTTCGAGCAGATGCGGCGCGTGCTCGTCCCTGGCGGGATGGCGGTGATTCTCGAACTGACCGTTCCAGGCAGCCGGTTTGTGCGGTTCGGACACGGGCTGTTCCTACGATGCTTTGTCCCGCTGGCCGGGCGACTGATCGCCGGCGGCGGGACGGCCTACCGGTACCTGGCCGATTCCATCTCCGATTTCACCGAGCCCGCCGAGATCGGCCGCATGATGGACGACGCCGGGTTCATCGAGACGCGACAAATAGCCCTCCAGGGCGGCGTTGTGACGATTTTCGTTGGCCGATCCCCGTGAGAAAAGGACAGGCGCCAACGGCCTGTTGGGCCTTCGAGCCGGCGCCCTTTTTCTAGCCAGTTGTGCTAAAATGCGTCGCTGGCCTGGGCGGGGCGGACGGGCCTGTTGAAAGAACGATCTGATGACCTCCGGAAAGACCAACGAATACGTTTTCGCCGCTGTGCCGTATGCCAATGCGGCCCCGCTGGCGCATTTTCTTCCGCAGCGCCACCCGAACGTCCGCGTCGTCTACGCGGCCCCGGCGAAGCTGGCCGAGCAGGTGCTCGACGGGCGGGCGGATGCCGGGCTGGTCCCGGTGGTCGATTGTTTCGCCAATGAGGAGCTGACGATCATCGACGGCATAGGCATCTGCGCCGACGGCGACGTCGAAAGCGTGCTGCTGAAGTGTCAGCGCCCTCTGGACACCGTGCGAACGGTCGGCCTGGACGCCGAATCGCGGACCTCCAACGCACTGGCCCGGGTGCTGCTGGCCGACCACTTCGGTCTGTCGGTCGAGATGAAGCATTTTGGTCCAAGTGAGTTGCCGGACGCCGCAGTTGTCATCGGTGATCGGGCGCTGCAGGGGCCGCCGGGGCCGGGGGGCGATTACGACCTGGCCGGTGAGTGGACACTCATGACGTCGCTGCCGTTCGTGTTTGCGGTGTGGGCCCACCGGGCCGACCACCCCGACCCGCAGGCCCTGAGGGAAATCGCCCGGGACGCCCGCGATGCCGGCGCGCGTGCCATCGATGAGTTGGCCGCCATCCATGCCGAGCGGCTGGGGCTGTCGGTGCAGCGGTGCTGCGACTATCTGACCTCGGCGATTCATTATGACCTCGGCCCGCGCGAACGGGCCGGCATGCAGCGGTTCCGGGAGCTGTTGGCCGGGCGGCGAACGGCTGCATCGGCCGTTGGCGGCCAGGGAGGCCGGGTCGAATGAGTCGCGCTGAGACGGCATCCCGCCGGCCCGGGCAGCCGGTCACTCGCCTTGGCCGGGACGAGGCGGTCTCACTGCTGCGCGAAGGGGGAACGGCTGAGTTGATGGCGCGGGCCGACGAGGCCCGCCGCCGACGCCACGGCCGGCGGACCTATTTCGTCCACAGCCTGAACCTCAACCCGACCAACGTCTGCGAGAACCGCTGCGACCTGTGCGCGTTCTGGCGCGAGCCCGACGCCGCCGACGCCTACGTGATGGATCTGGCCGAGGCCCGCGACCGCATCGCGGCCGCCGACGGCTGGGGATTGACCGATCTGCACATCGTGGGGGGGCTGACCGAGCAGTTGGACTTGGCGTACTATGAAGCGTTGATCGCCGCGGCCCGCGAGCGTCTGCCGGACGTGCTGGTCCAGGGCATCACGGCGGTGGAGGTCGCGTATCTCGCCGAGCGCGAGGGGCTGACCGTCGGCGAGGTGTTGGGGCGACTCAAGCAGGCGGGGCTGGGGGCGATCCCCGGCGGCGGGGCGGAGATATTCGCCGGCGACGTTCGCGAGCGGATTTGCGCCAAGAAGATCTCGGCCGATCGGTGGCTGGCCATCCACGAGCAGGCCCACGCTATAGGTCTGCCCACCAACGCCACGATGCTGTTCGGCCATCTGGAGACGCCCGAGGATATCGTCGATCACATGGGGCGGCTCCGCGAGCTGCAGGATCGCACGGGAGGGTTTCGGGCCTTTATCCCGCTGCCGTTCCACCCGGCGGGGGCGAAGCTGCCCGTCGATCGCGGCCCGGGCGGGCACACGATCGCGCGGGTCGTTGCGCTGGCGAGGATCTTCCTGGACAACATTCCTCACGTTCGCGTGCTGGCCAATTACATGGACCGCAAGCTGCTGCAGGCGGTGCTGTTGGCCGGGGCGGATGACGTGGGCGGCACGAGCCTGGACGAGCGCATCGCC
>DRGC01000041.1 GCA_011050235.1 Phycisphaerae bacterium | reverse complement strand
GCGCACGCCGTCTGCACGTTGCCCCACGTGTGGCTACCACCCCGCGAGAGCGGGACGATGTGATCGATGTTCGCGCGGTCGTCGTGCCATGAGCGGTCGCTCTTTGGATACTGCTGCACCAGGCCACCACACAGTTGACACACCCAGTCGTCAATCTCGAACAGCACCACTGGGTCTATGCTCTCGCTCTGCGCACCGCCCAGCCTCGCACGCCGACGATGGGCACAGACAGAGTTCCCCGCGGCGTCGTGCATCGCCCGGCACGCACCGCAATACTTCCGCTTCCCCCTGCCGCGCCAGGTTATCGACTCGCCACATTGCCGACACGCTGCCATACGTTCGGGCGTCGGCTCATACGTTGCGTGGTATCTGTCACGACCACTCTGCAGCCAGCACTCGCGCGAGCACAATCGCGACTGCCGCATAGATCGCTCAAACGGCTTCCCACACACCTCGCACACACCCGCCTTCCACAACGCACGCTCAGCCGCCACCCTCGCCTCTCGTTCGTTATGCCCCTCCGACTTGGCGTCGAACGCACAGTCCCGCGAACAATACGTCGTTCGGTCCACAGCCTTGGGCACGAACTCTCTGCCACATTGCTTACACTCGCACGGCGGCCTCTGCCTCACCTCCCGAGCGCACCGCCTAGAGCAATACGTCTGCGGCCGGTACGCCGTAAACGCCTTGCCACAGTGGGCACACCGCCCACCCCATCGCTTGCTGTTGGGCGTTGGACGGTTGGCGTGCCTGCACGCATTGCACTGCTTGCGCGTTCGCCCATTGCCCTCAAACACCCCCGCAGGCCCATCACACGACACACATACCCCCTCAGCCCGTACCGCAACGGCATCCATGCCTGGCCTCCTGTGCTTCCTTGAGTGACTTCGCGTCGTGGCACCGCGCGCACAGCGCCTGCAGGTTCGCGCGGTCGTCCGTCCCGCCCTGTGCTTTCGGCACGATGTGGTCCACCTCGGTGGCTGGCACGGGTCGCCCAGTCTTCATGCACTGCTCACAGCACGGGTTCTCGTCCAGCACGCACTTGCGGATCGCACGCCACGCCGCCCCATACCCGCGCTCAGTCGTCTTGCCGCGTCGCTTGCCACTCCACACATGCTCGGCCTTATGCTGGTCGCAGTGCGGGCCTGTGCACAGGGTGCGGCATCCAGCGTGGTTGCAGCGTGACTTGATGCGGGCGTTACGCACGCTTGGCCTGCTCTCTCGCCGCGCCCTCGCGCCATCCATCTGGCACGGGGAACATCTTGCTGTCCACGTCCGTGTCTACCACCTGGAACTCCATGCGCGCCACGCAGCCCACCTCCCACACGCGCTTGACCGTGATGATGTTCGTCACCACTCGACCGTCCTGGTCCTCTAGCCCGAACGTGCCATCCGCCCGCACGACCGTCCTCAGCACAAGGCTGTTGTCGTTCATCACACCGCCCTCACATACACGTTCACACTCAGCGTCTGAGCCACAGTCGCGTCCGTGGTCGCCGTGCACTTGATCTTGTAATACCCCGTGAACTCACCGCTCGTCTGCCCGCCTCCAGCACTCGCCCCGGTCACGCTGAACGTCACCGCGGCCGCACTCGCTACCGACTCGCCGAGGATGGTCAGGATCGCGCTGCTCACCGCCTTGCTCGCCAGCGTCAGGTCTGTGGACGTGACTTCGACGATCGTTGGCGTTCCTGTCAGCAGTTCGCCCGAATCGAGTTGCGCCGCGAACGACACCGCGATATTGCGGGTCGTGCCCGCCACCATGGTCTGCAGTTGCGGAGCGTCACCTACGTTGCTCATCCGTCCCCCCATTGCCCGCCACAGGCGTAAGCTGCGATTCGTGCGCACGAGCGACCATTGTGTGGCCCGCGTATGTCGCATTCCGATGCTCGACAAAGTAGAAGCCGTCTCGGTCGCGCGCAGGCAGCATGGGCGACGCGCACACGATCTGTCCCGTCATCTCTTCGCCGTTGTACAGCGATACGGTGACGATCGCGCCAAGTTCGTAGGGCTCTGCGCGTAGGTTGTCGAAGTCAACTTGGGTCATCTACCACCTCCTGCGCCGCTTCCAGATAGGCTGCCCATCGCCTCACCATGTTTGGGTCGTCCGCCGCCATCCCAAGCGCGGTGTTACAGTTCGTGTGCAGCAGCCCGCGAACCCGCCCCGTTGTGTGGTCGTGGTCAACAAACAACGCTTTGCCATCGACCGGTGGCTTGCCGCATCCCGCGCATAACCCCCCCTGCTTAGTGAGCAGGTCGTTGTAGTCCGACACCGACATCCCATACTTGCTTTTCAGGGCGTACGCGCGTTGTCGCGCCTTAGCCTGCGGTGTCGCGTCGAGCTCGCGACGGCGCGCCTTAGCCTTCGGCGTCGCTCTGTACGCGCGTTGTTGTGCCTTGTACCCCGGCGTAGCCTTGCTCGCGCGCATTTTCGCCATATTCTCCGGCGTTGCTTTGCGCGCGCGCTCACTCGCCCTAGCCTTCGGCGTCGCCTTGTACGCGCGCACTTTCGCCCTGCGATCCGGTGTTGCTTCGTACGCGCGCACACAGGCCCGACATCGTTCGGCTCGGCCCTCGCGATGTGGCAGCGACTTGTTCTTAGTAAAATCTTCGGGCGGCAGCCATTGCTTGCACGACCAGCACCACAGCATCTCCTCCGCCAAGTGCGGCACGAACAGCGTCGGCTTGGCGCACGCTACGGTCAAGTATCCCCCTCGTCAGCCGCGAAATGCAGCCGGTTCACGTCCGCCGCGAAGTCCACCGGCATGAACGGCGCTTCGTAATGCAGCGGCTCGCCCGTGGCCGCGAACTCGATGCCCTCGACGCCCACATTGCCCGGCCTTGCCACCGTCTGAAACGAGAACTCGCCGAAGTCGGTCACCCAGACGTTCCCAGGCCGCTTCAGGTTGTTGCCCCAGCGGAGTATCACGTGCTGGTGGTCCTTATGGTCACGAACGTGTCGTCAGCCCCGCTGGCCGTGAACCGCCACGTGATGACGTTGCCGTTTGTGTCGGCCTGCGCGAGGTTGATCTTGTAGATGCCGTTCGACAGTTCGGACGCCGAGTTGGCCATTGACGCGAACGCGCCCCCGTCGATCGACCGTGTGGCCGTGATGGTCAGCCCCGTCTTGGGCGTGAAGTGGTCCGTCGAGTCCACCATGAGGAACTCGAAGTTGGTCAGCGCGGTGTTCTTGATGATCCCGAAAGTGTCGAGCAGGGCGTCCACACGGGCCTTGATATTCGCGATGTCGGTCGCCGTATCTGTGTCGGCCGCGGCGCCGAGTTTCCCGGGGATGTCGTCGCCCTGCAACTCGTTCGTGTCCGCGACGATCAGAGCCGTCTCGGCCTTGAGCGCGATGATGTCGGCGGCTACATCAGTGCCAGCGGCGTTGGTGATGACCGCGGCTTCGATCTGATCCACGTTGGCGTCGATGATGTCCTGCTTCGCCTCGGTGGCGGCGCTGTCGGTCCCGCGCATCGCCGTTGTCGGGATCGCGTCTAGGAGAGCGTCGAGCCTGCCAGCATCGATCCAGTCGGTGAGCACAGCCGCGCGAACCGCTGTCAGCCGTACCGCTGCTGTGTTCATCGCGTCGAGATCCAGCCCGCCCGCGTCGCTGATCGGAAGGCCACCAGCCGCGTCGGCGGCGGCGTTCGGGAGCGCCGTCATGCCACCACGCACGGCATCGTCGAAGTCCATCGCGTGCTGAGCGCTCGCGTTGCCGTACGTCTCGATGACGATGACCTTATCGAGAAACACCTTGGTCGCCGCGTCCACGACCTTCAGCACCAGCCTTGCGGCCTGCATCTCGGTCGCGGTCAGCACGATCGAGTAGGTGCTGCCCTCGTCCGTGGCGGTGTTCGTGCATTGCGTGCTGGCCCCCTCGTCCTTCATCACCTCGCAGTCAGCGGCGGCTGGCACCCAGTCAACGCGCAGGTCAACCCCGTCCACTTCGTAGACCTCGAAGTCGATGGTGGTCTGGACGCCGTACTTGCGCAGGTGTGTGCTCTGTGCCATTATGCCGCCTCGATTCGTCGCCGAAGAACTACGATGCCGCCCGCCGCCGCCGTCTTCCACAACTCAACCGGGTCGGGCTCGCGGTAGAGGGCATACGGATCGGCAAGCATATGGGTGATATTGGCGGCGGAGAGACCTCGGTTGTTGTAAATGCGAACATCGTCAATAAGACCATCGAACAGCGACCCGCCATCCGCACCAGACCCAATCTTGAACTCGCCCGCAGACGCACCCCTGTCTGTGGTGCCGGTTAGCAAAGTGCCGTCCAGATAGCAATCGACGACAGAGGAACCGTGATGTACGCCAACTAGGTTGTGCCAATCTGTGGTGTCTGTAAATGCCACGCTATTCGACGCGAACGCACCGTCAAAGAGCGTGAACCCAATCTCATTCGCTTGGATCCACAGGTGATGCCCTTCGCTGTCACCGACATTGAAGTACGATAGTAATCGCTGTGCGGCCGATGTGCCTTTTGCCTTGAACCACAGACTGAGCGTATACGGCTGGGCGAGACTGACAAGTTTAGGAATCGACACAAAATCGCCCGCCCCGTCAAAGTCCAAGACAAACCCGTGATCGCTACCTACCCATCTTGTTGACGGCGAGGTGCTCGTAAGCACCCCTTCGTTTCCGTTACCTGTCAGATCACGAACTGACGACCCGGCCCCCTCATTGAATAGCCATGCGGCCACCAGCCCCCTTGCCTGGGGGTGCTCCAGGTTGATCCCCGGCCACCACGGTGTCGGCTTGGCGATTGTTGCTGGCATTACTCGAAGTCCGTCACTTCGATGAAGCGAACCCAGATCGCGACGTTCGCGCCCGTCCCGCCCTCGGCCTTGTAGATAACACGCCAGCGGGCCACGCCGGACAGGTCGAGTTTCATCGCGAAGTTCTCGGCGTCTGAGAAGATGTTGTCGGACGTGTCCTTTGCGACGACCAGCCCCTCGGTGAGGTCGATCGACGTGTTGCCGACGATGATGTCCACCTGGTGCCACTCGCTGTCCGCGGCGGTTCCGACATCCTGAATGTAGACGTAGTCG
>DRGC01000040.1 GCA_011050235.1 Phycisphaerae bacterium | reverse complement strand
GGCGGGTGCTGCTGAGGCTCGCGTGGCTGAGTCTGACGCTGATGCTGGGGGCGGTGGTGCTGCTGGCGTGGGCGACGCTTCGGTTCGTCCGTCAGCGGCGCAAAGTCGAGCAGCCGGAGCGCCCGGCCGGGCCCCGCACCGATGCCTGGGTCGAGGCCGGACGACGCTTCCAGCTCGAGGACGCCGACCAGCCCGATGCCGACACCGGCGCCGACCGGGACACCCCCGACGAGCAAGCCGATTAGTCCGACAGCGTTATACGGGGCGCTCTGTCGCCGCTTGGGATTGATTGACGCCAAGCGGGATCATTCGGCGATGACGACGCAGCCGTTCTCGATGGTCAACCGCCCGGCGGCGAACAGGCGGATGGCCTCGGGGTAGGCGACGCACTCGGCCTCGAAGACGCGGTCGGCCAGCGCGTCGGCGTCATCGCCGGCCAGGACGGGGACGCGCTTCTGCAGGATGACGGGGCCGGCGTCGTATTCGTTGGTGACGAAGTGGACGGTGCACCCGGACTCGCTCTCACCGGCGGCCAGGACCGCCTCGTGGACGTGATGGCCCCACATGCCGCGCCCGCCGTGGGTGGGCAGCAGGGCGGGGTGGATGTTCATCACCTTGCCCTCATACTGCCGCGGGATGTGCCAGAGGCTCAGGAATCCTCCCTGGAGGGCCAACTCGACCCCGGCGGCATCGAGGATCTCGACGATGCGGGCGGAGTAGGTCTCGGTGTCGGGCATCTGCTTGTAAGCCGCAACCTGCACGTCCAGCCCGCGGGAGCGGGCGCGCTCGATGCCCTTACACGGACGCGACGCGATCACGACGACCACCTGCGCATCCAGCCGCCCGGCGTCGATCTCGTCGCAGATATTCAACAGCGTCCGCCCCCCGCCGGAGATCAGAACGCCCAGTCGAATCGCGGAGGTCGCCATGGCGAGAGGCTACCCAATGCCGCCTCCGGCGACAAGGGGGACGAGACAGTCGTTTTGGCAGCGACCGTTACTTCCCGCCCCGGCGGATCTACGACCGTCGGCGTTGCAACAGCGCCGCACCGCCCAACGCCAGCAAGCCCATCGTGGCGGGCCTGTCCGCCGTAGCGCGCCGCGTCTAAGCAAGGGCCCTGCGCTTGCGCCGGACCAGGAAACCACCGACGATCAACATTAGGGCCGCGGAGGCGGGCTCGGGGACGCCGCCTGGGCTTGGGAGGGCGATGAAGCCGAAGTTGGTCTTCAGGATCGCCAGGTCCGTGCCGTCGACGAAGGCGTCGCAGTTGGCGTTGCCGTCGGCAAAGCCCATGCCCGGCAGGCCGAAGGAGGTCTTCATCAGCGCCAGGTCCGTCTCGTCGATCAGGCCGTTGAGGTTGAAGTCGCCGCGCTTGGTGCCCACGCGAACGCCATCGGTCAGCTCGACGAGGGTCTCGATCAGGAAGATCATGTCGTCCTCGTCGGCGTCGAGGTCGCCGTCCAGGTCGTAGGCCGCGTCACCCAAGTTGTCGCACAGGATGTCGATGTCATCGGCATCCACGTCGCCGTCGCCATCAAAATCGCCCAGCGTCAAGAGATCGAAGTAGTACTCCGTCAGGCGGACGCCGCCCGCCCCCGCCCCGGGGGAGAAGTCCAGCTGCATCCAGCCGCGGATGCCATCCATCTCAAAGCCGAAGAGGCCGCCCTCGCCATTGTGGCCGGCGTAGACGGAGGTTTCGCCCTCGGCGTACCACCAATCGTTGTAGGCCTGGGCCGTGGTATAGGAGAAGTCCTGGGCAAGACCGGCGTAGACGGCGTCGTAGACTGGAAGGGCCTCGCCAGCCCCGTAGGGCCTGATCTCCTCACCACCGTACAAGAGCCCCCGTTCGCCGGAGACGGGGCCGGGGCCCGCCAGGAGGCCGCCATCGGGGGACGTGTGAACGGACATGCCGTACTGGTAATACGGAGCAAAATCAGCGAACAAGGTGGTGATGAAGATGGTGTCGTCGGTATACCCGCGACCCATGTCCTGTACTGCCACGTCGGAGGAGATGGGGTCGCCGCCACCATCCACGTCACTCAGGCCGACCGTCGGGGCATGGCCGACGTAGCTGCCAGCGCCGCCCAGCGCCTGCTGGTCGTCCGGGACCTGGCTCCAAACTTCGCCCGTGTAGGGGTCGAAGGCCAGCAGCACAAAGCCGGCAAAGCCGTCCGGGGTGGTTTGGGCGGCAACAAATTCCCAAAAGCCCGCCTCCCAATCCGTCAGGGCCTCGTACGACTCCGACGCGATGCCCAGGTAGTCACCCCCTGCGTTCTGTGGGCCGTACTGGTTGTGGATGCCGGCGCCGCCGACAACGCCGGCCTGCACCGCTGCGCTCGCCGACGAGGCGAGGCAGGCGAAGATCAGGGATACGACCAATACACTCGTTGCCTTTCTCATCACGCACAGTCTCCTTATGTTGTCCGACCTCCGCTCCGCCGGCGTCGCAACAGGGCCACGCCGCCAATCGATGGCAGACCCATCGTCAATGCGATGGGTTGAAGTGTCTTCATCATTGGCTGTCCCCATAGTTGCTCCTGCCCAACTCGTCTCGCGCATCCGACAAGTATACGCCCCAAAGGAATGACGGCCCCGAGGCGTCAATAACCACCCGAAGTATAACCGAAACCAGCGAAAATGCTAGAAGAGCCGGCAGGTAATCTCGCCCGTCCGCGAACGAAAAGAAGCTCACCACAAAGGCCAGGTCGAAGATCCGCCGCAGGCGGGCCGAAGATCCGCCGTAGGCGGGCCGAAGATCCGCCGTAGGCGGAAAGAGCACAAAGATCGCGACGACACGAAGCGGCCGCGCAACTCAGGCTTCCCCAAGACCATCCCCCAATCCCCATAATCCCGAAATCCCGCTCTCGTTGTTTTGGAGGCGGGACCCCTTCAGGGGCGAGCGTGTGCCCTACGACTCGGCCAACAGGCGGCCGTACCTATCAAGGACCTTAATTTGGGGGCGCTACTTTCGCCGCCTCCGCAGCAGCGTTAGGCCGCCCATTGTCAGCAAGGCCAAGGTCGCCGGCTCGGGGACGCCGCCTGGGCTTGGGAGGGCGATGAAGCCGAAGTTGGTCTTCAGGATCGCCAGGTCCGTGCCGTCGACGAAGGCGTCGCAGTTGGCGTTGCCGTCGGCATAGCTTTGGCCCGGCTGGCCGAACGCGGTCTTCATCAGCGCCAGGTCCGTCCCGTCTACAAAACCGTCCAGATTGAAGTCGCCTCGCCTGGTACCGACACGTCCCGAAGCGTCCTGCAATTCGACGAGGGTCTCGATCAGGAAGATCATGTCGTCCTCGTCGGCGTCGCCGTCGCCATCCAGGTCGTAGGCCACGTCGCCCAAGTTGTCGCACAGGATGTCGATATCGTCGGCGTCGACGTCGCCGTCGCCATCAAAATCGCCCGGCACTAAGAGATCGAAGTAGTACTCCGTCAGCCGCACGCCGCTGTGGTTGGCGGCGAAGTCCAGCCTCATCCAGCCCTTGATGCCGTCCATCTCGAAGCCGAAGATCGAGTCCGCCACGCCACCCTCATCGCCCGCGTACCACCCCCTCCAGTTCCAGAATCCCGTGTATCCCCAGGTCTTGTTGTGGTCGAAGTCCAGGTCGCCGCCTGGGTCCCCATACATTCCACCAGGCCTATCGCCATCGCCGGCAGCATAGGTCTTGACCTCGGCCCCATCAGGGAGCAGGGCGCCCCAACTGGTGTTGTAGGCCACCTCTCGGCTGCCCGAGAGGACGCCGAGGATGCCGCCATCCGCCGAGGTATTGACGAACGAGCCGAAGGGCTCGACGTTCACGCCATCATTGGGGCGCGGGATGAAGGCACCGGTGATGTAGACGGTGTCCTCGGCATAGCCGCGGGCCAGGTCTTCCGTGACGACGTCGGATGAGACGGGGTCACCGTTGCCGTCGACACCGGTCAGGCCGACCGTGGGGGTATGGCCAGAGTAGGTGCCAGCGGGGTTCAGTGCCTGATGCGTTGCCGGTATGTCGTTCCATACCTCGCCCGTGTACGGGTTGAACGCCAGCAGTACGTAGCCATAGCCGATGCCGTCCGGTGGCCTCTGAGCGCCGGACCACGTGGGGAAGTTGTCGCCCCATCCTGTGAAGCCCCACAGGGCGTCGCTGTAGAAGTCATACGACTCCGAGGCGATGCCCATGTAGTTGCCGCCGGCGTCCTGCGGGCCGTACTGGTTGTGTATGCCCCCGCCGACAACGCCGGCCTGCACTACCGCGCTGGCCGGCGAGGCAACGCCCACGATGGCGAGGCAGGCCAAGACCAGGGATACGACCCACACACTCATTGACTTTCTCATCACGCACAGTCTCCTTATGTTGTCCGACCTCCGCTCCGCCGGCGTCGCAACAGGGCCACGCCGCCAATCGATGGCAGACCCATCGTCAATGCGATGGGTTGAAGTGTCTTCATCATTGGATGTCCCCATCGTTGCTCCTGCTCAACTCGTCTCGCCCATCCGACACGTGTACGCCCCAAAGGAATGACTGCCCCGAGGGCGTCAATAACCACCGACAGTATAACCGAAACCAGCGAAAATGCTAGAATATCCGGCAGGGGATTTCGACCGTTTGCGAACAAAGAAACAGCTCACCACAAAGGCCACATCGAAGATCCGCCGCAGGAGGACCGAAGATCCGCCGCAGGAGGACCGAAGATCCGCCGCAGGAGGGTCGAAGATCCGCCGCAGGAGGGTCGAAGATCCGCCGCAGGCGGAAAGAGCACAAAGAGCGCGACGCCGCAAAGCGGCCGCGCAACTCCAGCCATGCCAAGAACATACCCCAATCCCCCCAATCCCAAAATCCCGCTCTCGCTGTTTTCGACATCGCAAAGCGGTCGCGCAAGTCCGGCCGCCCCAGAAGTACATCCTCTAATCCCCATAATCCCCAATCCCGCTCTCGGTGTTTTCGAGCCAGGATTCCTTCAGGGGCGAGCGTCTGCCGCTACGAACCGCCCAACAGTCGGACGGCGGCGGCGTCGCGGGCGGAGAGGTCGGGGTAGTCGGGGTCCGAGCCAACGTCGGGGCGGCGTTTCCAGCTTCGGGCGCAGCGCTCGTATTGGTCGCGCGTGTCGTGGACGGTCACGTCGGCGATGGCCGATTCGGCCGCCGGGCCGGTGTCGATCCGCGCGTGGCCGACGCCCAGCATGTCCTCGAGTTCGGCGAGATACAGTTCGATGAATCCCCGCACCGCGTCGTCGCCTTCGGGGACCAGGAAGACGGCCTCGGTATCGAGGGGATTCTTGACGCCCGCATTGCGGAGGTCTTCGAGTTTGCCCAGGCCGATCGTCCGCAGGTCGAGCAGGCGATCCCAGATCCACGTCGCGCCTTCGGTCAACTGGTCGGGCAGCGATCGGCCGGCGTCGGGGGCGACGGGTCGAAGCTCCTCGGCCAGCCGCAGCAGATGCGTATCGACGTCCGGCAGGGACGCCAGGTGCACGCTGTGCGGCTCGGTGACATCGCGGAAGGGAATGTGCTCCCAGGCCTCTTCGCAGGTGTGCGGCAGGATCGGGGCCAGCAGCTTGACCAGCGTCATCAGCATCTCGTGCATGACGGTCTGGGTGGCGCGGCGGCGCGGCGATTCGGGATGCTCGCAGTACAGCCGGTCCTTCACCGCGGCCATGTAGACGCTCGACGCCTGCACGGTGCAGAACTCGTACATCAGCCGCGTCGCGCGGTGGAACTCGTAGGTGTCGTAGGCGGCCCGGACATTGCGGATCAGCTCGTGCAGTTCCAGCCGCATCCACAGGTCGATCGAATGATCCCCGGGCCGGGCGGCGTGGCGGGCGGGGTCGAAATCGCTGCAACTGCCCATGCAGAACCGTAGCGTGTTGCGGATTTTCCGGTAGGCGTCCTCGGCCTGGGCGATCAGGCTGTCGCTGCAGCGGATGTCGTCCTGATAGTTTTGGCTGGCCACCCACAGGCGCAGGATATCGGCGCCGCGCGTGTTGAGCTGGTCGACCACGTCGATCGCGTTGCCCAGCGACTTGCTCATCTTGTGGCCGTCTTCGGTGACGACGAAGCCGTGGGTGAGCACGGTCTTAAACGGCGGGCGGCTGACCGCCCCCAAAGCCGGCAGCAGCGATAGCTGGAACCACCCCCGGTGCTGGTCGGACCCTTCCAGGTACAGGTCGACGGGCATCTCGCCGGCCAGCCCGCGCGCTATCGCGACGGCGTACCAGCTCGAGCCGCTCTCGAACCACACGTCGAAGATATCACGCCCGATCTCCAGCTCGTCGAGCGGGAACTCGCCGGGGTCATCGAGACGGGGGTCGCTGTCGGCGTCATAATCGGCGAGCAGTTCGGCCGGCGTCTTGGTGAACCACGCGTTGGACCCTTCCTGGGCGATGACCTTCATCACGGCCCGCACGCTGTCGGGCGTCAGCAGCGACCGGCCGTCGCGGTTGTAGAACACCGGGATCGGCAGCCCCCACGACCGCTGGCGCGAGAGGCACCAGTCGGGGCGGCTTTCGAGCATGCCGACGATACGATTCCGCCCCCACCCGGGGATGAACCGCACGCCGCGGTCTTCGCTGAGATTGCACAGCTTCAGCGCCATCGCGCGGAGCGACTCGTCGGTCTCGGCCAGCGGCTTGTCGACGGCGATGAACCACTGCTCGGTCGCCCGGAAGATCGTGGGCGTCTTGGACCGCCAGTCGTGTGGGTACGAGTGCATGATGGTCTCGGCCGCGATCAGCGTCTGGAGCGTTCGCAGGTGTTCGATGATCAGGCCGTTGGCGTCCCAGACGCTGACGCCGCGGATGAACTCGGGCGCCGTCTCGTCGAACGTGCCGTCGGCGGTGACGGGGCAGTAGATGTCCAGCCCGTTGGCCAGGCCCGTGTGGTAGTCGTCCAGCCCGTGGCCGGGCGAGGTGTGGACCAGGCCCGTGCCGTCTTCGAGCGTGACATAGTCCGCCGCCACGACGGGGCAGACCTTGCCGTCGATCAACGGGTGGCGGTAGGTGACCTTGGCGTCCAGGAGGCGCTGGCCCTTAAAGGGCTCGGAGACGGAGTGGTTGGTGAGCCAGTCCCCGCGGTCGGCGGCGATGGCGTCGAGGATGGCCTGGCAGCGGTCGGCGGCGACGATCAGCGAGATCAGGCCCGAGGTGCTCTCCAGGCGGAGCGTGACGTAGTCGTAGGCCGGATGGATGGCCACGGCCAGATTGGCCGGCAAGGTCCAGGGGGTGGTCGTCCAGATGCCCAGCGCGGTGAAATCGCCGTGGGTGTGCGGCACGGCGTCCAGCCCCGAGGCCAGCTCGAAGGCGACCGTGACGCCGGGGTCCTGACGGTCGTGGTATTCCAACTCGGCGTCGGCCAGGGCCGTGCGGTTGTCGATCGACCAGTGCACGGGCTTGAGCTGGCGGTAGACGACGCCCTGATCGACCAGGCGGGCGAAGACCTCCAGCACGTCGGCCTCGTACTGGGGCCGCATCGTGATGTAGGGATCGTCGAACTCGCCGAAGATACCCAGACGCTGGAACTGCTCGCTCTGGATGGCGACGAACTTGTTGGCGTAGGCCTCGCATAGCTTACGGATATCGGTCGCCGCCATCTGCCGGGCCTTGTCGCCCAACTCGTCGACGACCTTCGCCTCGATCGGCAGGCCGTGGCAGTCCCAGCCGGGAACGTACGGAGCATCGAAGCCCGTCATGTTCTTGATGCGGACGACCATGTCCTTGAGGATCTTATTGAGGGCCGTGCCCATGTGGATGTTGCCGTTGGCGTAGGGCGGCCCGTCGTGGAGGATGAATCGCGGCGACCCGGCCCGGTACTTGCGCAACTGGCCGTAGAGGTCTTCCTTACGCCACCGCTGCTGGAAGGTGGGCTCCTTCTTGATCAGCCCCGCCCGCATGTCAAAGGTGGTCTTGGGCAGGTTGAGCGTGTCTTTGTACTTGCTCTTGTCTTTGCTCATCGACGCGTTTCCATCACCGATCTCTCTGCGTTCAAGGAATCCCATAATGTACCGCCCCCGCACATGATTGCACGCGAAAACCCCCACCACGCCGCACCGGCCGCCGTCGCTTCCTGCTGCGGGCCGACCCCGAGACTTAGTATTTGAGTCTTGAATTATCCAAAATGCGCGTTAGATTAGTGGTGTCCCATCTGTTCGGGGTACGGCGGAAGGAGAAGCATGTGCAGGGAAATCCCCTTCGTCTGCTTGGCCGGGGTCCTCGCATGCGTTGCCACGACTCGATCCGCGACCAGGGGCCGATGCCGCTACTGGTATTGAGATCACTTTTCTTGAAAGGGAGTGCGATGATTGCGACACGGACTTGTTGTGCGGCTGTTCTGATGGGCGTGTGTCTTCTGCTGAGCGCTGGGAGGTCCTATGGGAGCCTCTACAGCGACGAGTTTGGCCAGGCGGTATCGGTTCGCAGCGGCCTTACGATCGTTGGTTCCAGGGCCGACAACGACCATACCTGGTCCGGGGCGGCCTACATATTCAACACGGCTACGGGCGATCAGGTGCGCTACCTGACGGCGTCCGACGGCTATGAGTTCCAAGGATTTGGGGCCGCCGTCTCGGTGGATGGCCTTGTTGCCGTCGTTGGGGCCGGCAATGATAACGAAGCCGCCGGTGACGGCGGCGCCGCTTACGTCTACAGCACGTCCACCGGCGCCGAGATGCATAAGCTGATGGCCGACGATGCATCGCTGCACAGTTATCTGGGCAGTTCGGTGTCGGTGAGCGGCACGCGGGTCCTGGCCGGAGCCAGGGGCGCCGACGGGCTGGTCGCTGATACAGGCGCCGCCTACGTGTTCGACGCCATGACGGGAACGCAGCTTCGCAAGCTGACGCCCTCCGACGGGGCCGCGGATGATCAGTTCGGAGCGACGGTGGCCCTCAGCGGCAATCTGGCCGTGGTCGGCGCCCACAGGCATGACGGCGGCGGCAGTCTGGACGGCGCCGCCTATGTCTTCGACGTCACCACCGGTGAGCAGCTTTACAAGCTCACGCCGTCCATTGACGCCGGCTTGATGAATGACTTTGGTTTTTCGGTGGCCGTTGACGGCAATCTGGCCGTCGTCGGCGCCCCCGGCGCGGATCTCGGGTACACCGGGGCTGCCTACGTCTACGACCTCACGACCGGCGATGAGTTGTTCAAGCTCACCGATCCCGGCGGGTACGACCAAGGATTTGGGCGTTCCGTTGCCGTCAGCGGCGATCGCGCCATCGTGGGGGCGCCTTATAATAGCGATCTTCTTGAGATCGGCGGAACAGCAAGCGTGTTCGATCTGACCACTGGCGACTTCCTGTACTCGCTGATGGCCCCGTCTCCGCGGCCCGGCGGCCTGTTCGGTTACGCCGTCGGCCTCGACGGCGACACCGCCGTGATCGGGGCGCCCTATTCTGACCCCTATATCAGCATCCCTGAGGACCCGGTCTACGAGGAGCCCGGACGGGCGTATGTCTTCGACCTGACGGGTCCCGCTCACACGCAGACCTTGACAGGCCCGGGTGTCGTGGGTAGCGGCGAGGAGTTCGACCCAGACCTGTGCCAGTACTACGACTTTGACGGCGACGGCGACATTGACGAAGACGACTTTGTCTACATGATCGAGCATCTCGTCCAGTGGAGCCGGCCCGGCGGCGAAAGCGGCATCGGCACCAAGCGCGGCGACTTCAACCTCGATGGTTTGGTCAACGGCACGGATCTGGCCATCATGAAAACCTGGTTCGGCACGACCGGCGTCGTCTATAGCCAAGGCAACGCCAACTGCGATGACCTCGTCAACGCGACCGACCTGGCCATCCTGAAAACCAATTTCGGCTTCGCGGCCCCAACCGGCGCGGTCCCCGAACCGATCTCCCTGAGTCTGTTGGCCCTGGGCGTTGGCGGGATCCTGGCCCATCGCCGGAGACGTTAGGCGTTTTCCTGGGAGTCGAATCGGCGCCCCTCGGGTCCGCCCATTGTCTCGAACTCACTCCTGGGGCGCCGGCGGCGTGTAGGGGGTGAAAAGGGCTTTGGGGCCAATCGGTTGGCGCGGCAAGTTCGGCCCTTCGTAGGTCACTTGAAGGGTCTTTCGGCCGGTGATCCAGAAGAAGTCCACGATGATCGGATGCATGCCGGCCTTCATGCGGATGGGGGTCGACTCGCCTTGCGGGCCCGTCAGGGCGTCGCGCACCGCAACCTGATGGCCGCCGATGAAGACCTTCCCTCCCTGGTCAGCCTCGATGGCGAAGGTGTATTCGCCGGTGGCGGGGACCGACACGTACCCGTCGAATCGGACGGTGAACCCCGCGGGCTGGCCCGTGATCCGATCCACACCGATCGAAGGAACGAGCTTCGTCAAGGTAGGCTCTCTGGAGTCGAAATCGAACGCCGGCCCCTGGGGACCGGAGATAATCCGGGCCCGCAGGCCGGGCCGGACCGGCGCAACGGGGTCCAGCGCCGCCCGGGCGGCCGGGCTGGCCGTTAGCGTCAACTCTCGACCGTCGCGCCGCACGACGATGTCGACCGGATCGGTGGAACTCAACTCCATCAGGGCCACGTAGTAGTGCAGGCTATCACCGATGCGCACATCGCCGATTCTCACCAACACGTCATCGAGCTTCACGCCGGCCTGCTGGGCGGGGCTGCCCCCGGTAACGGCAATGACCTTCGGCTCGCGCGCCGACCATAGGCCGATGCCCAATTGAAATGGATACTGCCCCTCATCGTTCAGATCGTATCGAAGCTCCCGTCGAAGTCGTCCCACCGGCAGGGCCTTGGCGACGCCCTCTTCATCGACGTCGATGGCGTTGACCACGCCGACCAGCTCGCCGGCGCGGTTGAAGACCGGCCCGCCGGAAAAGCCCTTTCGGATGTTGCCGCCCACCAGCTCCATGCGTTCTTCGTGATCGGCGTTCAATCGCCGGATGCTGGCCCAGGCGTGGGTTTGCAGCTTGGCCCTGGGCTGCCCGAAAACCAGCACGTCCTGGCCGGGCGCGGGCGCGTTCAGGTCGGCGATGACGGTGGGCTCAAGCGGCGGGCCGGTTTCAAACTTCACCACGCACAGGTCGCTCTCCGGGGAGTAGGCCATCACCCGGCAGGATCGCCAACTGTCGTCGCTGAGGTGCACCATCGGCAGTCCCGCGCCCGGCACGAGGTAGACGTGGGCGTTCACGAGAGCGTAACCGGCCTCATGCAGCAGGACACCCGCCCCGACATACCACCCGTGCTTGCCGAGATGGAGCACCCGCCAGTCGACGGCGACTGGAAGACACTTCGAAACCAGCTCACGCTGCCAGGGCTCCTCGGGCGGCGACGAAGCGACGTCGCCGTCACCGGCAGGCGACGTCGCGGGCGTTGTTGCTTCCGTCGGCGCACAGCCCGCCGCCAGGGCTAACAAACTGACCACGGCCAACGTGGTGATTCGGATGCTCAATGGCATGAGGTTTCCTTTCCCAAGCGGGCCCAAAGCTGCCCGGCGCCTCGCTTCGCATGCTCCCTGACGCAGCTGTCCGCCGCTTCATCTTGGCCAGGACCACAACCCACATGGCTTGTCCCGACAGCGGAATCATAATCGCTGGGCCGCAACATCGCAAGGTTCACCCATTCGGGAGGTCCTTCAGCGAGGGCCCTGCAGCCGCCGCATGATGAATGAATTATGTACTTGAACTTTCACAGCGGTCGCTTATGCTAATGGACAGGCTTCGGGATAGCCCGGGCGCAGTTCATCCAGACATGGATAGGGCGACTATGACGGGAGGTACGATCGAATGAGAATCGCAATCACGATGTGCGTGCTGTGCGCGCTGGTTGGGCCCGCGCAAGGCTACTTCCAGGCCGAGATCACGCCGGACAACCTCGTCGTCGAGGGCGAGGGCAACGGCCACGACGGCGGGGCCTGGGTCGAGTCCGAGAACACCGGCCCGGCCTGGCAGAGCCAGTGGTTCTACAACACGCAGGACGGCAACGATCTCGAAGAAAGACCAAGTCCGCTCGACCCGAGCGAGACTGCCCGAAAGAAGATTTGGCCCCAGATCATGGTCTATCCGGAACTGACCGGCCAAAGCCACTACATCGAAGTCGGCCTGAGTTGGACCACCGCCGACTACCCGGAAACCGGTTCGGCTGGGGTGCCGCCGGTGGGATCTCTGACGCCGGAAGAGGAAGCCCTCTACATCGGCCGACAGACGATCTTCGCCGGCTACATCGACGAGGCCACCGCCGTCACGCCCATGGATATCGCGTTCTTTAGAGACCCTCCCTTCATCGTCCCGGACTTCGACCCGGAATGGTTCGCCGTCGACATCCGTGTCGACCCCACCGAGCATGTCAATCCCGGCAATCTGTTGGTCCACGGCCGGCTGTGGCATGACTCCATCGTCTGGGGCGACTACGACCGCGACGCGGACGTTGACGTCGACGACATCCACCAGCACAACGATTTCATGGACATTGGCGGCGGGTGGGACTACCTGGGCGACTACGATTTCGATTTCGACGTCGACCGGGACGATCTGGAGTATCTGGTCACCGAGATCGTCGGTGTGGACATGGCCGATTTCGACCTCGACGGCGACAGCGACCTTGACGACTACGCCATCCTCAGCGGCGCCGTCGACGCCAACGCCACGCCGGCGCAAGGCCGATTCTGGTACGACATGAACGTCGATGACACCTTGGACCAGGACGACCTCGACTACTATTTCACCGAGGTCCTCGGTCTCAGCCGCGCGGCTGACTTCGATGACGATCTGGACATCGACGCCGACGACATTGCCGCGCTGGTCGCCAACATGGGCAACCCGGCCTACGACCTCGACGGCGACGCCGATGCCGACGAGGACGACCTGATCTACATGATCGAGAATCTCGTCCAGTGGAGCCGGCCCGGCGGCGAAAGCGGCATCGGCACCAAGCGCGGCGACGCCAACCTTGACGGTCTGGTCAATGCCACCGACCTGGCCATCATGAAAGCCTCGTTTGGCGATAGCGGCATCGACTGGTCGGGCGCGAACCTCAACGTGGACGACGTGGTCAACGGCACCGACCTGGCCATCCTGAAAGCCAATTTCGGCCTCGCGGCCCCCACAGGCACTGTCCCCGAACCTGTCACTCTGGGGCTGCTTGGGCTTGGCGGGTTGGCCCTGCTTCGCCGAAAAGGCGGCTACGCAGGCTAAACCCTCTTGAGACGTCGCAAGTGAGCGCCGCAGTCAGATGCTTTCGGACCATGCGCCCTTTCCTCCTCCTACACGGCTGCACGGCTACTTGGCGAAGGGGTACAGGGACAAGGCCGACAGTGTGATGAGCACTGCGGCGACCAGCAGGCTCATCCCAGCGGTCAGCCAGGTGATTTGCGGCGAACGAGCCTTTACTTCCGGCCGATCAAACAGTGGCGCTGCCAGATGACTCAGCAGCGCGCCCACCGCGACCACGACTGCTCCAACGGCAAGGTATCCGATCCATACCATGCGCAAGTCCGGCTTGTCGGTGTAGTGGTAGGCCATCATGGCTGCCAGATAGCACAGGATCGGAGTGCCCACCACCAAGAGCGTCTTGAGCAGAGAGCATCGCCCGCGTCCTAGTCCCAGCATGCTTGCCAGCGGCAACGCAAGGATCAAGGACCCGACGCACAGGACCAAACTGACCCCCACCAGGAATGCCTTGGTTGTCCCCATGACCACCCACCATTCGGCGCCGATCACTTCGGTGATTGTGTTGCTGAGCAGGTTGGCGCCCATCGCACCCATGGCGACTGCGGCGAAGGTCAGCGCCCACAGACTCAGACGGCTGCGGAGGGTCCATATCGTAAAGAAAATCAGCAGCGGAACGATGACTGTGAGCAGCGGCTCTCCCCAGCCCAAAGCGCCCCATTCGGTGACGTGGGAGTAGCGCCAACTCCATCCCCACCACGGTGATATTCTCACATACACAATCTCGCCTCTCGTTCCGGCAAGAATCAGCACGACGCTGTAGACCGCCACAACCATCGTCAGGAAGTAGCCAATCAGGACCGTTCCCAATACCGTCAACCATGTCTTGAATGTCTGCATGTGTATCCCTTTCACAACGAAGCTCCCTCGCCGGCAGCGTGGTCATCACACGCTTGTCGGGCCAGCCGATGAGACGAGCATACTTCAATCGGCGCTTCCCGGCCACCCGACCTGCCCAAAAAGCTTCCGCGTCGCCGCAGATGAATGCACGCGAAAACCCCCACCACCCCCCACCACGCCGCACCGGCCGCCATCGCGGCCTGCTGCGGGCCGGCTCCCCACCAACAATCTTGCAGGAGTAAGGTGTTCACCCGATTGTGGCGAATTGCTATACGTGGTAGCATCCGGCTGTCAGGGAGGACGGGCATCAGCCAGGGCCGGCCATCACATCCGAGAGATTGAAGAGGAGCGCATCATGCGAAGGGCTATTTTCGCAGCAGCCGTTCTGATCGTATCTGTGGGTCTGGTCCAGGCGGGTATCCGGGCTGACCTGTCGGGCGATGCGGTGGTGGACTTCGCCACGACCATGGACATGCCGCTGATGACCGTGGGCAATCCGGGCAACGCCGACGACACCCACGGCGACGGCTACGGCGGCGTGGACTACGCCTACAACATCGGCAAGTTCGAGGTGACGGCCGGTCAGTACACCGAGTTCCTCAACGCCGTGGCGGCGACGGATACGTATGGGCTGTACAACACGAACATGGCCGACCCGTCGGGTGTCTGGGGGTGCAACATCCAGCGCAGCGGCTCGGCCGGCAGCTACACTTATGCAGTGGCGGCCGATTGGGAAGACCGCCCACCCAACTACGTGTCCTGGGGTGATTCGGCACGATTCAGCAACTGGCTGACCAACGGCATGCCCACCGGCAGCCAGGACCTGACGACGACCGAAGATGGTTCGTACTTCCTCAACGGCGCGACCAGCGATGCGGACCTTCTGGCCGTAACGCGGGAGGCCGATGCTCGCTACGTCATCCCCACAGAGGATGAATGGTACAAGGCCGCCTATCACAAGAACGACGGCGCGACTGGCAACTACTTCGACTACCCCACGAGCAGCGACTCCCTTCCGAGCCACGATCTGATCGACCCCGATCCCGGCAACAATGCCAACTTCAACGACTTCGACGACAGCGGATCCATCGGCAGCCCGTACTACCGTACGGAGCCCGGTGAGTTCGAGAACTCCGCGAGTCCCTATGGCACGTTCGACATGGGCGGTAACGTGTTCGAGTGGAACGAAGCGATCCTGTACGGGTCGTATCGCGGCTTTCGGGGCGGGTCGTTCGACATCTACGCCCCCTACCTGCTCGCGTTGCTCCCCGACTACGGCTCCCCGGCGGCCGAGAGCCTCAACGTCGGGTTTCGCGTCTCCGAGGTCCCTGAGCCCGCCGCGCTGGGGTTGCTGGGTCTGGGCAGTCTGGCGTTGCTGAAGAGGAGAGCCCATGCGTAGGAGACTGCTCACAGGCTTGATCGCGGCCCTGATCTCCACGTCTGCACATGCAGGGGCGTTGCGTTTTGACGGTGGTGAGTTTGCGAAGATTCCTGACACTGTTGCTCTTCGACCCAGTGAGTTCACTATCGAATTGTGGTTCAAGGCCTACTCCACGCCGGGCAGTTGGAACCACCTGATGACGAAACCCACAGGAACGGGCGTGAGCGACTCGTTCTGGATGGCATTTTCGCCAAACACGCGCATGGCGCTGGAAGTTGGTGTGGATGACGTCGAACTCAACCGCTGGCATCACGTCGCCCTAACGGCTACGACGACAGGCCCCGGTGTGTCTTACCGAGAGCTTTTCCTGGACGGTATCCAGATTGACTTCTGGGAGTACAATCCTCCCTGGCCTTATGATGACTCTCCCGTGTTTCTGGGGGCCGACGACAACAACCATGACGGCATTGGCGGTCTGAGGTTCGTTGGGTTGATCGACGAAGTTCGCATTTGGGGTCAACCACGCACGGCTGCGGAGATACAGGCGACGAAGGATTCCGAGTTGTACGGGACAGAGGCAGGCCTGCTGGCCTACTGGCGATTGAACGAGGGCCAGGGACAGATCATGCACGACGCAGTGGCTACCGGCTCTGACGGTCTCCTCGGATACGATGACCTGCCTGCCGGTGACCAATGGGACCCGGCATGGGTGACCGAAGGCGCACCCATCACGCCGATTCCCGAACCGGCGACGATGGGGCTGTTGGCCCTGGGCGGGCTGGCGCTGCTGAAACGCAAGCAACGGCAGTGGCACGGGGTCAGCCTGATAATAAGGAAGTGCTGAGATGAGATATCGCTTGGGGCCATCCCTTGTGGCCGTACTGTTCCTGCTCTTCACATGCCCGGCAATTGCCGCGTCCCCCAAGTACTTGCTGATGGACCTGGGCGTGTCGGGTGGCCGAAGTCTTGCCGAAAGCATCAATAATGCCGGGCAGATTGCTGGGTATGCCGAAATCGCTGGCGAGTATCATGCGGTCCTTTGGGAGTCTGATACGATGACCGACTTGGGCACACTTGGTGGCCCGGCTTACGCAATGGCAATCAATGAGTTGGGACAAATCGTCGGGTACTCCTGGACGGTCAGCAACACCAACCATGCCTTTCTCTGGGATGGATCGATGATGGACCTCGGTGCCCTTGATGCACCAGCTTGGGACTACAGCAATGCGTATGGGATCAATGATCAGTCAGAAATCGTCGGCCTAGCCGGGATTGACGCGGCCGGCCACACACACGCGGCAATTTGGTCTGGCGAGACTGTCACGGACCTTGGGACACTTGGGGCGACACACAGCAACGCCTATGGGATAAACAACAGCGGTGACATCGTCGGGTACTCATGGATCAACGAATCTGGGGTATCCCACGCAGTGATCTGGCAATCTGGTGGTGTTGAAGATCTTGGGACATTGGGCGGATCACGTAGCCTCGCCAGAGACATCAATGATGTGGGAGAAGTTGTAGGCTACGCATATACGAATGACGAGGCGATGCGCGCATGTCTCTGGCAAGAAAACGGGCCGTCTTGGACTGCAACGGACCTTGGCACGCTTGGAGGTGATCAGGCGAATGCAGAGGGGATCAATGTTCATGGTGCCGTTGTTGGTACATCGAAGACAGCGACTGGTGCCAACCACGCTTTCCTTTTTGAAGGAACAGCCATGACAGACCTAAACGAACTGGTTTCTTCTGATGAGGGCTGGACGCTGGAGAGCGCGTTCGATGTCAACGATGCCGGATGGATCGTCGGAAAAGGCCTTAACTCAAATGGGCAGGAACGTGCCTTCCTGCTGATCCCCATCCCCGAACCGGTTTCGGTTTCTTTGTTGGGGGCAGGGGGGGTGTTGTTGCTGGGGCGCAGACGTCGGGATTGGGGGTGAGGGGTATCAGGCGATTTCGGGAGAGGGGTCGCGGCTGCCGCGGAAGACGTTGATGTTGCGCCAGTGGCCGGATTCGAAGCGCCAGAGCATGTAGGCGCTGGCGCAGACGAGGTAGAACGCGGCCGCTACGTAGGGGCCGCGGGCCTCGAGTGAGGGGAACGCTGCGACCATGGCGGCGCCGCCGCCGACTTCGAGCAGCCACGCCAGAGACATCGACACGATCATGGGCCTGCGCGTGTCGCCCGCGCCGCGAAGCGCGCCGATGTAGACGATGTTCACCGAGTCGAACAACTGGATCACCAGCAGAAACAGCAGCAGTTGGGACCCGATTCGGACAATGTCGTCCGGATCGGCCAAATCGCGCTCGGTGGGGGCCGTCGCATCGTCCGGGTCGGCCGGGTCGACCGCTGCGGCGGCGTCGGTGCGGACGAAGAACGCCACCATCGGCTTTCGCCATGCGAGCGTCGCCGAGGCGATCACCAGCAGGTAGATCACCGCGACGATCAGGGACGTGTGCGTTCGCTTCCTGGCCAGGTCGGGCCGGCCTGCGCCGATATAGCGACCGACCAGGGCGGTGGTGGCCATCCCCACGCCGACGACCGGCAGGATCGCCATGAGCCCGTATCGCATGGCCGCACTGTTGCCGGCCAGGTGCGCCGGGCCGAACCGTCCGACGAAATAGTTGCTGAAGATGGTCCAGCAGAGCATGGCGTTGCTGAGCCTCGCCCCCACGGGCAGGCCCAGGCGGAGGATTTGCCCCATCAGCCGCCAGCGCAGCGTCAGGCCCACGCGCGTACGGAACGTCGCGTGCATTCGGGGGCCCAGGAACACGCCGAGCAGGATCGCCAGTTGCAAGGCCCAACTGAGACAGCTGCCGATGGCGGCGCCTTCCAGCTCCAGCCGCGGCAGACCGAACTTGCCGAAGATCAGGCAGTAGTTCGCCCCCACGTTGAACACGTTGGCGACGACGGCTGCGATATAGACGACCCGGGGCCGGTGAACGCCGATGAAGAACTGCTCCAACGCGCGGGCGGGCACCGTCAGGGCCAGGGCGGCGATCATGTAGCGGAAGTACATGGTCTCCATCCCATGCGTCGCCGGGCCGTGGCCGAACAGGCCCATGGCCGACCCCGCCAGCGGGATCAAGGGCAGCATCAGCAGGGCATACATCCACGCCAGGTGCAGGCCGGCCCAGGCGTACAGGCCGCTGCGACGACTCTTGCCCGCGCCGAGCGACTGGCTGACGAAGGTGCTGATCACCCCCAGGCCGCCGACGGCCAAGGCTTCGGCGACAAAGGATGTCAACCCCGCGACCTGCTGGGCGCTGAATTGGTACGAGGTCACCTGCGAGACCATCCGCCCGTCGACGAACCGCACGATCGTTCCGCTCAACATCGCCAGGGCCATCGGCGCGCTGAGGCGCAGCACTTCGCCAAAGCCCCATTTCGACGGGTGGGCCGATGGGTCCAGGTTGGTCAGTGGTGCATCCATCGATGGATCACGAATCCTCCGGATAGGCCAACACCCTATCCCCGCGGAGCGGATTTGGGAACACTTTTGCCGATGGGATCCCCCCGCCAGGTCGCGCGAGGCGCACGAAAGCGGGCCGGGGCGGACGGCCTCGACCCGTTGCGGTGCGGTGTGATCTTGTTCGTCGCTGTGCTAGCGGCTGCTGCGCGCCAGCAGCAGAAAGCCCAACTTCGTCTGCGAGATGATCAGACGCCCGCCCATAATCTTGATCGATCCCTTGCCGCCGGCGTCGTCCCACATGTCCTCGCCGATCTGGCTCTTGATGAGATGGATCAGCGAATCTCGCGTTGCCTTCCGCCGGGCGGCGGGGGATTCTTCCTCCTCCTGCTCGTCATCGAGGAAAATGTTTCCAGATGATTCGCCCTGTGGCTCGCTGATCAGTGCGGCGACATCCAGGCGGGGCCCGGCAAAGTTGGGCGCGGTCATCAGCAGATCGCCGACATCGAACATGACGGTCTTCAAGTCGCTATTGAGTGCGTGGCCGGTCGTCAACTGCACGGCGCCGTCGGCGACCAGCCAGTAGACCTTGGACAACTTGTCCTTGTCCCCATTGAGATGTCCCGTGATCCGGTCGAGGGCTCGGGCGAACGTAGCGCGGCGCAGGTTGAACGACAGGGGCGTGTCGCGATCGATACCGACGACCTGTAGGCCGGGCCAGTTGACGTCAATGTCCAGGCCGCGCCGCCGCAGGGAGTTGATGATGTCTTCCAAGGCCGTCTCATCGAACTGGAGCTCCGTTGGCGTGGTGGCGCTGACTGTGCGGCGCGCTGGAGAGGCCGGTCGGGCGGTGCGGGCCGAGGGTGTTCGCGTCGAGGCCGGCGATCGGCCGGTGGGCAGGGGCTTGGCTGCCGACAGCCGACCCATGGTGGCGCGCGTGGTCACGTAGACGGTACTGGCGCGGGCGACGTGGCCCAACGGGACCCCGGGCGGGGCGACTTGGGAGAGGATCAGGTCGAGCGCCTGTTCCAGCGTCACGTGGTCGGCCCGCAGAACGACACGGTACCTGCTTGTCAGGCCGATGTCCTCCAGGCCGCGCCAGTCGACGCGAACAGACAGGCCGCTGAGGCGTTGGACTTCGGCCAGTGCCTCCTCCAGCGTGCCGCTAACGAAAAAGACGTCCACTTTCCGGTCCAGGCCGCGGGGCTGCTGTGCGGCTGGGCGGGTCGTGGGGGAGCGGGGAGGGGGGAGCTCGGCGGGCGGGCGGGCAAATGCGGCTACGGCAATCGCCATGGTGATAACAGCAGGAATGATCCGTCGCGTGAGCATCAGGCCCATTTGGCTGGCAGCGGCCGGTGTCAGGGCGGCTGCCTCACTTGCTATTATACGCGGTCGGTTTGCCGAAGACAGCGCTGCATTCTGTCCGCCGGCCAGGTGTCCAACTTATTCGGCGAGGGGGCGTTACTGTAGGGTAATAACCTTGTAACGTAGAGATAAATCACCTTTGATACATCGAAAAGACGTGTAATTTTACCGGTTTTATTCTTTTTGGTATGTCTTGGCACCGAGGATTGTTAGTCGCTTCATGGTCGGTGACCGAGCACGCGCGGTCGGCAGATTATCCGAAATATGCGGAGGTGTGGAGAGATAATCGTTGCTGTCATGGAGCACTCTATCTGCGTACTATACATAGGGATTGGTCGGACGGGCCGGAGCCATTGTAGGCAGAATCGCTCGGAGAAAACGCAGCATGAGAAGACGGGTTCTCATATCGGATTCAGACTGGCAGTTGCTGGCCTTCGCTTTCGGCGACCTGCGCGAGCACGGGTACGATGTGCTTGCCGAGGCCTCGCCGTCCAAGGCGCTGGAGTTGGTGCGGCAGTGGCGGCCGCACCTGGTCGTTGCGTCGCGGCGCAACATCGGGGCGTGGGATAAGGCCCTGGCCGATCGCTTTACCGACACCTTCGAAGGGGCCGCCTTCCTGGTGACGGTGACTGATGATGAGGCCGCTGGCGTATGGAAATGGGTGTTGGCCAGGGGATTCGACGTGCTGCCCAAGCCGTTGCTTCACGCCAGCGAACTGCGGGCTGCGACGGAAGCGGCCCTGCGTCCGAAGGGGGAAAAGGGTCTGACACGACAACATTCGAGCGGCCGGGAGCGGGGAGGTCCAGGCCGCGACACATCGCATAGGGATATGGCTTAGGCGTCGATTGGGGCACTGGGCCCGCCGCGGATGCCGCCAAGAGGCGACCCGCGGCGGGCCTTTTATTGTGCGCAAACTGACTCGTGGCGGGAATCGCTCTGCCAAAGAGGCCGACCGGGGCGGCGAGGCGGCCGAAATGGCACGCAGATTGGCGGGCGCGTCGCCGTAACTGTCGAGCTTGCAAGGGGCACACTATTGGCACGGTGATTGCTAATGTACTGGTGGACACCATTGCGCCGCCTGTGTTGACGGGCGGCTGGATTACGGACACTGGGAGAGACACGACGAATGGCATCCAAGAAGATCATAGGCATCGACCTGGGCACGACCAACAGCGTTGTGGCCATCATGGAAGGCACGGAGGCGAAAGTCCTCATCAATCAGCAGGGCAGCCGGGTCACGCCGTCTGTCGTCGGCTTCACGGACAAGGGCGAGCGGCTGGTCGGGCAGCCCGCGCGCCACCAGCAGGTGACCAACCCCAAGAATACCGTCTACTCGATCAAGCGGTTCATGGGGCGGCGGCACACCGAGGTCGGCGCGGAAGAAAAGCAGGTCCCCTTCGCCGTCGTCGGGGGCCCCGAGGAACTGGTGAAGGTCGGCATCCGCGACAAGCAATACACACCGCAGGAAATCAGCGCCATGACGCTCCAGGCGCTGAAGAAGACGGCTGAGGACTACCTCGGCGACGAAGTCACCCGCGCCGTCATCACCGTGCCCGCTTACTTCAACGACGCGCAGCGTCAGGCGACCAAGGAGGCGGGCGAAATTGCGGGCTTCACGGTCGAGCGGATCATCAACGAGCCGACGGCTGCGTCGCTGGCCTACGGGCTGGACAAGAAACTCAACGAAAAGGTCGCCGTGTTCGACTTCGGCGGCGGGACGTTCGATATCTCGATCCTGGATATCGGCGACAACGTTTTCGAGGTGCTGTCGACCAACGGCGACACGCACCTGGGCGGCGATGATCTGGATGAGGTGCTGATCAAGTACGTCGCCGACGAGTTCAAGAAAACCGAGGGCATCGACCTGCGCGGCGATGCGATGGCGCTGCAGCGGCTGAAGGAAGCGTGCGAAAAGGCCAAGTGCGAGCTGTCGACGGCGCTGGAGGCGAATGTTAACCTGCCCTTCATCACCGCCACCGCCGACGGGCCCAAGCACCTGACGATGACGATCACGCGGGCGACGTTCGAACAACTCGCCGACGCGATCTTCCAGAGGCTGATCGGGCCGTGCAAACAGGCCCTGTCGGATGCCAAGCTGACGGCTGAGGGCGTCGACGAGGTCGTGATGGTCGGCGGGTCGACGCGGATCCCCAAGGTGCAGGAGATCGTCAAGGACCTCTTCGGCAAGGATCCCAACAAGTCGGTCAACCCCGACGAGGTCGTCGCCGTCGGCGCCGCGATCCAGGGCGCGATCCTGGCCGGCGAGGTCGAAGAGCAGATGGTCCTGCTGGACGTGACGCCGCTATCGCTGGGGCTGGAGACGCTGGGCGGCGTGATGACGCAGCTGATCGACCGCAACACGACGATCCCGACGGAAAAGAAAGAGACGTTCTCGACGGCGGCCGACAACCAGACTGAGGTGACCATCCACGTGCTGCAGGGCGAGCGGGAGTTCGCCACGGACAACCGGACGCTGGGGCGGTTCAATCTGACCGACCTGCCGCCGGCGCCGCGCGGGATGCCGCAGATCGAAGTGACATTCAAAATCGACGCCAACGGCATCCTGAGCGTCTCGGCCAAGGATGTGGCGACCGGCAAGGAGCAGTCGATCGAGATCAAGGGGTCCTCGGGCCTGGCCGAGGGCGAGGTCGACCGGATGCGCAAGGATGCCGAGGCCCACGAGGCCGAGGACAAGAAGCGGCGCGAGCTGGTCGACCTGAAGAACCAGGCCGATCAGATGGCCTACCAGACGGAGAAGCTGCTGGGCGAGCAGGGCGAAAAGGTCACCGGCGAAGACCGCAGCAACATGGAGTCGACGATTTCGTCGGTGCGAGAGGCCATCAAGGCCGACGACGCCGAGGCCATCAAGCGAGCCATGCAAAACCTCGAGCAGGCCTCGCACAAAGTCGCCGAGCAGATGTACCAGGCCGCCGGCGAGCAAGCGGGCGGGCCGGCCCCCGAGGCCGAGGCGCCCGGCGATGACGGCGACTCCGACGACAAGGGCGGCGACGACGTGATCGACGCCGAGTACGAAGTGAAAGAATAACCTCAGTAAAAGATCGCTGAAATCAAGGGGCAGGCGCGATAGGATTCCGCCTGTCCGCTGTTTGTTCTTGGACCGCTGGCGGCAGGCTGCTGCCGGAAAAATGAAAGGGACACGGATGTCGCGTTGGGCGGTTTGCTTGCTGATGATCGCTGTTGGGCTGTCCGTGACAGGGTGCCTTCAGCCCTATGTCAATGATGAGCGTCTGGACAGGGGGTTGGTCATTGTTCTGTCGGGCATCGAAGGGCGGAGCATGCAGACGCTGGCGATCTGCGAGGGGCTCGACCGAGGCGGCGTCGACAGCGCGATCGAGATATTCGACTGGGCCGCATGGGTGTCTCCGTTGGAGAGCCTTCAGGATCGCTCGCGCAACCGTCGTCAGGCGGGCCTGGTCGCGGCGCGGATTTCAGAATATCAGGACACGTATCCGGGCCGGCCCACGTATGTCGTCGGCCAAAGCGGCGGCGGCGGGCTAGCCGTCTGGGTCGCCGAGAGCATGCCTCGCGGCCGCCAACTCGATGGGGTGATTCTGCTGGCGCCGGCGATCTCGCCGGAGTACCCGTTGCTGGCGGCGCTGCTGGCGACGCATCGCGGGATCGTGAACTTCTATTCGCAGGGCGATTGGGTCGTCCTCGGGCTGGGCACGTCGATGTACGGGACGATCGACGGAAAGATGACCAACTCCGCCGGCATGATGGGCTTTTCCAGAGCCGCTACGGCTGGTCTGCGGTCGAGGGGGCCGAAACTCATTCAGGTCGCCTGGAGCGAGGAGATGATCGGAGAAGGTCACCTCGGCGGGCACATGACCTCAGGCAGTATGGCGTTTGTCAGAAGGTACGTTGCGCCGTTCATTGCCGGCGACGGTGATGCCTGGGAAAGCTCGTCGGCGGACCCGCCCGGCCGTGATGCCCGTGATGCGAGAGAGTAGACACGCCCGGCAGTAACTTGGTAGCATGTGGATCGGCTGCGGCTATGATTGCAGCCGTTTGGTTTTTATGGACCCGATGACAAGGACATCTCAGGCGCTGGCGCTTTGGGGTTGGCTGGCCGGCATGATGCTGGCGGCGCTGACGGCGAGCGCGGGCTGCAGCGCCGAGTGGACCACCGAGGGACGTTTCGATCGCGGCCTCGTTGTCGTCCTGCCCGGTGTCGAGGGCATCAGCGCGTTGAATCTCGACATCTGCTATGGCTTGGCCGGCGGCGGGCTGGACTGGGCCATCGAGCTGAGGGACTGGTCGGGTCTGCTGGGCCCGCTGGGCAACCAGGGCGACCGGAAACGCAACCGCAAGATCGCCGCCGAGATCGGTGAGCATATCGTCGCCTACCAGGACGAACACCCCGGCCGGTCGGTCGTGCTGATCGGCCACAGCGGCGGCACGGCGATCGCGGTCTGGATCGCTGAGGCCATGCCCGAAGGCCGCCAGGTCGACGGCGTGATCCTGCTGGCCAGCTCGCTGTCGCAGGGCTACAACCTGATCCCGGCTTTGGAAAAGAGCAGCCGCGGCATCGTGAACTTCTACTCCCATCGCGACGGGGTCCTGGCGGGGTTCAGCAGCCCTGGGCCTCTCACGATGGACGGCCAGCACGCCCTGGCGGCGGGGAAGTTCGGGTTCGAATGGACTGGGCCCGGCGGGAGGTCCTGGGCCTATCAGCGCCTCTATCAGATTATCTGGGACAAGCGGATGGAGCGGCTTGGACACATGGGCGGCCACGCCGGATACACCGATCAGCGGTTCGCCGGCAAGGTGCTCGCGCCGCTGGTGATGCAGGGGGTGTGGTCTCAGCAGGGCATCAATGACATCATTGTCGAAGCCCTCAAGCCGCCGCCCGCCAGTCAACCGGACACCCAGCCGGACACCCAGCCGGCGAGCCCCACCACGGCCCCCTGAGCCTGCCTACCGGTCGAGCAGGTGCTGCAGCGCCTCGGTGCTGTCGAGGATCCACTTGACCTTGCGCTCGATCATCATCAGGAACGGGAACCCCGCCATCCGTCCGAACGACCCGGTGGCCGCGATCGGCAGGACCGCCTCGGCGATCATCGCCTCGCACATCAGGTAGGGGATGCTTTTGAGTTCGGCCACCGAGACGATGTTCACCGCATCGTAGCCTCGCAGAAACTCGCGGAACCGCTGCTCGTCGATGTACTCGGGCCAGGTCGCGGGATCCTCGGCCCCGCCGATGATCGAAAACTGCAGCGTCCCGTTGGCCATGTCGATCACGCGCTGCTGGCAGCGCGCCGCGTCATAATCGATCACGCCGACGACCTTCTGATCGCGAAACAGCATGTTGCCCGGATGCCAGTCGCCGTGAACGATCTGGCGGTCCCACTGGGCCAGGCCCAATTCGCTGGTGATCTTCGCGCACTGACGGTAGGCGTCGGAGATGGATTCCACCGCCCGGGTGAGCGCCTTGGCCGACTCGCCATCGGCGGTCGGCAGCGACGAGACGGTATTGCCGATCGCCTGGTGGATCGCCTTGGCGTTGTGATAACTCCCCGACGGCGGCGAATAGCTGGTCTCAAACCCAGCCAGAAGCTTGTGGAACAGGCCCAGAATATGCCCGGAGTGATAGGTGCTCTCGAGCGATCCGTCATAGTTGCCGCCCTCGATGTATTCGAACATCTCATAGATATGCTCGTCGAGGACGAGCATCGAGTTGTTCTCCCGCCGCGTGCCGATCAGATGCGGCAGGGGGAAGTTCTGCCCCGCCAGCGCCAACTGCAGTTGATGCGTGAAGGCGACCTTGGCCAGATCGTCGCGCCCCTTGGCGCGGCGCTTGAACAGGAACTTCCCGCGCTGCGCGTCGATAATCAGCTTCGGCGCCCGCCGCGAGCCGCGCTCGAACTCGGTGATGCCGCGGATCGGCCCGAGGTCGAAGTGGCTCAGACAGATCGCCAGTTCATGCCAGTCGAACTTGTCGTAGTCGGTTTTGGCCATGGCCGTCCTGAGCGCCCGCCGCCCGCGCCCAAGGACGCATCTTACCGGGCGAGCAATGTTTGTCAAACATCTGCCCATCGGCGATGCGGGGTCGGGTGGCTGTCGGGGACGGGGACACTTTCCCCGTTCGCCCGCCGGAGGCTATAATCGTCCCCCTGCCATGAGAATCCTGATCACAGCCGACCTGCATTACGACATCGCCCGGTCGCGCGAACCGACCGAGGCTCTGGCCCGGCGTGCGATCGAGACGGGCGGGGACTGTCTGGTGTTGGTCGGCGATAGCGCCGGACGCGCGATCGGGCCGCTGCGGGCGTGCCTTCGTCTGTTCGCCGATTTTTCGGGCCGAAAGCTGCTCGTGCCCGGCAATCATTGCTTGTGGTGCAACCCGGACGAGGATTCGCTGGACCGCTACGAGCGCATCCTGCCGGCGGCGGCTTGGGAGGAGGGGTTCGCCGTGCTCGACCACGAGCCCGTCGTCTGCGACGGCGTGGGGCTGGTCGGATCGGTAGGGTGGTACGACTACTCGCTGCGCGATCATTCGCTCGATATCCCGCTGCCGTTCTATGAGGCGAAGGTCTCCCCGGGCGCGGCGGCGCGGCTGGATGAGCACGACGACCTGTTTGATGCGCATCGTCACACGTTGACCGACCGCCACCTGACCTTCGGCGCGCGGTGGATGGACGGCGTCCACGTCCGCCTGCCGTTCACCGACGAGCAGTTCGTAGACCTGCTGGCCCATAAGCTTGCCCGCCAATTGGCCGACGTGTCGGCCCGCAGCGACCGGGTGGTGGCGCTGCTGCATCATCTGCCGTTCGAGCGGCTCGTGCCGGACTCCCGCCCGGAGCGGCTGGCCTTCGCAGCCGCCTACATGGGCGCCCGGCGGTTCGGCGAGGTGCTGCTGGCGTGCGACAAGCTCACGCACGTCTACTGCGGCCATTCGCATTGGCCCGCGCGTCGCCGTATCGGCGGGGTGAAGGTGGTCAACATCGGCAGCACCTACACCCACAAGCATCTGGAAGTGCTTGACCTGGTCGCCGGCCGATGCGAAAGTGTCCGCGCTTCGACCGCACGGTCACAGCCTGAGACGGCCCCACGCGGATAAGGACCCGGCGGATGCGGATCATCATTGCGCCAGACTCGTTCAAGGAAACGCTCACCGCGACGGAAGTCGCCAACGCGATCGCCGAAGGTGTGCTTCTGACGTGCAGCGATGCGACGATTGATCTGTGCCCGATGGCTGACGGCGGCGAGGGCACGGTCGAGGCCATGGTCGCCGCCACCGGCGGGCGGTTCCTGACGGCCGACGTGTTCGGCCCGTTGGGCAAGAAGATCCGCGCCCGCTTTGGTATGTTGGGCCATGCCACCGGAACACCCCTGCCGGGTGAACTGGGCCTGGTCGGCGCGAAGATTCAGTCCGAAGGCCTCGGCGGCTACGGCGGACAGGCCGCTGTCATCGAAATGGCCGCCGCCTCGGGGCTGGAGCTTGTCCCGCCCGAAAAACGCGACCCGACCGTCACGACCACCTTCGGCACGGGCGAGCTGATCATGACCGCCCTGGACCAAGGCGCCCAGGAGATCATCATCGGGATTGGCGGGTCGGCGACCACCGACGGCGGCTGTGGGTGCGCGCAGGCGCTGGGCGTGACATTCGTCGCCACCGACGGCGGGCCATGCGTGTGCGGGCTGGCCGGGGGCGGGCTGGCCGAGATCGAGCGAATCGACCTGAGCACGCGCGATCCCCGCATCGCGGATGTCCGCATCCGCGTCGCGTGCGATGTGACCAACCCATTGACGGGCCCCAACGGGGCTGCGGCGGTTTATGGCCCACAGAAGGGCGCCACGCCCGCGCAGGTGGCGATGCTGGATCAGGGGCTGCGGCGACTGGCGGGCGTGATTCGCCAGTCGTTGGACGTCGACGTGGAATTGACCCCCGGGGCTGGAGCGGCAGGCGGCTTGGGCGCGGGGCTGATGGCGTTCGCCGGGGCGACGCTCGAACGCGGCGTGGAGATGATCGCCGATGCGGTCGATCTGGACGCCCGATTGCGCGGAGCCGATCTGTGCATCACGGGCGAAGGCAAGTTCGACTCGCAAAGTGCGCTGGGCAAGACGGCGTTCGGCGTGGCCGCAGCGGCCCGGGAGGCCGGCGTGCCCGTGATCTGCATCAGCGGCATCGCCGAAGACGACGGCCCGCATGACCATTTCGATGCGGTGCACGCCCTCGTCGACGGCGAGGTCACCGCCAGCCAGGCGATGGCCCAGCCCGAACCGCTTCTCAAGGACCGCGCCGCCCGCGCGGTAGGACAATTTCTGGCGCGACGTTAAGGACGCAGAGGCCTATGGATCTCTTTTCGTATCGCGACGGGGACGTGTTTTGCGAGGGCGTTCGCCTGGCCGACATCGTCGAGCAGGTGGGCACGCCGGTGTATGTGTATTCGGCGGGAACGATCCGCCATCACTATCGGGCCATCATCGAGGCCTTCGAGGCCGTCAAGCCGCTGATTTGCTTTTCGATCAAGTCGCTGTCGAACCTGCAGATTCTCCGACTGCTGGCCGATGAGGGCAGCGGGTTCGATGTCGTCTCCGGCGGGGAGGTCGCGCGCGTGCTGGCGATTGGGGCGGACCCGGGGCGGGTTGTCTTCGCCGGTGTCGGCAAGACCGACCGCGAAATCAACGAGGCCATCGCCGCCGGGGTCGGGCTGTTCAACGTCGAAAGCGAACAGGAGTTCGAGAACCTATCGCGCCTGGCCGGGGCGGCCGGTCGAACGGTCCGCGCAGCTCTGCGGGTCAATCCCGACGTCGACCCCAAGACCCACCGCTACACGACCACCGGGAAGAAGGAAACGAAGTTCGGCGTCGACATCGAACGGGCTGAGCGGTTCTTCGAGACGTATGGCCGTGACGACAACGTTCGCCTCGACGCGATCCACCTGCACATCGGCTCGCCCATCTACTCGGCCCAGCCCTACGTGGACGCGATCAACAAGACGCTGAAGCTGATGGCCCGCCTGTCGGCCAAGGGTCTTGAGATCCGCACGCTCGATATCGGCGGCGGGTTCGGCGCCGATTACGTCGAAGGGCAGAGCCCCCTGGCCGTCGATTACGCCCGGCAGATCGTGCCCCTTCTGACCGGAACGAATCTGGATGTGATCCTCGAGCCCGGCCGACAGATCGTTTGCAATGCGGGCGTTCTGGCGACGACGGTGCTGTACGTCAAGCAGGGGGGCGAGCGGAACTTCGTCATCGTCGATGCGGCCATGACCGACCTGATCCGCCCGGCCCTGTACGAGTCGGAACATTTTGTCTACCCCGCCCGCCTGGCCGACGGCGCCCAGCCGCCCACGCGCCGGCCCGATTACGAGGCGCCCGACGGCATCCGGGTCGACATTGTCGGCGGCGTCTGCGAGAGCAGCGACTTCCTGGCCAAGGACCGCGTCCTGCCCGTGATGGAGCGGGGCGATCTGCTGACGGTGTTCTCGGCCGGGGCGTACGGGGCGGTGATGTCCAGCCAGTACAATTCGCGCCCGCGTGCGCCGGAGGTCCTGGTCGAGGGCGACCAGTGGCGCCTCATCCGCCGCCGCGAGACCTACGACGACCTCTTCGCCGCCGAGCAGGACAGCTAAGCGCGTTGGCGGGTGCGCGGGGCTAAGCGGTCTACCATGAGTCTGTAGCGTTTGGGTGGCGTCCTTCCGATGTAAATCGGGACACATCGGGATGTCCGGCTGCTCTTACGCGGCCTTGTTGATCGTTGGGCCCCAACGGGGCCCCTTGCTTAGCCCAGGGCGTAGGCCGTCAGGCCAAGCCCTGGGTTATCGTCGGCAATGCGGCAAGCCCCGTAAGGGGTGCCTTGGCTTTGTCGACGATGCGCTTGAGACCATCGTTGTGCCCATCGCACCCCAGCAGCCGGCGCGATCGGGCCCGTCAAGACGCCCCGTTGGGGCTTTCCGATTGGCGGGTTCATTCCCCAGGGCTTGCCTTCGGCTTCGCCCTGGGCTAAGCAAGACGGCCCCTCGGGCCTGAGTTGACGGCTCGATCGCTACGGACTTACGTAAAACTACTAGTGCTCGGCAGCCAGGTCGCGCAGGTGCTGGCCGACGCGGGCGAGGATTTCGGTGCAGTCGGTGCGCTGGACCTGGGCTTCGATGACCACGAGCCGGTCGGTGGTGTCGGCGGCTGTCTTGAGAGCGGCCGCCAGTTCGGCCTCGGTTTTGACGAGGCGCCCTTCCGCCGCCGCGCCATCGGTCTGAAAGGCCTCAGCCAGGGCGCTGTATCGCCACATCTGCAGTTCGTTATACGGCCCGTCGTGGATCATCCGCTCGATGACGTAGCCGTCGTTATTCAGCACGACCACGATCGGGGCCTTGCCGTACCGCATCAGCGTGCTGATTGCCTGGGGCGTCATCTGAAACGCGCCGTCGCCGACAAACACGATCGCTCGCCGGTCGGGCCGGGCGAAACACGCCCCCAGCGCCGCCGGCAGCGAATAGCCGATCGACATGTAATAGCCCTGTGCGATAAACGTCTCGGTCTGCGGGCGGTATAGCTCGGTCGCGCCGAAGATCACGTCGCCGATGTCGCTGATGACGATCATGTCGTCGTCGAGCCAGTGATTCAGCGCCTCGAAGAACCGCCGGACCGTCAGGGCGGCGTCCTTGGCAGGGGTAAACTCGGCGGGCCGTTGGTAGGGCGTGGGCGAATGGGCGTGCAGGTCGCTGGGGACCCCCTGCAAGGCGCTGGTGAGGGCGACGACAAAATCGCCCAGGGCGACCTGGTCGTAGTAGTGGTGGCGGATGCGGACCTTGTCGCTGTTGACGGCGATCATTCGGCTGTCGTCCAGGTGCGCGGTGAACCCGCCGGTGGTGATATCCGTCATCCACGCCCCCAGCGTCAGCAGGCAGTCGGCCTGTTCGATCGTGTCATGGGCGGGCCCGTGCGAAAAACCGCCCTGATACACGCCGAGATAGTGCGGGTGCGATTCGGTGACGGCCGTCTTGGAGTTTATCGTCGTCGCGAACGGCCAGCCTGTCTTTTCCAGAAGATCGGTGACCTGTTGGGCCAGCGAGAACCGCCGGACCTCCAGGCCGACCAGCACGGCGGGGTTGTCGGCCTCAGCCAGAAGCTCAGCCGCCTCGGCCACCGCCTCGCAAAGCGCACTCGAGTCGCTTGTGGGCGCCACGGCCAGCGGCCCATCGTCCGGATCGGTGCAGTGTTGGTCGACCAGGTCCACGGGGATCTCGATATAGACGGGGCGTTTTTCGTTGATGCAGGCGGCGATGGCCCGGTCGATCTGCTCGGGGGCGGTGCGGGCGTCGGTGAGCATGACGGCCGCGGCCGTGACGTTGCGGAAGATATCCAACTGCATGTGATAGTCGCCCGCCAGGTGGTGCATCAGCATGCCGCGGTGGCGCATCTTGGAGTGCGGCGCCCCGCTGACCAGCACGAGCGGCCCGCGCTCGGCGAATGCGCCGGCGACGGCGTTGAGGATGCTAAGCCCGCCCACGCCGTAAGTCACCACGGCCGCCCCGATCCCGCCCAGCCGCCCGTAGGCGTCGGCTGCGTAGCCGGCGTTCAACTCGTTGCAGGTGCAGATCAGCTCGATAGGGCTTTCGACCACACGGTCCATAAAGTCCAGCACATAGTCGCCGGGCACGCCGAAGGCGTGACCGACGCCGGCCTGGTGCATCCGCGTCAGGAGGTAGCTGCTGATGGTCGTCATTGTCGGCGATCCTCGATCAGGCGGCCGGTCTTGCCGGTCGCTACAAGAACAACGTCCATGACATGCTAGGCATCCCGTCCCATGTGCCACCCACCGCGGGGCAGGCCGATCATAAGCTCCGCGTGGGCTGAGGGCTATTTCCGGGCAGATTTTTTTTCAATCTTTTGCCGAACAGACTGCGCAGATGGGCGTCTCATAGAGTAGTGACGTTAAACGGTCGGGAATGAACTAACTCGCTGCGCCTGGGTCCGCCTGCGTTGGGTGGGCCCAGGCGTGTGTTTTTTTGCGGGCCGATAGGCGGATGCGCCAATTTGGGAGTGAAATCGCCCCCAACGGGCCAGTAGGATGATGATGTGAAAATCGCACTGGCGCAAATAAACCCGTTGGTCGGCGACATTGCCGGCAACACGGGCAAGATCGCCGATTTTATCGATCGGGCCGTCGAGGCCGAGGCCGATCTGGTCGTCTTTCCCGAACTGTCGGTGGTGGGCTATCCGCCGCGCGATCTGCTGCGCAAGGAACGTTTCGTCGCCGATAGCGAACGGGCCGTCGAGGCGTTGGCCTCGCACTGCAAGACAGTCGCGGCGCTGGTGGGCTTTGTCCGCCGCGCGCCGCAGGCCACCGGTCGGCCGCTGGAAAACACGGCCGCTCTGCTGGCCGGTGGCGAGATCGGCCACGTCCACGTCAAGACACTGCTGCCGACCTACGACGTGTTCGACGAGACGCGCTACTTCCAGCCGGGCTCGGCCAGCGGGGTGTTCAACCTGGCCCAGACGCCGTTGGGCCTGAGCATCTGCGAAGACCTGTGGGACGCCGAGGCGCTGGGCCGCGAACTCTACGGCGAGGACCCCATCGCCCGTTTGGCCGCCCAGGGCGCCCGCGTCATCATTAATATGGCCGCCAGCCCGTTCGAGGTCGGCAAGGCCGCCCGGCGCGAGGAACTCTTCGTCCGCCAGGCGGCCCGCGCCGCCTGCGCGATCGTCTGCGTCAACCAGGTCGGCGGCAACGACGATCTGATCTTCGACGGCGGCAGTTGTGTGATCGGCCCGGGCGGCGAGGTCATCGGCAGGGCGGCCAGTTTCCGCGAAGACCTGCTCGTGGTCGACCTGGACGCCCGCGCCGGCCGGTGCGAACCGATCGACGAGCCCATCGCGCGAGTGAGCGAGGCCCTGAAGCTTGGCCTGCGGGATTACGTCGCCAAGTGCGGCTTTTCGCGCGTCGTGCTGGGGCTGTCGGGCGGGATCGATTCAGCCGTCGTCGCCACGCTGGCCGCCGACGCGCTGGGAGGCGACAACGTCGTCGCCCTGGCCATGCCCAGCCGCTACAGCAGCGACCACAGCCTCACCGACGCTCAGCAGCTGGCCGAGAACCTGGGCATCGAGTATCGCGTCGTGGGGATCGAATCGATGCACGCGGCCTACGAGAGCGCGCTGAAGGATATGCTTGCCAGCGGTCGCGAGGAGATCGCGCGCAAGGAGATCGCGGCTGAGAACATCCAGGCCCGTTTGCGGGGCAATATCGTGATGGCGTTTTCCAACGCGTTCGGCCACCTTCCGCTGGCGACAGGGAACAAGTCGGAGCTGTCGGTCGGTTACTGCACGCTGTACGGCGACATGTCCGGCGGGCTGGCGCCGATCGGCGACGTGCTCAAGACGGTCGTCTACGACCTTGGCCGCCAACTCAACGCCGAGACGGGCGACGAGCGGATTCCGCGGGGCATCTTCACCAAACCGCCCAGCGCCGAACTGAAGCCCGACCAGACCGACCAGGACAAGCTGCCGCCCTATGACGTGCTGGACGCGATCCTGCGGCAATATGTCGAGCAGGACAGGACGGCCGAGCAGATCGTCGCGACCGGGCTGGATGCCGAGATTGTCGCGCGGGTTGTGCGCATGGTCGATGGGGCGGAATACAAGCGACGGCAGGCGGCGCCGACGTTGAAGATCTCGCCGCGTGCATTCGGTACGGGCCGGCGGATGCCGATCGCCCAAGGCTATCGCTGCTGAGGACGCCACGTGCAGGTACTGTGCGAACATTGCGGCAGGGCGGCGACCGTGGCGGACACGGCCGAGGGCGCTGTCGCCTGCCCACACTGCCACAAGCCGATCCAGTTGCCGGCTGGCGACAGGCAGCCGTCCGACGACCGCACCGAGGCATTCGCCGAACTTGACGGGTTTGCAGCGGTGGCCCGCAGCGTCCGGGCGGGTCGGATCGAGTTCATCTGCCGCAAGTGCGGCAAGCGGATGGCGGCCCCTCTGCAGCGGGCGGGCCAGCGCGTCGCCTGCATTCGCTGCGGCGTGCGGGTCACCGTGCCTCGCCTGGACGCCGAGCAGCCGCGCGACGAGAAGGCGCGCGGCAAGAAGACACGCGGCAAGAAGGCGCCTGCGAAGAAACCGACAGGGGGCGCGGCATCGGAGGATATCTTCGATGGCGATCTGGAACTGACCGACGCGTCCGTCGATCCTTGGCCGGTGGCCCCGGGCTCGGCCAAGCCGCAACAGCCGGAATCTGAGCGCCCGCCTCCCAGCTTCCCTGCCGACGACCAACTTGCCCAGGCCGCAGACGCTGCGACCGCCGCAAGGCGACGGGCGAAAACGGGCGGCAGCCGCAGCTCGTTGAAATGGGCCCTTTGCGGGGTGGGCGGGGCGGCGGTGATTGCGGCCGGCGTGATCCTGTATGTGCTGAACGATACCGGCGATGGGGGCGCCTTCTTGCCCGAAACGCCTTCGACTGAGTCGCCGGCGGGCGCGGAGAATCTTGCCGACGCCGACGCTGATATCGATATCGACGTCGAGCCACTGCCGCCGGTGATCCCTGACGATCCACCCGATGTCGGCAAGCCGGAAATCTCCGTTGCAGCTGTCGCCCGCGATGTCCTGGCCAGCGCCGGTTATCTGGTTGCCCCGCTGGGTCAGGAGTACTGGAAGGTGACCGCCCAGGTTGCCGGCGGGGGCAAGACGATCGTATTTCGCAGCTTCGGCCCCGACGTGACGCTGGCCGTCGGCGGCAAGACCTACGAGGCGATGGGCGCGATCGGTCAATCCGTGTTCCCCCTGACCGGTCTTCGGGCCGACGTCCACGTGGCGGGCGACGAGACACGTACGCTGACATTTCTATTCCAGTTGCCCACGTCGGCGCGGTCATCGACAACGGGCGCTCGGCTGAGCGTGGTGAACGTCGGCCAAGCCGATTTGGCCGTCCCGCCTCCGCCGCCGGCCGTGTCGGCCGAGACGCTTGTCGGCGACTATGTCGAACTGCGCCCGCGGAACCTCAAGGCCCTGATGTCCGATCCGGTGGCCTCGGCGATCCAGAGGCAAGCGACGCACACGCTCGTGATCCGCAGGGAAGGCGACGGCCTGGTCATCGAACTGCCGGCGGCGAAGGTCACTGGGACGCCCGGCGATGTGGTGGAGACGATGGTGGTCCGCCTGCATCGGGGCGAACACTCGATGGGCGCGACGCTGCGGGTCGTTGACGGCGGGCGGCGGCTGATTCTGTACCTGTCGCGCCAGCCGTTCGGGCAACTGACATTCGCGCGGGCCGGCGCGCCGGTGTCGCCGCCCGATGCGGCGATCCAACTGCAGGCCGACGCCGGAACCGAGCCGGGAACGCTGGCCAAGCCGATCCACACCCCCGGCGATTCGGACTCCCCCACGAAACCGGACCGGACCGATCCCACGGGCGGGGGGAAAACAATTTTCGACCCCTGATAGCGCCAACGCACGAGGTGTCCCCAATGGACCGGAGGCGATTCAAATTCATCGGCTGTGAGATCATCTACCGCGAGGCCTGCTACCTGGCCGCCGTCGGGCCGCAACGGGTGGACGTCGAGTTCCTGCAGAAGGGACTGCACGACCTGGAAACGCCGGACATGGTCGCCAAGGTCCAGGCCGCGATCGATGCCGTCAGAGCCGAGGCGGGCTACGAGGCGATCCTACTGGGCTACGGCCGATGCAACGACGGCCTGGTCGGCGTGCGGGCGCGCGACATCCCGCTGGTGGTCCCGCGGGCGCACGATTGCATTACGTTTTTCTTCGGATCACGGGCGGCCTATCGGGAGTATTTCGACAACCACCCGGGGACGTTCTACATGACCAGCGGCTGGAGCGAACGGAACGCCTACGACGAGTCCGGCGACTACATGCAACCGGCCTACGGACAGACGGGCGTGATGGGCAAGCTCGGCCTGGCCGAGCCCTATGAGGAGCTCGTCAAGAAATACGGCGAGGAGAATGCGGCCTTCATCGCCGAGACGCTGGGCAACTGGGAGCAGAATTACACGCGCGCCCTGTATCTGAAAATGGGCATCTGCCCCGAAGATGACTACATCGAGCAGACTCGCAAGGGGGCCAGCGACCGCGGTTGGCAGTTCGAGCTGCGCGACGGCAAGCTGACGTTGCTGGAGAAGCTCTTCACCGGCCAGTGGGATGACGACTTCGTGATCGTCCCGCCCGCAGCGACGATCATTGCCCGCAACGACGAGACCGTCCTGGACGTTCAGCCGCCCGCGGCCGATTAGCCCACGTCCCGCTCGCCCCGCCCTGGCCAGGCCCGGTAGGGCTGTCAGATGTTAGCCGGGCCCGTTCGCCGTGAGGCGTGAGCATAGCCAGAAGGAGGGCGGCCATCGGTACTCCTACGGCTCCCGCCGGGGGATCTCCTTGTTTAGCCCTGAAGGCTGGCAGGCCGAATCGACGATGGATGCCCGTATCCCAGGGGACTGTTGGATACGTGAGCATGCGGCCTTGGACGGCGTGCCTGTAAGTGCAGCAGGAACAACATGTTGAATCTTGCGGCGAATCTTTCTTTCCATGGGTGGGTTAATTCGTGGAGAAACCCTTAAGAATCTGCTGATGAGGGTCGATTCTCTTAATGGTACGAAAGATTGGAATTACCTGACATGGCACCCGGCACCATAGACTTGGCCACGCGGTTCCCGATAGACTTCTACCTCAGAGGCCGCGAGAGGCGTCGCCACCCCAGGACGCAGATTCGAATGGAGATGCGATGCGTATTTCTCGATCCTGACGGGCCGCGCATCCTGGACCTTTTCGAGGCGGTGAATATCTCCAAGGGAGGGGTCGGCGCCATTTCCGACCATCGGTATTACCCTGGCCAGCGGGTCCTGACGAGCATTCTCCGGGCCGGCGAGAGCAAGCAACGAAACATCTATGCGACGGTCGTGCGGTGCAAGCCGGATCGGGAGGGCGGCTTCCAGATCGGCTTGGCATTCGACGCCGCGACCATCGGCGATGCGGCGGAGGTGAGACCTGCTCTGAGGGTTGCTGCCTGAAGGAACAGACAAGCGAGATAACAGCTTGGAGGGAACAGAGAGGCCGGCCTGACCGGCCTTCTCTGTGCGCCTAGCGAGTGGCAGGGAGGGCGTCTTGACTTTACCTCGCCCACAGCTAAAATGAATCCGCTGCCGACATGAGTTCATGGTGAAGATGTGACCCTGGGGATTAGTGTAACGGCAGCACGACTGATTCTGGATCAGTTAGTCAAGGTTCGAATCCTTGATCCCCAGTTTCCCAGGCCCCGCCGGAGCGGGGCCTTTGTTTTGCCCGGGCGGGTGCGCGGCGGGATCGGTGGGGCCTTGCACTGCGGCAGGGGGGGTGTTAGAATGCGGTTCACGTGTGGCGCGGGCGGAGTGACCGATGAAGGGGTACGCAGATGCGAGCGACCGAGAGATCACGACATCATTGTTGCTTCTTGTGGGTTCTGTTGGTGACGGTGGCCTGGGTGGGGACGCCTGTTTGGGCGGAAAAAACGCACGGCCTGCCGCGTTACAAGACGAAGTATTACAACCTGTACAGTGCTTTGAATCGGCCCAGGACGATGGAGGCGGCTGCGCGGATCACGCGAATGTTCGAGGAGTTCACGCGTCGGTCCAAGAAGTTCGGCCGCCCGCAGAAGCGACTCCCGTTCTATCTGTTTAACTCACTGGCCACCTACCACGTTGCCGGGGGCCAGGAGGGCAGCATTGGGTGTTTCTCACCGAAGCTGGGCCTAATGGCCGTCAGCGCAGGCCGGCCAAGCGCGGCATTGTGGGCGACGATGCAGCATGAGGCGTTCCACCAGTTCTGCTACACCGTCATTACGCCCAGCATGCCGACCTGGGCGAACGAAGGGCTGGCCGAGTACTTCGAGCGGGCCATCTGGACGGGGGACGGGTACGTTCCCGGGATCATACCGGAAAAGGATCTCCGCGACGTGCGGAGCTACATGAATGCGAAGCAGCTTCTGTTGATCGACAAGTTGGTTCGTTTGACACGCAAGCAGTGGGATGAACAGATCGCGGATGAACCGGAGGCCGCACACCGAAACTACATACAGAGCTGGTCGCTGATACATTTTCTGATCCATGGCGAGGACGGCAAGTATGTCAAGACGCTCGACGGCTTCTTGACCGATCTGCATGGCGGGCGCGTGCAGCGGGTGCATAGGTTCCGCACGACGATACGGACGCTCCAGAAGCCCTACACCGAGTGGTGGACCGAGACCGCCCTGACCGACTCGCACCGTCGCGAGTGGAAGGCCGTGGTGGCGACGCTCACGAGCTTTCTGGCGCGGGCGCATGCCCAGGGCCAGACATTCAGCACGGCCAAGGACTTCCTGGCAGCGGCGGGCAATGGTGATCTCAAGCTGCCGACGACCAAGACCAGACAGTGGCTGCCGCCGACGCTACTACACAGCGTGCTGAGCCGAATGATGAAGCTCAAGCAGCGCGCCGACGCCCGTGAACTGGCCCCGAAGGAGTGGCGCCTGGAGCTGTCGGAGTCCGAGTCGGAGTCGACGCCGCGATTGATCATGGTCAGCCAGGACGGCACGACGTTCACAGGCTCTTTCAGGCTCAAGGGCGGCCGGGTTGCCGCTGTCGTTGTGCGTGTCAAGCGGCCCGACGAGGACGAAGGCTCAGAGCCCGAGGACGACGGAGCCGCCGGCGAGGATGGATCCTGACCGCCGTTGACCGCCGACAAGCTGTGGTATCGTTGCGGTCTGTGTATTAAGATTGCAGGGCATTTCAACCGTTGCGCATCCCGGTGGGCTGCCCCCCTATACTTAGGTGGCACGCGGGTTGCCGACGAAAGGGCCCGGCCATGGAAGTTGCCACCTCTGCCCGACAAGAGTCGCGTCGCTGGCGCCGCATCTGGCCGATCGTCATCGCCATCTTGGCGCTGGGGGCGTTGGCGGTTATGGGCAAGGTCTTCAATGTGGGGGCGCATGTGGAGCCATTCCTGCGGTGGGTGCAGCAGCAGGGCGTTTGGGGCCCGGTGGTGATCGTGGGCGTCTATGCGGTGGCGTGCGTGCTGATGCTGCCGGGGGTCCTGCTGACCGTGCCGGTGGGCTATGTCTTCGGTGTGGGGGTGGGCGTGGCGACGGTTTCGGTGGCGAGCGTTCTGGGGGCGTGCGCGGCGTTTTGGGTGGGCCGGACCGTCGGGCGAGGGTGGGTGCAGCAGAAGGTGGCCGGCAACGCCCGCTTCGCCGCCATCGACGCAGCCGTCGGGCGCGAGGGGTTCAAAATCGTCCTGCTGACTCGGCTGAGCCCGATCTTTCCGTTTAACCTTCAGAACTTCGCCTACGGGCTGACGACGGTGGGCTTCTGGAAATACGCCTTGGCGTCGTGGATCGGCATGCTGCCGGGGACGGTGCTCTACGTGTATCTCGGTTCGGCGGCGCGATCGCTTCTGGACGCCACAAGCGGGGACTTAGCGGCGGATTGGCGCGTGCAGGTGATGTTCTGGGCGGGGCTGGCGATTGCGGTGGGGGTGGCTGTCTTCGTCGCGCGCGTGGCGCGGCGGGCGTTGAAGGCTGTGGCGATCAATGACGGGAGCGACCAATCGCATGGGCAAACGACGAAGGCATGATGTTGTGCGGCGATGGGAAGAGAACCCGATTCTGACGGTGGAAGACATCCCGTTTCCGTGCAATGCGGTGTTCAACGCCGCGGCGGTTCAGAAGGGAGACGAGACGATCCTCCTGCTTCGCGTTGAGGACCTGCAGGGCCGATCGGTCTTCGCCCTCGCCCGCAGCGCGGACGGCTATCACTTCGACGTCCACGACGAGCCCGTGATGGAGCCCTGTTGCGGCGGCGAGCCGTTCCCACGCTACGAGCGCAAGGGCGTTGAGGATCCGCGTATCACGCTGCTGGAGGGGGTGTACTACATCATGTACACGGCGGCGTCCGAGTTCGGTCCGCGGCTGGCGTTGGCGAAGACCGAGGACTTTCAGTCGTTCGAGCGCATCGCGTTGATTTCCGAACCGGACAACAAGGACGGCGTGTTGTTTCCCCGTAAGATAGGCGGGCGATATGCGCGTCTCGACCGTCCGCTGACGGGCGAGACGGGGAACATCTGGATCAGCTACAGCGACGACCTGATCGATTGGGGGTCCTCGGAGGCCGTCATGCCCATCCGGCCGGAAAGCTGGGATTCCTGGCGAGTGGGGGCCTCGGCGCCGCCCATTGAGACCACATACGGCTGGCTGGAGATCTATCACGGGGTCAAGCGCAGCGCGTCGGGGATGATTTATCGCCTGGGGGCGGCTATCCTGGACCTGGACAATCCCGCGAAGGTGCTCTGCCGCTCGGCGATCCCGATTCTCGCGCCTCGGGAGTACTATGAGCGCGTCGGCGACGTGCCGAACGTGGTCTTCTCGACCGGGGCTATCATGGACGACGATCAGCATATCCGTCTGTACTATGGCGCCGCCGACACGTGCATTTGCGTCGGCACGGTCAGGCTGGAAGAGCTGATGCAGTTCTGTGCGATCGATGGGCACGGCGATTGAGAAGGTCCGGGCCCGCGCGGCGAAAGGGCCAAGAGACGGCGATGAGCGAACGGCTTTCCATGATTCCCGCCGACGAGCACAATGAAGCGCTCGTGGCGAATGTTCGCCCGCCGGGATGGGTGAACCCGACGCCGCGCGGGCGGTACAACATGGTCGTCATCGGCGCGGGGTCGGCGGGGCTGGTAACGGCGGCGGGGGCGGCGGCGCTGGGGGCATCGGTGGCGCTGGTCGAGAGCCACCTGCTCGGCGGCGACTGCCTGAACTATGGCTGCGTGCCGAGCAAGGCGTTGATCCACAGCGCGCGGCAGGTCAAGATCGCGCGCGACGCGGCAGCCTGTGGGGCGGCCGGCGGCGGGGCGGTGGAGGTGGACTTCGGGGCCGTCATGCAGCGCATGCGCGAGATCCGCAGCGAGATCAGCGCGCACGATTCGGCCAAACGATTTCGCAACATGGGCGTGGACGTGTTCTTCGGCCAGGCTCGGTTTGTCGGGCCCGACTGCGTGGACGTGGCGGGCCAGGAGCTGCACTTCGCGCGGGCGTGCATCGCCACCGGCGCGAGGCCGCGGGCGCCGGATATCGACGGTCTGGCTGAGGCGGGCTTCCTGACCAACGAGACCGTCTTTTCGCTGACCGCGCGGCCCAAGCGGCTGGCCGTGCTGGGGGCCGGACCGTTGGGGTGCGAGCTGGCGCAGGCGATGGCGCGGCTGGGATGCCGGGTGACGATCATCGCACGACATGACCAGATATTGCCGCGCGAAGACGCCGGGGCTGCGGCGCTGGTGGCTGAGGCATTGGCGCAAGACGGCGTGGATATTCGGCGCCAGGCGACGCTCCGCCGCGCAGCGGTTGTGGACGGCGGCAGAGAGTTGACGTTCGACGATGAGACGACCGTCGAGGTCGACGAGATTCTGGTCGCCGTCGGGCGGGCGCCGGTGGTCGACGGGTTGGACCTGGATGCGGCCGACGTAGCCCACGACGTGCATCGCGGGGTCGTGGTCGACGATCGCCTTCGAACGACGAATCGGCGGATCTACGCCGCCGGCGACGTGTGCTTGCAGGAAAAATTCACGCATGCCGCCGATGCGGCCGCCCGGATCGTCCTGGCGAACGCGTTGTTCTTCGGACATCGATCGTTCAGGTCGCTGACGATACCGCATTGCACGTATACCGATCCGGAGATCGCGAGCGTGGGGTTGACCGAACGGGCCGCGGGGCAGCAGGGCATCGCGATCCGCACCTTCACGCAGTCGCTGTCGCACGTGGACCGCGCGATAACGGATGGGCGGACCGATGGCATGGTCTGCATTCACACCCGGCGGCGGGGCGATCGAATTGTGGGCGCGACCATCGTGGGCGACCGCGCCGGCGAGATGATCAGTGAGATCACACTGGCGATGCGGATGGGCGCGGGGCTGAAGAAGCTGGCCGAGGTGATCCATCCGTATCCGACGATCTCGCAGGCGATTCAACAAGCCGCCGATCAGTACAATCGCGAGCGCCTGACGCCGCGCGTTCGAATGTTCTTTGAAACGTTGCTGCGTTGGCGACGGGGGCGGTGACGGCGGTGGGTGATCGCATGGCCGGCCCGTCGCGAGGGAAAGTGGTGGTGTTCACGCGCTATCCCGCAGCCGGTCGGGTAAAGACGCGGCTGATCGCGGCTGTGGGCGCGCTCGGCGCGGCCGAGGTGCAACGCCGTATGACCGAACAGACGCTGGCGACGGCTGCGAGCGTGCCCGCCTCGACAGCGGACGTGGAGGTCTGCTATACGGGCGGATCCAGACGGCAGATGCGGCGCTGGCTGGGCGGTGCAATGGCGATGGCGGGGCAGGGGACGGGCGATCTGGGGGAGCGAATGCGGCGGGCATTCGACCGGGGGTTTGATGAGGGCTGTCGGCACGTGGTCATCATCGGGGCCGACTGCCCGTCGATCACGGCCGACGATCTGACCGAGGCGATTGCGGCGCTGGAGGAATGCGACATGGTTCTGGGGCCCTGCGGCGACGGCGGCTATTGGCTGATCGCCCTGCGCCGGCGAGCGGAGGTGCTGGCCGGCATCGAGTGGGGCGGGCCGTCTGTCCTGTCGGCCACGCTGGGGCGCGCCAAGGAGGCCGGCTTGGCCGCTGGCACGCTGACCGAGAAACAGGACATCGACGAACCGGGCGATTTGGATTGCCTGCCATGGGTGGAGGCGGCCCGGCGGCCATACCTGTCCGTGATCGTGCCCGCACTGAACGAGCAGGCGACCATTCAGCAGGCGGTCGCATCGGCTCGCGGGGAGGGTGTGGAGGTTGTGGTCGTCGACGGCGGCAGCGACGACGCGACGGCCGAGCTAGCCGCCCAGGCCGGCGCGCGGGTGTTGCGGACGTCGCCCGGGCGGGCCGTGCAGATGAATAGCGGAGCGGCCGCGGCGCGCGGACGCGTGCTGCTGTTCCTGCACGCCGACACACTCTTGCCAGCGGGTTATGGCGAGGCGGTCTTCGAGGCGATGCTCGATCCCAAGGTTGTGGGTGGGGCGCTGGGTTTTTCGACGGACGAAGGCGGCTGGGCGATGCGGGTGGTCACCGCGTTGGTGGCCTTTCGGGCGGACAAGCTCCACCTGCCCTACGGCGACCAGGGGGTGTTCGTGCGGCGCAGCGTCTTTGAATCGCTGGGCGGGTATCGCGACTGGCCGGTGGGGGAGGACCTGGACTTCGCTGCCCGGCTGCGGTTGTGCGGGCGGGTGGCGGTGATGCCGGCGGCGGCGCGGACGTCGGGGCGACGGTGGCGCGAGCTGGGCGTGTGGCGGACGATGCTAATCAACCAGATTGTGGTCGCGGCGTACTGGCTGGGCGCGTCGCCGGGGGCGCTGCGGTGGTTGTATACCTGGCCCCGGCGGCGACGGCTTGCGAGGCGGTGCGGGGGGAGCCTATAATCGCCTCGCCCGATGTGAGGGCATGGATTGGGAGGTCGCGGCATGCGACTGGTTCTATTCGACCTAGAGTGTCAATCGCGTCAGAACTTCTACCCGCTGGCGTTGAATCGCCCGATTTGGGAGTTATGGACGGGCATGACGACGCTGGGGGCCAAGCTTGCGGCGGCGGCCGACTGTGACGAGGTCGTGTGTTTCGTGCCCCCCTACATGGCGGCGGCGTACCGTCAGACAACCACCTGGGTGGTGAACGATCTGGCGAGGTTGGCCGGGGATGATCTGTTTCTGGTCAATCCCCGTCTGCAGAGCGACGCGATGCCGGCTGTGACGCTGGGCCCGAGCGAACTGACGCTGTCGCCCGAGGGGGAGCTGCTTCTGGGGCGCGTGACGGCGGAGGATGCGGCCAAGCTGGCGGCTGGTTCGATCGAGCAGTTCGTGGCGGCGGCGGTCGAAACGCTGGCGACGACGCGACGCGAGGCGCCGACGTGGCGGTACACGTGGGAGCTGATGCTGGACAACGGCGCCCAGTTGATGGCCGACTTTGCGGCGGCGGGCCGGTCGGGCATCGAGGCAGCAGCCAAAAGGCCTCCGGCCTTTCTCGGCAGCAAAAAGGACGTATATGTGGCGCCGACGGCGACGCTGCATCCGATGGTCGTGATCGATGCCAGCAACGGGCCGGTCTATATCGACGAGCACGCGGAGATTCATCCGTTTACGCGGATCGAAGGGCCCTGCTATGTCGGCGCGGGCAGCGTGCTGCTGGGGGCGAAGTGCCGGGCGGGTACGACGATCGGTCCGGTCTGCCGCGTCGGCGGGGAGGTGGAGCAGTCGATCCTGCTGGGCTATATCAACAAGTATCACGATGGCTTCCTGGGCCACGCTGTCGTCGGCCAGTGGGTCAACCTGGGCGCGATGACGAGCAATAGCGATCTGAAGAACGACTACTCGGACGTGTCAGTGGTATTGGACGGGCGTCAATCGGTGGCGACGGGGTCAAAAAAGGTCGGGGCCATGATCGGCGACCACACCCGCACTTCGATCGGCGTGCTGCTGAACACGGGCGCCTATGTTGGGGCGATGGCAATGCTTCTGGCGACGGGGGGCCTGCTGCCGAAGTTCGTGCCGTCGTTCACATGGATGCAGCACGGTCGGATCGGCGATCCGCTGCTCGACCGGCAGCGATTGTACAATGCGGCCCAGGTGGCGACGGGCAGACGGAACTGCACGTGGACGGACGCCGACCGGGCGATGTGGGAGGCCATCTTCGAGCAAACAGCCCCGCAGCGCGAGGCGGCGAGGGCCTGGCAAGAGGCGAACGCCTGACCAGGGGTAAGGGCCTGACCAGGGGTAAGGGTCTTAGTCCCGGGTGCGATCGTCGGAGCGGATGTTGTCCTTCTGGTCCTTGAGTTGCTCTTCGGTGTAGGTGTCGTGGCCGAACTTCCCGTTGGGCCCGTGGCCGAACTTGCCGTCCGCTCCCGCCGAGACGAGCAGCGGGCCTTCGCCCATGCTGCCGCGGGGGTCCCAATCCATCTCTTGGCCGTATGCGTCGGAGAACGTCCCGCCCCCGACGGTCTTGCTGTAGACGCTCTTGGGGAGCTTGGTGAGGAGATCGACCACCTCGGGCTGGCTGGCGAGAGCCCTGGCGAGGGCCTGAATTGGCGGGGGGGCATCCTCTCCGGACTCTCCGGC
>DRGC01000039.1 GCA_011050235.1 Phycisphaerae bacterium | reverse complement strand
GGTTTGGGGGGGGTGAGGGGCATGCGGTGGCCGAGCGGAGTTCGGCGTGTAAGGTCGAGGTCCCCCGACCGACCGACCGCTTCTTCTTCTCAAACCTCAAACCCCAAACCTCATAAGAAAAGCTCCGCGCGATTGTGCGCGGAGCTTTTCGGTATAAGGAAACAGGTATGCCGTCTTGTTTCGGCCGTTGCCGGCCGATTGTGCCTCCGTCGCCAAAGGCTATGGAGGCGCAAGGCTGTGCTGACCTCGCCGTGCAGATTGCTCTGCGAGTAGGGGGTTTATGCCGGCGAACGATTTCGCGGGCAAGATCCTACCACTCGGCGACTCTAGATATTCCTCTAGAAAGGAGGTGATCCAGCCGCAGGTTCCCCTACGGCTACCTTGTTACGACTTAGTCCCAGTTACCGAACTCACCTTCGGCACCCCAGTGGTGGGGCGACTTCGGGTGCTCCCGGCTTCCATGACTTGACGGGCGGTGTGTACAAGGCTCAGGAACACATTCACCGCGTCGTGCTGATACGCGATTACTAGCGATTCCAACTTCATGGAGTCGAGTTGCAGACTCCAATCCGAACTGGGGCCGTTTTTTTCCGATTTGCTCGACCTCGCGGTTTTGCGTCGGTTTGTATCGGCCATTGTAGCACGTTTGCAGCCCTGGGCATAAAGGCCATGAGGACTTGACGTCATCCCCACCTTCCTCCGGTTTAACACCGGCAGTCTCGCTAGAGTCCCCGCCATTACGCGCTGGCAACTAGCGACAAGGGTTTCGCTCGTTACGGGACTTAACCCAACATCTCACGACACGAGCTGACGACAGCCATGCAGCACCTGTGAAAGTTTCACCCCGAAGGGCAGCCGACCTGGTTTCCCAGTAGGCATCCAAACATGTCAAGCCCAGGATAAGGTTCTTCGCGTTGCATCGAATTAAGCAACATGCTCCACCGCTTGTGTGAGCCCCCGTCAATTCCTTTGAGTTTTAGCCTTGCGACCGTACTCCCCAGGCGGTCCACTTAACACTTTTGCTCCGGCCGGAACTCCGTCAGAGAACCTCCGACCTAGTGGACATCGTTTAGGGCTAGGACTACCGGGGTATCTAATCCCGTTCGCTACCCTAGCTTTCGCATCTCAGCGTCAGGACAGGCCCAGCGCGCCGCTTTCGCCTCTGGCGTTCCTCTTGATATCTACGCATTCCACCGCTCCACCAAGAGTTCCACGCGCCCCTACCTGCCTCAAGCCCAGCAGTTCGCCAAGCAATTCCTCGGTTGAGCCGAGGGATTTCACAAGACGCTTATTGGGCCGCCTACATGCTCTTTAAGCCCAGTGATTCCGAACAACGCTTGCCACCTTCGTCTTACCGCGGCTGCTGGCACGAAGTTAGCCGTGACTTCCTTTGGGATTCCTCTGCGCATACGGGTATTGGCCGTAGTTGCGTGGTGGTCCCTGACAGCAGTTTACACTCCGAAGAGCGTCGTCCTGCACGCGGCGTCGCTCGGTCAGACTTTCGTCCATTGCCGAATATTCGTTACTGCAGCCTCCCGTAGGAGTCTGGGCAGTTCTCAGTCCCAATGCGCCGGGTCGACCTCTCAGCCCCGGTACTCGTCGTAGCCTTGGTAGGCCGTTACCCTACCAACAAGCTGATGAGACATAGGCCGCTCCTCTGCCGACAGGTCCCCGAAGGGATCCCCGCCCTTTGACCGCTGTGGCATATGCCACCGTGGTCTCATCGGGTATTACCTGCAGTTTCCCGCAGCTATCCCCGTGCAGAGGGTACGTTACCTATGCATTACTCGCCCTTTCGCCACTCTAATCGCACCCCGAAGGGTACTTTCGCGTTCGACTTGCATGTTTTAGCCACGCCGCCAGCGTTCGATCTGAGCCAGGATCAAACTCTCCGCTTAATTATCGCTGATCCCAACAACCCCGAAGGGCCATCAGGAAATCAACATTGGAAGTTGATACTGGTGGCCGAGGCTCACAAGGGGCCTCGACCGGGTACCCACGTAAACGTGGGCGCTAAACTCAAAATCCTATACAGGGCATGTCACGAGGATTCTGAGCGGGCAGCATGCTCAAAACACACTGCCCTGGAACATCACCCCGCAGGTCCGGACCGTGACTGCTGTCGGACCGGCGCGGCCACATCCTCGCGACGGCATACACTGTTCACTTTTCAAATAGCGTTGGTCAAACAGTACATCCCCCGGCCGGGCCTATCACCCGACGAGGGTCACGCATTGTAATCGCCGATGCCGCTACGTCAACATGGTATCGGCAGATTCTATGTCTTTTTCTTAGGCGATGTTGGAGTCGGCTCTTCGGGCTTATCCATCTCCGCCAATGGTAATATACGCCATACCGTCGGGCCGGTCAAGTGGCGATGATAAAAACCTCCGAAGAATATTTCGCCGCCCCGGGCCGCCCGCTCCGGGCCGCCCGCCACGGGCCGCCCGCCACGGCCGTGTCCACGGCACAAAGCCCTATGGACAGGAGGTTTTCTCGAAGTTTCTCGAACGGGGCACGCCGCAAATGCGGGCCCGTGCTATAATGAGGTCCGAGGCTGATGGCTGTGATATCGGTTCCGTCGGCCGCACGAAGCAGGCGCCCCTTAGGGCGCATCGATGCCATATAAGACCGTGCGGCTGCCGACGAACCGATATCGTTGCTGTCGGCCTCTTCTTTGCGCGGAACTCCACGCGGGTCCGTGCGTCCAAAGCAAGAGGTCGGAACTCCGGGCAGAGACCTTCACGATGGCCGCTTCGGCCGATATGCTGGGCGGCACGAACGCAGGGAGAGAGCTATGAGATACTGGTGGGCATGGATAGGGCTTGTCGGGGTCGTCCTGGTCGCCACGAACTGTGGGCGCTCCGCGGCGCCATCGGTCGACGAGGCGATCGAGCGGATCACGCTGCTCGGCGGGCGGATCGAGCCTGCCGAGCCGACGAGGGCTTCGGACGTCGTCGCCGTGGACTTGTCCGGCACGTCGATTGTGGACGAGGAACTCGTGTTCCTGCGGGCGTTCCCCAAGCTGCGCCGGCTATCGCTGAAGGGGTGTCCGGTCAGCGATTACGGCATGATCCAGGTCGGCAAGCTGACGATGTTGGAGCAACTGGACATCGACAAGATCATGGGGATCACGGATGTGGGAATGCGTCGGCTGTCGGGGCTGGCGAAACTGCGGTCGCTGGCCCTGTATGGCGGACGGATTACCGATGCGGGGATGGCCCATCTGTCCAAACTCACTGAGTTGCGATCCCTGTCGCTCCGTGGCGCGAATCGTGTTCGTTACGGTTTCAAGCATCTACCCCAATTCCGGCATCTGGAGAAGTTGGACCTGCGGGGCACGACCGTCTGGGACGCGGACCTCCCAAAGTACCTGGGGAGCCTAAAGACGCTCAAGAAGCTGCGACTGGCCTGGGGGACGACCGATGAACTTCTGGCGGCTCTGGCCGAGATCCCTGGGCTCGAGGAATTGGAGCTCTCACGCACTCGCTCGATAACGGAGAAGGGGTTGGACCGGCTGGGGCGATTGAAGAGTCTACGGTCACTTCGATTGTGGCGCATGACCCTGTCCGAGGCCGCTTTCGAACGGATCGCTTCCCTTCCGGCGCTCGAAGAGTTGAAGATCGTCGAGTTGAAGATCGCCGAGGGCTCGACCGTGGAAGGCTGTCTGAAGCGCCTGGCCGGGGCGAAGGGGCTCCGCGTCCTTCATCTTGGCTCACGGATCAGCGACGAAGCGATGGTGCATCTGGCGGAACTGGCCAACCTGGAGGAATTGAGAGGCCTGGGAGGCATCGGCGAACAGGGGCTTGGGCATCTGGTCAGGCTCAAGAAGCTTCGACGTCTGCAGGTCTCGGTCCGCGTCAGCCAAGCGAGTCTCCGACGCTTGTCGGCGATGACGCAACTCGAAGAGATTCGCATCCTCGGCCATACGATGACGGATGCCGATGTAGCCGAGCTGGCAAAGATGACGCACTTGCGGTCAGTTTCTATCTACTCCGACCATCTCACAGGCGCCGCCTTGGCCAGCTTGGCGGGCCTCACTGAAACGCGTTCCGCCTACATCGGCGGCAAGGGGATCACCGACGAAGACCTGCGCCACTTGGCGGCCTGGACGGAATTGGAGGACCTTTCCCTGCAGACCTCGTCGGTGACCGGGAGCGGCGTCCGGCATCTATCGGGGCTGAAGAAGCTCCGGTCGCTCCGCCTCATTGGCGGAGGGCTGACTGACGAAGGAATGGTTGGGTTTGCGGACCTGGTCCAGCTTGAGTCGCTTGACCTGGCAGGACAGGGCATCAACGGACAGGGGCTGCGACACCTGGCGAAGTTGGAACAACTCCGGACGCTGAGGCTGTTCAGGACCGCCGTAAATGACGATGCGTTGAAACACGTGGGGGCGTTGAAGGGTCTCAGGACACTAGAGCTGCACTGGACCCTCGTCACCAATGCCGGGATGGAACACCTGGCAGGCCTCGAAATGCTCCACGCCTTGTATCTCAGCGAGACAGCAGTCACCGAAGGCGCGATGGCGGACCTGACCAAAGCCAAGCGGCTACGAACGGTCTACATGATGAGCGCCGGTGACGCCGGACTCAGATGGCTGTTGCCCATGCCGCTGACAGAAGGCGAGTGGGTGACGTCGGCCGACGGTGTGCTGTCGCTTCGTCTCCTGGCCCCGACTGAAGACGTGCGTCCTGCTGAGCCGATTGTGTTGATCGCCGAGATGCGGAACAACAGCGACCACCCCGTTCGAGTCCTGCGCCCGTTCGGCGACTCCTACCGTGCCATGCTTGGCATGACGATCATCGGGCCCAAGGGCGAGGTCACCTACACGGGAGACACCCCGAGCTACGCGTTGGGCTCAGGCGCCTTTGCCGTCCTGCCGCCGGGCGAGAGCATCCGCGACCGCATGGTCCTGAAGGTGCATGCGTTCGCAGGCAGCAGCGCTCCCGGCAAGTATGAGATCACCTATCGCTACCTCGTCGGCTCCGACATCAGAGGCGCCTCTGCCACCGTGGCGCCCAAGGCCATCGATCCATGGCAGGGCGAGATCCAAACGCAACCGATCCACGTCGTAAAGCGAAAGTGACCCCGCCGCGCTGGGGTGTTGGGGGTCAGCGGCCTACTTCGCCAGGAGCGTCCTTGCCGCCGTTGATCAGTGGTAGGGTGGGTGCTCTGCACCCACGCGCCGGCGCGCGGGTATGGCATGAAAGCGTGGGTCCAAAGGACCCACCCTACACACCGCGTCTGCGTCGGCCCCGTCGGATCAGGGCCGCCACCAGCACCACCGCCGCGATCGCCAGCCAGGGCAACGCGTAGACTACCCCGATCGCCAGGGCCGCCATGGCCCGCGTGAACGATCGCCACGAGCTACCCAACGCCAGCTCCACGCGCCGGCCGAACGGCGGCGCCGTGAGATCGCGGGCGTGGTAGATGTCCGCCAGCCGGTAACTGACCGTCAGCGTCGACATCGCAATGTGGTTGTCCCAGTATCGCTTTCGGCCCACGAGGGTCTCGATCTCTCCCCGCACGCGGCGGATCTCCTGCTCGACCTTCAGGACCTCTTCGAGGCTCCCCTTGGCTTCGGCAAGGAGCTCGCCCAGACGCGACTCCGCGGCGCGCAGGTTCGCCAGCCGCGCTTCGAGGTCCACGTACTGTTCGCTGATGTCCTCAACCGTCAGGTTGCTGTTGACCACGGTGACGGTGTTGTCGATCCAGTCAAGCAGCTCGTGGAGCCGCTCGGCCGGCACGCGAACCGTGATGTGCCCTTGGGGGCGCTGCCCGCTTTCTCGCCAGTTGGCGGCCCCCGAGACGTAACCGTTCCACGCCCGCGCCTTTTCGGTCAGCAGGTCCGGGAACGCCTCGGCCATTTTCTCGTCCAGCGTGACCGACATCTGGGCGGTGTAGATCAGCTTGAGGCTGCTGGTCGGACGCAGCGAGTTGCCCAACATCGCCGTCCCGGCCGGCGCGCCGTACTCGCCGCTGAGATAACTGGCGGAGGCTAGCGGAACGGTCTCGACCATGGCCTGGCCGAGTTGCTCGGAGAAAAGCGGAGGAAGAATCGCCCCGACGATGGCCAGCCCGGAAACCAGAATCACGGCCGCGAGGATTGAGCCGAACAGAATGTGTTTGCGGCGTCTTGTTCGTGGAGAGCCCATGGCTATCTCCCATTGCCTGCGGAACCGGCTGCGCCCACTATATTCAAAGGCCCCGCGTCCGATGTATTGTAGCCCGGCATCCGCCCGTTGACAACGCTCAGTTACAGGGCGAGATACCCCAATGGGGAACGCTTGTTGGCCCGCGCGTTGGTCAGGCCCGTAGGTCCCGAAGGGATGGCTTACGCCAGCCGTTAGATGTTAGCCGGGCCCGTTGGCCGTGAGGTGTGAGCGCAGCGAACGCTCGAACGGTGAGGGCCCGGAAGGAGGACGCACCATTGGGGAGAGCTCCGGCGGGGCGATAGAGGTGGTCACACCCGGCATGGGTATCCTGCGCGGTGAGTCTGCTTCTGTCGGCCCGCCGGGCCTCTCCATCCTTGGCGTCCGTTTTCCGGGGCCTTGCCGTTCGGCCGTTCGCTGCGCTCACACCTCACAGCTGCGACCCCGGCTAACCTCTGTTCGTCCCTCCGGGACTACCGATTTGCAACGCCAGTTGCAGAGCGGGTCCGTCCGAGGCGGACTGCCCCGCCAGTTCCCGGCGCAGCGCCGAACGTCGGTCTGCGCAGAAAAACGCGGCGGGACAGGAGCCCCGCCGCGCGATGTACGGTCTGTGCAGAAGAACGCGGCGGGACAGGAGCCCCGCCGCGCTGGGGTGCGTTGCTGAGTTGATGTCGGGCGCTACTTCGCCAGCAGTGTCTTGGCTGCGTTTTCGCCGCCGTTGATGAGGTGCAGGAGGGGTTGGGGGCGGTCGACGCCTTCGACGAAGCTGGGCCTTGCCGCCCACGGCGTGACGGACAGGACGTTGGTCATGTCCATCCAGTGCTGCAGGCGGGCGACCGGCAGCTTCCACGTCATGTGGAAGTGGTTGGCCGGGGCGTACTGTTTGTACTCGATCATCGATGCGTACTTCGGCACGACGAACGTGTGAGGCCAGATCGGCGTGGAGATAGCAGCGACGGCCTTTGTCAGCTTGTCGGGCATGGCGGTCGTGGTCGCCTCATCCCAGATCATCGAGAACATGCCGTTAAGGCTGCTGAATGCCAGCCGCGCCGCCAGACCGTCTATGCCGCCGGGCGTGAAGAAGTTGACGCAGTTGCCGCCGCCGGGGAAGTAGTTCAACTCGGCCAGCGGCATGGCCACGCCTTTCATGCACGTGGCCGCCGAGGCGCCCGGCTTGGCCGCCCAGTTGAAGCTCGCGCTGCCGCTGTTGTCGCCATCGACGAACCCGCGGGCGGCCCACAGATCCTTGTCGGTGAAGGCGATCTTCATCTTCTTGGCCAGGGCCTGGATCTCCCACGGCTCCCACACCTTGCGGAAGTCCATAAACAGCGGCGGCTGCCCGCCACTGAGCCACGTCATGAACAGCATCGTCAGCAGGCCCTGAACGTCCGCTTCGGTGGCAAACGGCAGGGCGGGCTTGTCGCCGTTGTGGTCGAACGTCGAGTTGAACAGGCTCTCCATCACGTCGGCGACCGGCAGCGGCAGGCCGCGCGGATCGCTGCCCCATTCCAACTGGCTCATGAACCCGCCGCCGACGGCGTTCAGGTCGGCCATCAGGTCGCGGACGATCAGGTACATCGCCAGCGACTGGTTGAACCGCTCGCTGTCTTCGGCGTCGGTCAGCTCCAGCCGCTTGCCGACGTGCTTGTCGATCCACGCTCGCAGGGCGGACAGCTCGTTCGTGTCGTAGGCGCCCTTGATGAGCATGTCGGACAGGAGCTTCATGTCCACCCGGGCGATCTCCAGGCCGAATGTTTTCCGCGTCGGCATGATGTGCGCCAGGGCGGTTTCCATACCCATGGAATCGTGCCCGACTATCATCACCCGCTTGCCGCGCAGGCCGACCGCCGTCATCGCCGCGTAGGCCCAGTCGACCAGCGCTGCAGCCGTGCCCGCCGTCATCCTGGGGTTGCTGCCCGTATCGGGCCAACTGCCCACGTTCAGCGCCACCAGCCGGCCCGTCTGGGCCAGGGCCCCCGTGACGGCGTGGGCGTAAACGACGCCGGGCTTGGGCCCGCTGTTTCCGCAGGTGATGTTCACCGGCGCGCCGGCCGGCAACTGCGTGAGCAGGCTGATGAGCGTCAGTTGCGGAAACGCCCACGTGTCCGGGGCCGCCACGACCGCATCGACGCCCGACCTGCGGAACTGGGCGGCGACGACGTCGGCCTGTTTCTCGCCGTCGATCAGCACGTCGGAGTAGACAACGTCCACCGGCGTCCCGCAGGGCATGACGACCTTGCCGGCGATGGCGCCCGCCACCATCGCGACGATATTGCGCGCGCGCTGGCGAGACTCTTTATCGACCCGCGGATCGCAGGTCGCGCAGACGCCGAAGGTGAACGTCTTGGACTTGGCCTTGGCCCGGGTGAGCTTCTTGGCGTTTGACATCGTCGAATCTCCTGTGGCGTAAAGGGCCAATGGCCCCGCGTCATCATCACGGCATCGCCGGCGACGCCGAGTGTATCCTCGATAAGACCGAACCGCCGTAGCTTAGACCCGACACCAAACACCTGCAAACCATTTCCGCCCCCGCCAACCGATGCTACATGAAATTGCGGGTTGTTCGCGGCGTGGCGATCAGTTAGGGTGCGCGCCGCAGCGGGAACATACTGGAAGGGACCCCATGATCGAACAAACGGTTTCGCCAGAAAACGCCCATCGAGAATCTGTGAGCCCACTTGCTTGCCGCGCAGGGGCGGGGGGGCTTCTGCTGATCGCCATTGTGATGACGGGCTGTGGTGGCGGCAGCGTGCCGTTGTGGGCGGCCGGGGCCGACCCAATGGTCGAGTGGATTTTCGAGTGCCCGTCGCAGTTGGGTCATGGGATGATGGGGCCAGGCATCTCACAAGGCGACGCCCGGCGCAGTGTTATCACACCCGATGGCGAGGTCATTGTCCTGACCAACTACGGCACATTCTGGGCCTGGATCGAGCCGTGCAACACCTATCTGCTGGACCTGGAAAGCGGCAAAGTGCTTCAGCGGGTCAAGGGCCCCATCGGGACCATCGGAACGTGGTATGTTCACGGAAAGACCGTCTACGTGAGGGATAGGGTGGAAGGGCGCAGCGGCTGGTGGGCCATGGACCTGGCTACGGGCAAGGCAAAACAGGGAGTCCGAAGGCCCAAGGGCGCCGCCCAGCCGAAGACTCCGCGGAGTGCGGGTATCGGAGGGAAAGAAGTCCAAGACCCCAAGACGGGCAAGTCGGTGACGTGGTTCTATCTCAAACGTGGTCGGTCTCTGATCGTAAAAGGCGCCTCGCTGGAGTTGATCTGGCAGGACTCAGATGGCCAGCCCCGTCGCAGACGCCTGTGCCGCCTAGCAGCTCTGACGCCCTACGGCGACATCATCGCCGACGACGATCATCGGCTGGTGGTAGCCCTAGGTCCGTACTTGATATCCGTCGACATGCAGGAAACGGCGCAGCCCGACGGACCAGGCGACCTGAACGCTGCCGCGACCCTCAGCGGCGGCGAGCCGCGCCGGAATTACATATCGCGTGGGCAATCTGGCCGACGTATGTCGGGATACATCGGGACCGGTCCCACGGTATTCTTGCGTCATGCTGTTTTCCTTGGTTGTCGGTTGGCCCTTTCGGCCTCGCACGCGGGCTTTGCGAATCGACAGTCCCGAAGGGACGAACAGAGGTCAGCCGGGGTCGCGGCCGCGAGGCGTGAGCGGAGCGAACGGCCGAAAGGCAAGGCCCCGGAAAACGGGCCCTAAGGATTGTGAGGCCGGGCGCCATGCCCACACTTGTGTGGGCATGTCTGGTCGTCGGTGATTCTTCATGCCCACGCAAGCGTCCCGACGTACGTCGGGATGCCACCCGCCTCGATAGGACCAACGCCCGTAGCTTAGACCCGACACCAAACACCTGCAAACCATTTCCCCCTCGCCCGCGGGTGCGGGTTGCCATAAGGGGGTGGACATCTCTACAATACCCTTGGCGGCCGGATGCTAGGGCCGATGCGTTCGAGGAGACTGCAGATGAGAAAGCCGCGTGCGTTTACGATCGCCGAGTTGCTGGTCGTCATTGGCATCATGATGGCTCTGGTGACGCTTCTGGTGCCGTCGCTGCAGCGATTCCGCATGATGGGCAAGCGGACGTTGTGCTCGGCCAACCTCGTGGATCTGAGCCGGGCGATGAACCTCTATACGAACGAGAACAAAGGCGTCCTGCCCGCTTACAGGTTGCCGGCACTGGAGGCGGCCGATCTTGACGGCCCCGCCGCTGGGGTGGTAGGGAAGCAACGCTGGTGGGGAAGGGATGAAGCCGTTCGCCACGCTATGGAAGAGGGCGTCACGAACTGGGCCAACGGCTCGGCTCTGTCGCCTCAGTGCGAAATTTTCATGTACGCCGAGAATGAGCTGCTGTTTCGCTGCCCGGTGTTGGTGTCGAGCGAAGTGCCCAAAGCGGGCCTGATTCTGGAATGGGAACTGACGCCCAAGGACGTCGGATATGGCTACAATGCTTTCTTCCTCGGCCGCTTCGACGGGTCGACCGGGCGCGATTGGTTGGGCTTTATTCCGTCGGTTCAAGGGGGCGTCCGCCCGGATGCGTGGTGCCGAGTCAGCTATATCAAGTATCCCAGCCGGACGATCCTGTTGTCCGATGCCACCGTACGCACGGTCGGCGGCGCGCCGAGCGGCAGCTATGTGACGTGGTGGCCGTCGGCGACGATGACCAATAATGCCGGCGTCTACCCCCGCCATCTGGACCGGGCCAACGTCGTGATGCTCGACGGCGGCGTGCGGCAGATGTACCCCGACCAGGTGCACGACACGACGGCAAAGGGCAAGCCCCAGTTCTGGGACCCCCGAGACCCCCGCTAGCGCAGATTCCAATATCCCGTAGATCCGTCGGGGCAGGACGTAGCGGCCAAGAACGATCAATGCTAACGAAGCGGGCGTTCTGCTTTGCCCAATGAACCGGGGCTACGCAGAATTCAGCGCCCGCTTGGGATTCGTGGCGGCTGGGTTAGGTGGCTGGGTTGGGGGCGGCTTCGGCGCGGGTGCGGAGGCTGTCCATCTTGCTGCGGACCTCCTGGGCCATGCGGGTGTTGGGGAACTCGCGAATGATTTCCTCGCCGGCGGCGATGGCCTGGGCCCACTGTTCGTCTTCGACGAAGATGGCGAACTGGACGCCGAGGTTGTTCAGGCGAGCCTTGAAGACCCCGCGCGCGGATTCGCGCAGGGCGGCGGCCTCTTGCGGGGTCAGGTAGGGGTCCAGCTCCCTCAGCAGGTCGATGCTTCGGTCGACGTCCTTCTTGCGCGTCGCCTCGCCGTAGGCCTGCAGCAGGTCGCGTTTGTGCTTGGTGCGGGCCAGGTGAATCCGCCGGGGCAATTCGGCGATCTTGTCGTTGTCGGCGAACAGCGTCCCCAGCCGCTGCGTTTCGCGGAGAGCACGGGCCCAGTCGTGGGCGGCGAGCAGTTTCGCCACGCGGTCGACAGCAGCCTGGACTTTTTCTTCCATCGTGGCGTTGCGAAAATCGGCGACGTTCTTGCGGAGCCGCTCGGCCTCCTCAGCGTAGCCGATCTTCTCTTCGATCTCCTCGATCAACTGTTCGGCAGCTTTGTAGTCCTGGCGGAACAGGGCGTGCTGAACGGTCTCGCGGAACGCCTCGATCTCGCTGTCGCGGTAGATGAGGCTCTTGGCCTTGTCCGATAGACACGCCAGATCGCGCAATTGCCGCATCGATTCGGCCTGATCGGTCGCCAGCGTTTCCAGCCGCTCGATGCGCCCGTTGGTCGAATCGACATGGCGCTCGTTGGCGACGATCACGCGGACGATGCCATAGGCCACCATCGCCCAGGAGCCCACCAGCAGCGACACCAGCATCCCCAGCGATGCGCCGACAGCCGTCACCAGCTTCGGGTCCTTGCTGAGGGCCGCTTGTATGCCCATGGCCAGACAGCCTAAGAAGGTCAATCCCATCAGGACGAGCGTCACGATCAAAGCCAGGCGAGTGACCTTTGTCACCGAGCCGTGGGGGCCGGTCTGATTCGGCATAGCGTGTTCCTTTCGCGACGGTCCAGCATCCCGCGCAGACACACGGCGGGCATCAAATACCAATTATGGGCAATTAACCTGCCCTAGAAATGAGTCGGAATACCGATTGTAAGTCCTTGAGCAAAATAGGTCAAGCTGAACACGGCGGCGAGGCGGTTGCCGCGGTCAGCGAGGCGGTTGTCGCCATCAGCGCAGTTGTTGTCGCCGATTGGCGGGCGCGATAGAATCGTACCCAGCCGGCGTGCAGCGCGCGGGCCATCACCAACAACTGTCCAGACCAAAGCTTTCAGCCGCCCGTGGAACGCACCATGGCCGACCCATCGCCGACGGACCTGTTCGATGCCGACTTTCTCGCGCGTCTGGAACACCTTCGCGTGATGGCCAAACGGCTGGCCGCCGGGCCGTCGGTCGGGCGGCGCCGGTCGCGGCGGCTGGGCGACGGGCTGGAGTTCGCCGATCACCGATCCTACGTCAGCGGCGACGACCCGCGGTTCATCGACTGGGCTTACTACGCCCGCACCGACCGGTTGCTCCGCCGCCTGTTCCACGAGCACAGCGAAGCGGGCGTGGCGATTCTGCTGGACGTTTCGCAGTCGATGGCGGCCGAGGGGGCCGTCGTCTCGGCGGCGGCGATGGCGACATTCGACTTCGCGCGACGCCTGGCGGCTGCGATCGCCTACGTGGCGCTGGCCTCATTGGAACGCCTGACGCTGCTGCCGTTCGCTGAAAACCTCGGCGATGGGCTGATGCTGGCCGGCGGGCGCGGGGGGATCTTCGGCGTGTTGGATTTCCTGTCTGCCCTGACGCCGTCGGGCCGGACCGACCTGGTGGCGTCGACCCGACAGTTCGCCGCCCGTATCGACAGGCCCACCACCGTGCTGCTGATCACCGACCTGCACGATTGCTGTCTCTTATACACATCT
>DRGC01000038.1 GCA_011050235.1 Phycisphaerae bacterium | reverse complement strand
TCCGTGATGTTTGTGCCCCAGAGGTTGAGCGCTCGCAAGCCCGTCATGCCCTTCAGGTGGGCTAGGCCCGTATCCGTGATGTGCGTGTCGTCGAGGCTGAGCCGCTGCAAGCCCGTCAGGCCTTTCAGGTGGGCCAGGCCCGCGTCCGTGATGTTTGTGCCCCAGAGGTTGAGCGCTCGCAAGCCCGTCATGCCCTTCAGGTGGGCTAGGCCCGTATCCGTGATGTGCGTGTCGTCGAGGCTGAGCCGCTGCAAGCCCGTCAGGCCTTTCAGGTGGGCCAGCCCCACGTCCGTGATCGTTGTCTCGCTGAGATTGAGCATCCGCAAGCCGGTCAGGCCTTTCAGGTGGGCCAGGTCATCATCGGTTGCATTGGACAGTTCCAACCCCGGGATGCGTTTTGAAAGGACTTCCTGGCTGAGCTTGTCCATGTCCGCCCGGCCGCGCGGCTTTACCCACCAATACTGGCATTCCGGAATCTCAAGGGGGGTCTCAGACGGCGTGGCGCCGACCCGTTCCTCATCACCATCCAACGTCCTCACAATGTAGACGTCCAGCGGCAGTTGGGAGTTGAAGGTCCGGATGCCGGCATCCGTATCTGCCGCATGTGCTGCGCCGATGACAGAAAGAACAGCCAGCCCGATCAATGCCATGCGTTTCATTTCTTTGCTCCCTTCTGTGTGGGCGGACGCCCCGGGAAACTGAGACTGTTTGCCCGACAATCGAACCAATTGGAGCACTGCTGCGAAGGCATGTCAATTCAATTGCCCAACGTCGCGCAGAGCGGCCGGTCGCTTGCCCTGAGCGGCCTTATGTAAGTTTGTAGCGGTTGTGGCGGGAGGCGGGGAAGTCGTTGTCTTGCCGGGCGCCCCGACCCGAGCCCGGCATATCAGAGCCCGACCGTCGCGGCCGGCCGATACCTCATGTGCCGATGTATCGTTTCGTTCGACCGAGGTGCCCCGGCAGACGGGGCCTGACCGATCTCGCAGCCACAACAGGGGCAAGAGAACGGCCACCCGTCAAATGTGATCAGGGGAAGGAGTTAATGCGGGTTCCCGGAAGTGCTTTTCGCAGTTCGCGCAGGCCCCTATCCGTGACGTCTGTGTAGAAGATATTGAGATGCTGCAAGCCCGTCAGGGCTTTCAGGTGGGCCAACCCCGAATCTGTGATGTTCGTGTTGCGGAGGTAGAGTCGCTGCAAGCCTGTCATGCCCGCTAGGTGGGCCAGGCCCGCATCCGTGATGTCCGTGTCGTGGAGTTCGAGCGTTCGCAAGCTCGTCAGGCCTTTCAGGCGTGCCAACCCAGCATCCGTGATCTTTGTGTCGCTAAGGCGGAGCTCCTGCAAGCTCGTCATGCCCTTCAGGTGGGTAAGCCCCGCATCTGTGATCTTCGTCTCGCTGAGGTCGAGCTCCCGCAAACCCGTCATGCCCACCAAGTGGACCAACCCGGCATCCGTGATGTTCGTGCCGAAGAGGACGAGATTCCGCAAGCTCGTCAGGCCTTTCAGGTGGGTCAGGCCTGCATCCGTGATGTCTGGGCCGCTGAGGACGAGCACACGCAGCTCTGTCAGGCCTTTCAGGTAGACCAGCCCGGCATCCGTGATCTTTGCTTTGTAGAGGTTGAGCAGCCGCAGCCCCGTCAGGCCTTTCAGGTGGGCCAGCCCCACATCCGTGATCCTTGCGCTGGTGAGGCCGAGCCTCTGCAGCCCTGTCAGGCCTTTCAGGTGTTCCAGGCCCGCATCCGTGATGTCTGTCTCATAGAGCCAAAGCTGCTGCAAGCTCGTCAGGCCACTCAGGTGGGCCAGAGCCGCATCCGTAATCTCTGTGTCATCGAGGTAGAGCCTTTGCAAGCCCGTCATGTCTTTCAGGTGTACGAGCCCCGCGCCCGAGATGTTCGTGCCGCTGAGGCCGAGCATACGCAGCCCTGTCATGCCTTTCAGGTGGGTCAGCCCCGCGTCCGATATCTTCGTCCCGCCGAGGATGAGCACGTGCAGCCCTGTCATGCCTTTCAGGTGGGCCAGCCCGGCATCCGTGATCTTTGTGCCGAAGAGGATGAGCCTCTGCAAGTTCGTCAGGCCTGCCAGGTGCGCCAGCCCGGCATCCGTGATGGCTGTGGCGGCAAGGTGGAGGTCCTGCAAGCTTGTCAGGTCTTTCAGGTGGGCCAGGCCCGCATCCGATATCTTTGTGATGCTGAGACTGAGCGTCTGCAGCCCCGTCAGGCCTTTCAGGTCAGCCAGGCCAGCATCCGTGATCTCTGTGTTGGTGAGGTCGAGCCGCTGCAAGCCCGTCATGCCTTTCAGGTGCGCCATCCCCGCATCCGTGACCTTTGTGCTGGCGAGGATGAGCGTCTGCAAGCCTGTCAGGCCTTTCAGGTGGGCCAGGTCATCATCGACTGTGCCTTTCGGCAAGCTCAGCCCGGGGACACGTTTTGAAAGGACTTCCTGGCTCAGCTTGCCCATGTCTACAGGGCCACGTGGCATCACAAACCAGTACTGGGATTCCGGAATCTCAAGGGGAGTTCCAGACGGCGTGGTGCCGACCCATTCGTCATCCCCATCCAACGTCTTCATGTAGACGTCCAGTGACAGGTCGGAGTTGAAGGTCTGGCTGCCGGTATCCGTATCTGCCGCATTTACTGCGCCGATGACAAGAAGGATGCCCAGCCCAACTAATAGCACGCGTTTCATTTCCTTGCTCCCTTCTGTGTGGGGAGACCCCCCGGGAAACTGAAGATTCTTGCCCGACAACCGAACCAATTGAAGCACTGCCGCCGGGGCCTGTCAATTCGATTGTCCAATGTCGCACAAAGCGGCAGAGGATGTGGCGGCGCGCTGAGGGAGAGATTCCGCACGTATCGCGCGGTGGGGGCCCGTCCCACCACGTATCTGTGCCAGCCCCAGCGATGTCGCCATGCAGAACGGCCGGGTGTGTCTCCGGCGCGCCGGGTTGCTGTTAGCGGGATCGGCCGAGGCGGCGGCGCGGGACACACTTCAGGTCGCGATTGGCCTCCATGTCGCACCACATCGCGAACAGCCCTAATTGGATCGCGCTGAGCGTGCACAGGACCCACACCAGGGCGTTGACGCGCGGGATCGAGCCGGTGGCGATCCACAGCCAGACAAGGCGCACAAACAGACCTGTCGCCGCCAAGCCTGAAAGAGTTGCGGCGAAATAGAACAGCACGAGCGGATGGAAGTCGTGAATGACGTACTTGCGCCACATGCGCCACCAGAACCGCTTGAACACCATCCAGTTCAGGCGAGGGAAGACTATCCAGGCCTTCATTTTCGACTGCCGCTGGGGCCAATAGATGGGCCGAACGTGCACGTCGGCGACGCGAAAGTCGTAGACGTTCAAATGGACCAGCAAGTCGTTGGTGTACCCGTAGCCCGTGTCGATCTTCTGCAGATCGATCGTCTCGAGCACCTCTCGGCTGATGGCCAGGTACCCCGACTGCGAATCCGCCACGTGCCAGTAGCCGCTGGCGATCTTGGTCAGCATCGACAGAAACGCGTTCCCCAGATAGCGGCTGTGCGGAATTCGCTGCCACGCTCCTCGATAGAACAAGCGGTTTCCCTTGGCGTAATCGGCCTGGCCCTGGGCCACCGGGCCGATCAACCAGGGCAACTCCTGGGCGTTCATCTGCCCGTCGCCGTCCATCACGGCCGTAATGTCGTAATCCCTCCGCAAACATTCGGTCAGGCCTGTAATGACTGCAGCGCCGGGCCCGCCGTTTTGCTCGCGACGAAGCAGGACCGTTCGGCAGGAGTCCCCCTCCCGGGCGATCTGTTGGTCGACGATCCGGGCCGTGTCGTCGGTGCTGGCGTCATCGACAATAACGACCGCATCAACAAAGTCCGGGATCTTCGTCAGGACGTTGACGATGTTGTCCTGTTCGTTGAAACACGGTATGACAACAGCAATGGTCCTGCTTTCGTACACAGCCACACTCCTGGGCGCCGGATTGGCGAATGACGCAGATCTTTCGGCAAGAATGGCGGCAATTGTGAGAGCCCGCGGCAGCAACCGGGACATTGAGTCTAGAGCTTCGCCGCGCGCAAAAGCAAGGGGTTTCGGGGCGGGGAAGGGCTGCGAAAGGTCACCCGCGCTGACCGAGCCTCCGCCGGCAGTCGGCCAGATCCTCCAACGTGTCGATCTCGAACCAAGGGCGACCGTTGGCGTCGATCGGCGCCACGGGGACGGTCGGGAGGACAGCGTCGAAAGCTCTTGAAGGGTGATAGTTGAGGCTGTCTCCTCGGACAAACTCGTCGATCCTCTCAAAAAGCAGCCTCGACCCCTCGGCGCCCAGTTTCACCGTGAAGAGGCCTTGGGCATTGGCCCGGTCGAGGGGAATGTCCCTGTGGTACTCCGTAACCCAGCCGTTCTCGATGACGAGGTTCGTTTCGCGGGTGGACAACTCTTTTTCGGTGTCGACCAACATGGCCGAGCTGTGCGGGCAATTCACAAGGTCTCGAATCATGGACGCCTCGACGATCACGTCGCTGTTGCAGAAGACAAACGCCTCCCCCGCGACGAGATCGCGAGCCAGCCACAGCGAGTACATATTGTCGGTCGTCTCGAATGCTTCATTGACGATGAACCGGCATCGCCAGCCGACGTGGTCACGAATCGTGTCGCCGCGATACCCAATAACAATAGTCACGTCAGTGAGGCCGGCTTGGGCCAGGGCATCCAACTGATAGTCCAGAATCGTCCGCCCGTTGACCTGGACCATGCATTTGGGCCTGTCCGCCGTTAATGGCCGCAGCCGCCCCCCCTGTCCCGCTGCCAGAATGATTACCTTCACGGTCCTAATGTCTCCACAAGCAGGGCCAACGCTCGATTACGGCCGACAATCGAATCGTCATGCGGGAAGCTCCCGCAACCTCACCGCCAGACGGGCGCCCCAATACAGCGAATACAATACCTTACCGGCCACATAAACCGCCAGCCAGATAAATCGCCAGGAAATGACAACGTCCCCGCTGGTCGCCAGGGGGCCGACAAACACATCCAGGCAGACGGCCAGCGGCAACGTGAGAAAGTATCCCGGCGTCGTCAACGTCTGCTTGAGGTACAGTAGACATCGTCGCAGTGAGACGATCTCATCGCGCCGCTGTTCGGAGATGATCGACGGCTCGCCCCGGACAAAGCCCATTAGCGTATGAACATCATCTGGGTTTTCCCCGTGCTTGCCCAGCCAGACCGACAGGGTCTTGCAGTACGCCAGATAGGGGGCCGTGCACACGGCCACCATCGCCGCCGCCGCCAGTATCAGAGGCCAGACGCCCATGTGGCTGGTCACATACAGCCGATAGCCGATGCCGGCCGCCAGCGATGTTTCCAGGCCGTGCATCAGGGTGTCGAGGTAATAACCCGTCATGCCCTTATCGCCGGCGGCCCCGGCCTCGCGCCGAACGCGGGCGATCTCCCCATCGCACGCATCGAAGGCCACATGGAACAGCCCCAGCGCCGCTCCGATTATCCAGGCCGCCGGCCAGGGACCGGACAGGCACACGGCGCCCACAATCAGGCACACGCCGCCCAAGAGTGTTGCCCCATTGCCCGACAGGCCAAGGCGACAGAGGGCCCAACTCAGATAGGGAGTCCAGGGGCGAAACAGGTAGCGATAAACCCAACGATCCGTCGTTGACTTCCACTTTTCCGCGGCTGTGAAAAAATCCCGTAAGGACGGTTTGGCTCCCGATCGTGTTGAAGAGGCATTCTCCATGTCAGTGGCAGGATTCTGGCGAAACATCATCGCTGTGTCAAAGTATTTGGCTCGGGAACGTTGAAGCCGCCTTCCGTCGGTCAGGTCCGGGGGGCTGCTGCTTTCCTACAAAGGGAGATGGCCCTATAATCTATCCGCTTGCCCGCCGATGGGCCGGCCAATCGACGCGATGACCGCTTCCCAGACCAATGTGACGTCCAGTCGTTCAGCCGCTGCCAAGGTGCGCGGCGCCGGGCTTCTGGCGCGGATCGGCGGCTCGCGCCGCATTCAGCGGGCGCTGCCGCAGTGGTTAAAGACGCTGCTTTGGCGCCTGGTCGACCGTGGCGCCGTCGAGGCGAACATATGGGCAGCCGCCAATCCTTTTGCAAATGATCCCGACGAATCGACCTATCCCGCCCGCGTGGATGTGCGGATCGGGATCGTCCGGGAGGTGACGCACCTGCACCACCATTTCATCGCCGCTTGCCGCGATCTTGGCGTGCCCTATCGCCTGGTGGACATTCTCCAGCCGGACTGGCGCTCGGCGATCGAGCGGAGCGAGTGCGACGCGTTTCTCGTCCGCCCGTCGGTCCATCGGGCCCATTGGAAGGATCTTTACGACCGTCGCATCCGAGTGATGACCGAGGAGATGGGCAAGGTCGTCTACCCCGAGCCCGAATGCCTTTATTTCTACGAGAGCAAGCGACGCGTCTATCAATGGCTTGACGAGCATGGATTTGTCCAGCCCCGGACGTGGATCTTCGACGATCGCGACGCGGCGCTGGCGCTGGCCGGCGAGGCCGATCTGCCGATTGTCTGCAAGAGCGACCTGGGCTCCAGTTCCAGCGGCGTGTGGATCTTCCGCAAGCGCAGGAAGCTCCTGGGGCACGTCCGGCGGAGCTTCGCGGCGGGGGTGGCCCGACGTGGCTGTGATCCGCGTGACCGCCAGCGCGGGTGTGTCATCTTCCAGGAGTACCTCCCCGGCATCGAGGAATGGCGCGTGATGCGCATCGGCGACAGCTACATCGGCTATCAGAAACTGCCGATCGGCCAGTTCCACAGCGGCTCATTGTTGTGGGCGTGGCGCTGTCCGCCGATGGAGATGTTCGACACGACCCGGCGGATCACCGAAGCGGGGGGCTTCACCAGCCTGTCCGTCGATTTTGTCCGCTGTCAGGACGGCCGGACGCTGGTGACCGAACTTCACGCGTACGTCGGCACGTCCTGGGAGCCTCCCATCAGTGCGCGGGCTGCCAGTAACCCGATGGGCATCGACCAGGAAGCCCAGAACCTGGGACGATACATCTACGACGACACCAACAACGATTGGGTCTTCCAGCATGGCGTCTTCTGGCTGAACAATACATGCAATCTTCGCGTGGAGGCGCTGCTGAAGCAGTTGGGAGCGCACATCTATCCGGAGCGACCGGAAGTGGAATCGCCCAACGGAGAAATTGTAACTGAACCGTCCAAAGGGCATTCATGAAGATCGCTGTCTGCATCCGACCCGACGCCGCCGACAACGGCGCCATCGCCCGAAAGATGGCCCAGATGCAGCGCGCCCGGGCGTGGCACACGTGCGAGCTTGCGACGTTCGATGGCGGCGCGATGGCCTGCGTCCACACCAGTGACCGGCATCTCGATGTCGATATGTTCCGCCGAAGTGAGCGCGGCAACATCCTGATGGTTTCCGGCCTGCCCATCGACCCCGACGGGCGACTCGAGCAGCGCCTGCAGCGTGTGTGCGACGGCGACGCCGAGTGCGCCCAGAAACTGCTGCCGGAGTTGGACGGGGCGTTCGCGGCGGTCTTCTGGGACGCCGCCGGGCGCAAGCTGGTCATCGTCAATGACTGCCTGGGCATGCAGCCTCTATGCGTGCACCGGCGCGACGGGCTTGTCCTGCTGGCGACCGAGGCGAAGGGCATCGCCGCCAGCGGCCTGACAGACGTGCAGATGGACCCGCTTGGCTGGGGCGCGTTGATCAGCTTCGGCGAACACATTGACACGGTCACCTCGTTGGCCGACGTCCGAAAGTCGCCGCCCGCAAGTATCATCGTCTACGACGCCGCTACCGACCGGTGGGACCGGCGGGAGTACTGGCCCTGGCCCGCTGTGCGGACCGATCTGACGCTCGACGACATCGACACCCATGCGATCGTCGACATGCTTCGATTTCAGGTACAGCAGTACCTTCAGTACGTCTCGCCGGGCACGATCCTGCTCAGCGGCGGGTTCGATTCACGTCTGATCCTGGAGTTGGTCCTCGAAGCCGGCGCCCGTCCGAACGTCGTCACGTTGAGCAATCCTTACAATCATCTCGATGCGGACGCCCGTTACGGTCGGCGCATTGCCAAACGCCACGGGCTTGATGTTCGGATGATTCATCCGAAAAGGTTCTTCTCATCCACAGACTATCTCGACTACGTCCTGGCCACCGATGTGTCCACTCAGAGCTACGATCTGTTCGTCACGCAGCTGTCCCGCTACATCCGGCCGGAATGGCGCGCCGCATGGGAAGGCGTCGGCCTGGGATGTTCCATCAACGCACCCGGTCGAGGCGCCGCCCGGCAACTCGGTGGGTATGAGGCCTATTGGCGCCACAATGGATTCGAGTGGGGCTCACCCACCTGGCAGGCGGCCGAGCGGGTCTTCGGCATCCGACGCGCCCGAGACATGTACGACCAGTGTCGCCGGCGGCAACGGCAACTGCGCGATGCGTACGGGCATACTGAGAACGGTGTCACCCGATTCCACATCCGCAGCAGGACGGCCAACCGGACAGGCCAAAATCCTCTGGTGGCATACGCCAACGACGTGCTTCCACTGACGCCGGGAATCGGCAAGGCGTATTGCACGGCCACGGGGGAAATTCCTGAGGAAATAAAGTGGCAGGGAAAATTGTACTTCCGAATCTACGAGCGGCATTTCCCCAAGGCCATGCACGTGCCCATCTTCAGCCAGAGACCCATCCGCCCGGGCCCCACGCCGTTCGCCAAAGGGCTCTGGCTGCGACTGAGCGAACTGGCCTCTTATGGGCTTCGTTACGCCCGGGCCTCGCGTCAGCGCATCGGCGCGATGCTTCCGGCTGCATTGAACAGGTCGGACTTGATCTCGTCGGTCATCGCTCACATCCCGGCCGACCATCCCGATCTCAACAGCGACGGCGTCGAAGCGGTCCGCAAAGGCCGGTTGCGGTTTCGCCCGGCCGGTCGTCCGGCGCGGCTACTGCTGTTCTACTGGCAGATGTGGCGATGGGTCATGGAAGGGCGCATCTCCAGTTTGAACATGGATGTGCTGGCTGACCGGCCGGGAAGCGAAGACAATTCAGGAATCTCCGGCTCCCCATAGTGGGAGTCAAAGGGATCACATATGAAATGGCAGCGACCTATCCTCAATGGCTTGGCAGGTCGAAGTGAGCTGGTCATCTTCGCCCTGATTTTCGTTATCTGTCTGGGCCTGGGATACCCAACGTTGCAGCGATTTGATCCTCGCGACGCCCAGCCTGACAGCAAGTCGTATTACCAGATGGTCCGGGGCGAGGATGAAGGGGTCAACCCAACGCATCGATATCGCATCCTGACGCCGGCGTTGGCGGCGGGGGTCCTGGCATTGCTGCCAACAGTGGGCTTTGTCGAGTGGGATCGCACGTTCCTGGCGATGCTGATCGTCAATTCCGCCTTCACGGCGGGGGCCGCGACGTTGCTGCTGCCTATGTGTCGCCGGCTTCATTACAGCAACCTGGTTGGCGGGGTGGCGGCCCTATTGCTCGTCAGCAGCTTTCTTGTTGCCAATCTCATCCTGGTTGGTCTGGTGGATGCGGGCGAGTTGTTCTTCTTCTGTGCACTCCTGACGGCCCTGTTGAGCGGCCGACTTGGCTGGTTGGTCCCCCTGGCGATCATGGGAGTACTGGCCAAGGATTCCATGGCGGCATTCGTGCCGGCGTGTATGGTCGGGTGGTGCCTTGGCGCACGGAAGGGAGATCTGAAAACGAGGCCGTTGATCCATATGGCCGCAGCAGCGCTCGCTTCAATAGCCACGCTTGTTGTTGGGCGAGCCGTCATCGGCGGGCCTGCGACTCACGTGCCCGAAGCTGGATGGCAGCACATCGCCTCGTTACCGTATAATTTCCTGGAGTGCGTCGTGTTCGTGGTCCTGCTGTTGACATTTCTGCCCCCCCTTGCCGTCTGGCGACTTGGACGAATGCCACGAACGCTCTTGCTGGCCTCATTCCTGCCCGCATTGGTGGGTATCGCGCTCAGCGCCTACTGGGCTGGAAACCAAAACGCCGCACGCCAGGTCTTCGATACGGCCGGGCCTGTCCTTGCCATTGCCGCAGCGATCTGTCTTCATGATGTCCTTGCCGGCAAGGCGTAACGGTCGGCCCACTCGGCTGCGGCGCGTTCTATCGAGAAGTGCCTCGCAACAGCCTCCCGCCCGGCCTGGCCGACGCGGTCGACCGTGGCGGGGTCGTCGGCGAGACGTCCGACGGCGGCGCTGAGAGCCGCCTGATCGCCGGGGGGCACGAGGATCAAGGCGTCGGTGACGGCATGGATGTCGCGCAGGCCAGCCACATCCGAAGCCACCACCGCCAGGCCATGAGCCATCGCCTCCAGCACGCTGTTGGAGAGCCCCTCGCTGTCGCTGGGCTGGAGCAGCACGTCCGATTCAACAAGCAGGTCGGCCACGTCGGCCTTCCAGCCCAGGAGTTGAACGTGGGCGCTGAGACTCAGGGCCTCGATCATCGCCCGCAGCGCCGGTCCCTCCGGGCCGTCGCCGACGACGCGCAGGTGCACCGAGCGTCCTCGATCCAGCACCTCGCGCATCGCTCGGACGGCCATGGCGTGGTTCTTGACGGCCACCAGCCGACCGACCATTACGAATCGGGTTGGGCCCTGCCTGTTCGTTTGTCGCGGGCGAGGGGGAATCGCCACACCGTTGGCGGCCAGGTGGACCTTTCGCTCAGCGATTCCCAACAGGGCCGACGCGAAGCGCCCCGTGGCCGGGCTCTGGGCCCAAACTTTGGGCCTGCACAGGCAATAGACGGCCCGGGCCGCCCAGCGGACGCCCCACAGGTCTGTCGAGCCCACAATGTTCAGGCCGAGCCCGTGAAACATGACCCAGACGCGCCGGCCGGCCGCCAAGGCGGCCAGGCAACCGACAAGGTTGGGCCAGACTTGTGAGCAATGGATTCGATCCGGGCGGCGGGCAACGATCAGCCGCCACAGCCGCCAGATCGTCCGGATCAGGCGCCAACCGGCCCAGCCGCCGTGGTCGCACCCCAGCGAGACGTGTCGCACATGTCGCCAGGAACTCGGCACGGACATGGCCGCCTCGTCCGCCAGCGTGACCAGGTCGATATCCACCACATGACGCAGCCGATCGACGATCGCCAAGGCCTGCTTTTCCGTGCCGCCAATCGCCAGGCTGTGCACCACTCGCATGACGCGCGGGCGGCGCTGGGGGCCAGGGCGAGGGGCGGTTAGCTCCCCGTAGAGCCGATCCAACTGCTCAATGTGGCGCTGCCGAGGGAACTTGGATCGTATTTCGTCGCGGGCCCGCCGGCCGATGTCGTTTCGCAAATCCGGATTGTCCAGTAACTGGCGGACCTGCTCGACCAGACCGTCAATGTCGCCGGGCTCGACCAGCCTGATGGCGGCCGGATGGGTCAACTGTTCGGGAATCCCCCCCCGGCGAAAGCTGACCACCGGCTTACCCATCGCGGCGGCCTCCATGGGAACGGCCGGGAAGCTGTCTTCGCACAGCGGCAAATGGCAGACAACATCCATGGCGGCCAGGTAAGGGGCAACGTTGTCCTGCTGGCCGACCAGGTGGACGGCCTCTTCCAGGCCGCGCCGTCGAATATCGCGCCGCACCTGTTCGGCGTAGGCCTCATGGCCGGGCACGGCGCCACCAACGATCAGACACTGCAGATTGCCGCAGCCCCGGCGGCGAAGGCGATCGATGACCTCCAGCAGCACCAGATGGCCTTTTTGGGCGACCATCTTCGCCACCGTGCCGACGACGGGCCCGCCCCACGCGTCCGCGCCCATTACCGGGGACGTCCGAGCCGGGTCGAACGGGTCGTCGTCGGGCTGCTCATCGTAGATGACGCGCACCCGCTGGCCGCGCCGACCGGCCAGAGCCATCCGATGGACCGCCTGGGAGACACACACCACGCGGTCGGCCAGGGCGACGACGATCCACGCCAACGCGCGGCGGATCCATCGCTGTGGAAGAATGAAACGAATGAAAATGACGCTTCGGACTCGAGCCAGCCGTGCGGCCACCAAGCCCTGAAAGTCGAGAATCTCGTTGACGTGGAGTACCTCGATTCGCATCGCCCGCAACAGCCGGGCCAGGCGAACCGTGATGATCGGCATCCACAGCAGATACTGCAGCACATGCAACGGGTCGGCCAGCGTCCGCAGATGTTGCCAGTATATCAGGTGAACGACGGCCCCCATGCGGCGGTATCTCTCCGTCAGCTCACTGGCGGCGGGGAGCACGACATGGACCGTATGGCCGCTCGCCAGCAAGTGGCCGACGATCTGGACCTGGCGTCGTTCGGCGCCGCCCTGAAGGCTGTTGCCAGATGAGAAGAAACATATCCTCATGCGATCACATCGCGATCCGATCCGATCGAATTGTTTCTGTCCGATGGCGGGCCGTCGCTAGCCGACAAGCCCAGCAGAACTCGTTCGTGAGGCCGTATGAACATGATCCAGACGAGCGCGAGGTATACGCCGAGCACCACCAGCTTGATGGCGACCCCTGCTGCGGTGACCCCTTCCGCCGGCCCGTAGGTCAGCCACAAGGCTGCCGCTGCGATCATGATATTCGTCACCAGTATCGCCGCCAGCGGATAGCGGGTCGCGTCCACGCGCCTGGCGGCAATGAAGGTGGCCGCCAGCGTCGCCAGCACGCTGCCCAGGAGCACCCAGATGGCGGCGTCGATTCCCCATCGTGGAATCAACAGAATGTTGCCCGCCAACGCCAGCAGGCACGGGACGATGGTCAGCACGGAGACCAGAACCGTCTTCTTGTGGAACAGCAGCACGCGCCGAACGAACAAGTAGTAGCCGTGACAGAGATAGGCCACCGCGATCAACGGAAGGACCCGCCCGGCCAGGGCGTAGGAGGCCGGGGCGATGATCGCAACGAGTTCCCGGGCATAGAGCACGACCGTCATGCAGACCGCACCCAGCAAGGCGACATAGACGCTCGCCAGTGCGCGAAGGATGGTGGGGGAATCCTTGCGGGTCTGCATCACGTGAAACTGAATGGGCTGCAGTGCGTTGCCGATGCTGTTGAACATGACCGACATGCCCGTGAAGGCCATGTTGTAGCCGAGATTGTACGGCCCCAGCGACCCGCCTGCGACGCGGTTGAGCACGAGACGATCCGCCCCATTCTGAAGCCATCTCGCCGCCCCTCCGCCCACCAGGGGCAGACCGTAGCGCAGGTGTCGCCAGAAGACGGCGCGGCGCAGCCGCCCGGCAGAGGGCTTCAGGAAAGACCAGACCACCAATGGCAGGGCCACGCCCACCGATCCGGTCACGCATCCCAGCACGGGTGAGAGGGGACCGAGCTTGAGGACCACGACGTAGACAACGCTGGAGGCGAGTTGGATCAGCGTCGTCAGCAGGCCCACAGCCGCGTAGGCTCCGGCACGCTGCTGGACCTTGAAGATCGTGTGCACGAGCTCGTTGACACTTCCGCCGACCGCGGCGAGCAGGACGATGGACAAATGCGGCTGCAACGGGAGCCTGTTGTTGGTGATCCATCCCCACGCCGGGGCCAGCGCGACGAACATGGCGCCCAGGAACACCCCAGCCGTTACCAGCCGCAACACGATAGCCGACAACAGCAGGTCACCGTGGGATTCGGTCTCCTCCCGCGGGGCGTAGTAGTAGCGAATGAGGGCGGCGGGCTGGCCCATGTCGACCAGGGCGCGGACGAACAACATCATGCTCATCAACAGCGCCACCAGGCCGTACTCGTCCGTCGTCAGGTGATGCGTGAACACCGGAATCAGCAGCAGCACCGCCAGTTGCTGGGCGACGCTGCTAACCAGGTAGACAGATGACAGCTTGGCCCCTTGCGTTCGCAGAAGTTTTGGAATGACAGCAAAGGGCCTCATGGGCATCTGGGTATTCCTTACAGCCTGCGGCTGATCCCGCAGGCGCCGGGTCCATTCACATCGTCGACACATGGTATTTGTATTCCGGGCCTCTGTGAAGGGACAGGTCCGCACATGCGCGTGATTCCGGCCGCACAGAACGCATTGGCTCGCTTGCGGCAAGAGATGGATGATCGTACATTCATGCCCGCCAGGAAGCGTTCGATCGGCATGTTCGACGCCCGGTGCGACGCAGGAAGGTCTTCATCCGCATGAATGTGCTTGAGGGCGTCATCGAAATCGTGCGTGTCAATGCAAGACGCATGTGCGGCAGGCCCAGAGCTGTGCCCAAGCGATTAGTCCTGCAAGTCACGAATCTGTGCAATAGTCGGTGCACAACCTGTCACATCTGGAAGCTTTACCGCCACGACCCGGCTGGCCTGCAGAAGGAGTTATCCGCTGACGAATGGATCCAAGTGGCATCGCATGCGATTCGCTCTGGCGTCAGGCAGATCGAGGTGACCGGGGGCGAGCCGTTTCTCAAGGAGGGCGCCACAGAACTGCTGAAAGTGCTTGTGTCTCGCTTGGACAGCGTCTCCATCGTGACCAACGCGCTACGTCCGGAGGCGGTCGCCCGAGACGTCGAGACAATCCTCCGATTCGCCCGGCCCGGCGGACAGTTCACCGTGAGTGTTTCGCTCGATGGGCTTGGCGCCTCACATGACAAAATTCGAGGGGTGATCGGTTCCTTCGACAAAGCCGTCGACTTACTGAAGCGATTGAACGCTCTGAGCGTGCAGATTCCCCAACTCAGGCATCAGATAAGTTTCACCCTCAGCAGCGCCAATGCTTCGCAATTAAGCGAAACGGTCGATTACGTCATGAACGAAGGACTGATCCCGTCCATCGACAAGTTCTGCTTTCGGTGCGCGCAAAGCAGCGCTCGCTATCACTGCACCAATGCACTGGGCGAGAAGAGCGAGATACTGGATGCACTCCAGGCCATGCGGCGTCGCTACAAGCTTGCCCTGTCCCGGCTTTACATCAGCGGGATCATGGCTCATCTGGCTGCGCCGCAGAGATTGCCCGTGCCCTGCTACGGCCTTTTCGCATCCTGTTGGGTGGGCCCCTACGGCAACGTTACCCCCTGCCTAAGCATGACGGACTCGGTGATCGGGAACGTCCGTTCATCCGACTATGACATTCTGCCCGCATGGCGAAGCCCGCGCGCCGCCGAGCTTCGCAAGACCATTGCCCGGGGGAAATGCCCAGTCTGTTGGACGGACTGCCAGGCCTACGAGAGCCTTTACTACAGTTGCCTGCGCAGACCATTATGGTCGGCAAGGGTGGTGGCGCAGAAATTGCTCGGGCGGAGCTGACCGGGTCGGTGACGCTGGCAGCACGGTCGTTGCCGGGATGGCCCGTTATCCAGAGCCGCTTGCGATGGCGGGACGATCACCGGAGAGTAGATTGGCCAGCAGCTCCCGGACGCGCCGCTGCATCACGGGCATGTCACGATGCTGCTGGACCCACTGTCGCGCGGCCTCGCCAAGGGCGCGGCGATGCGACCCATCGCGAAGAAGGCGCGTGATCGCCTCGGAAAACTCCGACGGCGGAAGGATCTCGGCGTGCACACCAGAGACGATGTCCAGACCTTCTGCGCCGATCGGCGAGGTGACAATCGCCCTCCCCATCGCCATGGCCTCCAGGACCTTGAGCTTCGTCCCACCGCCCGCGGCCAAAGGCACAGCGACAACGGCCGCTTTGGCTAAATACGGCCGGACGTCCGGCACCTCGCCGGTCACACAGACGTCCTTCACCCCAGCGGCGGCGGCGAGCATACGGTCGGTGGGATCTCGCCCGACCAGGTACAGCCGGTGCGGCGTGCCCTCGGCTCGCAACTGCCTCGATAACGCAATCAGACGCACAGCGGCGTCCTCGTTCGGCCAGTAGCCGAAGAAGCCCGTATAGACAATCGCTCCGGCCTCTTGCTCGTCGGTCGCCTGATAACGATCCAGGTCCAGGCAACACGGAATGGCAAAGACCGATTTCAGTCGCAACCGTCGTCGGCAGTAGTCGGCGTCATCCTCGGAGACAGTCCACACCTGGTCCGCCAGATGTTGGTACCGCCGTTCGACGCCCAATGTATTGCGATAGAGCACATAGTTAACCAGACGCCCCATGAGCGCACGGTTGTGCGCTGCGACCCGACGATGAACTTGCGACTCAACGTTGTGGCAGTGCGCCACAATACAGACGTTCGGCGACATGAGCGCGGGGATGAGTACTGACAAATAGGTATCGTCAACAACGATAACGTCAGGCCCCCATCCCTGTATTTTCTCTGCAAGCTTGTCAATTCTCTTTGGATTCAGATACCTGGCTGCCGGTATGCATCGCCGGGCAAGCCCCGCTCGCACGCAACGGATAAATCTCTGCCTCTTGGTCTCTCGTCGGGAGGGATAGACCCACGCGCCCTCGGCCCGCAGTTGTCGGCGGGCCTCCAGCGACGGCTTGTCTCCCAGGACGACGAACTGGACCTTGCCGGCCGACGCCAACGCCCGCCAGAGCGCTTCGGTGCGCATCGCACCACCGAAATGCGTTGGGAACGGCGAGAACGGGGCTATATGGACGATCTTCATCGCTGTCTGGCTGCACCTGCGGGCAGCCCCGGGGCAACACCTATTCCAACGGCCTCAAGTCGACTCAACATGCTGCCCCCCGAATCACATCCAACATCCGCTCGGCCGCTTCCGCCCAGGTCGGCGCCGGTTTGTCCAAGACGGTTGGGCCCGGCCGGCCCAGGGCCGCCAGCAGTTGATCCGGATCGGCGAAATCAATCTGCCACTGCTGGGGGATGCCGATCTCTGCGAACACCGGCAATCGTGAGCAGATGAACTTCGCACCAAGCTCCGTTGCTTCCAGCGCCGGCTGGCCGAAGCCCTCGAACTGCGATGGGAAAACAACCGCCGCCGCCGCTTTGTACAACCGCAATACGTCTGACGGGGGGACGAACCCCAGGTGCATCACGTCCTCGCCGATCCCCAGGGCGGTCAGCCGTTTGCGGAGTCCCCGCCAATGGGCCGTGCGTTGGCCTGTCAGCAGGAGCTTGTAAGGAAAATCGCTTCGCTCGCGGAGCTTGGCGAACGTCTCAAAGAGCTGCTCGTGTCCTTTATGGGGAAACGATGCTGCGGGATAGTAAAGGAATGGCCCGGGTATCTCGTCATAGGGCTCGATCGCATCGACGTTGCAGCCGACAAGACCGGGGTGGACCACCGCAATTCGATCCCGGCAGACGCCGCAACGCTCGACAAGGATGTCTGCGGTGAACTGCGAGATGGCGATAATTCGGTCGGCTCGTCGAAGGCTGCGAGGATAGGCCGCCCGACGAAACATGCGGTCTCGGGCGCGGAACCGGTGAGGGAACAGAAGGTGCTGCACATCGTGCACGATCAACACAGTCGGCCCGGCGATGGCCTTCGGAAAGATGGACTGCTGGGGAAACAGGGCGACATCCGCGTCGAGTTTCTGGAACACACGTTCTACCAGGCCCGCGCGGTAGGGAGTGAATGCTTCAAACACCCGGGCCGCCACAATGCTCCAATCCCCCTTGTCGACATCCACGCGCCGAATGCCGGCTGGTCCGACGTCGTCAAGATTGCCTCGCCAGCCAACGAGCACGATCTCGTCGCCCCCGCGGGCCTGCTCGAAGGCGGCGAGCATGTTGCGGATGTACGTCTCCGCACCGCCGATCAGGCCCGGCCGGAAGTTCAGAAGACTGACGGCAATTCGCACGCGTGGGCCCTTTCGCTCGCACTCACGGGGGTCAAGCCTTGTGGTCCCCCTGGCTGTCGGGTATTTGTCAAGGCATGATCAGGATATCCGTTCTGACGCCTTCGTACAATCAGGCGCGTTTTATTCGTCGAACGATCGAGTCCGTGCAGAGCCAGTCCGGCCCCTTTGAGTTGGAGCATATCATCGTGGACGGCGGATCCGATGATGGGACCCCAGCCATCCTCGACAGCTATGGATCCGCTGTCCGATGGATCAGCGAAGCGGATGACGGGCAGGCCGATGCGATGAACAAGGCTCAGGCGATGGCGACGGGGGATGTTGTAGGCTGGCTCAACAGCGACGACCTTTACCAGTCCGGCGCCTTGGCGACGGTTGCCGGCGTTTTCGAAAACGAGCCGGCGACAATGTGGCTGTATGGCAAGGTGACGATTGTCGACGAGCACGATCGCGAGATTCGGCGTTGGATCACGGCCTACAAGAATCGCCAGATGCGGCGGTTCTCACTGGGGCGGTTGCTGGCGGAGAATTGGATCTCTCAGCCGGGCGTGTTCTGGCGGCGCAGCGCCGCCGAAAAGGTCGGCGCCTTCCGGAGCGACCTGCACTACTGTATGGACTATGATTATTGGCTTCGCCTGGCCAAGCGGTGGCCGGGACACTTTGTTGACATCTACCTGGCCGCCTTCCGCTGGCACGCGGGCAGCAAGTCCGGCGGGGGGTTTGTCGAGCAGTTTGTCGAAGGACTGAATGTCGCCCGAGAGATCGCCGCCGGAGCGCACCCCTGGGCGATCTGCACGCACCGGCTCAATCGAATCAAGATCACCGGCGCCTATCGCCTGATGCAGATGGCCCGGAACTGGTCGCCGCGGCGGAACGGCCCCTTGCCGGCATGAGGGCCGCGAGAAACACGGATCAATGACGCAGACCGACCGGGATATTTCAGACGGGCGAGCCGCCGGCGACTTGGCGTCCGCCGGGCCGCCGGCGATGGACGTGTCGCGCCGCTTCGCCGCGGTCGGCCTGGCGATCGTGCTGCTTGCTGCGGCGGGCCTGCTGGCCAAGCAGGTCGTCTTTTATCGGATCGCCAGCGGCGATGCGACCACCTACTATCTGCCTTTGGCCGGGCAAATGGCCCGGGGCGACATCGACGGGGCTCAAAACGCCATCATCCCGCCGCTGTATCCGATCCTGACGGGGCTTCTCGGTGGCGCGACGGGCTTGGTCAACGATCGTCTGGAACGGGCCGGCCAACTCATCAGCATCCTTGGCACGTTGAGCACAATTGTGCTGGTCTACTGTATTGGCCGAGAGATGTTCAGCCGCCGCGTCGGTTTTGTGGCAGCGGCGCTGACGGCCTTCAATCCGTGGGTCATCCACTTCGGGGCCAATGTCGGCCCCGCCATGCTGTACGCCGCGTTCTTGGCTGCGACGGTCCTGGCGCTGTTGCGCCAGTCCAGGCGGCCGGCGGTCGTCTCGGCGGCGGCTGTGGGTGCGGCCGCTGGGCTGGCGGCGCTGACACGTAGCGAGGGAGTGTTCATTATGCCCCTGGCAGCCGTCATCATGCTTGTGGTCGGGCTGGTCGGAAAATTCCGCCGGGCGGCTGTTGTGCATGTTCTTCTGGCCTGCGGGATCGCGGTGGTTGTTTGTCTGCCTCGCGTGGCGTGGGTTTACGAGCGGACGGGCTTGCCCATTCTGGACATCCGCGCAACCAGCCATATCCCCCATTGGCGAGGCCGGGTTGCGGGCGATCTGTGGCGCCCCCCGAAAATGCTGGGCCATGTCGGACTATCGGCCCCCCAGGCCCGGCGACCTTCAGCCGATGTCTTGAAAGAAGCGCAGGAAACGCTGCTGATGGTAATCGGCCCGGCGACGTGGGTGATGGCGCTGGTGTGGCTGGTCGGCAGGAAAGGGCTGGCGCGAAACGGCCGTGGTCAGGTGATCGTGCTGGCCTTTATCGCGGGTCAGTTGCTGATGACGTCGCACGTGAAGTTCGACCGGCGGTACACGGCCGCTATCGCGGGGTTGGCGCAGTTGTGGGGGGCGTTGGGTCTGATTGTCCTGGCCGAACGCTGTCGCGGCCTGGGGGGACGGCTTGGCGAGTTTGGCAAATCCATAGCCAGGCAAACGGTTGTCTTTGCCCTGTGCCTGGCGGCGCTGGCGAGCTGGTCAGTGTTCAAGAGCAATGTGGGCGCCCGCCACGCCGTGCGGCGGACCATCGGTCGCCACATCCTTGCGACCTACGGGCCGGGCCGTGTGCTGCTGCTCGCAGACGCCGAACCCGCCTACTATGCCAATGGTCTCTACGTAGCCATCGCGCAGGAGGACGGGCCCGCCTCACAGTTCGACATGGCGCGATTGCAGGAGGCCGTGCATGAATACGACATCGACTTCATTGTCGCCCGGCCGGACAAGGACTGCTGGCAGCCCCTGCTGACGTTCATCCGCCAGCGCCAACTGCACGATGTCGTGGTCCTCAAGACCGACGGGGCCGAACCGACGTATCTCATTGATGCCCGAGCCCTTCAACGGGCCGGGAGAGCCGAGCCATCGAAGCAGCCCGATTCGGCGTTGTCGGATAGATAGGCTGTTCAAAGTCCCCCCTGACTGAGCTGTCCGGCCTGGCCTGCAGTGGGCAATGCGTTCGAGCGTCACCCCGCTCCTCAGGCCCTTGTGTGCACCGGCCAAAGGCGATACCGTGTTCCCGAAGAGCAGGGGCCGTTGGCGGGCCCTCTGGGAAAGTGCGAGCGATTCCGATTGGAACAAGGTGGGTAAGAGAAATGGTCAACCGTCCCGGATAAGCCTCACGCATCGTAAACGCTGAAGCCCTCTGCATGGTCCCAAACAACCGGGGGCTGTCCCAGCATGGAAGCCGGCTCGGCCGCGGCCAGACGTTCCAGAATCGCCAGCGACTCGGGCACGGGCAATTTCGTGCAGATACGGCGATGCTCCGTTTCAACCGGCGGCACGTCAGTCGGTTCCAGGCAGTACGTCGCCATGATGGTTGGTCTCCCGCGCGGCGCTCCGCGCGTATCAGCATCGGCCCATGACCGTCTGCAGTCTGGCCGCGAAGGTAAGCGAGGGGGAGGCGAAAATGAAGGGCAAACAGCGCGTAGGGCGCGAAATCGACTTGCGAATCCTACCCCGCAACATCATGATCCTCTGCGGACAAGGCCGTTCTATCCAGAGCATAACCGTCCCGATTAACGCCACAGCGATTGCCCGTGAAAACCGCTGAGGAGACCTATGACAACCTGCTACGAGAGTTTGACGTTGGATCAATGCAACTCCCTACTGAGCTCAGCGGAAGGGCTGAAAGTATCGCGGTTTTGGCGGAGCGTTGAGCCGGGCGTGTTCTTTGAACTTGGTCGTCTGAGTCGCAAAGGGACCGATCGTCGCAAGGAGAGAAGCGGACAAATCACGCTCATGGTAGAGTCCGATTGGCGGGTGGAAGGCCCCAGGTCGATTCACTTCGGTTCGTCGTTCTCCGCCACGATCATCGAGAAGAGACTTGCCGATCTGGTAGGGCTGCACGTATCGAGTATCACAGCGGATAGCGAAACGCGGGAGATGCGTCTGCAGTTCTCAGACGGTCGCATCTTTCGAACTTTCTGTGACTGGTCCTCTCAGCCGAGATGGACGGTCTTGTTCAATGATGCATCACTGCTTCCGATGGACGCGGCCTGGCAAGGCGTAGACGTAACCCCGTGTCTGCATATATCGGCAGGACGACCTGAGATCGAGTACTGCTTCGATGAGGACGAGGTCGATATGCCGGCCCTTGTTGCCCTTGTGGCGACCTATCGGTCCCCTCCTAATTGATGAATGTAGTGGAGCGGCTACTAGTTCAGGGAAAAGGGCTAACCGTCCAGGGATCGAGGGACACCATACTCAACTGTTAAGTGTGTGGAGTGTTTGGGGTTGGGTACGGTCATGCCTAGGATTGCGCGAGTGGTCGTGCCGAGGTCGGCGTCCCGATGTACATCGGGACGCCACGCTACACGGACTGTGAACATGCTCTAGGGGCGTCGCCTTCACTCGCTGGTTGGGCCGAGCGCTATCCTAAGAGGCAAGGAGTTGGTCTTTTGTAGGCAGCTTCGCCAGGTCTTCTTCCGGAACGGTCAGATGTAGAATTCGCTCCCAGCGATGGGGCAGAAAGAGGTGAACGTTGCCGGCGTCGGTGAACATGTCCAGGTAGGAGCATTGGTGGTTTCTAAAGGCGTTGTCGAATGTGGGGACGAGGGCGTTGGCCAGGACGAATCGCGGCGGGCCCCACGTGTGGCCGTGATCGCGGGAGAGCGAGACCCAGATCTCGGCCCGGTCGAGAAACGTCACGAGCGTGTCGCCCAGGTCGTCGAAATCCGACGCGGCGCTGTAGCGGTTATGGTGGAAGGCGGCCAGCGTCTTGCCGTCGGAGAGCATGAAAAGCATGGGCGGCGCGTCCGGTTGGACCAGCGGCGTGGGCTGCGGGTCGGACCAGGTCTTGCCGTCGTCGCAACTGCGCGACTGCCAGAGCCGCCCGGCCGGCGTGCGGAACATGCAATACACCTCGCCGTTGCCCAGGGCGATCGGCCGTCCTTCGTCCATTCGGCCATAGTCCATCACGCACCACCCGCCGTGGCGCCTGGCCGGCAGGAGTTCCCACGATTGGCCGCGGTCTTCCGATCGGAGCAGGTACTGGCGCGTCATGAGCGGGTTGTAGGACCAGTCGGCCTCGTGCGAGCCGATGATCCACGTGCCGGCGTCGGTCTCGCACATGCGCATCACCGACATGCCCTTGAAGTCCGGATCGTTCTGGGGCCGAATGAGTTGCACGTCCGACCACGTGTGGCCGTCATCGTCCGACCAGCGGCAGCCGATGGGCGCGTTCTCGTGAAGGCCGTCCTCCCGGGAATAAAGCTCCGGAATAGGCTGGGTGCCGAAGGCGTAAATGCGGTCCGTCCCCTTTGGGATCAGGGGGACGAATCCGTGCTGATCGTAGTCGATGTCAAAGGCGATGGTCGGGCCCTGCCAGGAGCGGCCTTTGTCGGTGGAACGGTAGGCCAGCATGTCGTTCGTCTTGACGTCGCTGCCTCCGTAGTGGCCGCCATCGGGGAACATGACCAGATAGTCGCCGCCGGGCGTGCGCGTTGCGCGGGCTTCGTAAAGACCCCGCTCGGGCCAGCGCGCACGGTGGATGATCTGCCCGGTGATGCCGGCGGCGCACACAAGGCCGATGTCGCCCAGCGCCTGAAGACGCGGCGGCGTGCGCTCTGTTTGGACCGTTATGCCGCCGACAGTGATCTCGGGGGTTAGGGCGATTCCGAATTGATCCTTCACGGCTTTCCTGTCCTCTTGGAAGCGACTTGTTCTCGAAGTGCATCAATCATCCGATGGCACTCGGCGGTTGCTTGTGAAAGCCCGTCGGCCGTAACGCTGCCGGCCTGTAGATATTCCAACACCACCGCTTCGGCGCGCATGAACGGCTCGCAGGCCGCGGCGACATCTGAGGCGATGTCCAGCGGAATGGTCGTTACGCCGTTGCAGTCGCCGTGCAGGAGGTCGCCGGGATGGACTGTGACGCCGCCAACGTGCACGGGGACCTGTATCGACGGAATCTGGCAGTAGCCGTGCGCACAGATCGTGCCGTTCGTGAAAACGGGAAATTTCAGCGCGCCGACTTGCTCCAAGTCTCGCCCGGCCCCGCTGGTAATCAGACCGACCGCCCCGAATGTCTTGTACGTGGTGCACATGATTTCCCCGAACGTTGCAGCCGCGCAGGGATCGTCGAGATCCTCGAAAACGACGACAGGGGGGAAGGGCAGTTCGGAGAACGCCGCTGCTTGCTGTTCCAAGCTCGAATAAGCGTCATCACCGGCGGGAGCGGCCGCTCGAAATGTCGCCGTGGCGGCGAAACCAACCATGGGCGGGAGATCAGGGAAACAAGACCGAATGCGCGAATCCATGTACCCACTATTGCACGGCCGAACGTTGAACAGCTCAATGACGTTGCAGACCGTCGGTGTGTCGTAGGCGCCCAACAGTTCAAGCGTTTCTTTCGAAAGGGCGGCGTCGCTCATGCTTGAATCCTCTTGTGATTGAAGGGCTATGGCTCAGACGGCGAAATCGGGGTTGGTCAGTTCGCCCACCGCCTCGACCATCGCGCGAAAGTTCTCCGGCTTGACCGGCGGATTGATCTCTGCCGAGGTGGCGATGAACATTCCTCCCTCGGCCAGCACATTACTCTCGCGTATGTGCCGATGCACCTCGGCGCGGACGTCCTCGGGCTCGCCGCGCTCCATCAGGTCGACCCCGTCGATACCGCCCGCCCAGACCATGTCGGGATAGGTCCGCTTGAGCTGGACGATGTCCATCCCGCAGGCCGGTTCGAGGCAGTAGAAACCGTCGACCCCGCAGTCGATCAGCGCGGGAATGGCCTTCTTGTAATTGCCGTCGCTGTGGTAGATGACCTTGACACCATGCTCGTGCCAAGCCTCGGTCAGGGCCTTGACATACGGATAGTGGTGGGAGTGCAGGAACTCCGGTGGGAAGATCGGCCCCTGCTTGGTGGAAAAGTCTTCGGGGATCAGGATGACCGGCGACAGCTCGACGTCGGCCGCCACATGGACGCGCGCCAGCTCGTGCTGCGTTGACAGCCGCATGTAGTCGGCCAGCACGTCGGGATAGTCCATGGAGAAGTAGGTGAACAGTTCGAGCCCCATCGCATCGAACACGCCGCAGAAACCGGTCCCGGAGAAATTGCACAGCACGGCGCCGCCGATCTTGCTTTGCGTTTCGAGCATGTCGCGGCGGTAGTCGGCGCGAAGGTCCTGCCCGCCGCCCGAGTGCTGACCTTCCTGGCCCGGCAGAGCAAACCCCGAGGTCCGCGGCGTCTCCCGAAGCGCCGCCGTCCTGGCCAGCAGCCAGTCGCGTGCGCCTTGGGCGTCGGTAAACGGTCGGCTGACCCGCCAGGCGGTCCAGTTGTCATGCTGGAAGACAAACCCGTCGTCGCTGGTCACCCGCCCCGTGCCGCAGGGGGGGAAGGGTGGAAAACACATGTCGAGCGTCCGGCCTATTACCGTGCAAATCTCGTCGAGGCCGTAATCAAAGCCCTCGATAGTCTTGCCGGTATACATCGCCATCACGCCGGGGTTGTAGGACACCTGTTCGTGGATGGCCGCGCGATCCACCGGCTGATGGTTGAGCGTCGCCTCCACCCGCTCGCGCCGCGTCATCCGGTCGGTCTCGAATATCCTGTCGCTCATGGGCGCCCCGAGAATAGGGCGGGGACGAGCGAATGGCAAGTTGCGGGCAGGTCACTCACTCAGAGCCAAGTAACCGGATCGTATGATACCGAAACGGCTCGGCGCGGAATGTGAATGTCCCGTCCCCGCATTCGGCGGGCGCGAGATCTTCTTCCACGAGATTTGTCTGGATGACGGATGAGAACTGCAGGTGGGGCAGTGACACCGTCACGTCGCCGGCCTGGCCGGTTGTCTCGATCAGACGGACGATGTGCCCGCACCCGTCCTCGGCGGGCTTGATCGTAAGCAGGATGACGTTGGAGGCATCTGTCGAGGCGAAGGTGTTCTGTTGCGGCAACTCGCCCGGCTGGGGGCCTCGCATCCACACGCCCAGCAGCGGGTTGGTCGTGGCCCATCCGTGCCTGCGAACTTCCTCCGCGCGCCAGTCCCCGCTGACCGGACGGAAGGAGTAGCGACACATGAACTCCGACGGCTGGACGTTGATGAAGTTCGTTTGGTAGTTGCTGTACATGATCAGGGAGTAGATGTGCCCGGTCTTCATCTCGCCCGGCTGGCGGTAGGCGTGGCCGTAGTTGGGGCCCCTCAGTCCGTGGTGGGCGGAGGAGACACATCCGGGCCACAGCCCGCCGAACTCGGCCATGTGATTGTCGATGGGCGTCCACACGACCCCGCACTCGCCGTCGGCCAGATGCGCCCAGTTCTGGATTGCGTAGTAGTCCGTATTCGAGCCCGGAAGCTGATCGACAAGGGGCTCGACCACCGACCCGCTGGCCTCGAAGTGGAACTCGGGGCTCTCAGCCTTGAACGGGAAGGCGAAGTACAATTCCAGATTCGGTTCGGAGTTTCGCAGCAGCCGCGCGGACACGTCGATCCGGTCGGTCTGATGGTACAGCACGATGTCCCTTGCGAACTCGGGAACGCCCTCGGTGCGGCCCTTGATGCGCACGGTCGTGAATACCGGTCCGGCGTCAAGCAGCACGGCCTCGTCCACGTGACAGTCGTTCTCGTGGCCCGTGCCCGCGCCGCGTGAGATGAGCGCGCCGAAGCCGTGGTCCGCGTCGTCGTCCACCAATTCTCGGCCGGTCCTCTTATCCACGAGGCTTGTGACTGAGCCGGTCGCGGGATCGAGCTTCAGCAGGAACAAGTCCGTCTCTACCGTTCCGTCGAATGTCTCTGGCGCGGCGGCGGGGCGGTCTTCGGTGCTCATGACAATCCGATAGGTCTTGTACCCAAGCGAGGGGACGTCGCTCGCCAGGAAGACAAGGTCGTAACCGGCCCTGGGCCACTTGCGGTGCAGCGACAGACGCTCAGCCGACCACGGCCGGGGGTCGAGCCGGTCGGTGACGCGGCTGAGTTGGTAGGGGACCTTGGCGCCGGTGGTCTCGTCGATGAGGTCGAAGCGCTTGGTCGGCATGTCAAAGTCCGCCCCGGTCGGCTCGCGTCCGAGTACCTGAGCCATCTGGACCTTTGAGTCCGGGTCGCTGGCGTAGGGTAAACCGGTGGCTGGGCTCCATGAGGTGAAAGGCAGTCGAACGATGTCCGAGCGTCTCCACGCCAGCGGGTTGAACACCGTGACATAGAGCGAGTCCTGGGGGTAGTCGATCTTCTGCGCGATGTGGTTGATTGCCTTGACGGCGATGTCGTCGGCCAGGGCAGCCGCTCGCGTGGCGGCGCCGCGCTTCTCATCCCACGAGGCGTCCATGGACAGGCCGCCGCAATCCCCCATCCCCCAGCAGTGCAGGTCGAAGTTGAGCGTGTTGCGGTAGGCCTCGTCGATGACGGCGCGAGGGAACTCGTATTCGGCGGACAGGCCGGAGACGGTCGCGAACTTCTCCGCGGTCATGAGCAGGTTATGAGCGTTCCTGTTGACGGCCGTTTCCTTCGGCGTGCAGGTGGAACAGGCGGTGTAGTCGGTGCTGGGGAACTCCCCGCGGAATACGGGCAGGCGCCCGTCGGCCTCCTCGTGAACGGCCTGCATGCTCTCAGCCAGTGTCGCGTTGACGAGTTCGGGATAGGCCCACTGCCGGCTCCAACTCCGCGCCATCTCCGCATAGTGCATCGACGGGGGGCAGTTGTCGCCCAGCCCGCCATTGACCATGAGCGGGATATTGTCGTAGCCGTAGCCCCGCCGCTCGAACTCCCCGAGCTGGGCGGCGAGGCTCTCATATGGCGTGAACCACGGGTCCACCGCATTTCGCATACCGTGCAGCATGTAGAAACTGTACAGACGTTGGCCGTCCGGACCTTCCCACAGGAACGGGCCCGGCGCCTCCAGCGAGAGGAACCGTTCCTGGTCCCAGCACGGCCGGCCATCTTCGAAGTACCAGCTCGGCACACCCATGCTGAAGTACTTGACGCCCGCGTTGGCCATGGCGCTGATCAGGCCCCACGAGAAGCCGGGGATATCGTTATGCAGCGCCGAGACGACCTGGACGCCGTAGTCGCGCTTGAGCTTGAACGAGGGGTACATCAGTCGAGCCAGTTCCTCGTGGCCGCACAGTTCAGACGTCTGGTTGCCCCACAGCGCCGGGACCTCGATCTGCCCCTTGCCCACGTAATGGATGAACTGGTCGATCACCGATCGCGGCCGTGATTCCAGCCACGGCACGACCGACCATGCCTGCTCGCACATGTAATGGAAACGGTGCTCCTTGGGCCAGTCCTCGGTCCGCTGACAGTAGGTGAGCACATCGTCCAAGCCGCTGGCGTGTTGGCGGACCGTGTCGCTGGGGAGGCTTGTGTAACCCCAATCGTGGTGGGAGAACTGGATGAAACTCACCCGCCAATGGCGGGCCGGCGTCCATGGCGTTTCTAGTTGGTGCGCGGCCGAGCCGTCGCACTCCAGCGCCATGCCGAGCGTGCCGCTCTGGCGCGAGTCAGGCAGCATGCAGTCGTGGACGCTTTCGCCGGGGGGGACCTTGCCGAGGTCGATGCGCTGATCGATGCCGGGGCCTTTGGCGATCAGTGTGCAGTTGGCGGCGGCGCCGAGTTCCAACGTCACTGTCACCAGGCGTTGCATCGCGCCGCCGGAGTCCTTGAGGAAGATCGTGGGGTCGACAGCTTTGATGACCTGCGGCATGTGTAATTCTCCTTGTCGCAGCAGGGAACACAGTACACGGTCCGTCTCATCTCCGCCAGTTGCGACGTGACTAGAGCGGTTTCAGAGCTCACCTGGCGTCGGCTGGCGTCCCGATGTACTTCGGGACCGCCCCGGCGGATCTGCGACCTGTCCCGCCAGCTCTTGCCGGGCTTGGCTGCGATCGGCCAGGTTAAGCGGATGTGGGACAACTAGGGCCGCCTGAGGCACACCGGCGCCGGAATGCGTCATGTTGGCCATTCGGTCTACAGGTCGTCAATTGGCAGCTTTCTGACCCGGTTTTTCCTCTTTTTTCCTGGACAAATCCCCATCTTGTGGGACAATCATGCCGCTAGGAGTCGGTAGGGAGCACTACATCCGCAGGCCGCGTAGTCTTCGTTCAGTGCCACAGGCCACGAAGGCCGAGTTCCCAACCGTTCGCCGGCGGCGCATCTGGCCCCTCGGGCCCGGCCAAGAAGGAGAGAGACATGGTCACTGCGACCACTGCGAAGGAATCGGAGGCGACGCTGATCGGCCGATCCCTGTGTATCCGTTCGCTGCGCCACCATCTTCTGCGTCTTTCGGGGTACGACGTCAACGTCCTTCTGGAGGGTGAGTCGGGCACGGGCAAGGAGCTTGTCGCTCGGCTGGTCCATCGTGTCAGCGCCCGTCGGGACGGCCCGTTCGTCGGCGTGAACTGTGCGGCCATTCACGAGTCGCTTCTGGAAAGCGAATTGTTCGGGCACGAGGCCGGCGCCTTCACCGGCGCCGAGCAGGCGACGGTGGGTTTCCTCCGCGCCGCCGACGGGGGAACGATCCTCCTGGACGAAGTGGGCGACATGAGCGAATCGCTGCAGAGCAAGCTGCTCCGCGTGCTGGAAGAGCGGGCCGTCATCCCGGTCGGCGGCACGCAGCCGGTCCCCATCGACATCCGTGTGATCGCCGCGACAAACCGCGACCTGGCCCGGGCCGTCGAGGAAGGCACGTTTCGCCGCGACTTGTACTACCGCCTGAACGTCATCCGCCTGGACATCGAACCGTTGCGGCGCCGCCGTGAGGACATTTCCCTGCTGGTCGAGTACCTGCTCCGGCAGGTGGCGACCGCGCTGGCCCTACCGGTCCGGAGCGTCTCACCGGCGGCGATGGCCATTCTCATGGCCCACGACTGGCCGGGCAACGTGCGCGAACTGGGCAACGTGATCCAGCGGGCCTACGTTCTCGGCCGCCGCCCCGTCATCGAGCCCGAAGACCTGCCGACGGACGTCTTCGGCGGCGCGACAGAGGCCGGGGCCGAAGCATTCGCCCCGCTCCAGGTCGCGCTGCGAGACCACATCTGCCTGGCGCTGGAGGTGTCCAACGGCGTGCGCTCCCAGGCGGCCCGGCTGCTCGGCATCGACCGAAAAAGCCTCTGGCGGATGATGCGCCGCTTCGACCTGTAGACTCTCCGCACTGAGGGGCATGGGGGCCTGTTCTGCTCGCACGTCTCGTCCCGCTCTTTCGCTACCTACCAAGACGGCCCCTATTGCGTGGCCATCGCCACACGGCGTGGCCGATCGCCACACTGCGTGGCGGATCGCCCCATGGCGCCAACCCCCTGACACTGCCGCACGATAGCGCGCCTTTGCTCTGCGCGGCTGCGGCCAAACGCCCCATTGGCCCGGGCGCCGCCCAAAACCCTCGCCCACCGAACCCCGGCCGCAACCCGTTGACCGTCATCGGGTTCGAGTTTGACCGGGCCGGCAAATGCGCTTTGGCACGGGCGCTGCTTTAAGAAAGGCGAGTAACGGACCAGCCGCACAGGGCGGCCGGACAACGGAGAAATGCAATGGTAATGGTACTGCGTCATGGAAACACCATCCTCGTAGCCGAGCCCATCAGCGACCAGGCCTTCTTCCTGGAATCTCTGCTGCGGAGCTGGGGTCGAGACGTGTGCGTGGTAGCCAGCGTGGACGAGGTCCTGCAGATCGTGCGGCGCCAGTTCGTCCAGCAGGCCGTCATCGCCACGGAGTTGGTGTTGGCCGGTCAGATGCTGGTCGCCCGCCTGGCGGCTCTGCCGTCATTGCAGCGGCTCATCGCCGTCGGCCCGGCCGGGAGGCCGGAGATCGAGCGGCAGGCGCGGCTGGCCGGGGCGGACGTGTTTCTGCCCCGCCCGGTGCCCGTCGAGCGGCTGGCCCAGGCGCTGGACATGCCCGTACCGGCGGAAGTTGTCCAGGAACCATAAGCACGAACCAAGCTGGAACGAAAGAGAGGAATCCCATGGAAACGCAACTGAGAGACATGACCGGAGAGCAATTGCTGCTTCTGAGGGTCCTGGGCGATGGTGCGGCGCAGACGGCAGTGGAAGGCGAGCGGGATCGTCGAGCACTGGCGAACTCGCCGGGCAGCCGCTGGCGGCGTCTTGGCCGGGCCATGGCCGTCGCATACCTGGGCCCGCAGTTGGCGGCCTGAGCGAGCTGTCACAACAAACCACACGAATAGCAAAGAGCGATAACGATAACGAGTCACCCCGACGTCGGCCTGGGGAGCCGGAGTCGGGATGACGCCAACACGAACGAGAAGACAAACGAGAGCAAGAGGAGACAGAGCAATGAGAACACGTAGAGAACAAAACCGAATAACGAGAATCCTTCCCGGCGCGATGATTCTGCTGCTGGCGGCAGCGGGAGCACAGGGCCAACAGAACTTCGACGTGACGATGACCGCCGATAACGCCTATGCCATTTATTTTGGCGATGAGTTCAGCGCGACGGTCCAGTTGGGCTGGGCGGAGAACACGACCCCCACCATGATCTGGTCAACGGAGTCCTATTCGTTGACCATACCGGACAGTTCATGGATCTACATCGCCGCCTGGAGCGACGATGCGGTCAAACAGGGCGTGCTGGCCGACTTTACGAACCTGACGCTGGGCGGGCAGGTCCTCAGCGGCAACACCCCGTGGGAAGTGGCGGCCACCGGCGTCGATCTAGACGACGGGGCGCTCCCGCCATCGCTGGCGACCATGACCACCGAGATTCTCAACGCCAACGCCGGCGTGAACCCCTCGGTCGGATGGGTCACCCCGGCAGCCAGTCCGCTGGACAACCTTGCCGGCGGCATCCACGCCGTGACGATCAGCGGCATCGATGATGACGCCCGATGGATGTGGTACGACAGCGGCATGGACACCACATCCGCCAACCCGCCGTTCACCGTGCCGTCTGTCCCTATCGGATTCAACCACGACGAGTTCCTGATCTTCCGCATCCCCGTAGAGGCGCCCGAGCCGGCAACGATGGCCATGCTCGGCGTCGGGGGGCTGGGGCTTCTGAGGCGGCGACGTCGCGCCGGCGGCCGTTAAACCAAATCGAACCTGAGACCATTTAACCCAAAGGAAGAAAATCATGACCATCAAGACAAACAACATCCTGATTGCCCTGCTGACTATCGCCATCGCCGCCACCTCCCTCCTGGCCGACCCGCTTCCCGGCCGCGACGTGCTGAAGTTCTCGCAGAGACCCATGGACCAGATGATAACGCCCGACGGCACAGTCTACTGGGGCCACGACGAGCTGAGCTTTATCGAAGGCGACCACAGTACGGGCATTTACGGCTCGGCCACGGGAATCTACCCGCCGGGCGTGTTCATGGCCGATGATTTTGCCGACAATTTTGACACCGATGTCGTGCACGTGAAGTGGTGGGGGTCGTACCCGAACAACGACTACACCGGAGTCGCCGGCGTGCAGCGTTTCCTGATTGCGTTCGAAACGGACGTTCCCGCCGACCCGGGCAACACGCCGCCGTTCAGCTATCCCGGCACACCCATTCTGTCGCAGGTGGTGGATCGCGGCCCGCTGGCGGTGCAATCGGGCACGTTCACCGAGACGCCGGTGGGCGGCGCTGCGACCGAGCGGCTCTTTGAGTACAACGCCGAGCTGAAGGTCCCCTTCGCCCAGCAGGCCGACACCGTTTACTGGCTGAAGATCGTCGCGCTGATCGATCCGTCCCTGGACGGCACGGACCTGCAGTGGGGGTGGCACAACCGCGACTACACGATCAAGAACCCGTTGGCCTCGCCGATCCCCACGCCCGGTGAGCACGACCAGGGCCCCGGGCCCTTCACTGATCCGACGATGGAGATCTGGCATTTCCAGGACGACGCGGTCACCGGCGGGATCGACTATGTGGACCTGGGCCCCAACCCGCCCATCGCGTCGGGCGTATCGTTTGACCAGGGACTGTCCACCTTCCGGGAGACTTACTACGTGGACAACCTCGACGGCCCGGTCGGCATCAACAATTTCTCGAAGGACCTGGCGTTTGAACTCTACACCGTCCCCGAGCCGGCGATGATGGGCCTGCTAGCCCTGGGCGGTCTGGCCGTCCTGCGGCGACGGAAGTCGCAGACCCGCTAGGGCGGGTCGTAGATCCGCCGGAGGTGGAAAGCGTTCGGCAGCAGAATCACTGCATTGGCGAGCTCCGGGACACTCTCCCGGGGCTCGTTTCATTTTCCGTCAGCCAGCCGCGGCCGTGGGTTGCCCGTCTCCACGGCGCTAATGTTGATCGTCGGTGGTTTCCTGGCTCGGCGCAAGCGCAGGGACCTTGTTTAGACGCGGCGACAGGCCCGCTTCGATGGGGGCGTCGCCGTCCGCCTTCGCTGAAGCAGCCCCAACGGCGCGTGCGACAGGCGTCGGCGCCGGACACCGATGCTTGGCAACGTGAGGATGTGGCGGGAGATAGGTCCGTCGGACGCGGGCCGAATATATCCTCCTAATTTCTTTGACTCGGGCGAAGATGGAACCGATAATGCGTCGATTCAGGGCTGACGCGGTCGAGGGGAGTTCCTCGGGTCGTCAGCGAGTTCGGCTGGCAACCGCATTCATTTGCAGCTTTCACCCCAGCTTGCCCGCCTCTGTGAATGGTTACCCCTTCACCGAAGTGGATAAGTCGGCTTGGATGACGACGCTTGCGAACCCAGCATGCTGTTGTTTTTGAAGGAGCCATGGTATGGCCAAGGGCACAGTGAAGTGGTTTAACGATTCGAAGGGCTTTGGATTCATCACGGCTGAAGATGGAACCGACGCGTTCGTCCATCATCAAGACATCCAAGGCGAAGGGTTCAAGTCGCTCGCCGAAGGCGAGTCGGTCACGTTCGACCTGACCGAGGGGCCCAAGGGTCCCAAGGCCGTCAACGTCCAGAAGGCTTAAGCCGACGTAGACGTGAAACCAAACAAACGCCGCCCCCGGGGGCGGCGTTTGCCCTTCCTGCTTGGCCTTGGGTCAAGTGACGGGAGCCCATGCGCCTCTACCTGATCAATCCGTTCAATCCACTGGTGAGCCTGGCGGATACCAAGCGAAGCCGTTGGAATCGTTACCGCGTGTGGAAACCCCTAGGCCTGTTGGTCGTTGCCGCCCTGACGCCGCCGGATTGGGACATCACCGTCTTCGACGAGAATCTCAGCGTCCCCGACTACGATGCCTTACCTCGGCCTGACCTGGTGGGCGTCACCGCCTTCACGTCGCAGGCCAATCGCGCGTATGAGGTGGCGGACGCGTTTCGTCGCCGCGGGGTGAGCGTTGTGATCGGGGGTATCCACGCGACCATGTGTTGCGACGAAGCCCTGGAGCACGTCGATTCGGTCGTCGCCGGCGAGGCCGAGAGCATCTGGCCAACCGTTGTTGACGACGCGCGGCTGGGCCGGCTGCAGCGGGTCTACGCCGGTCAGCACGTGGACATGGCCGAGGTCCCCCCGGCCAGGCACGATCTGCTGAAGGGGGGCTATGCGTTCGGCTCGATCCAGACCACGCGCGGCTGCCCGTTGAACTGTAGTTTTTGCAGCGTGTCGGCCTTCAACGGGAACGATTATCGCCATCGGCCCATCGACGACGTGATCGGCGAAATGCGAACCATCCGAGAGAAGCTCGTCCTGCTGGTGGACGACAACCTCATCGGCACGAGTCCCGCGCATATCGAGCGAGCCAAGGACCTGTTCCGCGCCATGATCCAGGCGCGTCTGGGCAAGGCCTGGATCGCACAAGCCACCATCAACATGGGCGACGACGAGGAACTGCTGGCCCTGGCGGCGCGGGCCGGATGCGGCGGGGTGTTCATCGGCTTTGAGTCTCCCACGGCCGAGGGGCTCGCAGAGGTCGGCAAGAAGTTCAACCTGCGCAAAGGGCGAGATCTTCGCCAGTCGGTGCAGCGAATCCAACGCCACAAGATCCTCGTGGCGGGCTCATTCATCATGGGCCTGGACACGGACCAGCCGGGCATCGGCAACAAGATCGCCAGCACAGCCAAGACCTACGGCGTCGACATGCTCAACGCCCTGTTCCTGACTCCGCTACCGGGCACGCGCTTGTGGGATCAGATGAAATCCCAAAACCGCATCGCCGCCAATGATTTCCCCGGCGATTGGCAGTACTACACCTTGGGGTTCCCCACCGCCCACTACAAGCACTTCTCCTGGTCGGGCATCCTCGAGGAGATGATCGCCTGCAACGGGCGCTTCTATTCCCGGTGGCAGACGATGCGTCGCATCGTCGGCAACTTCCTGAGACGGCGACGCCCCCTGATTTCATTGGCGAGCAACCTCTCCTACCGCAACAACGCCCGACTGACGCAACGAAACTACGGCATGCTGGACGTGTTGCAGGGCGGCCGAGGGGCTATCAGGGGAGGCTGACAGGTCAGGGCTGTTTGTTCAATTCGCGTTGGATCGCTTCGAGAAGGGCTGGGTCGGCGGGTGTGGTTTTCGAGCGGTAATGGCCGACGACCGTGCCGTCGCGGGCGATGAGGAACTTCTCGAAGTTCCAGTTGACCGGTCCGGCGC
>DRGC01000037.1 GCA_011050235.1 Phycisphaerae bacterium | reverse complement strand
AGATGTGTATAAGAGACAGGCCGACAGGTGCACCTCGTCGAGCGGGAGGAGCAACTGGGAGGCAACTTCCGCAACGTCCACGTCACCGCCAACGGCCGGGACGCCCAGGAGTTTTTGTCGGCCATGATCGATCAGGTGACGGGCGAGGCGAACATTCAGGTCCATCTGAGCAGCGAAGTCGGCGAAGCGGAAGGCTTCGTGGGAAATTTCAAGTCGACAATCCGCGGCGCCGGCGAGGACGACGAGGTGGCCGTCGAGCACGGGGCCGTCATCCTGGCTACCGGGGCCGAAGAACTTGAGACGGACGAATTTCTGCGAGGGCAGGACCCAAGGGTCCTGACGCTCCGCGAACTGGAAGAGGCCCTCGGAGTGGACGGCTCGGCGTCGGCCGACATGCTGGACCAGGCCCGCAGTGTGGTGTTGATCCAGTGCGTGGGGTCGCGGTGCGACGAGCGCCCGTACTGCAGCCGGATTTGCTGCAACAAATCGATCAAGAACGCCCTGAAGCTCAAGCAGCGCAACCCCGAAACAAACGTCTACGTTCTCTACCGCGACGTTCGGGCCTACGGCCTGCACGAACTGGCCTATCGGGAGGCGCGGGAGCAGGGAGTCCTGTTTGTTCGCTACGACGAAGACGCCAAACCGCAGGTCACCTGCGACGACGGCGGGCTGAACGTCCACGTGTTCGATCCGGTCCTGCGCCGCAAGATAACCATCCCCGCCGACCTGATCGGCCTGGCCGTGGGAGTTGTCGCATCGGTGGCCAACAAGGCGATGTCCCAGATGTGGAAGGTGCCGCTCAACAGCGAAGGCTTTTTCCTGGAAGCGCACGTGAAGCTCCGCCCGGTGGACTTCGCCACCGATGGCGTGTTCGTCTGCGGGCTGGCGCACTATCCCAAGGACGTTTCCGAATCGGTCGCCCAGGCCCGGGCGGCCGCCGGTAGGGCCATGACGGTCCTCAGCAAGGACAGCATCGAGGCCGAGGGCAAGGTCTCTCAGGTGCGCAACGACCGCTGCGCCGCCTGCGGGGCGTGCGTGGCGGTCTGTCCGTTCGGCGCCATCGAGATCGACGACGCCGAGGGGGTCGCGAAGGTCAACGAAACCTTGTGCAAAGGCTGCGGGGCGTGTTCGGCCACCTGTCGATCCGGGGCCATTGACCTGCGAGGCTTCCGGGACGAGCAACTGGTCGCCGCGATCGAGGCGGTGATGGTGTAACAATGCCGCAAGAAACCAACAACGACTGGACCCCAAAGATCGTCGCCTTTCTGTGCAACTGGTGCTCCTACGCCGGCGCGGACCTGGCCGGTGTCAGCCGCATGCAGTACGCACCGAACGTTCGGATCATTCGCGTGCCGTGCTCGGGGCGGGTCAGCCCGATGCACATTCTCTCGGCCCTGCACCGCGGCGCCGACGGGGTGTTGGTCTCCGGCTGCCACCCCGGCGACTGCCATTACATCAGCGGCAACCTGGTCGCCCGAAGGAAGTTCAGCATGCTGAAAACATTTCTTGAACACGTTGGCGTCGAGCCGGAGCGGGTCCAGTTCTCCTGGGTCTCGGCCTCGGAGGGCGCGCGGTTCGCCTCGCTGATGGAAAAGGTGGTCCAGGACATCATACGGATCGGGCCGGCGAGAATGCCGGCAGGGGTGGTGGATTAGATGTCTGTTCAGGACGACATTCGACAAACGGCTGGGCAATTGCTCGCTGACGGCAAGGTGGACTTGGTGATCGGTTTCGCCGAGGGCACGCTGGCGATGAAGGCTGCGCCATGCTTCATCACCGCTGCCGACGACGTCGAGCAGCTTGTGTGGAACTCCTTCTGTCTGAACAATCTGGCGGTCTATCTGTCGCGGTGCTTTACGCCCGATCCGCAGCTGAGGGAGCCCCCGCCGCCGCCGAAGGTGGCCGTCATCGTCAAGGGCTGCGACGGGCGATCGGTCGTGGGGCTGATCAAGGAACAGCAGGCGCCCCGGGAGAACCTGACGATTATTGCCGTGCCGTGTGACGGCATGCTCGATGCGGATGTCGCCCGGCGAGTGCTCGGCGCCGAGGAGATCGTTGCGGCCGACGAGGTCGACGGGGCCGTTAAGATCACCGACGAGACGGGCAAGGAAACGACCGTCGATCGCAAGGAGTTGCTGGCCGAGGCGTGTCGATTCTGCACGCACCGGGCGGCGGCGGTTTACGACCAGACCATCGGCGAGCTTCCCGCCGACGCCGACCCGTTGGCGCCGGACGATCAATTCGAGGCGTATTGCCAGAAGCCCACCGCGGACAAGTGGCGGCAGTTCTGTAGCGAGATTTCCAAGTGCGTGCTGTGCAAGGCCTGCCGGTCCGCCTGCCCGAACTGCTACTGCAGGACGTGCTTCGCCGATCAGACCCGTCCGAATTGGATGGGCTCCGGCGCCAAGCTGGGCGACGTGATTTTCTACCACCTTGGCCGCCTGTTCCACCAGGCGGGGCGCTGCGTGGACTGCGGGGCGTGCGTTCGGGCCTGCCCGGTGGGGGTGGACCTCAGGACGTTCACCTACAAGCTCGTCGAGGACGCCGAGCAACTGTTCGACTTCACGCCCGGGCTGGACCTGGAGCAGGCGCCGCCGCTGACGGTCTTTGCCCCCGGCGATTCGGAAAACTTCATCACCGACCCGGAGTAGGTTCCCCATGGCAGACAGCAAAATGGCAAAGGCCAAGTTGGGCGAGTTCCTCGCCGCAGTGTCGGCCGACTACGAGGTCTACGGTCCCAAGGCCGACAACGGTGTCGTCACCTTCGGGCGGATCGCATCCGCCGACGAGCTTGCCTTGACCTACAGCAACTCGACCGTCTCGGCCAAGGAACTGTTCCTACCCAAGACCGAGACGGTCTACGAGTTCGACGGCGAGAACTTCGTCGACGACCCACTGCCGGAGCAGAAACGCGTGGTCCTTGGCCTGCGCCCCTGCGACTGCCGCGCCCTGACGCTGCTGGATGGGACCTTCGACTGCGAGCGGGTGCAGGATCCGTTCTATGTCACACGCCGGGCCAATACGGTGCTGGTGGCGCTGGCGTGCGATCGGCCGTTGAGCAGTTGCTTTTGCACGGCCACCGGAGGCGACCCGTACGGCGAGGAGGGCGTGGACGTCCTGCTGAGCGACGAGGGCGAGTCCTTTCTGGCCAAGGCCGTCACCGATAGGGGAAAGGACTTCCTCGAGCAGTACGGCAAGTTCTTCTCGGGCAAGGCGGCGGGCAAGTGGGCCGAGCGGGCCAAGGCGGCCAGCGGGAAAATGACCTGCGACCTGTCGCTGGCGGAGGTCAGCCAGCGCCTCGACGGCCTGTTCGAGGACGATATGTGGGAGCGGGTGTCGCAGAAATGCATCGGATGCGGCACGTGCTCGTATCTCTGCCCCACCTGTTACTGTTTCGACCTGATCGACGACAAGACCGCCACCGGCGTGAAGAAAATCCGCCGATGGGACTGCTGCATGTTCCAGTCGTTTGCGCTGCACGCTTCCGGGCACGACCCCCGCCCGATCACCGCAGCGCGCTTCCGCCAGAAGATCATGCACAAGTTCAACTACCACCCCCAGCGGTGCGGCCTGAACAGTTGCGTCGGATGCGGCCGATGCGTTCGGGCCTGCCCGGTGAACCTGGACATCCGACAACTGCTGGGGGATATCCTGGCCGCGGCGCCCAGCGCCGCCAGCGAGTAATGTGGGCATGAAGAATCCTTACCGTCCTATCCTGACGACGATCCAAGAGATCACCATTGAAAACGAGGCCCAGGACCTCAAGACGTTCCGCCTGGGCTTCTGCGACGCCGACGAAGGCAACGGCTTTGACTACCAGTGCGGCCAGTTCGCCGAGTTGACCGTCTTTAGGGTCGGGGAATGCCCGATCGGCATCGCATCGTCCCCGATGGACGAAGGGATCCTGGAGTTTACCGTCAAGCGATACCCCGACGGCCAGGTGACCAACGCGCTGCACAACTGCGCCGTCGGCGACCGCATCGGCGTGCGCGGGCCGTTGGGCAACTGGTTCCCGCTTGAACGGATGGAGGGCAAGAACGTACTCATCGTTGGCGGCGGCTTCGCCTTCACCACGCTACGATCCACCATTCGCTATATCCTGCACGAGGCCAACCGGAAGCGGTTCGCCAATCTCGTGGTGCTCTACGGCGCCCGCAATCCCGGCGAGCTGCTTTACAAGGACGAACTGAAGGCGTGGCAGGGGCGGGACGACATCGAGGCGCACATCACCGTGGACAAGGCCGACGACGAGAGCTGGACGGGCCACGAGGGATTTGTCCCGGCGGTCTTGGAACAGGTCGCCCCCAGCCCCAAGGACGCCATCGCCCTGGTGTGCGGCCCGCCGATCATGCTCAAGTACACGCTGCCGGTGCTGGAGAAGCTGGGCTTTGGCCCCACTGAGATCATCACCTCGCTCGAAATGCGAATGAAGTGCGGGATCGGCCTATGCGGACGGTGCAACATCGGCGGCAAATACGTCTGCATTGATGGGCCGGTCTTTACCTACGAACAGCTCCAGGCACTGCCCGCTGAAATGTGACGCTGGTTGTAGGCTGCGCTCGTCACCGCGGGCAACAGGCCTGCAGAGGAACAGAGTGGCATGAGCCGCTTCAAGAGTCGACATATCTTTCCCCAAGCCATCCTGGGGCCCGTTGCGGCGCTGTATGAGAAAGTCGCAGTCCCCGGGCTGTCGGCGTTTCACCGGCAGGTGGCCGCCGCTGTTGCGGGCGAACTTGCCGGCGGACGAGTGCTCGACGTCGGCACAGGCCCGGGGCGCCTGCTGATTGAGATTGCCCGGCTGGGCCCGGACCTCGAATTGACGGGGGTCGATCTGAGCCGGCGCATGTTGAGCATCGCCCGGTCGGCCATCGATCGAGACGCCGGCGACCGGGCCGGCGATGTGCGGCTGGTCCGGGGCGACGTGGCGGCCCTGCCGTTTCCCGACGATGCCTTCGACTTGGTTGTCAGTACCTTGTCGCTGCATCACTGGCGCCATCGGGCCAGGGGCCTTCAGGAATGCCTGCGGGTGACCGCCCCCGGAGGCCAGTGTTGGATTTACGATCTGCGCACGGATGTGCCGGCCAAGCGGCATGCCGAATTGGTGGCGGCCAGCGGGCTGCGTCGCTGGGCGCTGGGCTGGATCTTCCGATTCCACGGGGTCAAACCCAGCGATGTCGAGTCTCAGACCGTCGCACAATGGCTTGGCGCGGGGGCGAAGGTCCATACGGAACAACACGAAGCCTATCTGAAACTGCACCTGCGAAAGCCGCTGCCCAAACGGCTGCACATGGACCGTGCGGACGACGCCTCGCCGGTGAATTACATGGTCGAATCGGCTTGAGACAGACCTTTGTGAACCTGGCGGGGGGGAGTTAACGTGAGATTCCTTAGTCCACCATCGATGCCGGAAGACGCCGCCGAACGGATCATCTGGTTCATTCAGCTGCGGTGGCTGGCGGCGCTTGGGGTGTTGGTTTTCGCCGTCGCAGGGCGCTTCCTGCTCCAGTTGCAGTTTGCGCTGATGCCGTTTGCGCTGATTGCCGCCGGCATCGTCTCCTACAATGCCGTGTTTCTGCTTCTCAGCCGCAAACGCTGGCGAGGCAAGCGGGGCGACAGATTCGCGACCATCCAGGTGCTGGTCGACATCCTGATGCTTACTGTTCTGATGCACTTCGGCGGCGGCATCGAGAATCCGTTCGTTTTCTACTACCTGTTCCATGTCCTCATCGCCGCCATCCTGCTGCCGCGGTTGAAAGCGGACCTGCAGGTCCTGTTTGCCTCAGTCTGCATCGGGGCCGTGGCCGTGGGCGAACTGACGGGCGTGCTGCACCATCGCCATATCGAGGGCCTGGTCCCCGCCGAGCTCTGCGGCAATTGGAAATTCGTCATGGTGACCCTGTTTGCCATCGTGACGACCCTGTTCGTCGTGGCGTATCTGGGGGGGGCTATTTCGGAGCGATTGCACGAGAGGGAAGAGGAATTGGCCAAGGCCAACACCGTGCTGGCCGAACAGGACCGGGTCAAGTCACGATATGTCATGCGGGTGGCGCACGACCTGGCTGAACCTGCGGGCATGATCACAAGCTGCCTGAAACTGGTGACCAAGGGCATGACCGGCCCGATTCCCGACAACGCGCTGGACATGGTCCAGCGGGCCGAGGACAAGAGCGAATACCTGGGGGACCTGATCCGGGACCTGCTGAGCCTCTCCCGGATCAAAGCCGCCCGGAACATTCCAAAATGCCCAGTCAACCTGTCCGAGGCCATCACGCAGGTCTTCCAAGACGTGGAGCCGCACGCGCTGGAGAAGAGCCTGACGCTGCGCCAGAGCTCGCCTGAGACGCTGCCGCTTGTCTGGGGCAACGCTGACGCCATTCACGAACTTCTGGGCAACTTAGTTGGAAACGCCGTGAAATACACCCTCGTCGAGGGGCACGTCGAGGTCAACGCTTCCAATTCCGGCCAGGAGGTGCTCGTCCGGGTACGGGACGACGGCGTGGGGATCCCGGGCGAGGCAATTCCACACATATTCGAGGAGTTCTACCGCGCCGACAACGTCAAGGCGGAGTCCGTGGAAGGCACGGGACTAGGACTGTCCATCGTGAGCCAGATTATCCATACCCATGGGGGGCGAATCTGGGTTGAAAGCGAGCAAGGCAAGGGAACGACGTTCTCGTTCACCCTCCCGATCGCCGAGGAAGCCCATGCGTCGTGACCGACCGATTCAACTGAACGCCCCCGCCGGGGACCTGCTGAGCCTGATGGCGGCGGTCGACGCCGGCGCGGATTCGGTATACATCGGGTTCCAATCGCCGACGAATCTGCGAAATCTGCCCGGGTTGAACTTTTCCGTCGAGGACGCCGCCGAGGGCGTGGCCTACGCCCGCCAGCGCGGCGCCAGGATGCACGTGGCCGTCAATACACATCCGATGGATCATCAGCTTGAAGCATGCTTCCGGGCCGTTGACGACGCCGAAGCCATCGGCGCTGATGCGGTGATCGCTGCTGACTGGGCGGTCCTCGAGTACGCCCGGACGCAGCACCCGCACCTAGAGGTCCACCTCAGTTGCTTGGCGGGAGCCGCAGATCCGCAGGCCATTCGTTTCTACCGCGAACGATTCGGCGTCACGTGCATCATTCTTCCCCGCGTCCTGTCGGTCGAGCAAATCGCCGCCGTGCGCCGGGAAACGGATGCACTGCTGGAAGTGATGGTCTTTGGAGTCTTGTGCGCAAATTATGACGGGCGATGTTGCTTGTCGTCCTTTATCACAGGCGCCAGCGCCAACAGTATCGGGGCCTGTGCGCCTGTGGAGTTTGTGGCGTTCGGCGAGAGCGAAGGAGGTGGCCTCCGTGTCCAACTCAACGGCGTGGAGATCCACCGGTTCGCCGCATCGGAGCAGCGCACGTACCCGACGCCGTGCAAAGGAACCTACGCCAATGCCGTCACGGGACGGCGGTCGCATGTCTTTCAGGATGCCTGCTGTCTCAACGCCATGGCTGTGCTGCCGGACCTTTCAGCGGCTGGCGTCGATATCGTGAAGATCGAGGGTCGGCAGAGATCTCTTGCCTATGTGCGACAGGTCACTAGCGCCTGGCGCAAGGCAATAGACGCCTTGGATCAACGGGATCCGCTGGCCGCCGGAGGGGATGGGATCGCGGACCTGTCGTCGATCACGGAAGGCCGGGCCGAGTCGTTGGGCGCCTTAGCGGGAGGATGAGCCGTTGAGATTATCTGTCGGACCTGCCCCGTCCAGTTGGGGCGCAGAGAAGCTCGGGGGGCTCTATCGGGACTTGGCCCGGAGCCCGGCGGACGATGTCTATCTGGGCGAGACGGTTTGTCCGGACCGTTCGTGCTTTTCCGATGGTTGGGCGGGCAGGATCGGTGAGGACCTTGCGCGGGCGGGCAAGACCGTCTATGCCTCGTCATTGATTCTCGTGCGGGACGACAAGCACCGCCGGGCCTTCCGTCATCTCGCGCAGCAGGTCGGGCGCATCGAGATCAACAGTGCCGCCTTTCTTGGCTTGGCGCGGGAGTATCCCGCGATCGGAGGCGCGTTTCTCAATGTATATAACTCGGTTGCCGCACGGATCCTCGCCGAGGCCATGATTGAGCGAATCGTTTTGCCCTGCGAGTTGGGTCTGGAATCAATCATTTCCATTACGAAACAATTCGACGTAGCCACCGAGGTCGTGGTTCACGGACACATTCCTATTGCAACGTCCAACATGTGTCCGACGGCCCGGTGTTTCGGGTGGGATGATCGGAACTGCCGGGAGGTCTGCCGACAGCACCCCGACGGGATCGTCTTGGAAGCAGGCGACCGACCGATGTTCCGCATCGAAGGGCTTCAGACCCTCTCGGCAGCGACCTATTGCCTGGTGGAGTATCTTGGAGAATTGGAACAGGCCGGTGTGGATACCGTTCGGATCCTCCCGCAACGGGGTCAGGCCGCTCGTGTTGTGTGGGTCTACCGGGACGTGCTGGATCGCCGCAGGGAACCTCGCGACGCGTTGGAAGAGCTGAAGGCGCTTTCGCCCACAGGTCTCTGCAACGGTTGGTTTCTTGGAAAGGCTGGGTGGGTGTATGAATCGCCGAACTGACACGTCGCCCCGAGCCGTGGAGGGCGGGCCGCAGTCCTTGGCGCCTTCGACGGGCGAGGGGCCGCCGGTCCCCGCCTGCGGCTGCGCAGATGCTGAGCTATCGGTTGGCCGAGATGACCCTCCGACAGGTGGTGATGATGTCATCACTCGGACAGTCAACGACCTTCTCAAGAAGGCGAACCACGACCCATGGTTCCTGAAGCAACTAGCTGGGTTCAAGGACACGACGCTGCTGCTGAGCGCCACGGACACAGGGCGCCAACTGATGATTACGCTGAACGGGTTGGGCGCAAGTGTCCGCCCCTATGTCGGCGGGCTGTTCGACGTGAAAATCCGGGCGACCGAGGAGGTCCACCGGGCCGTGCTGTTCGGGGAGATGGACGCGGATGCCGCGTTTTTTTCCGGGAAGGTCCGCATTAGCGGATCGCTGATCACGGCGTTTGGAATAAAAAACAAGTTCCTGAGTTTCCTGCAGCGGCACCTGACAACCGAATCGCAGGCTTTGAAGCCAGATAAATCGTCCACAGAAAGGTGGCAGACATGAACGAACGACAGACGAGCAAAGAGCCAAGGTCTGGAGGCGACCGCGAAGGTCTCCTGAACCGGCGTGAGGCCCTCAAGGCCGGCGCTGTGGGGGCGGTGGGCGCCATCGGCGTGCTGAGCGGCTACACCGCCGCACGGGCCGCCGTCGACGACAAATCAGCCGGCCAGGTGCGCTACGCGATGGTGATCGACCTGCGCAAGTGTATTGGGTGCCACGCCTGTTCGGTCGCCTGCAAGAGCGAAAACAACGTTCCGCTGGGCGTCTGGCGGACGTGGGTCAAGCAGGTCGAGCGAGGCGGATTCCCAAGCACGCAACGCCATTTCCTGCCGCGCTTGTGCAATCATTGTCAAGAGCCGGCATGCGTGGAGGCCTGTCCGACCCGCTCGGCCTACCAGCGGGACGACGGTGTGGTGCTCGTCCGCGAGGAGCGATGCATCGGATGCAAGCTCTGCATGGCGGCCTGCCCGTACGACGCACGCTTTTTCCACCCGGAAAAGAAAATCGTCAACAAGTGCACGTTCTGCGTTCACCGTGTGGACAAGGGTGTTGTCCCCTCCTGCGTCAACACGTGTCAGGGCAATGCACGCATCTTTGGTGATCTGAACGATCCGGACAGCGACGTGGCCAAGCTGGTCGCTCGCGAATCTGTTCAGGTTCTCAAACCCGAACTCGGCACTGAGCCACGCGTGTTCTACATTGGTGCTGACACGGGCACGATGGGCCGCGTGAGAAAGGAGATCTAACATGCCCCAAGTAATCTTCTACGACGTTAATCACCACGAGGCCATGGGCCTTCTGGTCGTGATCTATTTCTTCATGAGCGGACTGGGCGCCGGAGCCTTCCTGACCGGCGCCGCCTTCCAACTTTTCGGCGGCCCCAACGGCGCCAAGATCGCCAAGAGGGCGGCCATCGCGGCGCCGATCCTGCTGATCCCGGGCCTATTGTGCCTGATGTTGGACTTGGGCCAGCCGATGCGGTTCTTCAACCTGATGCTCTATTTCAACGTCCAGAGCATTGCGTCCTGGGGCGTGTGGCTCATCAACATCTTTATGGGCTTGTCCGTTCTGTTCGCCCTCCTTCATTTTGCGGGCAAAGCGAAAGCCGCCCGGCCTTTGGCCTACTTGGGCTCCGTTTTCGCCATCGCGGTGGGCCTATACTCGGGCATGCTCTTGTACCAGATGCGCGGATATGAGTTGTGGCATTCAGCCTTGGTGCCGCCAATCTTTCTGGTCTCGGCGATCGCCTCCGGGATGGCGGTAGTCCTGTTACTGTCGCGCGGCTCGGACCCGCAGGCTATCCGCACGCTTACCAGGGCGTTGGCCGTCGTCATCGGCGTGGACCTGGTGCTGGCGTTGACGGAAATTCTCACTCTGGTGTGGAGCCACGGCGCGAAGGGCGAAGCAGCCGACGTTATTCTGTCGGGGGGCTTCGGCTTCATGTTCATCGGACTGTACCTGATTCTGGGCCTGGTGCTTCCTCTGCTGCTTCTGATGCGGCGGCAGGCGGGTCGGGGAGTCTACGTGACCATCGCTGTCATGGTACTGGTCGGAACATTGGCGATGCGGTTTGTCATCGTGATCGGCGGCCAAGCCGTGCCACTCAGCTAGCAGATACCTTTAGGGTGTTGACGGATAGGAGCAAACTAATGTCACAGATAACAAGACGAGACTTACTGAAACTTGGCGCCGCCAGTGCCGGCATCGCTGCAACCGGGCTCGGCGCAAACATGGCCCTGGGCGGCACGGTCCGCCTGGCCGAGAGCGGAAAGGATTTTTCCGCCGAGACCGGCAAAGAGCGACAGGCCATTCCATCGGCCTGCTGGCAGTGCGTTACCCGCGACGGGATCATCGGATTCGTGGAGGACGGGCGCCTGGTCAAGATCGAGGGAAATCCCGAGCTGCCGCGGACCAACGGCAAGCTCTGCGCCCGAGGTCAGGCCGGTACCAACATCCTGTATAATCCGGATCGACTCCTGCATCCCCTCAAGCGCGTCGGCAAGCGGGGGGAAGGTCGATGGCAGCAAATCTCCTGGGACGATGCGCTGGGCCTGCTGGTTGACGGCGGCGAGATCGCCGGGCGAAAGGTCAAAGGTCTCAGGGCCCTTCGCGACGAAGGCCATCCCGAGAACTTCATGTTCCACTACGGCCGGATGAAGGGCAGCGACGGGAAGATCATCAAGAGCCACTTCCTGACGGCCTATGGAACCAAGACCATCGGGAACCACACGGGCATCTGCGAATGCACGAAATGGACGGCCCAGGAACTGACCTGGGGCAGCCACTACGACAACTGGGACTTCGACAACACGCGGTTTATCCTCAACTTCGGCAGTAACGTGCTGGAGTGCCACACCAACCACGTGCCGATGGCCCAGCGATGCATTGCAGCGATGGGTCGGGGCGTGGAGATGTACACCTTCGACGTGCGGTTGTCCAACACGGCGGCAAAATCGACCGAATGGGTCCCCATCAAGCCGGGTACCGACTTGGCCGTGGTGTTGGCGATGTGCCACGTCCTCATGGCCAACGACCTCTACGACCAGCCCTTCATCGAGACCTACACGAATGTGAGTGTCGAGGAGCTGAAGAGCCATCTGGCGACGTACACGCCCGAGTGGGCGGAAACGATAAGTGGCGTCCCGGCGGAAAAGATCCGCTCCATCGCCCTAGCGTACGGCCGGGCGAAGCCGTCCGTATGCATCAGCTACCGCGGCGCGGTCATGCACTATAACGGCGTGCAGACTGAGCGGGCAATCCTCATGCTCGAAGCCATTGCGGGCAACATCGACTGCCCGGGCGGGCGATGCCGCGCCGTCGGCGCCAGTTGGAAGTTCACCTTCCCCACCCCTAAGACCAAGGGCAAGAAGCTCCACATCCTGGATGGCCACAAGGGCGCCTACGCCTACCCCACGCATCACGCCTCCCACCAGGTGTTCGACATGATCCGCCAGGGGCCGGAGCGGCCCGATATCTACATGATCTACTGCTACAATCCCGTCTACGTCAACGGCGACGTGCAAGGCAATATCGACCTGATGAAGGATGAGGAAAAGATGCCCTTTATTGTCGCTTGCGACGTGGCACTTTCGGAGACTGCAGAACTGGCTGATCTTGTTCTGCCGGACGCGACTTACCTGGAGCGGTGGACCTGCGACGACATGGTCTGTCCAAGCCAGATCAAGGAGTTCTACATCCGCCAGCCGATGGTCAAACCCCTTGGTAGCACGCGGAACTTCTGTGACGTGGTCATTGATATCGCCAAGCGCCTGGGCTTCGACTTGGGCTTCGAGTCGGCCGAGGAGTTCGTCCGCAACGGTTGTGAAAACACGCCCGGCGTGAAAGAGGCCGGCGGGTTCGAGTACATGAAGAAGCACGGCGCGTGGTACGACCGCAGCGCCAAGCCGGCCTATTTCAGCCATGCCAAGGCCGTGGACATCACCGGGGCCACGTTGGACGAGGCCACGGGCGTCTACTACAACCAGCAGCCCGGCGACACCGACTACTCGTCACTGGACGGCAAACACGCCGCCAAGCAGTACGTCGCCCAGAAGTGCGGGGACGGCGAGGCCCACAGGGGCTTTCCGCCCGACTCGCATCGCTGGAAGACAGGGATGCTGGAAATCCGTTCCAAGGCCTTGGCTGATAAGGGCTTCGATGCGATACCGGCCTGGATGGCCATCCCCGAGCACGAAGCAATGGGCTCGGACGATCTGATCCTGACGACCTACAAGGTCAACGTGCAGACGCACTCCCGGAGCCAAAACTGCAAGTGGCTGACGGAGATCTATCACGAGAACCCCGCCTGGATCCATCCTCAGGTCGCCCAGCCGCTGGGCGTCGAGGACGGCGACATGATCACCGTCACCTCGTCCGTCGGGCAGATCACCACCAAGGCCCGCGTTACTGAGGCCATCACGCCCGGCGTGGTGGCGATCTCCTACCATTGCGGGCATTGGGCTTGGGGCGGTTACGCCTCCAGCAAGTCGTGTGGCGAGAACTACGGCCACGCGTGCGAGCCCGACTGCCACAACAAATGGTGGGGCAAGGGCGCCCACGACAAGGGACCCAAGGTCTGGCGTGACGGCAGAGGTGTGCACGTCAACTGGATCGTCCCCAACGCCGGCGATCCCATCGGGGGCGGGCAACGATGGATGGACACCGTCGTCAAGGTGGCCAAGGCATGACGGATCGACGCTCAACCAGTCTGCCATCCGGCTCAGGGCCCGAAGACCAGGAGTCTGTGCGAGCCCTGAGCCGCAGCCACTGCTATGGCCTGCTGGCGCTGGTGCTTCGCGGCCCGCCGACGGAGCAGATCGTGGAGCAACTAAGGTCCCCACCCCTGGCCGAAGTCCTGGGTGAGCTTGGCTGCGACGTCGCAGGGAACTTCGCCGGCGAGCTGGGCGCCGTCACCCAGCGCCTGGCGGAGGACTACACCCGTCTGTTTGTCGGCCCGGGGCCCCATGTCTCCCCGTATGCGTCGGTCAACGATGACCGGGAAGGGCAGTTGTGGGGAGAGTCCACAGCACGCGTCAAACGTTTCATCGAGCAGACAGGACTTTCCTTCGAAGGTGACTGGGATAGCATCCCGGACCATATCGCGATCGAACTGGAGTTCATGCAGCGATTGACCGCCCATGAGGCCGATCTGTGCGCTCAGCGCACAGGGGGTCCCAAGAGTAACCAGCAAGAGATAGATCGACAGCTCCACCGGTGCCGCCAGATCCAGCATCAGTTTCTCCACGAACATCTGTCGCGATGGGTACCCCAATTCTGTGACCATATCTTGAAATTGACCAACGCCTCCTTCTACCGGGAGATGGCCAAGTTGATCCAAGCGCTCATCGCTTGCGACCTGCAGCAGACGGCGGCGCAGGAGGCCTCGTGACGGGTGGTCAATCGTCGGAAATGAGTTCGGCGATATAGCTGCGACGCGTCGTCAATGGCGGGGAAGAAGGCTTCATATTGCGGGAGAATGAATCATGAACCAGGAACGAAAAAAAGTTCTCGTCGTCGACGATGACGAGACGGTGGTGGAATTTGTCCGCGCCGCGCTGGAGCCGGATAAGTTTGAGGTCCTCGGCGCGGGCGATGGACTGGCCGGTCTGGCGCACGTGCGTCAGGAGCCCCCGGACCTGATCATCCTCGATGTGTACATGCCTAACGAACCGGGTTTTTACACGCTGCGCGACTTGAAGAACGATCCTAAGACCCAGCAGATTCCGGTAATCATGCACACCGGGGTGGGCAAGCGGATGGGGATCGACTTTTCCACCCAGGACCTGTACGACTTCCTGGGCATCGAGCCCGACGTGTACCTCGAGAAACCGGTTGATCCGATGTTCTTGCGCCGGATCGCTAACCGGCTGCTGGGCATGACCTCGCCGGAGAACGGAACAGCAGTAGCGGAGGGCTGAGACCATGGACACTTCAGCGAAGGTTTTGACGTGGGCCAAGCACCTTTGTTCGCACGCCCCGCTGGTGGGGGCCCACATCCGCCGCGCCGCGTGTCAAAAACTGGCAACCGATGGAACCGCACAGTCTGTGCCCTTTTTGGTTTCAGCGCTGGCCAGCAGCGACGAAGAGGTCCGGCGTATGGCCCATAAGGGGTTGGAATCCCTCAAGGATCCCGAGGCGATCGACGCCCTGCAGGTAGGCTATCTGTTCACCGAAAACGAGTGCATCTGCGACCTGCTCAACGAACGAGGCTGCACTGCCCCGGACGCCGACCAACGGCGACGATCGCAGGAGGCCAGGCCCGAGCAGAGCCCGCGCCCCACTGACGAGGTCTGGCAGTATCACAACAGCAAGGACGATACCCGTTTGGCCTTTGTGCCGGAGGGGGACTTCCTGGCAGGTTTGGGCCGCTTTCGGGTGCACCTGCCGGCCTACTACTTGGCGTTGACGTGCGTGACCAACGCCCAATACGCCCGGTTCCTGACCGACCGGCGTGCCAGCCCAGACCGGATGAGCGGCTGGATGAGCCTGGAGCAGTCGGCGCTGAGCCGCACAAAAGACGGCGCCTACGCCGCCGATCCTGACAAAGCGGACCGGCCCGTTATCTGGGTAACCTGGGAAGGCGCCGCGGCGTACTGCAAGTGGGCGGGGCTGCGCCTGCCGAGCGAACTGGAATGGGAAAAGGGCGCCCGAGGCGTGGACGGCCGAATGTATCCCTGGGGGGACGAATGGGAGATGGGAAGACCTCTTCCTCCTTCCGGCGAGCCAGCGCCCGAAGAGATCACCAGCGTGTGCGCCTACTCGACAGCGCGGAGCCCGTATGGGCATTACCAGATGATCGGCAATGTGTTCGAGTGGTGCGCAGACTGGTATGAGGAAGGGGTATACGAACGTTATGCCCGGGGTGACACAAAGGCGCCCTCGCAGGGAGAGCATCGGGTGCTGCGAGGCGGCCCCTGGCGCTTCGGCCCACCGGCCTACCTGCGGACCGAATACCGCAAAAGCACCGTTTGGCGCGGCGGCACGCTGTTGTGTGGGTTCCGTTGCGCCAAGAGCCTGTGACCGGCGCTGCGGGCGGATGGGGGCGCCAGTACCAAGATGATCGAATGGCCCCCGAACGGGGCCGGGCCGGAAGTGAACGATCATCGGCCGGCGACCGGAGGCGGGGGAACCTGCTCACCTTGGCTGCGGCAGAGCCCTCTGGATCCGAATTGACATTGACCGGCATGTCGGACTGTCGATCCGGTGGTTGCGGGTCCGAATCCCGTCGGCCTCGTTCGTGCCGGGGCCCGCCCAATGTGGCGGGCTTTTTCTTGCGCCCCTGAGTCCCGATCCGCCAACGACGGGATTCGGGCCCGCACCGATACGTAGAAGAACGGAAGAAGAAATCGGGCGGCCTCCGCCAGGAGTGCCGCCCGATTTCACCAAGTCGAATCTCTCGAACCGCAATCCATCGATCGCGATTATCGGTGCTCTAGGGCCGCTTGCGACGCACCAGCGCCACAGCGCCGACGCTCAGCAGGCCAAGCGTAGCCGGCTCGGGGACAGCCGCCGTCGAGAAGACCACCGTCTCGACGACCGGCGGGTCCAGAACGAACTCGTCGTCGACGACCGGAGCGCCTCCGCCAACGCCCAGATAGTCGTGGATCAGACCAACCAGCGTCTCGCCCGTCTCGCCGGCCACCAATGCCGGCAGCACCACATCGCCAGCCAAGGTGTCGATGGGCGCCCGGCCAGCCGCCTCGGGAAGGCCGGTCAGGGGATCGCCTTCCGGCGGACCTCCAAGGGCGTCCGGGCCTGTCACAAGATCGACCACGACAACATCCTCATTGTCCGGGACACCAAGATACGTATGGATCTGCTCAACCAGCGCCTGGCCCGTGTCGCCGGCTTCCAGAGCAGGCAACACGACATCACCGGCGAGGGTCCCTGCGGGCACGCGGCCAAGGGCGTTGGGCAACCCCGTCAGATCAGGAGCGCCGCCGGCAGCGACAACGCCGTCGATATCGTCATGCTCCGGAACACCGAGATACTCCAGAATCTGCGCCACCAGCGCCTCGCCCCTGTTACCGGCTTCCAGAGCAGGCAGCACGACATCGCCGGCCAGAGTCCCTGCGGGCACGCGGCCAAGGGCGTTGGGCAAGCCCGTCAGATCAGGAGCGCCGCCAGAAGCGACAACGCCGTCGATATCGTCATGGTCCGGAACACCGAGATACTCCAGAATCTGCGGCGTGAGGGCTTGACCCGTTTCGCCGGCGCCCAGGGCCGGTAGTACGACGTCAATAACAAGGCCACTGGCCTGACCGGCCCCTTCTCCCGGGGCCATGCCAAGATTCGGCATTCCCGCCTGGGTCAATTCAGCCGACCCGACCATCACCGCCAGGGCCGAAACCAATACCACAGCACGATAGAATCTTGTGAGCATCTCGTCTCCTCCTGCAATTATTTGCCGATCTGAGTACCTCGCAAAACATATCCCTCTTTGATTGCGGCTATTATAACACAATGTGTCGACGAAGGAAAGCGTTTTTTTGCCCATCGATCGGCAATCTCCGTCAGCCCTTCCTCGCCGTCAGGACGACCCCGTCGGTCGAGCACGTGGCCCGTAATCACACGACCTCGTTCCAGGCGAATGGGAAAGGGCTCGATTGGGGGAATCTCCACGGGAATCCATTCGACCTCGACGCATTGGTCATGGATCACGAACACTCGATGGGAACGATCGGCTAGGCCGAGGACTTCAAACTGCCCGTCCGGGCCGCTGAAGGCAATGTTGCAAGAGTTCTTCTCGGCATCCCCTGCCTCTTCCGGGGTCATATCATCGGCGAATGCGGCGACAAACAGGTGTGCCCCTTCGATCGGTTGGTCGGTTTCGCCGCAGACGACCCAGCCGGATGTTGCCGCCGAGGGGAACGCCGCGAGAGAGGAAATGAAAACGGCCGCTCCCGCAGGAGACGCCTTTCCCGTCAAGGCCGGTCCAGCAGTGGCTCGATCTCCTCGGTCAGGTCGGCGCCGGGCCATACCTTCTTCAGCAGCTTGCCGCTTTGATCTATCAGCAGGCTGGTCGGGTAACTGGTGATCCCGTAGGACGCCACCATGGGGCCACCCAGGACATAGCGCTTGGGAAAGCCCGGGATGTGGGTCTTGGTCGCCCCATCGATGGCCACACGGAACGGTATGTCCCGGCCGCCCCAAAGCTCCTTCTTGACCTCGCGACACTTGGCCGATAGTTGCCGCATCGACTTGACCG
>DRGC01000036.1 GCA_011050235.1 Phycisphaerae bacterium | reverse complement strand
TTGCCACCCTCTATGTCGCACTGGGAGCGGAAGAAACGTGCAGCGGCCGCCGCTGTTGAACGATCGGGCCTGTGACGGGCTATCGGACGCCCCGATCGCTTAGACGACGTTTACGGGCTCACGGGTGGGATGCGGTCACCTTGTGGTGAGGGCTGCGCGGGCCTTCGCTAGCTGTCGCCGTGAAAGTGCTGCACCCTGGGGTGCAGTGCTCTTGCCCCAGCCAGTCTTGCCGTGCGCCTTGCCCGGCGGTGGGCCAAGCAGCGTGCCGAAAGAGGCGGTCTGGATACAGACCCTCGTAATTTGACCTTCCCGTCCGCAGGTCGCCCCCCCAACCTATCCACAAACTCACAGGCTGGAGCCGATAATATGGGTTTTTTCTGGAGATTATCCTCGACACGCATCAAAACGTGCATACAATCTCGGCAGATTGGAGGTCTACACTATGAACAGAACGCGAGACGACGGCTTGAATACCTACATCGTGGAGGTCAAGCGGTTAATGGCTGAGCATGGCTACACGCAAACGCGGCTTGCCCATGCGTCGGATGTCCCCGTCGGACAGATCAACAGTTTCCTGAATGGACGCCAGCGGTTCAAGATCGGCAAGATCAACCAACTGCTCGCCGTGTTCGGCCAAAGGCTGCACGTAGCTTCGGCGGATTGGCAAAGGCTGCACGTAGCTTCGGCGGATTGGCAAAGGATCGAGGGAGCTGTCACGGATGATTCACACGACAGGAATGCCTAAAGGAGAGGGCTCGCCGGACCAGACGAGCCCCACAAACGAAAATAGTGTTATCCACCCTCTATTAACCGATTCCGGGAGCGATTGTCAAGCCCCTGCCACGAAAAAACCCCCTGAAAATTCAGAATCGCATGGTCCAAGCGTCTTGGAGTCCATCCAGGGGGCGATTATCGCCTGCACCTGGACCCGGCGATGGGAGCGCGTGCGGTATTACGCCGACCTTGCCGAGCGGCTGTGCCGGGAGGGGAAGCTGTGAGCGAGCCTTCGGAATCGCACGGTTTATCCGAGTTGTCGGTCGCGTTCTGCGGGAATGTTGGGCTCATCGAGGCGAGATTCCTCTGCATCGGCTGGCTGAATCCGACCCGGATGCACTCTGTAGCCTGCGATGTAGGGCTGACGGCGGCGGCATTCGCATACGAAGGGCACAGCCTGATGTTCGCCTACCTGGGCCGGGCCGTCGAGGAGGACGCCCTGGACCGGATCAGCATGAACGACTGCGCCGATGAGGCGGCGGCCGCGTGTCTGCTGATCGATGCTGACGAGTGGCTGGATGAGTGTCTCAAAATCCGGGATGCCTGTGATGGCGATTGCACCGATGAGCTCGAGGAGCTGGGCAGAGCGGTCATCGGATTCGGCGGCCGCAGGGTGCAAGCGCGCGCTAAGCTCGCAGAGGTTGCCCGTCTGCTGAACGGCGCCCCATGCACCTTGGATGAGGTGTACCGGCAAGGTGTGCCGTCGCGGGGCTTTACGCCACCCCGGCTCCAACACAGCCACGTCGCAGGAGGTAGATCGGCATGAATCAGACAATCTCGATCCGCGACTTGGACGCAGAGAACCGCAACGGCGAAATGACTCGACGGATAGCCTTGTGTGTCGGCGGCGATGAAAAGGAGACGGTTACCCTCAAGCTGGATCACGCGGAGAGCCGGGATCTACAGGCGGATCGGTGGCACGATCTTTATGGCGTCGACCGTGAGGCTGTCGGGACCAAGCTGCGCGAGCTCTGCGTCTCGCTTATACAAGGGCTGCCGATAGGGGTCGTCGTCGACGAAGCCCCGGGCGACCGGACTATCCGGGCCACAACCGACATCGGCAACGGTGAGCGGTTCGTTGCGCAGCACGGTGAGGACGTCCGCTGCGTTCTCAAAAGGTGGCACGTCTATCACAATGGCGTGTGGCCGGAAGATGACAAGCACGTCATGGAACGGATGGCCAAGGCCACAGCGATATCGATTCGGGACGAAGCCGAGGCGCTCGAGGGTAAAGAGGCACTCCGAATGTATGCACACGCGCGCCGTAGCGAAGCCCGATCGCGTATCGACGCCATGATAATGATGGCGCGGTCGGAGCCGGGCATCAGTATCACACCCAACGTGCTCGATCGAGGCACTGCTCTCCTGAATGTTCGCAACGGCGTTGTGGACCTGCGGACCGGCGCACTCCGTGAGCATCGACGTACCGACCTAATGACGAAGCAATGCCCCGTGGCATACGACCCGAACACGTCCTGTCCGAAGTGGCTGGAATTCCTCACTAAGATCATGGGTGGTAATGCCCACCTTGTGACATTCCTACGTCGGGCGATCGGCTACAGTTTGACCGGCCACATTGACGAACGCTGCATGTTCATTCCGTGGGGATCCGGGCGAAACGGGAAAACGACGTTCCTCGAAACGATCGCAACGGTAACGGGAGGTTATGCAGGTAGTTTGCGTGCCGAGACGCTCATGGTGCAGCGCTGGGACACCATTCCCTCCGACGTGGCTGCTCTACGTGGCAAGCGGTTCGTCACCATCACCGAAGCCGAGGAAAACGCAAGGCTCAACGAAGGGCTCGTGAAACAGATCACCGGCGGCGACACAGTCAAAGCACGATTCCTGTACCGCGAACTATTCGAGTTCCAACCGGAGGTGAAGATCTGGTTTGCAACAAATCATCGACCGACGATCCGCGGTGTTGATCGGGCCATCTGGGATAGGATCCGCTTGATTCCGTTCGTAGTTCGTATCGAGGATCCGCTCCCCCGTCGTGAGGTTGACGCCATGTTCAAAGTGGAGCTGGCGGGGATCCTTCGCTGGGCCGTGTTGGGTGCTGTGCAATGGTTCAAGGATGGGCTCCAGGAACCGGACGAGGTGATCCAGGCGACCGAGCAGTATCGAACCGACTCCGACATCCTGGGCATGTTCCTGGACGACTGCTGTGCCCTGAGCTGCGATTGGACTACGAATTCTAGGGACGTGTTTCTCGCTTATCTGTTCTGGTGCGAGAACGAGGGAATCGACAAACCGCTCAACAATCTGTGGTTTGGCCGGAAGATGGCCGAACGTCCGGGCCTCAAAACAATAAAGCTGGACCGTAAGACTCGGGCGTACGGGGGACTACGAATAATCGAAGATGCTGCGCCGCCGTCAGAATGGACGCCAAGAAGAGGGCGGAAAAAACAGCCCTAGAGACAACAGGGACAACATTTTCTTGTTTGTCGTAAACCTGTCATGTAACGCTCTCGTAGGGGAGGTTTGGTTGAAAGCCATTTATGTTGTCTCTCTTGTCTCTGGTGTCGCCGCTAGTTGTAGCTCATTCGGACAAACCGTACCGGATTGATACAGTATTACGATTTGAGAATTCGTGTGGTCCGGTGTTGACACGGGGCCGTTCGGTACTATCATGCGTCAGTGGCGTAAACGAACAGTAGGCGACACAGTGGTGGCACTCATGGCGGATCGTGACCCGAATACCGGCAGGTTCCTAACCGGACACAGGCATCGGTGGAGACCGGGGCAGTGCGGCAATCCGGCCGGTGCACCGCGTCCCGAGCGGTGGGTATCGGCTCTGCGTGCCGTTGCGGATCCCGGGGCTGTACTCGATCGTCGTAGGGTTGCGCGTGCTCTGGATGGCCTGGCTGCACGATTCCCGCAGTCGTACATCCGGCTCGTGTTGAGCGTCTACCGAGAGGCCGAGAGTTGTAAGAAGATGTCTGAGGATTCCTGACGGTGTGCGATCAGAGGACAACCATGCGATGTAACCTATTGATTTACGTCTGTGCCCCTTGGCTTCTGTGGCAGGATCGGACGCGAATGCAACATATCAGATCTTATAGGACGGGGCGATTCAAGGCCGTGAGGGCACATTGTGACAAGTGACATCGAAACCATCCCGCAGGCTGCCAAGACCCTCTTCGATGAGCTGTTCAGCGAGAAGGTCGAGGGACCGGACGGAGAGAGCCGCACGCGGCTTGAACGGTTCCTGTTGGCAGTGGATCGCAACGCCATAGCAGCAGAGCCGACGAGCGCGACATCGGCTTCGATCAAGGTTATCAGTGACATCATCTTCCCTCGAAGCAATGACAACCGGTTGGCACCGACGGTCGTTATCAACGTGAAGCCCGGCCAACAGGAGGACTTTGTCCGCAAGGTTGTGAACCTATCCGGTGACGGTCCGATCGGACCCGAGCATGTTCTCGCGGCGCTGGATGAACCCGAACCCTCTGACGACGTCGTCGGCGTTGGCACCCCGGTGGCACCGGCCCTGGACTGTGGAAACGTCGAGGCGGATCACACGCCGTATGTCAAGCCGGACTCACTACAAGGGGAGCCCGATGGCAACTAATCCTGTTGAAGCTTTCACCGACAACATCTTGGACGCCCTTGCGAATGGCATCGGCACGGGCGTATCAGAAGAGGACGTCGCGGTGGTACTGAGCATCGCTCTTAAAGGCCTTCCACTTCTGTACATCAACCATGCCAAGTGGTCGGCGATATGGCTGACGTGCAGTGAAGCCGGTCAACTGGCGGCGGCGTGTGGCTGTCGAAGCTTTGCCGAAGCGGCGCAGTTAGACCGCCGGTTAAACTCTCTGGGAGCCCCCGATGTCCAGGCGTAGGCGATATTGTCACGACTATCGACCCGACGCGTCTGATGCTCGTCGGTCGCACGATCATCCCTCAACGATCAGCAAGATTTTCCGCAAGCGTGCCAAAGAGGCGGCACGTCGCGTAGCGGACGCCGAGAA
>DRGC01000035.1 GCA_011050235.1 Phycisphaerae bacterium | reverse complement strand
GCCAAGGCCTGGTCGGCCGACCGGCCCCCGCTGATGCCGGTGTCGGTGCTGCGGACGCTGCCGACGGTCGCGCTGCGCGACGAGGACAAGGAACGACTGAAATAGGACGCTCGCGGCGGCCGGCTAGCCCCGCCGTCGGCGAACCGAGGAAACGGGCCAATGCCTCAGGGCACGAAGATCAACATCGTCGAACAGCACGTTGAAAAGGCTGTCCTTGCGCTGTGCACGCTGCTGGTGATTTACGGAGTTGTGCACTGGGGGATCGCCTCGCCTCGAAAGATCAAGGTCTACGGAGGCCAACCCCCAAAGCGGCTTACCATCGCCCCGTCCGACGTCGACGGCGCCATAGGCCAAGCCGCCGAAGCCGTTGATGAAAAGGCTAAGGAAGAGCCTGTAAGGATTGGCCGGCCAAGGAATTATCTCGCGGATATCCAGGCGGCCCGCACCGATCCCTTCGGCGTGGACCTCCAGAACGTGGTGGCCTGGTCTCAGCCGCCCGCCCCGGTTGCGCGGCGGGAGTTCGCACGGGGGACCTACATAACGCTTCAGAAACTGCAGGACGAAATGCCCTCCCCTCCCAAGCCGGATCTGGTAGTTGTCAGATCGCTGACACGCCGCCCGGGCGATGACGAAGACCGTCCCGAGCCCGTTATCGTCGCCCACCTGTGGGCTCAGTATCCCTGGGAGAAGCTGACAGCTGCATGGGAGACGATGCTCAAGAAAGCCGCCACCTCGACGCGTGTCGTCGTCGTGGCCGTCGAACTCGAAAGCCGCTACCTGGGCCCCGACGGAAAGTGGCTCATCGGAGAGGCCAGAACTGTCCCGGCCAAGACGCTGGAGCTGCCGGCCTTCACCGGAGACAACGGCGGCGAAATCGCCACCGCCATCGCCACGCTGCGCGACAAGCTGCAGGATGGGATCCTTCGCCCCGGCTATTGGCAGGTCTACAACCCCGCCTCGACCACATGGGTCGATTGGGCCAAGCGCCTGGCCCGGCCTCTGCCGGAGCAGACCGACACGCTGCTGTGGGCCCACGAAGATGAGCTCATGGTCGAGCGCCCCTACGCCTATCGCTATCGGCTGGTGCTGGTCAATCCGCTTCTGGCCTCGGCCGTCGACGTGGATGACGCCCACCGCCAGGACGCCGCCACGCCATTGGCCTTCAGCGGCTGGAGCCCGTGGTCGGACTCGGCGGCGGCTGCCCCAGTGACGGAGTTCTTCATGCGAAGCGCTAGCTCCCAGGGGTTCGTCCGCGTGGAAGTCTTCACCGACGCCATGGGCAAGACCGTCCAGGAGCAATTCCGCACCGAGCTCGGTGAGCCCATCGGCGCGGAGATTACCAAGGACGTCACCAACCCCATCACCGGGCGAAGCGAGCCGATGTCCGTCGACTTCCGCACCGGCAAATTGGTCGTTGCCTTGGGGGGCGGACGCCAAGTGCTTGTGAAAAATTTCCTGCGGTCCACGACCGCCGTAATTCTGCTGGACAGCCAGGGGAAACTGCAAATCCGCCTGGTGCAGCTCGATCTGGCAAAACTGAAGCAACGCAAGTAATCTCGCTGGTTTCGGCGGGCGCCCGGGCGCAGACCCGGGCCATTGGGGGGGAAGTCTTTGGGGTAATCGCGGAATTATTATTGTGAATCCCGAGTTTAGGGTGGAAAAAAACTGGCCGAGAAGTACACAAATCTCCGAAAGAAGAGAAGACTACAGTCGCTCTGTGACTGATAAAACGCAATCCGGCACCACTAATGTGCACGGAAAGCCAGCGACAGGACGGTTCAGGCCGCAAGTTCTGTCTGTAAGAAAGGAATCAAGCTGTGGTGGCTCGACGTAGGATCTCCAAAGCAGTATTAATCGCATTAATCGGGATCGTCAGTCTCCTTGGGCCTTTGGCTGGCGCTGGGGAAGAATCTTCTCCCTCCTCGGCCGTTCTGCTGAACAAGGCATTGGGCCTGTACAGTCAGTTCCAGTTTGCTCAGGCCAAGTCCCTGCTTGCGACGGTGGATCGGGCGTCGTTGTCTGATGACGACGTTGTGATGCTGGACCGTTATCTCAAATGGGCCGATGCCGCTCAGCAGCGTCAGGATGCCGCTCGCCAGTTGCTGGCCGATGGCAAGCAGGCCGTTGCCGAGGGTGATCTGGCCCGGGCGAAGGCATGCTATGCTCAGGCTGCCGCCTGCGAGTTCCTCCAGCCCGATGGGCGTCAGACAGCTCGCGATCAGTTGGCGGAGGTCGGGAAGCTGCTCGGTACCAGCCGGCACACCTCCGAGACGGTGACCATCCTGGCCGACGAAGCGACCGACGAGACGCACGCTGCCCCGGTGGTCGTCACCCCCGATGGGCCGGTCAATCCTCCCGTCGACGAGCCGACCGATCAACCCGCCGATGCGGGGGCCGAAAAGACCGAGACTCCACTGGCTGAGGAGACCTCCGACGCGCTGCCCGTGTTTGATCTGCCTGACCCGACAGATGAGACGTCGGCCGTGGCCGCTTCGGCCGTTGACGACGCCACAGACGCCACCGATCTTGAGACGCTCGCCGTCGACGCCGACCGGCCGGCCGATCTGATCGCCGACGCTGCGGCCGACGTTACGATCGACGCCGCGACCGACCCGCCTGCCGACTCGGCGAGCGATGGCGCCGCCGACTTGCCGACCGATCCGCCTGCGGATCTGCACGTGGGTACCGTCGCCACCATCGAGCTGCCGGACGTGGCCCTGGGGGACCTGCCCACCACCGTCACCATTCCCGAGGGCGGCACGCTGCTGCCGAAGTTCTCCGATCCGCCTGCCGACCTGCCTGCCGCGCCGGCGAGCGATGTTGTCGCCGACGCCGACAGTGGCGATGAAGTCGTCGACGCCGACAGTGGTGATGAAGTCATCGACGCCGATAGTGATGATGAAGGTGATGCTCCGGTCGATTCGCCTGCCGATCTGCACGCAGACTCGACGACGGACCAGCTCGATGCTGAGCCGGAGTTCTCCGGTCTGCTGGCCGATGCGACCTTCATGGCCGCCGCCGTTACCGCCGAAGACCTGGAAACCGCCGACGTCGTCAGTGGCGCCGGCTCTGTGGACGGCCCCGTCGACGACACCGCGTCGAGCGGCCAGGACGAAAGCACGCTGACGCGGCTGGAGCTGAAGCGCCGGCTCGCCGCCCAGGAGGCCCGCGTGGTTTTCAATCTCGCCATGAAGCGCGCCCTCGAGCGCGACGTATCCGCCAACACGGCAGCCGACTTCCAGGCTGCTCGTGAAGCCGTCGCTGCGGCCATGGACATCCTTGAGAAACGCAAGCACCTCCTGCCGCCCGAGGGTTACCGCCAGAAGCTTGCCGAAGCGCAAAATCGCCTGAGGATGATCAACGCCCATCACCGGACGTGGGAGATTGAGCAGGCTGAAAAAAAGGGCAAGGAGCTGAAAGAGGCCGAGGAGAAGCGAAAGAAAGAAATGGAACGCCGCCGCCGGCAGAAGGTCGACACGCTTCAGGACCGGGCCGGGGACCTGCTCGCCCAGCGCCGCTACGACCAGGCGCTGGAGATCGTGGATGAAATCATCAAGCTCCAGCCCCGGCACACCTTCGCCGTCGGGCAAAGGGACCTGCTTCGTGAACTGGTGCTGCTGACCAGGCAGAAAGGCGTGATCGAGACAATCTCACTTGAACAGCGCAGGAGCCTCCTGTCCGTTCAATCGTCGGAGATCCCCTGGGAAGAGCTTCTGACGTTCGGGCCCAACTGGAGGGAACTGTCCTATCGCCGCCGTCAGGCGTTCGGGCGGACGCGCGAGTTCGCCTCGGAAGAGGATCGTCGAGCCCACCTGATCCTGCAGCGCAAGATCGGGAAAATGGAATTCGATGATATCGCGCTGGAAGACTTCATCCGCTACCTGCGCGACTATCTGCCCGACGCCGACATCGACGTGCGATGGAATGCGCTGGCCGCGATGGGGCTTGACCGGCGAACGCCGGTGGGGCTGTACCTGGGCAACCCCACGCTCGAACAGGCCCTGCGCGTTGTGCTCAAGAAGCTCAGTGATCCCAACCCCGTCTGGTACGCCGTCCAGAACGGCGTGATCACGATCTCGTCGCTCGATGATCTGCGCGACCCGGAGAACATGATCACGCGTCTGTACGACGTCCAGGACCTGATCTTTCGCGTGCCGGATTTTGCAGGCCCGCGACTGGATGTCGCCGAGGTCCTGGCGACCGCCGGCGAGGAAGGCGGCGGCGGGTTCATCACCGACGAGGACGAGGAGGATATCCCAGAGCCGACGCGCCGGGAAATGCTCGAGCAGTTGATCGAGGTCATCAAGACCAGCATCGACCCCGAGTCGTGGAATACGGGCGCCGAACTGACCCAGCATCTGGGCCAGTTGACGATCAAGCAGACCCCCGAGAACCATCGAAAGATCATCAAGCTGCTGGACGATTTCCGCGCCTCCCGTGCGGTGGAAATCTCCATCGAGGCCCGCTTCATCGAGGTCACCACCGGCTTCCTCGAGCGCGTCGGCGTCGACATGGATATTCTTCTGAACGTCGGCTCCAGCCAGTCGGGCACGATGAGACTGCTTGACGCCGGGGGCGCCCCGGTCACCCCACCCCCCCTCTGGGCTATTTCGCCGAGCCAGGACGCCGATTGGTTTGTTGGTTACGCCCGCAACGATCCGAAGACCGGCCTGGGCATTGAGCGCCGCGCCGGGCGCCAGGACGCCTGGAGCAACCGCTTCAGCCCGATCGCCGTCGAGAGCGGCAACAAGTTGGCCTTCGTCACCATCGGAACGGGCGTCGCCGGCGACTTCGGCAGTGGGACCACCGGCGTGCCGACCGCCTTAAACATCGCCGGTGCGTTCCTGGATGACATCGAGGTGTCGTTTATCATCGAGGCCACCCAGGGCAGTGAGACCACTCGCATCCTGACCGCCCCGAGGCTGACGCTCTACAACGGGCAGCGGTCCTACGTCACCGTCGGCACCCAAACGGCCTACATCAAGGGCTGGGAACCGCTGGTGGCTGAGGGGTCGGCCGCCCTGAAGCCCATCATCGGCTACATCCCAACCGGCAGCGTGCTGGACGTGGAGGCCACCGTCTCGGCCGACCGGCGCTACGTGACCATGACCATCCGCCCGCAGGTCGCCGATCTGCAAGGTGCGCCGCGGCAGATTCAGTTCGCCGTCGGTAGCGGCCTGAACGTGGGGACCGTCGCCACCATCGAGCTGCCGGAAGTGGCCCTGCAGGACCTGTCCACCACCGTCACCGTTCCCGACCGCGGCACGTTGCTGCTGGGCGGGCAGAAGCTCGCCGGCCAGGTCGAACGCGAGGTCGGGCCGCCCGTGCTCAGTAAGATTCCCATCCTGAACCGTTTCTTCACCGCACGCGGCACGGTCCGAGACGAGCGAACGCTGCTGATCCTCGTCAAGCCCGAGATCATCATCCAGCGCGAGCGTGAGGAAGAAGCCGGCTATTGATCGTCTGACATCCTTTGATCCAACGGGCCGCGTCCTTACCGTGGATGCGGCCCGTTTGTATAATGGCTTTGCCCGGGCCTTCGCCCCTGGTGGGAGAACACCATGAACCGGATCCTTGCCATGTCATTGGCCGCTGCGGCCGCCCTGACAACCGTCGTCCTGATCGCCGCTGCTGGGCCCGCCACACCGGTCCAGGCCGACGAGCCGACCGCTGAGGGGGCCCAGGACGCCCCCACAGCTGCGCCTGCCACCCAGCCCGCCGACGACGAGGTCATCAAGCTGCCCCACGTGCAGTTGGATCTGGCGAACCGCCGCATCGTCATCGACGCTCGCGTGTGCCTGCAGCAGGGCCTGCTGGAGCTGCTGATGTGTCACGTCGGCACCAAAGAGCACGAGAGCATCCTGCACACCCGGGCCCGGGGCTCCGATATCCACGCAGCCTTGCTGGCGCTGGGCCTGGCCCCGGGCCAGCCAGCCCGGTGGGTGCAGATCGACGACATCGGCCGGGCCATCCCCCCGCGCGGGGCGGGGTTGAAGATCGACCTGCACTGGACCGACGCCGCCGGGGCCAAGCAGTCCGTCCCCGCCGGGCGGTGGATCCGCCCCCTCCAGGACGACCAGGCGCCGCCGGTGGGCGAGTGGATCTTCGTCGGCTCGGCGCTGTTGCCTCACGGGGCCTACTGGGCCGACAGCAGCGGCGAGCTGATTTCGGTATCGAACTTCGCCTCCTCCGTCATCGACGTGCCCTTTGAGAGCACCGACGACAACCACGAGCTGCTGTTCACAGCCGCGACCGATGCGATCCCGCCGGTCGGCACGGCCGTGACCGTGGTCATCACCCCCACGCCCGGCGGCGAAAACGCCGACTATGCCCGGGCGATCGTCCCCGTCGACCGCCACGGCCGGCTGACGGCCGACGGCGAGCCGATCGCGCTGGTGCAGCTGGATGCCTGGGCCCAGCGCTATCTGGAGCGCCACGCCCGCGGCCAAGTCGTCATCCGTTCGACGATGCGAACGATGGGCTATCACACGCAGCGCGTCTACGACGAACTCCGCATGGCGGGCGTGTGGGACATCCTGGAAGCCCGCGCGGGGCTGGCCGAGCCCGTCCTGCCGCGCACGGCTGCCCGGGCGCGCGTGCGGCTGGCCGAGCTGCGACGCGATCTGGCCGAGGCGGACGGCCTGTTCGGCGATCCCCACGGCGACGCGCAGCGCACGCTCGAGCAGATCGAGCGGGAGATCCAGGAGCTCAAACGCCTCGAGTCGCTGTGGACGGAATACGCCTTGCACATCCGTCAGGCCCTGGTGGATTTTCCTCCGCCGCCCAAACAGCCCGACGGATCCACCTGGCCCGATAGGCCCGCTGACGTCGACGCCGACGGCGACGAGGGGTCCGATTCCCCATGATCGCTTCGGTCCCATCCGGCGCTGCTGGGTCCGCTAACGTTCGCATGGGCTGGTGGCGCCGCTGGTGGCCGGTCGTCGCCGCCGGCGCAGCTACGGTCGTGGTGGAACTGGGCGCGTACATCGCCGGACGAGCGGGCGGGGCCTCGCAGCGGAACGCCACGCTGGCGATGCTGGCCGTCGCGGCGGTTTGGGTAGCCCTGGCCGCCCCGGTCCTGGCGGCCGGTGGACGCGGATGGTTCGACGCGCTGTGTCGCGGCGGGATCGTGGCCGACGGGTCGGGCGTGGCGCTGGCGGTGCTGTGGCTGGCGCCCGGACCGATGACGCTGTGGGCGGCGCTGAAGGTCTACTGCATTCTGGCGGCTCTGGCGACCGCGGCCGTCGCCGTCGTGCGAGCGGGCCGAAGCGACGCCGGGCGGTGCGCGATCGCGATCGCCTGGTCGACGGTCGTGATGGCGGCTCTGGCGGCGCCGTTCTGGTCCAACGGGCTGATCGCGTCGCTGCAAGGCCGGCCTCGCCGGCTCGCCGTGGCCTGGCTGGTCCGCGTCAATCCCTTCCAGTCGATCCTGGCCGCCACGCGCCGCCAACTGGCGTGCGTGTGGAACGAAGAGCCCGTGATGTACCGTCTGACGCGGGTCGGCGAATATGTCCAGGGCCCGTCGGTCCGTTGGTATACGGCCGCGGTGCTGTTTGCGATCGTCGCGGGGATTTTCCTGGGCGTGGGTCTTCTGCGGCGTCCGGCTAGGGAGCCGTCGCCAGCAGGTCCGCCAGAATCGCCTTGAACTGCCGGACGGCCTGGCCGCGATGGCTGATGGCGTTCTTCCGGTCGGGGGGCAGGTCGGCCGTCGTGCAGCCCAGCTCGGGCACGAAAAACAGGGGGTCGTAGCCGAACCCGTTCGTCCCGTGCGGCTCGTGGCCGATACGGCCCTCGATGACACCGCAGACCTCGGCCAGAATGTTCGTGTGATCGGCCAGGGCAAGGCAGCACACGAACCGCGCGGTGCGCAGTTCGTCGGGCACGTCGCGCAGGTCTTCCAGCAGGCGCGCGTTGTTGGCGGCGTCGATCGTATTGCGATCGGCGTCGGGCGCGCAGCGGTCGGCGGCGAACCGCGCGCTGCGAACGCCGGGGGCCCCGTCGAGCGCGTCGACGGCCAGGCCCGAATCATCGGCCAGCGCCCACATCCCTGCCGCGGCTGCATAATACGTCGCCTTGGCGCGGGCGTTATCGGCGAAGGTCTCGCCGTCCTCGACCGGCTCGTCGATCGGCCCCGCGTCGGCAAGGGTGACGATCTTCACGGGCAGATCGCCCAGCACGCGGCGGATTTCCCGACACTTACCGGGGTTACCAGTTGCCAACAGGATCGACTTCATCGCCGGCGACTCCGTACTTATGGGGAATCTTCATGATGTGGGTGGAGGTGGCGACCTTTTCGCGTTTGCCGGAGACGGGGTTGTAGATGTGGTGGAATTCCTTGCGGCCGTTGACGGCGAGATCGGGAAAAGCGCGGAGGAGTTTCTCCAGGGCTGGATCGGTGATATAGGGCGTCGCGGCCCCGCCGGGAGAGATCGCCATCTTGTAGGCCGACTCAGCGAAGTCGCCGATCGTCACGACCGACTTGGCCGGGCCGTGCTGGTAGTAGGCCTGATAGCCCCGGTCGCGGAGTTGCTGGCAGTAGTCGGCGGCGAATTTCTCGCGGCCGACATAGCGGGCCTTCGGTACGTTAAAAAAGTGGGCGACCACGACGGTCCAGGTGCGCGTCGTGCGCGAGAGGTCATATTCCGGCCGGCCGATCTGCTTGCCCGGCAGGTTCATGATCGTCGCGCCGGGGAACAGGCTCATGCCGTCGGAGGCCTTGACGTTGTGGGACCGTTTGAGGTGGCCCTCCGCCTGGCTGCGGGTGACGTACTGGCCCCGGTACATCCTGCTGATCCCATGCTCATGGACGATATACACATCCTGCCAGCCGGTTTGCTCTTCGGTGTAGGCCTTGAATTTCTTGGCGATCTGCACGTGCGTGTCCGGCTCGGAGATCACCGCCAGCAGGATCGTGTAGTGCGGCTCGCCATCGGGCCCACAGCCCACCGCGCCGGCGGCCGCGGCCAAGATCGCCCCCACCAGGATGTGTCGCCTGAGTCCGTTCATCGTGCGCTCCTTGTGCCCAGGGCCCTGCGCTGGGCGGCCAGCAGTTTGGTGATCCCGCCCCGGGCCAGCCGCAGCATCTGCTGAAGCTGCTCCTCGCTGAACGGCGCGCCCTCGGCGGCGCCCTGGACCTCTACAAAGCGTTTGCCGTTGGTCATGGCCACGTTGAAGTCCACCTCGGCGCCGACGTCCTCGGCGTAGTTGAGGTCCAGCACGGCCCGGCCGGCGACGATGCCCGCCGACACGGCCGCCACCGCGCCGCTCAAAACGCCCCGGCCGAACTGTCCACCCCGCTGCCCCCGGCCGACCGCGTGGGCCAGCGCTACGTAGGCGCCGGTGATGGCCGCTGTCCGCGTGCCGCCATCGGCCTCCAGGACGTCGCAGTCCAGTGTGATCGTTCGCTCGCCCATCGCCTCGAATCGCACCACGCTGCGGAGCACGCGCCCGATGAGGCGCTGGATCTCGACGCCGCGGCCGTCGGGCTTGATCGATGGGCGGCGCTTTCGTTGCCCCGTCGACGCCGGCAGCATGCCGTACTCGGCCGTCACCCAGCCGACGCCTCGGCCCGCGCGCCAGCGGGGCACGCCCTCGTCGATGCTGGCTGTGCAGATCACGCGCGTCCGGCCGGTTTCGATCAGGCACGACCCGTCGGCGGACCTCACAAAGCCCAGGCGGATTCGCACCGGTCGCAACTCGTTGGCCCGTCGGCCGTCTGGTCGTTTTGTAGGGGGCATAGCGGGGCAGTCTATCGTCCGGGTGGGGGAGGTTTCAATATATCATCGGCCATTACGGGGGCGGATCATTCGTACCGGCGGCGCGTGCCGGTTTCGACGATGGTCCCCTCGCGGATGTGATACCACGTCAGCGTCACCAGGCTGGCCCGGCGGGCGAGTTGTGTTTCCAGCGAGATGAGGCCGGCCGCGTCGACCGCAAGGGGCATGCGGAGTGGCCCGCGGTTGGTCGCGCGCAGCACGTGCTCCCACGCGCCGTCGCGCCGCGTGTAGAGGTAGAGGTTGCCCGGCGAGTTGTCTTTGGCGAGGTCCAGCCGTCGCCGGCCGATCACGACACGGTCCAGTTGCACCAGCAGTTCGTCGCGCCCGTCGTCATCGAGGTCGCCCTGGAAGGCGGCCCCGCGCGCCACCTTCGCCGACGTCGGCGGGCTTGGGGCCAGGTCGTGGACGATCCGCAGGACGATCTCGGGGGGGATCGCCACGGGCGTCATCGTCCGGTATCCCTCGCCCAGGCCGATCACCCGCAGCCCCCACAGGGTGCGGTACCGCCGCCCGTCGAACCGCTGAAGGACCACCACCGCGGCGCTGTCGGCGACGTTGCGGACGAGCTTCAGGTCGCACCAGCCGCCCGTCGTCCATGTCAGCGGCTCGGGCAGATCGCCGAACCCACGATGCGCCACGCGCCACGTGCCGTCGGGCAGCGGCTGAACGATCGCCCAGGCGATGTTGCCGGCCGTGTCGTTGACCGTCCCGACGCCGCCGCCGATGCGGACCCACCGACCGATGTCGAACAGCAACTCGTCGCTGGCGTCGAAGTTCAGGTCGCTTCGAAGGCAGATGGCCCGGGCCAGCATCGTGTCGGTGGCGGCGCGGTCGACGTCGTTCCACGCCGGGCCGTAGGCGGCCTTGGGGTCCAGCATCGCCGCCAGCGCCGCCGCCCGGGCCGTGGGGAAGGTCCGCTCGGCCAGGGGGGGCAGGTCCTCAGCCGGCAGGGGCGGCGGAGATGGATTGGCCGATCGCGTCGTCGGTTGCGTCGTCGCCGAGGCCGAAGGAGGGGACAGGCTGCGATGCGTCAGATCGTCGCACCCGACCGCCGTCACCAGCGCCACCAGCGCCCAGCAGGCTGCGCGCCGAGCGCGTTGGCCCGGGGCGCTCATACGATCCGCTCCAGCTCGATCCGTCGGCTGCGAACGCCGACGGCCTCGATGGCGATTCGCCAGTAGGGCCGCGGCAGGGCGGAGGCCTTGTCAGCCCATTCGATCAGGACCACGCCTTCGCTGAGCATCTCGTCCAGCGCCAACTCGGCGAGGTCGGCGTCGCCGGCGGTGGTGCGGTAGAGGTCCACGTGGAAGATCGGCATGCGGCCGGGGTTTTCCTGCACGAGCACGAATGTCGGGCTGGAGACCAGCCGCTCGTCGGCCAGCCCCAGCCCCGCCGCCAGCCCGCGAACGAACACCGTCTTGCCCGCCCCCAGCTCGCCCACCAGCGCGATGCAGTCGCCGACATCGAATCGCTCGGCCAGCCCGCGGGCCAGATCGACCGTCTGGGCGACGCTGGCGGTGCCGAAGACCTCGGTGGGCGGGCGATCGCCGGTCACGTGGTGTGCTCCCAGCCGGCCTGCGGCATCACGCGGCGGCCGTCGGGGCCGATCAGGACGACCTCGTCGCCGGCGACGATATCCCCGATGCGGCTGATGTGAACATCCAACGGCTGGTCGGCGGTCAGCCGGTCGGCCTGATCCCCCGGCAGCGCGAAGAGCAGTTCGTAGTCCTCGCCGTCGCCGAGGGCCTCGGCCAGCCCGCCTGCATCGGTGTGGACAGGGATCGCCTCAGCCGTCACCTCGGCCCCAACGCCCGCCGCTGCGCACAGATGTCGCAGGTCCGTCGCCAGCCCGTCGGATAGATCGATCATGGCGTGGAGGTCGCAGCTTTGGGCCAGCGCGCGGGCGGCGGCGATGCGGGGGGTGAACGTCAGGTCGCGGCCCGTTTTCCACGCCCCGCCCAACTCGCCCGTCACGCACAGGGCGTCGCCGGGTTGGGCGCCGGATCGCAGGACCGGCTCGATCCCGTCGGGGCGGGCCAGCACCGTCACGGAGACCACCAGCGGGCCGTCGGCGACAGCCACGTCGCCGCCGACCAGTGGGCAGTTGAACTGTGCACCGATATCCCATAGGCCCTCGCAGATCGCCTGGGCGTCGGCGTCGCCGAATGTCTTTGGCAGCGAGACGGTAGCCGTCGCGCAGAGCGGCTGGGCCGCCATCGCTGCGACGTCCGAGAGATTGCGGGCCAGCGCCTTTCGCCCAGCCGCCCGGGGCCCGCTGCGGTCCACGCGAACGTGCACGCCGTCGACGACCTGGTCGGTCGTGATCAGGACCCGATGCTCGCCGACGGTGACGATCGCGCAGTCGTCGCCGGGCCCGACCCAGCGGTCGGGGATCGCCCCGCAGCCCTGGCTGCGAATCCATTCAATGAGGTCTCGTTCTCGCATGCCGGCATCCAAAAGCCCAACCCTCCCGCCGCCGGCGATGGTATGCCCCGCGCGCTGCACTGTCAACGCGACAGCGAACCGGGAGCCGGGGGATGAAGAAGCGAGAGCGGGATTAGAGGATTGGTGAGATTAGAGGATTGTTCTTAATGCTTGTTCTTTCCCGGCGAATGGGCCCGGTGGAGTCGGGGCCGGAAACCTGGAACAGAGGAAAAAACCAATCCTCTAATCCCATCAATCCCCTAATCCCGCTCTCCGTTGTTGTCACCTGCGGAACGGTCGGCGGGCTGGCACGGGGGCGGCGCGTGGGTTAGGATGACGGCCATGAGTGAGCCCAGCGTCAAGAAGCGGGGGAGCTATCTGGCCGAGGTGCTGGCGAATGAGGTCGTCTGCGACGATCACGGCCGGCTGATTCTGGATGTGGCCCACTTTCCACCGACAGCGCCGGGGCAGTTTATTCAGTTGATGTGTCGCCCGCCCACACCGCCGGAGGCAGGGCGGGCGATTGAGTGGCGCGACGGGCAAACGCCGCAGTTCACCCAGGCTGAGTTGCTCGACAGCCAGCCGTTGCTACGGCGGCCGTTCAGCATTGCGGGTCGGCGCGAGCACGCGGGCGGGGCGAGTGAGTTGGATATCGTCTACTGCGTCAAGGGCGTCGGCACGCGGTGGCTGGCGGGCGTGAACGCGGGACAATCGCTCAGCGTCCTTGGGCCGCTGGGCAACAGCTTTGTGATCCGCCGCGACAAGCCGGCCGCTGCGCTGGTCGGCGGGGGCGTGGGCATTCCGCCGCTGCTGTATCTGGCGGAGCAGTTGGCGACGGCCGGCAAGGAGACGGTGGCCTTCATCGGGGCCCGCTCGGCCGACCGGTTGCCGCTGCGGCTGCTGCCGAACGCGGACGTTCGCACCGACGGCGCGCCCAGCCACTGCGCAGCCGAGTTGGCGGCCTACGGTGTCGAGACGGCCATCGCCACCGACGACGGGTCGCTGGGGATGGCGGGCGTGGTTGGCGAGGCGTTCGGCAAATGGCTGGATGGGTCGGCTGTAAGTGCTGAAAATGTCGTCGTTTACTCGTGCGGCCCCGAGGCGATGATGGAGGCGGTGGCGTTGATGTCGCTGGCGGCCGGGGCGGAGTGTCAGCTCTCGCTCGAGCGGTACATGGCGTGCGGGATGGGGACGTGCCAATCGTGCGTGTGCAAGCTCCGCGACGACAGCGCCCAGGGCTGGGCCTACAAGCTCTGCTGCGCTGACGGCCCGGTCTTCGACGCCGCCCAGATCGTGTGGGACTAGCCCGCGGCGGAAGTACAGTGACACCATACTGATTTCCAGCCGCGGCGAAGAAATAGGGTGTCTCCGTATTAGTTCGCGTCAGTCGGTCAAGGCTTGCTGCATGCGTTCATACTCAGCCAGGAGGAAATCGCAGCGTCGCGGGCAGTGGATGTGGGACCAGGGCGTGGGGGCGTTGGTGGAGATCTCGCGGCGGTAGTCGGCTGGGTCGAGGTCGGCTTGGGCGAAGGCTGTCATCCACGCGTCGTTGTTGAAATGTTCGGTCCAGCCGTCCAGGCGGGCGCCGTTGCGCCAGGCGGCTTCGATGACATCGCCCATGCGCCGGTCTCCGCGACAGAGCGTGGCTTCGAGGAGGCTTTGTTCGATCCGGTGAAACTTGAACTGCACCGGCGAGCGCCGGGCCCGGTCGCGCAGGCGGGTCCGCACCGACCAGAAGTAATCCGCATCGCGCATGGGCGACCATTGCATCGGCGTGTGGGGCTTGGGGACAAACCATGACACGCTCGCCGAGATCGCCCCGCGCTGGCCGTCCACATCGCGACGCGTATCGGAGAGGCGCAGGCACAGGTCGAAAATCGCCTCGATGTCCTCATCCGTCTCCCCCGGAAGGCCGGCCATGAAGTATACCTTCACCCGCCGCCAGCCCGCCTCGTAGGCCGCTCGCACGCCGGCGAGCATGTCGGCCTCGGTGATGCCCTTGCCGATCGCCCGCCGCAGCCGTTCACTGCCCGCCTCGGCGGCGATGGTCAGCCCGCCCTTGCGGACGGTGCTGGTGAGCTTGGGCAGTTGTTGCAGTTGGCTGTCCACCCGAAGCGACGGCAGCGAGATCGACACGTGCTGGGAGGCGAACTCGGCGGTGAGCCGGTCGATCAGCTCGTCCAGGTGCGGGTAGTCGCTGGTGGACAAGCTCAGCAGCGAGATCTCGCGGAAACCGGTTGCGGCGACGGACTCGCGGGCGATGCGGACGATCTCGTCGACCGATCGGATGCGAACGGGCAGGCGCGTGAAGCCGGCCTGGCAGAACCGGCACGCGTTGGGGCAGCCTCGCATGATCTCGATCACGACGCGCTCGTGAACGGCCTCGGCCAGCGGGACCAGCGGGCGCGTGATCGCCGGAGAGTGGTCCAGGCCCGGCAGGCGGGCGTGATCGATCGCTTCCGGCACGTCGTCGCGCAGTCGTTGCAGGCCGGCGAAACGGCCGTCGTCGTATTGGGGTTGGTAGAATCGCGGCACATAGGCCGATGGAATCCGCCACGCAGCCGCCAGCAACAGCTCCTCGCGCGAGGCGCCCCGGCGCTTCGACTGGCGGACCAGTTCGACCAATTCCGACAGGGGCGCTTCGCCGTCGCCGACCAGGAAGATGTCGATGAAGTCCGCCAGCGGCTCGGGGCTGTCGGCCAGCGTGTCGCCGGCGATGACGATCGGATCGTCGTCGGTGCGGTCGCAGCTTCGCAGGGGAATACCGGCCAGGTCGAGAATGGTCAGGACGTTCGTCACCTGCATCTCGTAGGACAGCGAGAACCCCAGCACGTCGAAATCCGCGATCGCGAGGCGACTTTCCCAGCCGAACAGCGGGATCCGCTCGTGCCGCATGATGTCTTCGGCGTCGGGCAGGGGGCAGTAGGTGCGGTCGCAGGCCACGCCGGGCAGGTCGTTGAGCAGGTGATAGAGAATCTGGCTGCCCAGATGGCTGATGCCGATGGTGTAGGCGTCGGGAAACGCCAGTGCGACGGTCACCTCGGCGGCGGCGGGGTCGTTGCAGCGCGCGTTGGTTTCCAGGCCGATATATTGGCTGGGCCGGGTGACGCGGGGCAGCAGTTGGCGGCTGATTATCTCGCGGAGGTCTCGCATTGTTTCGGTCTCAGGCGACAGTTGCCGCCGCCCGAGGGGATGCTATCATAGACGCATGCCCCGTCGCCGCAAAGGGGCCGAGCGGGCCGTATGAAATCTCTGACACACTATCTGACGTTTAATACCCGGCGCCAGCGCGAGTACATCAACATCACCGACGAGGTCGAGGATGTTGTCGCTCGCAGCGGCGTGGCCGAGGGGATGGTGCTGGTTTCGGCGATGCACATCACAGCCGGCGTGTTCGTCAACGACGCGGAGGACGGGCTGTTGGGTGACGTGGACGAATGGCTGGAGGCGCTGGCGCCGTTCCGCAGCGACTACCGCCACCACGAAACCGGCGAGACCAACGGCGACGCGCACCTCAAGAGCCTGCTGGTGCACCATCAGGTCGTCCTGCCGATCACAAAAGGCCGGCTGGACCTGGGCCCGTGGCAGCAGGTGTTCTACGCCGAGTTTGACGGTCAGCGGCCCAAGAGGCTTGTCGTCAAGGCCATGGGAGAGTAGCGATGACCATCAACTTCGAATGCGGCGCGTGCGGCAGGACGATCGAAGCGCCCGACGCCGCCGGCGGCAAGCGCGGCAAGTGTCCCTACTGCGGGCAGAGCAACGACATCCCCCGCGCGCCGGCCGAGGCCGACGCCGCCGACGATACCTTCGCCCTTGCCCCGCTCGACGATGAGCAGGAGCGCCTCCGGGCGGAGCAGGTGCAGCAGTTGATCGCCCAGGAGCGTGACCTGCTGGCCGATTCCGGCGGGGAGGAGGCCTTGCCGCTGGAGCATCGCGAGGACCTCGGCCCCGAGGACCTGCACCATTTCGTCGTCAATTACTGCCGCGATATGGCCGACGGCAAGCTCGACCGGGCCGGGGCGCACGTGCAGCAACTGCGGCGTTTTCGGCTATTGGCGCAGGAAGCGGTGGGGGCGTTCCTGTCCGGCCAGGCGAGCGAGGAGGCGCTCGGAAGCATTCCGCCGCGCGTGCTGGAGGGGTTTCTCAAGACATTGCGGGACGAGTTGAAGTAGCTTCCCCACGATGAGCCCAAACAAGAAATCGGCTGCCGACGGGATTGTCCGCCGACAGCCGATTGTTGTCAGAACCCGCGACGGCTAGAAGCCCGTGTCGTCGGGCGGCATCTCGTTGTCGCCGCCTTCGAACGGGCCGTCGCCGGCCCCGCCGTCAAACTCGCCCTCGTGTTCCTCTTCGAGCCGCTTAACTGAGGCGACGGCGTCCTGAATGACCTCGATCGGCACGACGAGGTTGATATCCAGGGCGGCCTGGTCGGTCTGGGCGAACAGCACGACGGGCGTGTCGGACTGCATGTACTTCAGCGGGAACTGGTCCGCGTCGGGCACGTCCAGTTCGGCCATCGCCGTTTGCACGAAGGCGCCGAAGTTCTTGAGGCTGAACACGCCCACGAACATCGCGTCGGTCGGCACGTCGGCCAGCGCCGCAGCGACGGCCTTGCTCGACCCGATTGTCCCGCCGCCGGCGGCGACCTTCAGCGCCTGGCCCATCATCGCCTCGCCACCGCCGAGCGTCATCACCAGCGTCTTGTCATTGGCGGCAGCGACGAACATGCTAAGCTCGCCGCCGAACAGGGCCTCGATCTGCTGGCGGACCTCGGGTTCGCCCGCGTCCATGCCCGGCAGGGGGATGTCGATACGGTCGACCGAAACACCATCGACCGTTGCAGCATCCTTGGTGTGGGTGAAGGACCACACGGTCTTGCCTTCAGCATCGGGGAAGGCGGCCTCCATGATGGTCTGCTGCAGCTTCATGTGCTCGGCCATCAGTGATCGCAGTTTCTCGGCGTCGTCGCACGTAAGAACCACCGCAACGCCCATCGCGCCGGCTCCTTCGGGGGCGCCGCCGAAGACGAACTGGACGTCCGAGACCTGCTCGTAGAACTGTTTGCCCATTTCCTCGGATTTCTTGAGGACATCGGCCGGCACGAGCGTCTCGCCTTCGGGCGTGTGCAAGAACATGTCGGAGAACGCCTTGCTCATCGTCGCTATCTGGTCGCTGTAGTCGATGTGGGAAGCGAGGGCAAAGACGTAGGGCAGGTCGGGCAGGCGGTCCAACGGTTGCAGCGGGGACGACTTGTAGGCCGCCAGTACCTTGCCCAGGTCGGAGGCGGGGGAGAATCGAATGGTCTCGCCCAGCTTCGCACCGGTCGCATCGATCTTAAGCCGCACCGTCACCGCGTCGAGCTGGTCCAGCAGATAGCCGTACATACGCATCGAAGCGTCGAGCATGTCTGCGTTGTAGCCCGCTGGGGCGCCCGAAGCGGCCATCATCTCCTGGGTGTTGGCGAAGAGCTCAGCCATCTTCTGGCGGACTATGGGCCCGAAGACCTTCATGTTCAGGTGCAGGGCTACGCCTGCTTCGGAGAGGTCGGCCAATTCGGTCTTGCTGAGTTGGTCGGCCAGCGTCGGCCCAACCTTGAGCACCGCCTCGAGGGCATCCGCGCGGAGGCCGAGCACCACGTAGCTGCCCTTGGTGGTGGCGACCATCTTGCCGAGGGGCGTCTGGACGCGGTGGAGCTCGCCGGGCGAAGCCGTCGCGGCGGGGAAGACGGCCTCGACGCTCGTGCCGGGGATGAAGACCACGACCGGCCAGATGTTGGTGTCGTCTTCCACTTCCACGGAGGCGTCTTCACCTTCCGTGACGACCTCACCGTCCACGAAGACGAACTCCTCGGTTTCTGTTTCCATGCCGGAGTCGATGTCGGCGAAGAGGTCCACGCCGTAGGCCGCCGGGTCCAGCAGCACCACGGCCAGGCCGCCATCGGGGTTAAACCCCTCGCCCAGTTGCAGGAGCATCTGGGCCATCATCAACCATGGCATCTGCAGGGAATCGTCGATGGCGGCGATGAAGGCCGTCAGGTCTTCCGAAAACGTCTGCACGTTGTTGATCACCACAAAGGCTGCCGCATCAGCGGGGATGTGACCGATGACGGGCTCAGCCGGCGGCGGCGCAGGGGCGGTTTCGGTTGGTTCGGTAGCAGCGATCTGGGCGGTCGCGACCGCGCAGATGCCCAGCACGCACAGACATGTCACAAGGCTTCGATAACGTCGCATCTTAGTCTCCTTAGAAGCCGGCCGGCGCGGGATGGCCCACCGGGAAGCGGGCCCTGCCCCACGAAGCCGAGGACAAACGAGCCGACATCCTAACCACCCGCGGGCGGCCGTGCAAGCGTCTGGCCCGAGGTCAAGGGGCACGCTCAATTGCATTCACCCGGGGCCTGCAGTACGATTCAGCCGACGCGACCGCACAGCCAACAACGCCACTTGGGAACGGTCGATGAAGAATCGTTCATCCACATCCTCTGCGCGATGCGCCCGCTCGTGCGGCGACGCGTACGCCGCCCATCCACCCGCGGGGCGCGTGCTGATGACGCCCGAGCAGATCGCCCAGCGCGTCGAGCAGTTGGCCGATGCGCTCGTCGACCGCTACGACGGCCGGCGCGTGGTGGTCCTGACCGTTCTGGCCGGCGCGATAGTGTTCCTGGCCAACCTGATTCGCCGCCTGCCGATGCCGCTGGAGGCGGATTTGGTCGGCTTCGACGTGCCCGACGCGTTCGTGGTCGGCTATGGGTTGGACTTCAACGGGCTGCACCGCAATCTGCCCGACATCCGCGTGCTGTCCGTTCATGACGAAGGGAGCTTGGCATGACGCCATCGGCCCAGGGCGGCGCGGCGGCGATCGACGACGTCACCGTCGAGGAAAAGCTCCTCCAGGACGGGGAGATCATCGTGCTGTCGATCAAGCCCAGCGGATGGTTTGTCCTGCAGATTTCCTCGCCGGTGTGGGTGCTGGCGGTGCTGGTGGCGGCGGCGGTCGCGGGGGCCCAGTCGCTGGGCGTGATGTCGGTGGGGCATCGGCTGACGTACCTGCTGCTGGCGGCTGTGGCGACGCTGCGGCTGGTTGTGGCGTGCGTGCAGTGGGTGGGCATCCGTTATGTGCTGACCAACCACCGGCTGCTGCGCTTGCGGACGCTGGCGACGACGACGATCTATGAACTGCCGCTGAAGATCGTCCACGAGGCGGCCGCCTCGGCCTCGGCGCCGCAGCGCCTGCTGGGCGTGGGGGATGTGGTGTTCCTCGACGAGCGATCGCGCCCGTTCGAGGGCGTTTGGGTCTGCGTGGCGGGCCCGGCCGACGTGGCCGAGACCGTCAATCAGACACTGCGGCAATATCGCCTGTAACGGCGCCCGATCGGGCTATGTTCCCACGATCTGCTCGGCAATTCGGCGGAGGCGGTCTTGCAGCGATTGGGCGCGGGCGGCGTCGGGGGCCTCGGCCATGATGCGAATGATCGGCTCGGTGTTGGATGCCCGCACGCTCACCCAGCCGTCCGGCAGATCGACGCGCAGACCGTCGGACTCATCGAACCGCGCGTCGGCCGTTTCGGTGAACTCCCGCTTGGCGGCTGCGATCACCTTCGCCGCCACGTCGGCGGGGCAGGGGAGCTTGTCCTTGAGCATTACGTAGCTGGGGATCGCCCCGGCCAACTCACTGACGGCCCGGCCTGTCTGGGCCATGTATTGCAGCACCATCGCCATGGCGACCAGTGAATCACGGACGGGCACGACACGCGGGTCGATCACGCCGCCGTTGCCCTCGCCGGCGAGGATGCAGCCTTCCCGCTGCATCGCCTCGACGACGTTGGCCTCGCCCGTCGGCGCGCGGACGACCTCGCTGCCGGCGGCCGCGGCGATGTCGTCGATCATCCGCGAGGTCACCATGTTGACCGCCACCTTGCCCTTGCGGCCCGCCAGCACGAACGCCGCCGCCAGGGCGAGCGTATATTCCTCGCCGAGGAACTCGCCGCGCTCGTTCACGATCACCAGCCGATCCGCGTCCGGGTCCTGCGCGAAGCCGACATCCGCCCCTGCCTCGCGCACAGCTTCACCCAGGGCGGTGAGGTTCTCGGCGATCGGCTCGGGCCTGTGGGCGAACCGGCCCGTCGGCTGGCCATTGAGGTGCAGCAGCTCAACGCCCAGCCGCTCCAGCAGCATCGGCGTGACCGCACAACCTGCCCCGTTGATGCTGTCCACGACAACCTTGAAGCCCTTCGCCCGAATCGCGTCCACGTCGGTAATCGCGCAGACGGCGGCCACGTGCTCATCGTGCGTGCGGTCGTTAGTCGAAAGCGCACTTGTCCCGAGCTCCGTCGAGGGGGCTGGCGCCTCAGCCGTCTTGAAATCCTTGGCTTGCCAGATTTCCTTGAGGCGGGCGGCGTCGACGGCCTTCAGCGCCGGACCGGTCGGCTGGAGGAACTTGATGCCGTTGTACTCGCCGGGATTGTGGGATGCGGTGATCACGACCCCGCCGGCTGCATCCAACCGGGTGGTCATCAGCGCCGCTCCGGGCGTGGAGACCACGCCTAGATCGATCACACTCACCCCCCCGGCCAGCAGCCCGTCGATCAGCGCATCGCGAAGCTCCGGCCCGCTCGGCCGCGTGTCCCGCGCGATCGTCACCGAGGCGAAAAAGGGGACTGTCCCCTTTTCTGCCTTGTGAAAAGAGGGACTGTCCCCTTTTTCGCGCAGCATCCGCGCGAACGCGCACCCGAACTCCCGCGCGACGCCGGCCGTCAGCGACGACCCAACCACCCCCCGCACACCCGAGACACTGACAATCAACTCGTCCATCGCAAGCTCCTCGCAGCCATTATCCTCCCAGCCGAAAGCTTTGCAACGCCAGGCAACCGGCAGTCGTCCGCTGATTGCGCTGATTGCACAGAATCGTTGCCGAGGGAGTTCTGGGAACACCATACGTAATCGTCCGTCACCGCGCAAATCAATTAAGTGTGGTGTCCCCAATGGCCCTAAGTTAAGGGCTGCACGCTTCAATCAGCGGGCCTGTCGCTGCTTCAGCCCAACGGGCTGACATGAGTCAGCCTGGGGCGAAGCCCCAGGATATGGACATTACCGACAGGGAAGCCCCAACGGGGCGAAATGAAATGTTCGCAATGGGCTATCGATCGATCATGGCGCTCCTTCAGAGCTTCTGCAGCTTGGCCTGACGCAATCCTAGGGCTCCGCCCTAGGCTGACACATATGAGGCCGTTGGCCTCCAAAAGAAGCTGCGCCGAGGACTCAAGCCCTTAACTTAGGGCCATTGTATGGTGTCCCCGGAACTAAGGCCAAAACTCCTTCACCAACGGCCCTGTCAAAGGGGAACAAAGGGGGGGAACAAAGGGGTCAGGGGGGAACAAAGGGGTCAGGTACCTTTCTTGTTGGCGGGGGAACAAAGGGGGGGGAACAAAGGGGTCAGGTACCTTTCTTGTTGGCGTTCACGGTCCATTCTCACCATCGGCAGGGCGTGACTCCGGACTTTCCTCCGCGGCCGGTTTCGCCGTAAATGTGTATTCGGGTCTGGCCACCTCGATATCGGCAATGATGAGGCGCAACATAGCCGTGGAGAGGCCCGTCGTGGGAACTCTGACGTGATTACGCTCCTTCCCTGTCAATTCACCCGACCAAGAATTCCGAAGTTTCGTAACCTTACCCTCACCATCCACGAACTCAGCGCCAACCATATGCCGCGATTGGGCCATCTCAACCATCTTCTCCGCCCATGCTTTTTCGCCATCTGTCCACTGCGGTGGAGGCCTCCGGATCAACTGCCGGATCCGCTCGTTGATTTCTTCCCCAAGACCATTGTCCCAAGACATCTCTATCCACACTTCGACGCCCTCGCTCTGACTCACCAAATCGACCTTACCAACAACAATGGCCACACCCCAACTCATGGCTCTCTGCCCCTGTTCCGGCTTGATTTCGCACTTGCGCGGGTTCACGCAATAGGAGAACTCGAACCTCGAGTGGATACTAGCGATGTCGTCGACCTCGATCACGCCAGGCAACCCGAATTTCCAACTGGTCATAAAAGTGGATGATCCTTGTGCTGACGGCGTCACCGTGTAGGTGCCCTCCGAAGTCGTTACCACCATGCTCTTGACCGAGGCAAACCACACTTCGTCATGATCATGGAAGTACTCCAGGAGCATCACGGACGATGGATCGGCCCCGGAAGAATTATCGACCGGCCCGACACTCGCTCGCAGCAGGCCCTTGCCAACAACCTTCATATCGATCATATCATTCGGTGGCAGTCCTACGTGGATCTGAGCATCCCCAGATGTGGGCAGAATGGCCAGGTTATTCGCTTTGCACAATTCCAGCATCCCTTGCCAGAACGGCGTGTCCTCGAAGGTGACATTGACCAATATGTTGCGGAGCCCCATGCTTCGGCGAACACGCACGTCCGATTGCTCGAAAATGACCGTGAGTACGTCGTCCAGTGGGGTCTTTTCGAAGCGCCCGTTCAACACCTTCTCACTCGTGGGCGTGATTTGCACGTTTGCTTGTTCACCTGGGGCAGTGCACGCAAGAAGAACGACAATACCTACACCCGCTGACAATAGCCGTGATGGGCAACAAGTCTTCATCCAAGCTCTCCTGCCATTGACCTTCTCCCAATTCCTGCACCAATATGAATGAGAGTCAGGTTGCTTCTTCCACACGGTCGCCGATGCCTCGGACCCCGTGCCCCGGACCGGACCGGCGCTGGGCGACCCAGCGTGCTTTGCGGCCGACGATGATTGTAGCCCAGCCGCTGGCGGGTCACAATCAGTCCTGTCGCGGTGGGGCTATGAGGTGGGCGAGGTCTTTGGAGTTCTGGGGACACCATACGCAATTGTCCATCACTGCGCAAAGCAACTAAGTATGGTGTCCCCAGAACCGGCAGCATGGGCATCCCCGACAGGGGCCCGTTGGGCTTGGCTCTGAAAACAGGCATTCTGCACGGCCGGGACGGCCGTGCGACGCTGCCTGCCCATGGGGCAGGTGGGCGAGACGCCCATGCCACTTCTTCAACAACCCTATTGTTACGAGATTTTCGGGCGTCGGCGGAGGTCGCCTTGGCGGTAGTGGTCGGTGAGTTTGCGGAGGGCGTCGTCGTCGCCGGTGGAGCGGAGGGCGTCGGCTTCGGCCTGGCGTCGGCGGAGGATGATGTGGTCGACGGCCCCGGTCAATGTGGGTTCGTAGTTGCCGCGATCTTCGCCGACGGCGGCCATGTCGACCAGGAGGGCGCCGAGATTGACCAATTCCTCAACGGCCAGCAGTTCGTCCATGTGCAGGTGGCCGGCCGAGCCCAGCCGCCAGACGTGGCGGGCGATGGTATGCAGGGCCGGGCTGGTGAAATCCTCCGGGTCGATCCGCTCGGCGGCTGTATCGAATAGCTCAGGATCGTTGATGAGCACCTCGATCACGTTGCGCTCCGACAGCGGGATATCCGTCGTCGCCTCAGCCGCCGGCAAGCCAGGGTCGAGCTGGTCTGGCGGGGACGATTCGTAGTTTCCCCTCGGCAGCCTTCGCGCCAGTCGCCGCATTTGCTGCTGCAGGTCGGCGGCGGGGACGTTGAGCATGTGGCCGACGTGCTGGGCGAGTTGGCCTCGGCGGACCTCGTCGATGGCCCCGTAGGACGCCGACGAGACGATCAGTTGCAGAAACTCGTCGATGATCCGCCGGCGGTCGGCGAGGTTGTCGCCGGCGGCCTTGTATTGCTCCATGCGGCGGTCGAGGATGTATTGCATCGCGTCGGGCGCATCGTCGATGAGCTTGGTCATCGCGCCTGCCCCCTGGGCCAGGACGAAATCGCACGGGTCGTTGCCGGCGGGGATCGTGGCCACCCGCACCTGCAGTTGCTGGCTGATGAACACCTCCAGCGCCCGCTCGGCGGCGGCCGTGCCGGCGGCGTCGGCGTCGAAGACCAGCACCGCCTCGTTGGCGAAGCGGCTGAGCATCCGAACGTGCCGGTCGGTCAGGGCCGTGCCCATCGTGGCCACCACGCCCTCCACGTCCGCCTGAAGCGGGATCAGCGTGTCGAGATAACCCTCGACGATGACGGCCCGGCCGCTGTTGCGGATCGCGTCGCGCGACCAGTTGAGCCCGTACAGCTCGCCGGACTTGTCGAACAGCAGCGTGTCGGGGCTGTTGATGTACTTGGCCTGTTCGTCATCGGCCAGCGCCCGCCCGCCGAAGCCGATCGCATTGCTCGTTAGGTCGAAGATCGGAAACATCAGCCGATTGCGGAACCGGTCGTAGCAGCCGGTCGAGCCCTCACGGCGGATTATCAACCCGGCGGCCAGCAGGACGGCTTCGCTGATGCCCTTTCGCCGGGCGGCCGACGACAGCGCATCCCATGAATCCGGCGCCAGGCCCAGGCCGAACCGCTCGATCGATTCATCCGTCAGGCCGCGTTTGTGGGCGTAGTCCAGGGCGGCCTTGCCGGCGGGGGTCTGCAGTTGGCGGCGGTAGAACTCGGTCGCAAAGGTCATCATCCGCCGCAGCAGGTCCTTGTTGACGCCGCCTTCGGCGCGAGGCTGCTGGTCGTACTCGCTGGGGATGGCGATGTTGGCCTGCTCGGCCAGGCGGCGGACGGCCTCGGGGAAGCTGAGCTTCTCGTAGGCCATCAGGAAGTTAAACACCCCGCCGCCGGCCCCGCAGGAGAAGCACTTGTAAATCTGCTTGACGGGTGAGACCCGCATGGAGGGGTTGTGGTCGTCGTGGAAGGGGCACAGGCCGACGAACTCGCGGCCCTTCTTGGTGAGGGCTATGTATTGGCCGACCAACTCGACCACGTCGGTCGCCTGGGCGACCTGCTGAATGAACAGTTCGGAGAACCTGGCCACGACGTTCCGCCTCCGCGACCCGACCATGGGCCGGCGCCGGGGCATTGTATCGCCCCGGCGGCGCGGGCGATAGGGTCGGCGCGAACTGCAAAAGTTACAGGGCTGCGGCGACGGCGGCCCGCGCTAGTCGGCGGCATCGCCGACGTTGGTGGCGCAGTCAAGGGCGAGGTTGACCAGCGAGTCGGCGCGGGTGTTCTGCTCGCGGCGGACGTGGTGGAAGTCGCAGCGGGTGAACCCCCGGGCCAACTGTCGGGCTTGCTGGTAGTAGGGCTTGAGCCCGTCGCTCTTGACGCGGTATTCGCCCGTCATCTGCCTAATCAGCAGTTCCGAGTCGCTGTAGATGTCCACTTCGCCCGCGTCGAGCTTGGCTGCCGTCTCGAGGCCCGCCACCAGCCCGCTGTACTCGGCGACGTTGTTGGTCGTCTTGTCCAGGTAAAGCCCCGCCTCGTACAGGACGGCCCCGTCGTCGGCCGATTCAATCACGACACCTGCCGCCGCCGGGCCCGGATTGCCACGAGCGCCGCCGTCAATGTGGATGCGTACCTTCATGGATGGATCCGCTTCGTCTCCGCCACTGGGGGTGTGTTTGGGCCTAGGTCTTCTGCGCGGCCGGATCGAGATACAGGATCCGCCCACAATTATCGCACGTACGGACAGAATCGGCCACTTGCAGGGCGTTGGTGTGTTCGGCCGTCAGCGACATATAACAGCCCCCGCACGTGTAACTGTACGGGGGTTTCTTGCCTTGGGTCTCGATGACGGCCATCGCTTCGCCGTCATATTGCTGGGCCATGCGGTTGAAGATCGCCAGCCCGCCGGGCGCCACCGCCGCGGCGGCCTCGTCGCGCTTGGCCTGCAGGTCAGCCAGGATGACATTGAGGCGCTCAATCTCTGCGGCGCTGTGCTCGCCGACTTGCTGGAGGGTCGCTTCCTCGGTGGTAATCTGCCCCTTGAGCTCTTCGACCTGCCGGGCGACCTCATCGGCCTCCTGCATTCTCTGCAGGGCGACCTCTTCGATCCTGGCGTTGTCGGCCCGGAAGGCGTTGATCTGTGTGAGAATCGCCGCGTATTCCTTATTGGTCCGGGCGGTGTTCAACGACGTGCGAAACTTGGCGACCTGGGCTTCTTTTTCCTTAAGGTCCAGATCGAGGCTGTCGGCCTGTTTTCGCTTGTCGATCAGATGCTCGTGGAGTTGGTCATACTGGATGCGCAGGTGGTCGATCTTGCGCTGCTGGGCTTTCACGGCATTCTCGCGGGACCTCAGCCGGCTGAGAACCTGCGATAATTGGGTTTCGACGGACTGCAGCTTCAGTAAGGCCTCAAGCATCTGACCCATTCACGACTCCTTGTAGGCTCTACAAAATACGGGAACTACTCATTATCCTTATTCATGATGAGGATATCAAGGACTTTTGGTTCCGCAAGAACCCATCGGGCCCGGTAACGGCATGCATCCGACCGACCAGACCATTGTAGCGATTTCCTCGCCCGCCGGAAGCGCGGCGCGGGCGATTGTTCGCCTTTCCGGGTCTGGCGCGGCGGCCTTGGCCGACGGGGTCTTCGCCGGCGCTGACGGCCGGCCGCTGGCCGATGTGCGGCCGTTTCGTGCGGTAGACGGCGTGGTCCGCCCGGCCGACGGCATCGAGCTGCCCGCTCGGGCATATGTCTTTCGCGCGCCGCGAAGCTATACACGGCAGGACCTGGTCGAACTGCACGTGCCCGGCTCGCCGGCGGCGGCGGCCGCCCTGGCCGCGAGGCTGGTCGAACGGGGGGCCGTCGAGGCGGCAGCGGGCGAGTTCACGGCCCGGGCATTCTTTGCCGGGCGGATCGACCTGTCGGCCGCCCAAGCCGTCGCTGATGTCATCAACGCCGACGACGATGCCCAGCTGCGCGCGGCCATGGCGGGGATGGGGGGCTGGACCCACCACCTCTGCGCAACTGCGGCCGAGCAACTGACTGAGGTGCTGGCCACCGTCGAGGCATCGATCGATCTGGCCGACGAGGACATCCACCTGGCCGCCGCCGACGAGTTGGCCCAGGCGCTGGCGGCGCTGGCCGGGGACCTTCGCCGCACAGCCGAGGGGGCCGCCGACGTGCCCGACAGCGCCCGCCACGTTCACGTCGTGCTGGCCGGGCGGACCAACGTCGGCAAGAGTTCGCTGGTCAACGCCCTGACCGGGGCCGACCGGGCGATTGTCTCGGCGATGGCGGGGACGACGCGGGATGTGCTGTCGGCCTCGCTGACGCTGGACGGGACGGCCGTGTTGCTGCAGGACGCCGCGGGATTCGCTGCCGCCGCAGACGCGTTGGCCGTCGCCGCCGACAGCGCCGCCCGCCAGGCCGTCGCGCGGGCGGATGTGATCTGTTTTGTCGTCGAGGCGGCAGCCCCGGCGGCTGACCGGTCGGCCGATGCGGCGCTGTTGGGCGAGGTGCGGGCGGCCAACCCCAACGCGCCGCTGGTCCTGCTGGCGAACAAGATCGATCTGGCGCCCGACCCGCCCCGCGCGCTGCGGGCCGTCGCGGACGAATTGCAGATCGAGCCGATCGCTGCCTCGGCAACGACGGGGGCCGGCATCGATGCGGTGCGGGCGGCGCTATCGCAGCGGCTGAAACTGTCGGCTGGGCGAAGCGGCGGGGCACTTGGCCTGCACCGGCGGCAGAAACGCTGCCTGCTGGCGG
>DRGC01000034.1 GCA_011050235.1 Phycisphaerae bacterium | reverse complement strand
GTGTTGGGGTCGATACGTTCAACGACCTCGGCCAGCCGATCGGGCCAGACGGGAATGTCGCGGCCGAACCATTGGCGCCCGCCCGCCCGCCCGCCCAGCGCTGCCGAGGCGACAAGACACAACACGACCGCAGCGAAACAATTGGAGCGGTTCAGACGCACATCCCAGCGGACGGGCGAGCGGGTCATGAGCCGTTCTCGCCGTTTTTCTCACGGTGTTCCGCCGCGGCCATCAGGGCCCGGAAATTGCGCATTTCGGTGAAGGACAGTTTGGGTGTCTGATCGTCGCTGCAGAGCCCCGCGTGCGGCAGGTAGTGGGCGACGTCGTCGCCGAGGTCGCGCCAGCAGACCGACTCGACGTAGGGCTTGGAGATGCAGATGCGATAAAACGCCTGCAGCCATTCCGCCTGAAGGCGCGGGGACCACGATGCGTGCCATCGACCGGCCTGGTCGACGGCCAACTTGCCGCGCCACCCGTCCTGCGGGTCAACGGCGATCTGCGAGGGCACGGAGCACGCGGTGATGTGAAGGGGCTTGCGCAGGCTGGCGAACTCGTCCAGCAGCGAACTGATCTGCATCAGGTCGCGCACGTAGAAGCCGTCCTGCGGGACGCCCATGTGCAGTTGCAGGCCGAACGCATCGAACTTGATGCCGCTCTGGACGGCCATGTCCGCGTACAGCAGCGGGGGGATCGTCCGCGCGTTGCGGGCATAGTACTCGCCCCAGGGCATGACCAGTTCGATCATGGTCTGCGAGCGGGGGGCCAGTTTCTTGGTCAACTGGCAGCACATTCGCGTCAGCTCCATGATCTGCTCGAAGGCGAGATTGAAATCGTTGTAGGCGTGCAGTCCCGAGACGACCGACCAGATTTTCGCCTGGCGGGCGTATCGCGTGATGACCTGCTCGATGTGCTTGTAGATGACCTCCCGGAGCGAATCGTAGTCGTGTTCCCACAGGTACAGCCATTCGGGCAGATTGGCCGGGTCGAAATCCACCACCGGTCCGATGTGGATGGGCATGTGGGCCCGGGCGGCGAAGTTGACCCACGTGTCCACCTGCGGGAACTGGTAGGTGTTCTCCTGCGGCTCGATGGTCTTCCACGATAGCGGAACGGTCAGGAAGTCGAACGCCTCGCGCAGCCGGTCCTGGTAGTGTTCGCCCATGCCGGCGAGGTCCACGCGGCAGCCAAACCGCATCCGCGCCGCAGCCGCCGGAGAGTTTCGACGACGGTCCAGAAACACGCTCGCGTGAAACAGCGCCATCTTCTCGCTGAGCGTAACGCCGGCCTCCAACGCTCGCTCGGCGAGCCCGGCGGCCTGTTTGGGCTTGGCCGACTTGAGGGCGGCAATGAAGGGCCCGTGGACGCGGCGAAACTCGTCGATCAGATCGGCGGCCTCGGGATAGTCGAACAGCCCCCATTCCTCGATCTTCTGGGAGATCCGCATCATGCGGGCGCGGGTGAGCTCGACGGGGAGATTGTAGGGCTTCTTGCGGTCCGGCAGGCGGGTGGTGCTCAGCATCAGGTGGCCGGCCTCGCCGACCTCCCACATCAGCGCCAACCCCACCGCCCCCGCCACACGCTTGTGACAGGCCACCATCTTGCCGTTGCCGGTCAAGTCGCCACGGACAGGAATGCCGTCCGGACCGAACAGATAGGCCCCGGACAGGTCGATTCCGCCCGTCAATCCAGAATGATACGCCTTAAACTGCAGCATGTTGCCCAGGGTATGACAAGGATAACAAGGATTAGTCCGGTTAATCGGGCAACCACGACCACGATACCACACTAACTATATCCGTTCGAGGGGAACATTTCCACCCCCGGCCTTTTTTCGCGCAGCTTCCGGACCCGTTAAGTACGTTTGTTGACCATATGCTTGGCCAGACGGGCGTAGAGGGGCAGCCCGTCCGGGGCGATCTCCACCTCGGCCTGCCCGGCAATCAGCGGCTGAGCGTAGCGGCGAAACGCCTCGGTTACGCCGAACCCATCGTCGCTTATGAACGCTGGTGGGACAGGCTTTTCGCCGTTTGCAACGTCCTCCAACGCCGCCAGACCCGTCGTGCATTCATATGGATCGTCGCCGATCCGTTCGAGCGTGACCATCTTGCCGTGGACGCCCGCGATCGCGGCCTCAACGGCCTTTTGTCCGACCAGATAGGCCTCGGCCGCATCCGTCGCCGACGCAAAATGCCTCGCCACTCGCTGGGCCGTGCCCGCCCGGTTCGTCCGGGCCTTGATGCCGACCTTCTGCTCGACGATGGCGCGGACGGCGTTGGCGGCCCCGCCCAGCTGCGTGTGGCCGAAGCTGTCCTTGGCGAACTGACCGCCCGCCTCGCCCAGGTACTGGCCATCCGGCGTCTTGACGCCCTCGCCGCAGGCGATGAAGCACCGCTGGTGGTCGGTGAGGCACTTCTGGACGGCTTCGATAAAGGCTTCTTCCACGAACGGCGCCTCCGGCAGCAGGATCAGGTGCGGCGCGTCGTCGTCGTGGCGCCTGGCCAGGGCGGTGGCCGCGGCGATCCAGCCGGCGTTTCGGCCCATGACTTCGTGGACCGTGCAGGTGTCGTGGGTGTATAGCGCCAGCGTGTCCAGCCCGGCCTCCATGACGGCTGTGGCGTTGAACTTCGCCACCGATCCGTAGCCGGGACAGTGGTCGGTGCAGGCCAGATCGTTGTCGATGGTCTTCGGCACGCCGATGCAGATCAGTTCGTAGTCGACCTCGTCGGCCAGCCGGCCGAGCTTGGCGGCCGTGTCCATCGAGTCGTTGCCCCCAATGTAGAAGAAGAACCGAATATTGTGGGCCTTGAAGACATCCAGGATCCGCTCGTAGTCGGTGCGGTCCTTATCGAGGCTCTTGAGCTTGTGTCGGCAACTGCCCAGCAGCGAACTGGGCGACCGCCTCAGTCGGTCGATCTCGGCGGGGTCCTCCCTGGACAGATCGTACAACTCCTCGTTGAGCACGCCGAGGATGCCGTTTTCGGCCCCATAGATGGCCGTGAAGGTCTCCGGGTTGGCCAGTGCGGTCTGGATCACACCGGCGGCGCTGGTATTGATGACGGCTGTGGGCCCACCGGACTGAGCGACGACGGCTTTGCCTTTCATGGGGCATTAACTCCTTTTGGGGCCTCTGGGCCGCTTGGGGCCGGGGCCAATCTCGGTCTGCAATTATAGACAGCCGGATGTCGATGGCAACGGCCGGCCGGGCCGGGCGCGGATTCCGGCAGGGCGGTTTGGCCCGGGCGGGGGCGTATCTTACCTTCCTGTTGTCAGGCGAATCCCTTACGAAACGGCCCGAGTAGTGCGGGCCAATCGCCGCAGATGGCCGCCGCCACAGAGTGCGGTTCAAAGGATGGATAATGTTCGATCGAAGGCCGGACAAAATTGGACGCATCCTGATTGTCTCCCCTCATCTCGAAACGCTCGCCTCCCATGTTGACCAGATGGCCCGCACCGGCTGGTCGGTCACCGCGTTGGGCGATGAAGTCGAGGCGCTCGCCGCGGTCCGCGCGCGGTCGATCGACCTGGTCGTGCTTCACGTGCCGGCCACTGCGCCGACGGATGCAAGGCTGATCGCCTCGTTCCGACAGGTCTATGGCGGCGGGCTGCCGGTGATGGTCCTGGCGCACCATCCGGATGGGCCCTGTCGCTGCTACTATCTCGACAAGGGCGCCGACGACGTCATCTGCGAGTCGACCTCCCTGGAAGAGCTTATCTCGCGCGTTCGCGCGCTGCTGCGGTTCAAGCAGTTGCACGACGACCTCGATTCTTCCCGCGCCGAGTTGGCCGACGCCGTCCAGCGAGAGCGATCGCTGCTGGCCGATCTGCGCCGCCACAACGAGCACCTCCAAAGCCTCGTGACCACCGATCCGCTCACGCACGTTGCCAGTGTCCGAAGCTTTCACCAGATGCTCACGCACGAGTTCAAAACCGCCAAACGCTACAACAAGCCCATCAGCTTGCTGATGCTCGACGTGGACCATTTCAAGGTCGTCAACGACTGCTACGGCCACCCAAGTGGGGACTATGTGCTGAAGGAACTGGCCGTCGTCCTCACCACGTGTGTCCGCGAGTCGGACGTCGTCGCCCGCGTCGGCGGCGAGGAGTTCGCCGTTATCCTGCCCCAGGCCGACACCAAGAGGGCCAGCCGCATCGCCGAACGCATCCGGCACGACATCCGCGGGCGAAAGTTTCAGGTCTTCGGGCGTCGCATCCACGTGACCGCTTCGATCGGCCTGGCCACCTGGCCGAACAATGCCGAGATCACCGAGCATGGGATGCTGGTTTACTTTGCCGATCAGGCCCTGCTTCGGGCCAAAGACGCCGGGCGAGACCGCGTCGTGTCCGTTAAAGGGCTCGAGGCGGACGTTCGCGCCCGCATGCAGCGCAACTACGCGCAATGGTCCGTAACATCCGGCCAGGAGGCCACAGCGGTGTCGAGCTATCACGCTGGCGCCTGGCGCGAGCCGCCGGCCGGCGACGAACTCTAAGCCCCACCTGCCGACGCTACGGGCCATCCGCATCGTGGGCAAAACGCTCCAACGGACAGCCCTCACACCGCGCCCGACGGCGGCAGAACCATTTGCCCGTGGCCACGACCTGCGCGTGGTAATCGTTGAACAGCCCCGCATCCGTCGGCAGGGCGGCCTCGAACATCGCCTTGGCCGTGGCGTAATTGTCGCCGTCAGCCAACAGGCCGTGACGGCGAAAGATTCGGACCGTGTAGGCGTCGATCACGAACGTCGGCTGACCGGCTGCATAAAGGATCATGCTGTCAGCCGTCTCCGGCCCGACGCCGTTGACCGCCAGCAGCGCCGCACGAAGCTCATCGATCGGCCGATCCAGAAACGCCTCGATATCGCCGCCCGCCTCAACCACCGCTGAGATGAAGTTCTTCAGCCGCCGCGCCTTGACGTTGAAATACCCCGCCGGCCGAATCAGCCCCGCCAGCTTCGTCGGCCTCATCGCATCCAGCGCCTCGACGCTCAGACTATCGGCCCGCCGCAGATTCTCAATCGCCCGCTCGACGTTAGTCCAGTTGGTGTTCTGCGTCAGAATCGCCCCCACGCAGATCTCCGTCTTGCCCTCCGCCGTTTCGGCCCCAGCCTGCGACGGCCACCACCCCTGCACCCCAAACCGCCCCCGCATGGCCTCATACATCCGCATCAACGTTCGAGCATTCCTGGTCCGGGTCACAGCCGAGCACTATAATACCCAACAGATCGCCACGCGAGCGACCGGGGCCGAATTACATGGGAATATGGGGAAGCTAGCCCTATTTCCCTTCTGTGCTCCCGTCGTTCTATGGAAGTACTGTTAGCGCCCCTCTGTTTTCCGAACGCGTAAACTCGGGTGCAAGACAGTGGCAGCACTGAAGAAGAAGGGAGTTCTGGACAGTGAAATTGATAAGGACGTGAAGAAGTAGAGCAACCGCGAATACCATGCCAGGAAGAAGGGCCGCCTATATGCGTATTGTTCATACGGTGCTGAGTCTGGGAATTGCTTTGAGCCTTGCCGGATGTCGTGGGTGTGGACAAGACCCATGGCAAACTCTCGTGTATGACGATGGAACCCAGCCTGGGGGCTGCGGGGTGTTCATATTCAGCCCCCCGTCACCTCAAGGCGCCGTCGTGAAGATATTCTGGGATGGGCAGCTTGTTTTCGATGGGAAGTTGCCTCCGGATACATCAGGCATGGATGGCGTGCAGATTGATCTGTTAGACATTCGGACCAGTCCAGGGAGTCACGTTCTCGAGGTCCGACATGCCGGGCAATCCAAAACACAGTCCCCTCTCTTGATAGACGGGCAAATCCATTATTATTACTTATTCGGTCATGAGAATAACCGACCGGTCCTGATTGAAGACATGGGGACAGAGGAGCCCCTATTTTCTGATGTCAGATCACACCCGTGGCATGTGCCCTTCCCGGCTAGAGGGGTCAGGGCGGGAATAAGGGAACGGAGCAGAATGGTATTAGGATAACGCACAATCACACGTGATCGCCGGTCTGGCGGGAGGAAACAGTGTTCTTGTGGCTTCGGTTGCCGTTGTCGTAACCGACCAGCCTTCGCCGTGTTACATCGCGGGATCGCACTGCCAGCACATCTGCAATATCTTGTTCTTGGTATGCTTATGGTCAGCAAGAGTCCTTGTCCTAATGCCATTCGTTAGCGTCCTCTATTATCTCTATTATCCAGGAAGACGGGTCGCCTATATGCGTATTGTTCATACGGTGCTGAGTCTGGGAATTGCTTTGGGTCTTGCCGGATGTCGTGGGTGTGAACAAGAGCCATGGCAAACTCTCGTGTATGACGATGGAAGCCAACCTGGAGGCTGCGGGGTGACAGTATTCAGCCCCGCGTCGGCTGACCGTCCCGCCGTGAAGATATTCTGGGATGGGCAGCCTGTTTTCGATGGGAAGTTGCCTCCGAATACATCAGGCATGGACGGTGCGCAGGTTGATCTGCAAGAAATTCGGACCAGCCCGGGGCGTCACGTTCTCGAGGTCCGACATGCCGGGCAATCCGAAACACAGTCCCCTATCTTGATAGACGGGCAAATCCATTATTATTACTTGTTCGGTCATGAGAATAACCGACCGGTCCTGATTGAAGACATGGGGACAGAAGAGCCCCGATTCTTGGAGTTGATCGGGGAGGTCGTGCTGCCATCGAGACGCGACGCCCCTGCGCTGTGAGATCCTTTGTGGAGGGAGGGACACGGTTCGGGGGTTCGAGGGGTTCGGGGTTCGGGGGACACGGGTTCGCATAGGTTCGGGGGGTTCGGGGGACGCTGGGGCTGTTGGAAAAGGGTCGTCTTCGTAGCATGGGCATCCCCGACAGGGGCCCGTTGGGCTTGCTCAACTGCCCGTCTGGCCGCTATCGGGGATGGTCCATTGCTCGCCTTCGATCATGGGGGTGTGGTACTGCTTGCTGATCCGGCCGGTCTTTTCGAGGTGGTCCATGCACGCCCGCACACAGCCGCGGGCGCCGCAGATCGACTGGTGGCGGAAGCGGTGCTGGAGAAACTGATAGTAGCCGGGCGGGTTGTCGGGGGTGGACTCCTCGGTCACAAACGGCGAGTACCGGGGATCCCAACCGGTGTGGACCACGCAGCACTTTTCGCAGTCCAGCGGCCCATGCGTGTAGATGCGATCGCCGATGCGGACCTCGCAGGTGCGCTGGGCCGGAATCGCCCCGGCCGGGCACGCCCGGCTGCACGTGCCGCAGTCGTCGCAAATGGCGCCGGGTTCAATCAGCGGGTCGGCGGGCAGCTCGGCGTCGGTTAGCACGGCGTACATCCGCTGCCGCGGGCCGAACTGGGGGGTGAGGAACAGCTTGCTGCGGCCCAGTTCGCCCAGCCCGGCGGCACAGCCGATCACGCGAAGGCTCAGCCCGCCGTCGGGCTTGGTCCCGCCCGGGCGGACGGGCCGGCCGGCGTGGAAACCGAACGGGTTGTGCATCGGCACGCCCGTGTGGCCGTGGTCCTCCAGCAGCAGGATGACCTTCCGCAGCATGTGGGGGGCGAGGATTTCGTTGATGTACTGGTAGGAGTCACAATTGTACGCCTGCCAGTAGTTGCCCTCCTCGATCGTCTTGAGCGCCCCGCGCAGCATCCGACAGCCCAGGACGATCACGCTCCGTGTGTGGCTGAAAATGCCCCGCGGGTGCAGCTCGGGCGGGGCATGGTCGAACCGCTCGATCGACGCGATCCCCACAATGTCCGCCCCACCGGCCAGAGCCGTCTGTTTCACCCGCTCGCAGAAATCCGATAGTAATCCCATGGCCTAGCTCCTTGAAGTCATCCCAAAGCCCGTCCCGGCCGTGCACGACAGGTGGCGGGACAGGAGCCCCGCCACCCAAACAGAAGCGAACTTCTGTAAGACCCCTTAGCCCTTAGCCGCCGGCGACTTTGGCCATGACGGCTTGGTAGCCGTAGTGGGCCATTAGGTGGTCTAGTAGGACCAGGGCGGTGTAGTTTTCTGCGACGGGCCAGATGCGGGCGACGATGGTTGGGTCGCGTCGGGTGATGGCGGCCAGATCGCAGTTCTCCAGCGTGTACTTGTCGATGGTCTTCTGCGGCTTGTCGATGGTGGGCGTGGGCTTGACGGCCAGGCGGACGACGATCGGCTGGCCCGTGGTCAGGCCACCCGTGATGCCGCCGGCATTGTTGGTCTCGAAGACCACCTTCCCATCCTCGGCGTGAATGGGATCGTTGCTCTGGATGCCGGTCATATCCTTGACGGCGAAGCCGGCGCCGATCTCGACGCCCTTGACCGCGCCGATGCCGAGCATTCGGCCCAGTTCGGCGTCGAGCTTGGCGAAGACCGGCTCGCCCAGCCCGGCCGGGAGGCCCGTGGCGACGACCTCCACCACCCCGCCGGCCGAATCGCCGGTTGCGGCGATCTTGCCGCACGCGTCGACCATGGCCTGGGCGGCGTCGAGGTCGGGACAGTTGACGATGTGATGCACGCCGTACTTGTCGGCGATGGCGCCGCGATCCATCGGGGCGGCCTTGCCCCGGATCTCGTCGATCTGCTGTTCGATCTCGGCCAGGACGGCGACCTTTTCCAGGAACCGCATCTCGGGCGTGATCCGGCCCTCGACGTAGATCTGCTGATAGAACGGATCGTAATCCTGCCGCATCCGCTTGTAGGCGTTGGTGGATTCCAGGGCCGCCGCGGGGGTCACCTCGTCGCAGCGGACGCCGGCGATCTCGCGGACGTAGGAGAACACGTCGATGCCGCACATCTTCAGGATCTTCTTGGCGACAAAGCCCGCCGCCACGATGGTGCAGGTGTAGCGGCCGCTGAAAAAGCCGGCCCCAATGGCGTCGTCGTCGGGGCCGTACTTCTGGAACGATGCGTAGGACGCATGGCCCGGCCGCGGCGTGCGGTTGGTGTCCTGGTACTGCTTGATATGGACGAAGTGCCGATCCAGGTTCGGGATCAGAATCGACAGCGGCGTGCCGTTGGTGTGGTTCTTGTTGCCCGCGCCTTCGATGGTGTCGGCGGCGTTGAGGCCGGTGTAGATGACGGGCAGGTCGGGCTCTTTGCGCGGCGACGACAATTCGTCGGCCCCGGGCTTGCGCAGCAACAGGTCGCCGTAGACTTCCTGCTCGGTCAAGAGCATCCCGGCGGGCACGCCCTGAACAACCGCCGTCAGGCCGTCCTGATAGGATCCGCCGGCAACGGTGACCTGAAAACATCTGCCTAGGTGACAACCCATCATCGTTTTTGCTCCTTTACGTTCGGCAAACCATGGATGCGCGTGCATGCCGCCTGAGTCGGGGCAAACAGGGACCGACCTGTTCCTGCCGGACGCATGGTACCAGATGCCGCACGATCATCAAGATGATCGTTACCCCGCATCAGAAAGGAATCGGCCCGATCGGGGCGGTTACCGCCCTTGGGCATCAAGGGCCCGTAACCGTCCCGATCCGCGCAGATCGCAGTCACCTAGCCGTCGAGCTCTGCAGTGTTGTCTCAGCTACGGCCTCAGTAGCCGGTACCCGGGCTGACCGCTTCCAGAATGCCGACGAGTTCGTGCTCGTCGTCAGAGCTGAAGCAATGCCTCGCCAGGTCGGATAGCGAAATGAATCCCTGGAGTCTGTTTTCGTCGTCCACGACGGGCAGGTGGCGTACTTTGAACTGCCGCATGATGGACTCGATCTCTTCCAGGGTCGCATCTGGTCGGACGCTGTGAGCCGGTTCGGACATCAATTCCGAAATGAGGGTCTCGCAGCTTCGGCCTTCCGCGACCAGCCGACAGCATAGATCCCGATCCGTCACAACACCTCGGAGTCGGCCCTGAAGGTCCAGGACCGGCAGCGATGCGACATTGTGCTCGGCGAGCAGCCGGGCTGCTGACCTTGCGTTATCCGTTTCGACAATACTCAAGATCCTGTGGGTTGTCATAAGGTCACGAGCTTTCATGGTCGTACCCTTTCGTCAAGTCGTCGCGTTTCAGGCCGCCGCCCGTTGCGGCGGTTGCCTATTGAATTCTAGAATAGCCCGCTCGCCTTTCCACAGATATGCGGCAAGAAAAAACGCAGTTTAAGCGTCCGGCTCGGCCGGATGGTGGAGGGGCATTGAAGGAACGGACTGTCCCTGGTCTGTGGTCCCTGGTTTCCTGATTGTGCTTCCAGATACGGGTAAGCGGCTTTACGTAAGTCCGTATCGATCGAGCCGTCGACTCAGGCCTGAAGGGCCGTCTTGCTTAGCCCGGGGCGAAGCCGTGAGCGTGAGCGCGGCGAGCAGTCGAACGGCGAGCCCTGGGGAATGAACCGGCCAATGGGGAAAGCCCCAACGGGGCGCCTTGAGGGGACCGAACGCGCTGGCTGCTGGGATGCGACGGCCTCAACAATAGTCTCAAGCACATGATCGACAAAGCCAAGACACCCCTTACGGGGCTTGCCGCAATGCCAACGATAACCCAGGGCTTGGCCTGACGGCCTACGCCCAGGGCTAAGCAAGGGGCCCCGTTGGGGCCCAACGATCAACAAGCTCAGGTAGGAGCCGCCCGGGGAGCCCCGCCGCGCGATACGCGACTTCGCCCATCGGCTAGTCGTTGAGCGGCTTGGGCAGCCGGCGGGCCTTGACGAACGCGCACCAGACCACCAGCAGAATGGCCGCACACACTCCCGCCAGGACCAGTGCGGCTGAGAGCCGCGCAAACCATGCGAGACTTTCCTTGGCCAGGCCCGTGCTGCCCAGGGCGGGCGCCCTGAGGCCGGCCAGCAGCCACGACACTGAGTATCCCAGCCCGCCCAGACCCAGCGCCAGGGCGTCCATCGCCTTGACGCAGCGATGGACGGGCAGCGCTGCCACCAGCAGGATGATAACCAGAGCCACCCCACCGACCGCCCCGCCATGCAGGTGGGCGCGTTTGAGATAGACCCAGGACTTGTCGGTGATAGTCTTCATCTTGGCGGCATCGCCTTCGTAGACACTTTCGTCCGCAGCCTGGGCCTGGGCCTCGAGATGGCCCTTCATCGAGTCTTCCCACAGGCCGAATGCCCCGCCCAGGAAGAATCCAAAGGCGATGGTCAACAGGGCCAGCACCAGCCCGATGCGAACGTGGGAGATGTTCTTCAATAGCGTATCTTCCATCGGTGAACTTCCTTCATCGTCAAAAGGTTGGGTGAATAAGTGGTCTCTTGTTGTCGCCGACCCCAGCGGGGTCGCCAGATGACAGCCGCCACTCTATACACCGAAAAGCGGGCCTTGTCACGTTTGTTTTTTGCAGGCGGCGTCGACCGGCCAGATGGGGCTATCCGGGAAATCCCGGTGACTAGGAGGCAGCAGCAATGCCGTGCATCGCCTCCCGGATGTGGTATCATATGCGTGAGGATATTTCGCCCCACACGAGAAGGACACGGACGATGAGACACATAGCAATCACGATGGTAATTCTGTTGGTTTGCGCCGGTTTGGCCCAGGCCGGCATTCGGGCGGACCTGAGCGGCGATGCCGTTGTGGATTTCGCCACGACCATGGACATGCCCTTCATGGCCGTGGGCAATATGGGCAATGCCGGTGAGTGGTCGGGCGAGAACTACGGCATTCCCAGTCCAGGGCCAGCCGAAACGTGGGGCTACGGTCCCGACCAGATCTGCGGGGCCGTCGACTACGCCTACAGCATCGGCAAGTTCGAGGTGACGGCCGGCCAGTACACCGAGTTCCTCAACGCCGTGGCCATCACCGATGCCTACGGCCTGTACAACACGGACATGTGGGAGCACAGTCGCGGCAACAAGATCCAGCGCAGCGGCGCCGACGGCAGCTACGTCTACTCCGTGGCGGCCGAGCGCGAGGACCGCCCCGTGAACTTCATCAGCTGGGGCGATGCGGCGCGCCTCGCCAACTGGATGACCAACGGCATGCCGACCGGCGTGCAGGACCTGACGACGACGGAGGACGGCTCGTACTTCCTCGACGGCGCGCTGACCGGCGTGCGCAAGGCCGATGCCCGCTACGTCATCCCGTCCGAGGATGAGTGGTACAAGGCCGCCTACCACAAGAACAATGGCGCCACCAGCGATTACTACATCTTCCCCACCAGCACCGACGTCATCCCCAGCAGCGCGGTGATCGATCCCGATCCGGGCAACAATGCCAATTACACCTATCCGGGCAGCATCGGCAGCCCGTATTGGCGGACGGAGGTCGGCGAATACGAGAACACCGTGAGCGCCTACGGCGCGTACGACATGGGCGGCAACGTGATGGAGTGGAACGAAGCCGAGATCCTGGGCCAGCGCGGCGTGCGCGGCGGGGCGGTCATGCTCAACTGGGGCATGAACGCAGCGAACCGCCACCACCTGGCGGCGATAGACTCCGGCAGCCTCATCGGGCTCCGTCTCGTTCGCCTGGCCCTCCCGGGCGATTTCGACGGTGACGGCGACGTCGACGCCGACGACATCGACCTCATGGCCGGATACATCCGCACAAGTGTCCCGCCCACAGGTGCCGACTACGATGTCGACGGCGACGGCGACGTGGACGAGGACGACATGATCTACCACGTTGAGAACCTCGTCGAGTTGACCGACGGCTCGGGCCGCATCGGCACCCAGCGGGGCGACTTCAACCTGGACGGAGTGGTAAACGCCACTGACCTGGCGATCATGAAGGCCAACTTCGGCTCATCGGGCGTCGGTTATGCGGCTGGCAACACCAACTACGACGTTGTGATCAATGCCACCGACTTGGCCCTGCTGAAAGCCACCTTTGGCTACGTCGCCCCAGCCGGGGCCGTCCCCGAACCGGTGACAATCAGTCTACTGGCCCTGGGCGGCTTGGGCGTGCTGAGACGCAGGTCAACGATCCGCCGTGGCCGAGCGCTGGCCTCACAGTCGCACAGATGAATACACACGCCCGACAACGGGCGGCCCCGGGCCTGCCACTCGGATGCATGATATGCCCAAGGAAGAGCAGCGCAATGAGGACATCTGATCACTTCGCGCCCAAAGACTCACCGTCCAGCAGGCGGCGCGCTGGTGACACGTTCGTTCAGTTCGAGGCGCTGGAACCGCGCCTGATGCTGAGTGCAGGCGGCGGGGTGCTGGATGGGCTCTTGGAAAGCGGCGAAGCCGTAGCGATGGACTGGAACGGCCAGCAGGTCTACGCCACGCCGGGGCAATGGCTGTTGAGTCTGGACGGCATGTCCGGCACACAAGACGATCAGGTGATCGTGGCGCGAGCTCTCTTGGCCTCCGACGGCGGTCACAGCGATAGCAACGGCGGCTCGCCGCTGACGATGGCCGAGATAGGGGTGGTCCGCCAACTCAGCCACACCGGCCTGTTCCTGCTTGAATCATCCGACGACGTTCAGTACGTGGACATCCTTTCCATAGCGAGCACTTTGCCCGGCTTCCAATACATCGAGCCGAACTTCACGATATGGGTCGACGCCATCCCCGACGACACCATGTTCGACTCTCTCTACGGCCTGCACAACACCGGACAAACCGGCGGCACGCCCGATGCGGACATCGACGCGCCTGAGGCGTGGGATATCCACACCGGCACGGGGAGTGTTGTCGTAGGCGTCATCGACACGGGCGTGGACTACACACACCCGGACCTGGTCGACAACATGTGGCACAATCCCGGCGAGATTGCCGGTGATGGAATCGACAATGATGGGAACGGCTTCATAGACGACTATTACGGGTGGGACTTCATCAACGACGACAGTGACCCCATGGACGGGCACAGCCATGGGACGCACGTCTCGGGGACCATCGCCGGTGTCGGCAATAACGCATATGGCGTGACTGGCGTGGGCTGGGGCACTCAGATCATGGCGCTGAAGTTCCTCAGCGACGGCGGGAGGGGCGACACATCGGACGCCATCGAGGCCCTGGACTACACCGTCATGATGCGAAACCGCGGCGTCAACATCCGCCTGACGAGCAACAGTTGGGGAGGCGGCGAGTTCTCCCAGGCCTTGGCGGACGCCGTCCAACGAACTGCCGATGCGGATATGCTGTTCATCGCCGCTGCCGGCAACGACTCAACGGACATCGACAACCCCCTCTTCGGGTACTACCCGGCCGCCATGACCGGGGATAACCAGATCACCGTCGCGGCCACGGATCACAACGACAGCTTGGCGAGCTTCTCCAACTGGGGGGCCACCAGCGTCGACCTGGGCGCCCCGGGCGTCGACATTCTGAGCACGACGCCTGGAGATACCTTTGGCACCAAGAGCGGCACGTCCATGGCGACCCCTCACGTGGCGGGCGTGGCGGCCCTGGCTTGGGACATGAACCCCACCGCAACGTACCAGGAGATCCGCGACGCCATCTTCGCCGGCGCCGACCCCATCCCGTCACTGGACGGCATCACCGTCACCGGCGGCCGTCTCAACGCCTACAACACGCTTCAGTTGATGGGGTTGGTGATCGATTCCTCAAGCCCGGGTGACGGTGAAGTCGTCACGTCATTCGTAACTGATTTCGTCATCAATTTCCGGGACCCCTACGACCCAGCGACCGTTCAGGCCACGGACCTGCTGGTCAACGGCATTACGGCAGACACCGTCACCCTCGATGACGCCGACACCGTGACCTTCAGCTTCGCCGTCAGCCCGATCACGGTCCAAGGCCAGCAGGACATGTTCATTGCCGATGGAGCCGTCGAGAGGCTCAGCGACGGGCTGGCCATGAACGCCTGGCCCCGCACCTTCCGCTATGACTCCCTGCCCATGGCCGTCGTGGGCATGACGCCGACGGACGGGTCGATCGTGTCTCTGCCGCTGACGACCATCCGCTTTGATCTCAATGAAGCTGTCGACCCGGCCTCGGTGGGCCTGGACGACCTGGTGCTGAACATGGGCCAGGTGACGGGCGTCGCAGTGATCGACACCGACACCATTGAGTACACGGTCCAAGGCCTCAACGCCGAGATCGTCTGGCAGGTCAGCCTGGCTGGTGGCGCACTGACCGACGCATTCGGTAACCCCAACCTGCCCTACATCGGGTCCCTCGAACTGGACTTCAGCACCGTGCCGTTCCCTTCGCCGCTGGAATCTGTACTGCCGGCCGGAAGTATGATCTACGACAACACGATCTCGGGAATCGTCAGTGCCGGCGGCGATACCGATAGCTTCACGCTGGAGGTCGACCCCGCCCAGACCATTACCGTGGTCCTTTCGCCCAGTGCGGGGCTCCAGGGAACCGTCGAGCTGGTCGGCCCCTTGGGCGGCCTGCTGAGCAGTGTCTCGGCAACGGCCGCCGGCGACAACGTCGTTGTTCAGACGATCCCGGCAGCCACAGCCGGCGCCTACACCATCGTCGTCAGCGGTGTCGGTCCGTCGACCGGGACGTATTCGCTGCGAACGGCGCTCAACGCCGCCGTAGAGGACGAAGCCCACGACGGGGCGACCAACGACACACTTGCGACGGCTCAGGACATCGACCCCAGCTTCGTCGATCTCGGCGCCGGCGCCAGCCGCGGCGCCGTGGAGGGGCTTTTGGAAACTGGCGACGAAGACTGGTACAGCTTCACCCTCGCCGCCGGTGACGCCGCATCGATGGCGCTTGTATCACCGGCGGATGAAGCGCGCCAGGTTGAGCTCTACGACGCGGCCGGAACATTGCTGGCCGCGGGCGAAGACGCCACCAACCAGATCGACCGAGCCATCCTGGACTTCGTCGCATCGGCCACGGGGATATACTACCTCCGCGTCACGGGCGACGGCGCCACCAGGTTGATTGTCTTACGGAATTCGACGTTCGACCTCAGCTTGGTTGACCCCCAGGACATCTCCGAAACGGGCGTCGTGCTTGGCTCATCTCGGGGAACGGCAAGTTCTGTCGAGCCCGATGACTTCCCCGCCGGGACTGTTCTGACGAACGCCTTTGACGGTGTCACGCTGACGATCGAAGGTTATGCAGGGGTTGTTACCAGCGTAGCCAGCGACTACTCGTCCACCGGCGCCAGGGTCTTCGGACACGATTACATGGACTACTGGAACCACTACTACGAGTGGCTGAGGGCGGATTTTCACACTCCCGTAGCGGAGTTCTCGATCGACATCATCGGCAATGACAACGATGATCCTGCCATCGTTCGCGCATACGATGCCGGCTACAACCTCCTGGAGGAGGTGATCGATCCCGCCCAGCCGGCGGGGCAGGTCCGCACGGTCACAATCTCGCGGCCAACGGCTGACATCGCCTACATGCTGGCCAGTAGCACCATCCACCAGAGCGTCATGCTGGATAACCTGGTGATTCCCGGCGTGCGCGGCGATGAGTACAGCATCCCCGTCCAGGCCGGCGATACGCTGACGATAACAACAAGCACTCCCGCCGACGGCGCCGGCGAGCCCATCAATAATCTGGACGCAGCCATCGAGCTCTACGATCCGCTGGGCAACTTGGTCGCCAGCGATGACAACAGCGCACCGGATGGTCGCAATGCCCTGCTCACGCACCTAGCGACAGCCAGCGGCGACTATGTGATCAACATCTACAACGCCGCCGGCGCAGGCGACTACGTGCTTGGCGTGGACGGCTATACCGGCGGGGTTGCCCGTGCTCTGACGGTCACCGGCACCGATCCCGCCGACGGGGTGCACATGGGCTCGTCGGCGCCGACGCAGATGGTCGTGTCCTTCTCGGGGCCGCTCCTGATGTCGACGTTGGATGCCTCGGACCTGACGATTGACGGCCTGCCGGCAACCGGTGTGACGGTCGTGGACGCCCGGACGATCATCTTCGACCTCCCGACGATCACCACGGGGCTTCACACGGTCCAGATCGCTGCCGGCGCGCTGACGAGCTTGCGATCCGTCGCCAGTGACGCCTACAGCGGGCAGTTCGAAGTAGACGTCACGGCGCCGCGAGTCATCTCGTCCACGCTCACAGAAGGCGACGTCGTCGCACCGGGCGACCTGACGGTGACGATCGGCTTCGACGAGCCGATGGACGCCTCGACCATCGCCGCGAATCACGTCTGGCTGGCAGGGGCTGTGACGGGATCGAAGTCGCCGACATCGGTCACCTACGACCCGGCCACGCAGTCGGTGACAGTGACCTACACGGCTCTGCCGACGGACACCTATACGTTCGCCCTGCTCAGCTGGAGCGGCTTCGATGATGTCTACGGCAATAGCCTCGATGGCGAACCCGTATGGCCGTTGCGGTCCGGGGACGGCGTAGCGGGCGGCGATTTCGTTGTCCACTTCACGGTGGACCCCTCCACCAGTTCGATCGCCGGGCAGGTCTTCAACGACCTCGACGGCGATGAGACGCGCGATGCCGGCGAGGAAGGTCTGGACGGGCGGACGGTCGAACTGGTCGCCGCGGGAACCGGACAGGTCGTCGCCTCGGTGGTGACCGTCAGCGTGGACGTCAACGGCGACACGCAGATCGACCCGGAGACCGAGAGCGGTCTGTACGCCTTCAGCAACTTGCCCCGGGGCGACTACCTGGTGCGGCAGATCGCCCCCGGCGGCTGGTCCCAGACCGCGCCGCTCGCGGCGGCCCCGGCCCGGGCGTTCGCGGCGGAATTGGTTGGCGCCAATGTGACCTTCACCGAGTTCGACGTCACCGACGGCAGCGCCATCAACAGCTTTGCCGGCCCGCAGCCCATCCAGTCGTCCGGGTTCCAGGGCCTAGCAGTGGGCTCGAACAGCCTGTTCTACGTCGATGCCAACGACTTCGTGACGCCGACGCTTTGGGAGGTCGACCGGGACACCGGCGCGGTCATCGACAGCGACGCGCTGAGTTTCGGGCCGGTTCACGCCATCAAGGGCATGGCCTGGCTGGGTGGCGAGCTGTTCATCCAATACATGCCGAATGAAATTGCGGTCTGGGACCCCGTTACCGACGCGCTGGTCCGGACCTTTACCGTCTCGGCCAACGTCAGCGGCTCACTGGCCGCGGCGGCCGATCGAGCGACGCTGTTCGACACCAACAGTAACGGCGACCTCCTGGAGATCGACCCGGCAGACGGGTCGATCCTGAACACCATCGCCCTGGGTCTGGGCTCGTTGGACGGCGGTCTGGCCTACGCCAACGGCGAACTGCTGGCCGTCACCTCGTTACTCGGGGCCTTCGTCCAACGTCTGGACCCGGCCACCGGCGCCCATCTGGGCGACCTGACGCTCGGCAACGGGACGAGCGCCATTATCGGCTTGGGCGCGTATTCCTCAGGCGGCTTGGTCCCGACGACACATGCGGTAGCCCTGGGAATAGGGGAATCGGTGACCGACCTGGACTTCGGCGCCTGGCAGGACGGCCTGCCCGGCGACGTGGACCTCGACGGTGACATCGACGCCGGCGACATCGATCTGCTGTTCCAGAGCTACGGCAGCGGCGTCGAGAGCCGCTTCGATATCGATGGCGATGGCGACGCCGATGCCGATGACATCGACGTGCTTATCCGCGACATCCTCGACACCGAATACGCGGACTTCAATCTCGACGGACAAGTCGACGCAACGGACTTGGCGATCTTGAAGGCGGGATTTGCACAAGCAGGCGGCTGGGCCAGCGGAAACGCCAACGGCGATGGGCTGGCCGACGGGACGGACCTGGCCATCTTGAAGGCGAACTTTGGATTCGTCCGCCCCGAAGCACCAGCCGAAGCACCGACCGAAGCACCGGCCGAAGGCGGCGGCGCGGCGCCGCTGGCGGTTTCGGCGGCCGTCGAATTGGCGCCTGTCCAGCCGGTGACCGTAACACCCGCCGTTGCTCCGGCAGTTGACGAGGTCGCGCCCGTAGCTGAACCGGTAGCATCGATCGGTCAGAGCCGTAGCGAGACCAAACAGCCGGAACCCGCCCCCGCTCTGCGGCCCGCACCGGTGCCGGCGATCGACTTCGACGCTCCAGTTGCTTCGCCTCGCGCTGCCGTTTCGCTGCCGCTGGTAATCGATGAGGCGGTCTTCGCCGCCGCAGGAAACCGGATCTCCAAGCCCATCCCGCCCCCGATCAGCGAGTCCCGTCCAATGCCGATGGCGCCACCGGTTGTCTCCGCTTTGCTGAGCTCACGTCGCCACCAGGCGAAAGAACCGGGCATCCTGCCCATCCTGCTACCGGCAGCCCATGGCGAGCAGAAGACCCCATTCGATGTCGATCCGCTGGACGTTGCCGACCTCTTGGCCGAATCGATCGATACGTTCGCCTTGCCGCAGCTGTAGGATGTCACCGGGCGGCCCGGTCCGCAGACATCTGCGCACCCAATGGCTGCGTACGATGACGGATGCCAATCAGCGTGCAATGTGACTAGCGGGGGAGGGGCGTTGGTGGGATAATGCTGGTTTATCATCAGCGACGAGGACTGCTTGCCGATGCCGGACTTCAAGGTCATCTCTGAGATGGTTCCCAAGGGCGATCAGCCGGCCGCGATCGATCGGCTGGAGGCGAACTTTCGCCAGGGGCAAACGTGCAACGTCCTGCTGGGCGTCACCGGCAGCGGCAAGACGTTCACGATGGCCCATCTGGTCGAGCGCCTCAACAAGCCTACGCTCGTGGTCAGCCACAACAAGACACTGGCCGCCCAGCTCTACCAGGAGTTCAAGGACCTCTTCCCCGAAAACGCCGTCGAGTACTTCGTCAGCTATTACGACTACTACCAGCCTGAGGCCTACATCCCCCAGCGGGACATCTACATCGAGAAGGACGCCTCGCGCAACGACGACCTCGACCGCCTGCGTCTGTCGGCCACGACCAGCCTCTCCGGGCGCAAGGACGTGCTGATCGTCGCGAGCGTCTCGTGCATCTTCGGCCTGGGCAAGCCCGAGGACTATCAGAAAATGATGATCGCCCTCCGCGTGGGCGACAGCGTCGACCGCGACGAGATGCTCCGCAAGCTGGTGGAGATCCAATACGACCGCAACGACGTGAACTTCAAGCGAGGCACGTTCCGCGTCCGCGGCGACACGGTGGACATCTATCCCGCCTACGAGCAGTTCGGCTATCAGGTCGAGCTGTTCGGCGACACCGTGGATGCGATCCATCTGATCAACCCCACCACCGGCGAGACGCTGTCCAGCACGGACCATATATTTATCTTTCCGGCCGTGCACTATGTCGCGCCTGAAGACACCGTCGAAAGAGCGGCGGAGAACATCAAGGCCGAGCTGGAGGCGAGGCTGATCGAGCTGAAGAACGCCGGCAAGCTGCTGGAGGCCCAGCGCCTCAGCGCCCGGACGCGCTACGATATCGAGATGATGCTCGAGGTGGGGTATTGTCCCGGCATCGAGAACTACTCCCGCCACCTCGACGGCCGGTCCCCGGGCGACAAGCCCTACACCCTGATCGACTATCTCGGCGACGACTTCCTGCTGCTGATTGACGAGTCGCACGTGACGATCCCGCAGATCCGGGCGATGTTCAACGGCGACCGCAGCCGCAAGACCACGCTGGTCGAGCACGGCTTCCGCCTGCCCAGCGCGCTGGACAACCGTCCGTTGCGGTTCGAGGAGTTTCAGCAGGCGTGGAAGCAGGTGCTGTTCGTCTCGGCGACGCCCAACGACTACGAGATCGAGCTGTCCGGCGGGGAGGTCGTCGAGCAGGTCATCCGTCCGACGGGCCTGATCGACCCGGCCGTCGAGGTCCGCCCCGCTCGCGGGCAGGTGGCCGATCTGTTGGTCGAGATCCGCACACGCGTCGACGCCGGCGAGCGAACGCTGATCACCACGATCACCAAGCGCCTGGCCGAGGACCTCGCCGACTACATCCGCCAGGAAGGCTTCCGCTGCAAGTACCTCCACAGCGAGATCCACACGCTCGAGCGCGTGGAGATCCTCACCGACCTGCGCGAGGGCAAGTTCGACGTGCTGGTCGGCGTGAACCTGCTGCGCGAAGGGCTGGACTTGCCGGAGGTCTCGCTGGTGGCGATCCTGGACGCCGACAAGGAGGGCTTCCTCCGCTCGGCGACCAGCCTGATCCAGACCATCGGGCGATGCGCCCGAAACGTCAACGCCCGCGTGCTGCTCTATGGCGACAAGGTGACGCGTTCGATGCAGCAGGCCATCGACGAAACCGCTCGCCGCCGCGAGTTGCAGCGGGCCTATAACGTCGAGAACAACATCACGCCCGAGACGATCCGCAAGGCCATCCGCAACGCCCTGGCCGACGAACTGTCGGCCGTCCGCGTCGCCCGCGAGGCGATCTCCGCCAGCGAGGAGGAATACGACCGCACCGAACTGGTCGCCCACCTGGAGGAAGAGATGATGGAAGCCGCCGAGGCCCTGGAGTTCGAACGCGCCGCCACCCTCCGCGATCGAATCGCCAAACTCAAAAACGACGCGGCCGAACCGGCGGAGAAGGGCAGGTAGGGCCGTGTTTGCCGGGCCGGTCTTCATCGTAGGTGTGCCGCGCAGCGGGACCACGATGCTCCGCGACCTGCTGGGCAGCCACCCCGACATCGCCTTTCCTTACATCGAATCGGGCTTCATTCCGCGTTGGGTCCGCCGCTTCGGCCGGGACGTCGATCTGACCGACCCGGCCCGGATGAAGCGTTTCTACGAGGCCCTTATCGCCAGTCCCTTCTACCGCCGGGGTCAGCGCTACGGGTACCGGCTGATGTTCGAGGATCTGGATCGCATCGAAGACAAGCGGTCGTGGGCGTCGATCTTCGAGTTCCTGTTGCGGGCATTCTGTCCGGACGGCTTCTGGAACGGCCGCATCTTCGGCGACAAGACGCCCGACTACCTGCTGCACCTGCCCCTTCTGGGCGAAGTCTTCCCCGAGGCCCGTTTCATTCACATCGTCCGCGACCCGCGCGACGTGGCGAGTTCCCACGCCAAGCGGTGGAACAAGAGCCCCACCGGGACGGCCTCACGCTGGGTCGACGACATCCGCCGCGCCCGCCGCGAGGCCAGCCGTCACGGGCTGGCCTACACCGAGGTCCGTTATGAGGCGCTACTGGACGACCCCGTCGCGGCGCTGGGGGAGTTGTGCGAGTTCCTCTCGTGCGAGTTCGCCCCCCACATGCTACGGATGACCAAGGCCTCTTCCACCGGCGACACCAAAGGCCGCGACGACATCGTCGCCGGCAATCAGGGGAAGTACCTCGATCAGATGAGCGCGGCGGCGATTCGGCGGGTCGAAGAGATCACCTGGCCGCTGCTGACGGAGTTGTCCTACCCCGCCGGTCATGCCGACCGTCACCGGCCGCTGAATCCGATGATGCGATTTGTGCTTCGAAAGCGCGACTGGCTGGCCTTCATGACCAACGACCAGCCCGACGTCGGCTGGGCCAAGCGCCTGCGGACGATCAACCCGGTCGCGGCGCGCCGATCCTGACCGGTCGGCACAAAGCGCTAGGCAACCCCTCGTCCTTGCGGTATGTTCGGCGGCGAAATGGAACCCACCCGGTTCGAGTTCAATTGTCTCGGCGAGTTGCTCGTCCTAGCCAAGGCCGAGGACCTCGGCGGCGGCGACGTTACCAGCGCCATGCTGCCTGGGGGCGCTCGGGCGGCGGGGCGGTTTGTCGCTCGCCAGGAGCTGGTCGTCTGCGGGGGAGCTTTCCTGGCGGCCATCGGCGCGGCGTATGACGGGGCGATCCAGACGAACGTCCTTGTCGCCGACGGCCAGGGCGTCGAGGCCGGGGCGACGCTGGCCCAATGGTCGGGTCCGGCCGGGGCGGTTCTGTCGGCCGAGCGGGTGGCGCTGAACTTTCTTCAACGGTTGTGCGGCATCGCCACGCTCACGCGCGAGTACGTCGAGGCCGTCGCTGCTACGTCGGCCGACATCTACGACACGCGAAAGACCACGCCCGGCTGGCGACACTTGGAAAAATACGCTGTTCGCGCTGGCGGCGGGCACAACCACCGCATGGGCCTCTACGATGCGGTGCTGGTCAAGGACAACCACCTGGCCCTGCTGCAACCCCTGGCGGCGTTGGCCGACAAGCTCGCCGAGGCCCGCGACGCGCTCGGCGGCCGCGGCTTCGTGGAGGTCGAAGTTGACACGCTCGAGCAGTTCGATGTCGCCTTAAAGCTGCCGGTGGATGTGATCCTGCTGGACAACTTCACGCTCGATGACCTGGCCGAGGCCGTCCGGCGTCGCGATGCGGCCGGTCTGGCGGGCGAGTTGGCCCTGGAGGCCTCCGGGGGTGTGGACCTGGCCTCGGTGGGCCGCATCGCCGCAACCGGCGTGGACCGTATCGCCATCGGTGCGCTGACGCATTCGGCCCCGGCGGCGGATGTCGCCTTCGATATCGATCAGCCCTGATAGCCGAATGAACACCGCCAGCAACGTTCTCGGGCTTCTTTACGACCGCAAGGACGGTTTCTATTCGCTCAGCGAACTGGCCGGGGCGGCCGGGGTGAGCGCGGAGCGGCTCAACGAGGTCATCGAGCAACTGACGGGGCGCGGGTTCGAACTGGAGCATCACCCCGCCCACGGCCTTCGGCTGGTCCAGCCGATGCCGCTGGACGCGCGCCTGATCGAGCGCGATCTGGGGACCCGGCGGATTGGCCGACACGCGATTGCCTTCGGCGAGGTCGATTCCACCAACGATATCGCCGCCGACTCGGCCCGCCAGGAGGACGCCGACGGACTGGTCGTGCTGGCTGAGCATCAGCGTCACGGCCGCGGCCGGTTGGGGCGCGTGTGGCTCAGCCCGCCCGGCGAGAACATCCTGATGAGCGTGCTGTTGGTCGAACAGACCCACCAGTTGCCCCACCACGCCCTGACGGTCGCCACGGGGTTGGCGGTGGCCGAGGGTATCGACCAGGCGTGCGGCGGGCTGACCTGCGCCCTGCGGTGGCCCAACGACGTGCTGCTGGGTGAGCAGAAGACCTCCGGCGTGCTGGTGGAGCTTCGCCGCACGGCTACCGAAGGCAGCGTTGTGCTGGGCGTGGGCGTCAACGTCAACGCCGCTCCGTCGCCGGGCAGCGTCGACCGCCCGGCCACGTGCCTGCGCGAACATGTGGGCCATCCCGTCGATCGGATCGAGGTGATCCGCGCTATCCTTCAGCGGCTGGACGCGTGGGTCGAGCGGTTGGCGGGCGGAGCGCTGGACGTTCTGCACGATGCGTGGGTCGCCCGGTGCGGCATGATCAATCAGCGCGTGACCGTGCTGTTCGCCGGCCGGCCGCACGTCGGCCGCGTGCTCGATGTCAGCCCGCTGGAGGGGTTGATCCTGGTCTGCGACGACGGGCGCCGCGAGCACCTGCCGGCCGAGGGCGCCTCGCTGGTCGAGTGAGCCCCCCCCCGCGATGACGATGAAGCGATGAAATATCTGACCGACAGAACGATCATCGTGGTCTCAGCCGCCGCAATGGTGGTCTGGGCGTCGTGCATCGCCATGTTGTGGGCGTGGGCGTTGGATTCCTCGGGCGAGTCGATCCTGGTGACGATCTCGGCGATGCTGTTGGCGGTGGCTGCGGTGGCCTACCGGGGCCGGGCGCTGAGCTATCCCGCCGGCTGGGTGCTGTTTCTGATGCGACGTTCGCTCGGCAGCGACCTTGCCGTCGTCGCCGGCCGGGGCTCGGTCGCCTGTCGCCTGGAAGGGCGAACGTTGCTGAAGCTGTATGGCGCGGCGACCGCTGCGGCGCTGGCGGGGGCCCTGGGCTCGATGGTGCTGGTGTTCCTGGCCCTGCCGCTGGTCGATCTGGTGACGCTGCGGTTCGGCTGGACGCCGCTGTCGTGGACCGTCTTTAAGCTCGCGGTCCAGTGGCTGATGCTGCTGCCGATGGCGGGGGGGGTGGTGGCGCTGTTCTCGATGGGCGCCGTCCTGCGCCGTGACGAGCGCCGCAACCGCGGAGCCGCCATCGGCCGCGACTGGTTGACGGGCATCGCGCTAGGAATGACCCTATTCGCGATGAGCTGGTGGGTGGGCGCGGACGTGCTGATGGTCGCCGGCGCGATGGCGATCGTGCTGCTGCTGGTGGCGTGGGTGTGTGTCAGCGTCGGGGGGATTTACACGCCGTCGCGCGGTTTCGAACCGAGATCGAAGGTGCACGTGCCGGCCTCACGGACGGCGAGGGTTGTGCTGGCCTTTGCGGCGGTGACGTTGATTCTGGCCGGGCAGGTGCGGCTGCTGGGCGATCTGCTGGGCGTGGGCATGGTGGGGCGGGCCATGTGGACGGCGGCGTCGCTGGCGCTGCTGGCCAGGGCGCTGAAGCGCGCCGACGGCCTGCGGCGGGCCGTCAGCCTGCGGGAATCCGCCGGGGCCATCCTGGGCGTGATTTTCATCGTCGGCATCCAGATCGCCCTGGCGCTGTTGTGTCTGAGTGACCTGTCGGTTGCGGTGGTCGCCGGGCTGCTGGCGGCGGCGCTGCAAGGGCCGCTGGTGGCGCTGGCCGGTCGCCCCATCGCCCGGCAACGGCGGCTGTTTGTCGAGATCGACCCGGGCGTCCGACAGTTGGTCGCTGCGACGGCTACCGGGGCGGCTGTGGGGTTGTTGCTGTACCTGCTTGGCGGGACGGCGACGTTTAACTGGCTCGTGCCGGCGCTGGGCCTGGCCGTCGGATGCGGCGCGGCGCTGGTCGGCGCGAGGGACCTGGCCGGAGCACGTCAGCGCGTGATCTGGCTGACCAGTGGGGCGATTGTGCTTGCCGCGATGGTGGGGGGCGTTCGGGCGGCTGCGGCGCAGCTCAGCCGGACGCGGGGCACGCTTGTCAGCGGGATGTGGCTCAGGACGATCACCCATCGCGCCAGCCGCGACGCCCTGCCGACGTTCGAAGGGTCGCTGCCGACGGCCCGTATCTGGCGCAGCGCCGCAGTCACCGATGCAATGCATGAGATCCTCGTGGGCCCCAGCGGACGGGCCAAACACCGCGGGCGATGGTGGGTCGTGGCCAGCAGCATGCGTGACTGGCCCAATACGGTGGGGATCTACGTGGCGGCCTCCATGCCGGATCCCTGGGGCGTGCCGCGCTCGCAGGCATCGGGCCTGTTGCTGCTGGGGCCCGACGGCATGTACCACCAGGCCGCCCAGATGGGCCAGGGGACTTTCGACGGCGTCCTGTTGGCGCCGCTGGCGGCCGATCACCCCGACGCCTGGCGCTGCTACAACCTGCGCACAATCCAACGGAGCCGTCGACGCCTGCTATCGGCCGCCAGCGAAGGCAAGAACGCGGACCGCGGCGAGGCCATGATGCTCCGCACACAGGTCGCCGATGAAAACCTCCACGATTTGTTCGCCGTCGTCAAAACGTTTACCGAGGTTGTCGGCGACTGTTGGGCTGTTGTCGAGTGGAAGGGCGGGATGGTCGACGTGCTGGTCGCCGGGCCCAAGATGCGCCGCGGGCAGGTGATCGTCGACTGTCCGGCGCCGAGGCCGGGGGCGGTGGTGCTGTCGGCTGAGCTTCTCTGGCCGGAAGAGACAACCGTTCGTCCGCTGCGCCTGCTGAAGCCGCAGGGCGCTTTCCGACGCCTGCCGCTAAGCGCGAATCTCTGGTACCAGCATCTGCGCGAAGTCGCCGTCATTGTCCCCGACGAACAGCCGTAGCCGTTACTGGGCGCCGTCACATCAGTAACGGCAGGGGGTCGGGGTGGGTCCTGTCGAAAGGCTTCAACGCCCCAGCCAACACGCGGATCGCCGTGCTCTTGAAGGTGCGCCGATACTCGTGAGCGCGCCGAACAGCCTGCAGGGCGCGGCCGAAAGAGCCGCTCTTGAAATACTGCCGGGCCGAAGCGTAATACAGCCGCCCCAATCGCCGGCGGATCAGATCGTCGTCCAGGACGTCTCGGCCTCCAAGCTTTTCGACGAAGCGCTGCAGCACCTGGGCTTCGCGGAACCGGGTGACGCCGGTCTGGCGCGAGACATTTCCGCTGTGCCTTCGCCGCAGGCCGGTGGCCTTACCCAGCGGCTCGAACCGGCACAGCAGGCTCAGCCGCAGGTACAGCTCATAGTCCTCGCACGTCCGCAGGGCCTCGTCATAGTAGCCGCCTGCGCGGTCGATGAGCTCGCGCCGGTAGCACACGCACAGGTGCGACAGGTGCATTCGCCCGAACAGCTCGGCCGGGCCGGTGGGGCGGTCCTGGAACTCGCCCGCCAGGTGGGTCAACGATTCGTCTTCGTTGAGGCGGTGACGATAGCCGTACATGAACTGCACGTCCGGATGGGCCGCGATGTGGTCGGCGTAGGCAGCCAGGGCGTCGGGCAGGTACAGGTCGTCGCTGTCGATATAGGCCAGCCAGCCGCCTTTCGCGACGGCCAGGGCGACGTTTCGGGCGGCGGCCTGACCGGCGTTGGCCTGATGGATCACCGTGATCCGCCCGTCCCCGGCGGCCAGGTCGTCGACGATCCGGCCGCTCCCGTCGGTCGAGCCGTCATCGACGAGGATTAACTCCCAGTCGGTCATGGTCTGGTCGATGACCGACCGCACCGCAGCCGCCACGTAGGCGGCGTGGTTATAGACAGGCATAATCACGCTGAACATCGGGGTGGTCGTCGCAGCCATCGCCGGCCACTATAGCCGATCCCCCAGCCCAGGCAACGGCCAGGCCGCCGGCGCCCTCACCGCCCAGCCTGGGCCGAGCCGTTCAGCACCGCGATGGATTTCTCGAAGAATGCCCGCTCGGCTTGCAGATTGTTCTCTTGGCAGAACTCCGCCAGCTTGCGGTATCGGTCAACAGGATCAACCCGCATGGCCCAGCAGACTTTGGCCAGGCATTTCGGGCATAGCCACAGGGGGTGGCTGTCGGACTCCGCCATGTGATTGGTGCCGGCCATGACGCACATGTGGGTTGTGCAGTGGCGCAAGCCGAACATGTGGCCGGTTTCGTGGACGGCGGCTCCAAGTGTGCGGCGAAGGCACAGGAGATAGGCCTCCTCGCCGGCGTCGGGGTCCCCATTTCGGTAAATGGACCACACGCCCACACGCTGGCGCAGCGACGCCTCGCCATAGACGAAGTTCCACCCTTTCCCGGCCCAAAGATCCGACGTGGTAAGGGCCAGGTAGACCGTCGCATCGTCGGGCAATCGCGGGCGCAGGACGTCGTGCAACACGTGGTCCGTCAGGATCTGCTCCATGCCCCAGCTCGGGTGCGTGCGGCGGGCGTGAGGGGGGATAATCGACAACGACAGGTCCGGCTGCGTCGTAACCGGCGCGTTGAAGAATCGCGCCATATAGTCCGCCGTCAGGTCGACGATCCGCCGTTGCGTGTCATTGAACTCGCCCAGCAACTGGATGTAGATCACGCGCCGCTGATCATCGGGCCGGACGGGGTCGGATTGCAGATACTGATCGAACGTCTGACCGGGCTCGCGATGCTCTGCGAGCCAATCGCCAGGCGCAGGTGGGGGCAGGGGCGCGTGCAGCGGCTGAAGTTTCGCCATAGCCGCCCGCAATTGGGTCGCCCGCTCAACGCCGGAGGGATCCTGAGTCCAACACCCGATCACCCCGGACAAGACAGCCAACCCCAGCAGAAGCATCGCCTTTCGCAGGAACGTTTTTTGTGTCCTCATCCGGCTTTTTTTCGTTTCACATCCCGATATCGGCGCCGCGGGCTGCGGGCCAGCCCTTACATCAGCTATTGTAGCCGTTCGGGGGCGACCGTCCAGGTTGCCTTGGCGCGAACGGTGGGCGGCTGGGGGACGTAGACAACATCAGGAACTCTTGGGATGCCGGGGCGACTAAGGAATTGAGCCTGCGGTGGATGGGCCTTGTGGGCCGGCTTGGCGATCATTATAATCGGTGCTTTGCAGCGCTCTTGCCGCCTGATGGTGGAGGCGAGGGGCGGGCGGGGCGTTTAGCCGGTCGGATTGGGCGGCTGGCGCTGTGTGCAGCGGCTCGGGAAGGCTCTCAGACATGATCACCGGCAACCGAAGTGCGTATTGGGTCCTTGCGCTGGCCCTCGGTTTCCTGGCCGAGGGGGCCGGTGCGCAAGTTGCCGTCAAGGGGGGTGTTGTTCGGCGCGTCGTTGTCGTTGAATCTTCGAAAGATACCGGACCATCCGCCTCCGGGCCGGCGACGCTCGTGCCCTACGACGATGAAGTCAACCGATACCTCGCCGAGACGCGCAGCCTGATCGAGGCCGGCCAGATCGATCACGCCCTCCGTAACCTTCAGGTGCTGCTGGGCCAGCAGGAGGCCCTGTTCGTGCCTGCCGGCGACGGGCGACGCTACGTTGCCTTGCGCGATCAGGTCAACGAGGTGATCGGCCAATTGGACCGCCAAGGCCTGCGGCGCTATCGGATGCTCTATGAGCCTCCGGCTGAGCGGCTGTATCAGCAGGCCGTCGCCGATGGCGATCGGCAATTGCTGCGGAAGGTGGTCCGGGATTACGTGCACACGCAGGCTGGGCTCAAGGCCCTGGAGGCGCTCGGGCACGAGGCGTTCAACCGCGCGCAGTTCTTGACGGCCGCTCGCCACTGGCGACGGGCCATCGGCCTGACCGACGATCACACGCATGCCGGGGTATTGCTGGCCCAGGTCGCCGTGGCTCACCATCTGGCCGGCCAATCCGCCGCGGCGGATCAGGCGCAGGGGGACCTGGAAGCTCAGCATGCGGACCTGGAAGCGCCCCTGGGCGGGCGCACACAGAACGTGCTGGCGTTCGTAAGGCAGATGCGGCAGAGGCCGGCCTGGCCCAAACAAGCGGCTCTATCCGGGGCTGTGGTTATGTCCAAGGCGGAGATGCCCAGCGAAACCGAATGGATCTTCACCCACCAGGGCCAACAACTGGGCCCGGACCTTGCGTTGCTGGCGACGGAGCAGTCCCTGGGCGCTTCCTCAGGCAAGCCGGCGACGTCGATCAAGCTGCGGGACGGGCTGATCGTCGCCCAGACCAACCAGCCCAACGGCTCGCTGCGTCAGATCATGCCCGCCCTGATCTACCCGGTGGTCGTCGACGGGCAACTGATCCTTCGGACCGAAAAGGCCGTCATCAGTTGCGACCTGCGGACCGGCCAGCCGCTGTGGCGCCAAGCGTTCCCTGTGTATAGGGACGGTCGTGAGTTGAGGATGCTTCGGGCTCGGATGGGCATGCGCGGAAGGATGGGGCCGTTTAGCTTTACGCGGGACATCGGGCGGTACTGGCTGGCGGTCGGTGACGGCAAGGTGTTTGTTACGGGTCGTTTCAGGTCGGTCGGCGCCGATGTGATGTGGGCCGCCCCCCCCGGCGGCCGCGGCGTATCGCCGTCACCGTTGCGGTCCGAGCTGATGGCGATCTCGATTCACCAGCAGGGCCGGGTGATCTGGTCCGTACCGGACAGCCGCCGGAGCGATAGCGAACTGGGCGTCTACGAGTTCGTCTCCCCGCCGGTCTACCACGAGGGCAAGGTGCTGCTGGTGGCGTCCTACGCCCAGAGCTTTCACCTGCTGTGCCTGGACGCCGACGACGGGCGGCTGCTCTGGAAATCGCTCATCTCGCAGATGCCGGAAACAGGGGGGATCGAGCACAGGTTCCCCATATCGATAGTGATGGAACTCGTGGCTCAGGCCAGCCCGCCCGCCGTTGCCGATGGCCGTGTGTTCGTGGCGACCAATGCAGGCGTCGTGGCCGCCTACGAGGTCGACAGCGGACGAGCCCTGTGGGCGTATCAGTATGACAGGGCGTTGGGCCCACAGGCACAGGCGGGAGGGGGGGCGATGCCGATCAACCCCGTGCTCGTGCTGGGTGACAGCGTGATCTGTCTGCCCGCCGACGGCTCGGAGGCGCTGTGTCTTTCCGGTGAGGACGGCCGCCTGCGATGGCGGGCCGGACGCAAGAACCAACACTACCTGACCGCCCTGGACGACCGCCGCGTGCTGCTCAGTCGCGAGGGCCTGAGGGTGCTGTCGGTCGACGAGGGCGGCAAGACGCTGCTCGCCGTCGATGCCAGCGGCGTCTCTGGCGATGATCCGGGCCGCACCGGCGTTTACGGCCGCCCGGTCGTGATGCCCACGGCGGCGCTGTTGAGCGGGCGGGGCGAACTGATCCGGCTGGACCTGACCGGTGACCGGCTGACGCCGGAGGACCTGTCGTCGTTCACGCTTCCGGGCCCGGGGATCATTCTGGGCAATCTGATCACCGCTGACGGGCGCATCATCGCCGCCAACGCCGCCGGCGTGGCGGCCTACGTCAGTTACGAGACAGTCTGTCGCCAGATCGATGCGAAGCTGGCCTCGGCGCCGCCCGCTCGACGCCTGGAGTTGCTGTATCGCCGAGCGATGGCGGCGGTGAACTCGCGCCGATACGCAGCGGCGCTGGCGGACCTGCGTCGCTGCGAGCGCACGGCCGACGAGTTGGCCGTTGCGGCCCCGGCGGAACTGGACGGGATGTTGTATCGCACGTACGTGGCCGTCGGGAACCGCGCCGACAGCAACGACCGGATGCTGGCGATGTTCGCCGAGGCCGACCGCTACGCCCAAAGCCCGCAGGAGCGAGGCCACAACCTGCTCCGCCGCGCCAAGGCCCACGCAGCCGGTGGCGACATCGCCGCGGCGCTGGCGGTCGCCCACGACCTGGCCGACCGGTTCGGCGAGGAAGATCTGGTGGATGTGGAGATCGGCCCGGCGGCCGGCATGACGCGGTTCGGCCCGCTGCACGTGCCGATTTCGGGCTGGACGCTGATCCACGAAGGATTCATTGCGGACCTGATCGCCGAACACGGGCAGGACATCTACGCCCCCTATGACGTCCGGGCCGAGGCCGAACTCGCCGAGGCGCGCCAATTGGACAGTCCCGATGCTCTGGAGACGGTCGGTCGGCGCTGGCCCAACAGCGCCCGGGCCGACGAGGCGCTGTTCGCTGCGGCCGAACGATTCTACCGCCAGGCCGACGACCTTTCGGGCGACCAGGCCGACGCCCGGCTGGAACGGGCGCGCGGGGCGCTGGCGATGATCGTGCGCCGCCCGGACAGCCCCTTGGCCGTTTCCGCCCACGTCGGGCGGGCGGCGCTGCTCGTGCGGCGTGGGCATAATTCGGTTGCGGGGATGGCCGCCGCCGACGCGCGTCGACTGGCGCGGCGCGAGGCGGGCGATCGGGCCGATCAGATGCCGGTCCGATTCGCCGATCTGGCCGGGCCGTTGGGTGATGTGCTGGTGCAGATCCTCGAAGGCGCCTCAGCCCGGCCCACAGAGCCCGAACAACCGCCACCGCCCGATCTGCCCCTGCCATTGAAGAAACTATTCGTCATTCAGCCCGCCTCGGCGCGCCTGTTGCGCGAGAGTCTCGGCAAGGTGATCCGGATCGATCGGGACGTGTTCGTCTTTACCGATAGCCAGTTGCTCCGCATCGACACGGCGGCCGATAACATCGACCAGGCGATCGTCTGGCAGCAGGACATTTCCGTGAAGATGGCGGAGCATCCGTTCTTTCTATGGGCGGCCCAAGGCCATCCTCCTCTGGGCGGATTGAGTACCGACGGCGAGACCCTGTTGGTCGCCGATGCCGAGACCGTCACCGGCTTGGACGTCCAGACCGGCCAGACGCGGTGGACCAAGCCTGTTGTCGGCGAACAGACCGGTATCTATAGCGCCCCGGCCGCCATGATCGGCGGGGCCGACGCATGGGTCGTCATCGGTGCAGACGGGACGGTGGCCTGTCTGGATATTCCGACAGGCGCGGTGCGCTGGCGGTCGACGCTGGGGCAAGAGATCGCGAGGCCTCGGCTGGCGATGAAGGCCGGAGTCGTGTTGGTGACGAACGGCCAAACGAACACCGCCTGGTGTATCGATGTGGCCTCAGGCAAGCGATTGGCGGATGAGTTTCGGGCGAATCAGCATCTCAGCGCGCTGGTGACGGGCGGCGGGTTCGTCGTGGTCGCCAGCGACGCGGAATTGACGGCCTACGACGTCGAAGGGATGTCGCAACCCCTATGGAGCCGCAAGCTGTCCGGCGCGATCTTGCCGACGTCGCTGGAAGCCGTCGGGACCGATCGGGTTGCCGTCGGTGTCAATGGCGACAGCGGGGGTCGGGTCGAGTTGGTGTCGCTTGCGGATGGCCGAACGTCCGCCCGCATCGAAGCGGCGCCTATTGAGGGGCTACCGGCGGCGGTTTCGAACATCCGTCTGTGGGCGGGTGACCTGTACTTGGTCTGTTGGACCCTACCGGCCGAGCCTACAGAACGATCAGGCTTTCTTCCGAGCGTCCACCTACAGAAGATCGACCTGACGGTTGGGCGATTGGTGTGGAACGAACCGTTCCTCCGCGCGTGGCCGGTGAGGCCTTGGGGGTTGGGCTGGGCATTTGCCGGCAATTGTGTGGTCGTCGCCTGCGGGGGCGAGGGAGGCGGTCGGGCGTATGTGCTGTCGCTGGCCGACGGCCAGGTCGCCGGCTCGTCGACAGGTCCCGTCAGGGCCATCGAAAATGTGCGGATGCCGCCGACGATCGTTGAAGACCGACTGATTGTTGGGACGGCGGAAGGATTGTGCATTTATGGCAAGACAAACTAGGCGACACCGGCGATGGTCGGCGGCGAGTTGGCCGGCGCTGACTGGACTGAGCGCGTTGGCAGCGCTGACGGCCATCACGGTGCTGACGGCCGGCGCCTTTCAAGATGGTCTGACGTCGACGGCCCGCGCGGCCACACCCGGGCCGCAACTGCCCGAGATCGTCACGCGCGAAACGCAGGCCGCCATCGAGAAGGGCCTGGAGTACCTCGTCCGCACGCAGCGCAACGACGGCAGTTGGAACGTGGGCTCGTTCTACAGGGGCTACTCCACGGTGATGACGTCCCTGGCGGGGATGGCGCTAATGGCCAACGGCTCGACTCCCGAAGAAGGCCCCTACGCCCGCCAGGTGACGCGGGCGATGAACTACGTTCTGAAACACTCGCGTCCGGCCGACGGGCTGATTTCCTCGGCCGGCAGCGGGCGGCCGATGTACGGGCATGGGTTTTCGATGCTGTTCCTGGCCCAGTGCTACGGGGTCGACGTCAACCCGCAGTACGAGCGCCGCATCCACGACGTGCTGACCAAGGCCGTTCAGTTGACGGTCCGCTCTCAGTCGGACCTGGGCGAGCGACTCCGCCACGCCGGCGGATGGTACTACAGTCCCGATGTCAGACTCGATGAAGGCTCGGTGACCATCACACAACTGCAGGCGCTGCGGGCGTGTCGGAACGTCGGTATCACCGTGCCCACCAGCACGATCGACCGGGCGGTCGCGTATCTGCGACACTGTCAGGTCAGCGACGGCGGCATCTGCTACGCCGCCAACAGCCGCGGGCAAGGTCGCCCGGCGATCTCGGCGGCGGCCCTGGCGTGTTTCTATGCGGCCGGCGTCTACGACCGCCAGGCCGGCGGCGCCGGGGCCGAGGCGAAGATGGTCGAGCGGCTGTGGCAATACATGCGGCCCTACGGCGACCCGGGCACGGGCGACCAACATGACGTGTGGGGACACTGGTTTTACCTGCATTTCTACTACGCCCAGGCCCTCTACCAGCGCGGCGGGCCGCAGTGGCCCCGCTACTACCGAGCCATCGACCGCGCCCTGCGCCAGAAACAGAATATCGACGGCAGTTGGTCCGGCGGCGTCGGGACCAGCTACCGCACGGCCATCGCCTGTATCATCCTGCAGTTGCCCTACGGCTACCTGCCCATTTATCAGCGATGACGGCCAATGAACTTGCCTTCAATGGAAATCGCCCACGCACGGGGTGACCGCACAAGGAGATCACCGTGAACGATGAACTGACACCGTCCAACGCGGGCGCACCCGCATCGGATGAGGCCTTGGCTGCCGCCGAGCGTCTCACGAGCGCCTATCAGACCATCCGCACCGAGATGGCCAAGGCCATCGTCGGACAGGAGCAGGTGCTCCAGGAACTGCTGATCTGCATCTTCGCGCGAGGCCACGCCATCCTCGAAGGCGTCCCCGGGCTGGCCAAGACGCTGATGGTCTCGTCGCTGGCCAAGTGCCTGGACCTGTCCTTCGCCCGCGTCCAGTTCACGCCCGACCTCATGCCCTCCGACATCACCGGCACGGAGGTCATCCAGGAAAACCGCACCACCGGCGATCGGGAATTCCGCTTTCTGAAGGGGCCGATCTTCGCCAACATCATCCTGGCCGATGAGATCAACCGCACCCCGCCCAAGACCCAGGCGGCGCTGCTGGAGGCCATGCAGGAGCGGCAGGTGTCCGTCGGCGGCAAACGCATGCCGATGCTCGATCCGTTCTTCGTGCTGGCCACGCAGAACCCCATCGAGCAGGAGGGCACCTACCCGCTGCCCGAGGCCCAGCAGGATCGTTTCATGTTCAAGATCTTCGTGGAGTATCCCTCGTGGGACGAGGAGTTCGACGTGATCCGCCTGACGACCGCCCCGCAGGACGTGACGCTCACCCAGGTCCTCGACGGCCGGGAAATCGTCCATTTGCAGGAGATCATTCGCCAGGTGCCGGTCGCCGACCATGTCGTCCAGTACGCCATGCGGCTGGTGCGGGCCACGCGCCTGGTCGACGGCGGACACATCGCCGCCGACATGCCCGAGATCGTCCGCCAGTATGTCTCCTGGGGCGCCGGGCCGAGGGCGTGCCAATACCTCATCCTCGCCGGCAAGGTCCGGGCCGTGCTGGAAGGGCGGTTCTGCGTGGCGACCGAAGACATCCAGGCCGTCGCCAAGCCCGTGCTGCGACACCGGCTGGTCCTGAACTTCAACGCCGATGCCGAAGGGATGACCACCGACCGGCTGGTGGAGGAGTTGCTTCGCATCGTCCCAGCCAACGAATCCGCTATCGCCGTCAACCCGGACACCTCCGGGGCCATCGAAGTGTAGCCGCGCTTTGCCGAAGGCCGCCGGCGATGCGAGCAATCCTGCGGGAAGAGCTGTGACGTGAGCCAACTGACTGACCAACAAAACTCCGATGACCTTCGCAAGTACCTCGACCCGAAGGTGCTGGCCAAGATTTCTCGCTTGGACCTGCAGGCTCGGCTGGTGGTGGAGGGCTTCATGGCCGGGCTGCACAAGAGCCCGTTCCACGGCTTTTCCGTGGAGTTCGCCAGCCATCGCGAGTACGCCCCCGGCGACGACACGCGCCACATCGACTGGAAGGTTCAGGCCAAGACCGACCGCTATTATATCAAGCAGTACGAAGAGGAGACCAACCTCAAGGCTACCTTCGTGCTCGATGCCAGCGAGTCGATGCACTACGCCCGCGACGGCGGAATGAGCAAGTATCAGTACGCCGCCAGTGTGACCGCGTCGTTGGCGTTCCTGCTTCAGCAGCAGCAGGACGCCGTCGGGCTGGCCGTCTTCGACGACGACCTGCGGGCCTACATTCCCCCCGGCGCCAAGGCCAACCAACTGCGGCGCATGATCCATGAGATGGACGTCGTCGAGCCGCGCCGCAAGACCTCGCTGGAGAGCATCTGCCACATCCTGGCCGAGAAGATTCCCCGTCGCGGGCTGGTGTGCCTGGTCAGCGACCTGTTCGCCGATCTGGACGGCGTGCTGCGAGGCCTGCAGCACTTTCGCCATTACGATCACGAGGTCGTCGTGCTGCACGTGATGGACGCCGACGAACTGACGTTCCCGTTCCAGCGGAACACGATGTTTCGCGGCCTGGAAGAGACCGGCCGTCTGCTGATCGAGCCGCGCTCGCTTCGGCAGGGCTACCTGGAGGCCGTCGACGCGTTCTGCCACGCGGTCAAGCGCACGTGCATTTCGCATCGTATGGACTACAAGCTGATCTCCACCGCCGACCATCTGGACGCCGCCCTGTTGACGTTCCTGGCCGCCCGCGCCGCCGCCGTCCGCAAAGCCGGAGCGAAGAGGTAACCATGCCGTTCATTCACCCGGCAATCTTCTGGACGGGCCTGGCGGCGGTGGCCGTGCCGATCCTGATCCACCTGCTCAACCGTCGCCGGTTCCGCCTGCGCGACTGGGCGGCGATGCAGTTCATCCGCCAGGCGCTGCGGCGCCATCGCCGGAGGCTGCAGATCGAGCAACTCATCCTGCTGGCCTTGCGATGTCTGATCATCGCGCTGCTGGCGGCGGCATTGGCGCGGTTCACGGGGTGCGGGTCCCTGGCGCTGCTCCCGTCGGCGGAGGTGGGGCGAACGACCATCTTCGTCCTCGACGACAGCGTCTCGATGGGCCAAAAGCTCGGGCCCACCACGGCGTTCGACTTGGCCACCGCCGATCTGGCCGAACAGCTCGACCTGTTGCCCGACGGCGAGACCGTCGCCATTCGGCGCACCAGCGATCGCGATGACTCGCCGCTGTTTGCGATGAACTTCGTCACCGACCGCACGTCGCTGGTGACCAAGCTGCAGACGCTCCAGCCCTCTGACGGCCGGGCCGACCTGGCGGCGGCGCTGGGTTGGGCGCAGCAACTCCTGAGCGATCAGTCCGGGGCCAAACGTCTGGTCCTGCTGGGCGATTTCCGCCAGGTGGACCTGCAGTCCGACCGCGTCGGCGCCGTGCGACAGGCCGTCGCATCCCTGACCGATGCCGAGGTCGACGTGATCGTCATGGACTATGGTCGCCTCGCCCAGGCCAACCTGACGATCACCTCGCTGAAGCTCGTCGACCGGTTCGTCATCGCCTCGTCGGAGGCGCGCGTGGCTGTGACCGTCCGGAACAACGGCGCCGAGACGGCCCGGGACGCGCCCGTTCGAATCACCCTGCGCCTGCCCGCCGACGGCGACGAGCAGGCGACGATCGATCTGCAGTTGCCGGTGCAGACGATTGCCTCCATCGAGCCGGGCGGGTCCAGACGGATCGAGTTCGACGTCACCTTCGCTCGGGCCGGGTCGGCGGCCCTGACCGCCTCGCTGTCGGCCGACGAGCTGGCGGGCGACAACACGGCCCATCTCGACATTCAGGTGCGGGAGGCGATTCGGGTGTTGCTGGTGGATGGACGTCCCAACCCAGCCGTCCCGACCGACAGCGAAGCCTTCACCTTCGCCGCGGCTATCGATCCCAGCGGCGTCGCCCGCTCCGGCGCGCGGGTCGATGTGATCGCCGTCGACGACGTGTCCGCGGCCGTTTTCGAGGATTACGACGTGGTGGCCCTGCTGGACGTGGCCGAACTGCCCGCGCGATCCGACGCCGAGGGGCCGACCGGCTACCCCCAACTCGACGCGCTGGTGCAATACGTCCGCAACGGCGGGGGGCTGGTCATCACCACCGGCCAGCGCGTCAATCTGAGCTTCTACAACGGGCCGATGTTCGCCGGCGGCAACGGCCTGAGCCCGTATCGCATCGGGCCGCCCAAAGGCGACCCCGTCGCCCGCCAGTCGTTCGTTCGCCTGGATGCCAAACGCATCGATCCGGTCCATCCGTTCCTGCGGTTTTTCCAGGGCGAGCGGCAGGTGCTGACGGGCTTCATCCGCTTCTTCGCCTTCACCCCCGCTGAAGAGTTCGCCCTGCCGTCCGACCCGGCGGCCGGCGCCGACACCGCCAACGCCGCCGGCGTTTCGCCGCCGCGCGTCCTGGCCCGTTTCACCGACCAGGACGCCTCGCCGGCGATTGCGGCGCGGTCGTTCGGCCGAGGGCAGGTCGTCATGATCTACTCGACCATCAGCCCGCGCTGGAACGATTGGGCCGACGATCAGCCCAACGGCATCTACGTGACGCCCATTCAGGACCTCATCCGGGCCCTGGCCCGCGGGCAGGGGCGCCAGACGAGCCCGGCGATCGCCGCCCCGATGACCTACACCCCGCCGAAGGCGTTCGCCGACGCGCCCGCGATCCTCAAGTTGCCGTCGTTTCCCGCCAGCGACCTGGTCATGCTCGGCTCGGCCAACGGCGACGGGGGCGATGCGGCGCGGCTGTCCTACGCTGGCACGCACGAAGCGGGCATCTACATCCTGACGCTCGACCTGCCCGACGGACGGCGCCATGTGGCGCTGCTGGCTCGCAACATCGACCCGGCCGAGGGCGAGTTGGCCCCCGCCGGCCGCGACGGACTGACCGTCGCGCTGGACAGCAATGCCTTCCAGTACATCCAGCGCACCGCCGGCACGTCGGTCGGCGTGGTCCAAACGTCCAAGCGCGAAGAACATTGGCTGTGGCTGATGGCGGCGCTGGCGGTCCTGGTGGTCGCCGAGACGTTCCTGGCCCAGCGGTTCGGCCACCACAGCGCGGCCGAGGCGACCGACCAAGGCCAAGGAGCCCACCCGCAGTGACGGCATTGCTGAAATGGCTATTGGGTATCGAGACCGGCATGTTCGCCGGCGCCGATAGTTGGAGCTTTCGGTTCCTGGCCGAGTTCACCAGCGGCGTGCGCCTGTTGCTGCTGGTGGTGCTGGTGGGGATGGTGGTCTTGACCGTTCGCAGCTATCGCCGCGAGGGCGACACGCCGCGCCGCGCCAAGGCGCTGATGGCCGGTCTGCGAATTGCCGTCATCGCCGCGCTGCTGGCGGTGCTCCTGCGTCCCGCCATCGTCCTGCGATACGAAAAGGAGCTCCGCAGCAGCACCGTTGTCGTGCTGGTCGATGAAAGTCTGTCGATGGGCTTTGAGGATCGATACGTCACCGACGAGCATCGCCAGGCCCTGGCGGCGTCTGTGGCGGTCGAGCCGGATGCCCTGACGAGCATGGCCCGCCTCGAGATCGCCCGCGCGGCGCTCGGCCGGGATCGCGGCGTGTTGACGAAGCTGCGGGCCGACCACCCCTTGCTGGTGGTGGGTTTTTCGTCGGACCGAACAGCCAAGGATTCGTTCAGCCGCATCGTGGCCGACCTGCAGCCGCCCGAGCAGGCCGATGACGCCGCCGCCGATGACGAGATCGCCCCAACGCTGCAGGCGTTGGCTGCGACCGGTTACAGCACGGACCTGGCCCGCGCGATCCGCGACGCCCTGGAACGGATGCGGGGCCGGCGGCTGGGGGCCATCGTGGTCGTCAGCGACGGCCAGATTACCGCCCCCGGCGGCGACACGCGCCTCGCCGCGGCGGTGGACCTCGCCGGCGACAGCGGCGTGCCCGTCTACGCCGTGATGGTCGGCGACCCGACGCCGCGAAAGAACCTCACCGTGATCGGCCTGGACGGGCCCGACCGCCTGCGCCGCAGGGCCTCCGGCGAGCTGACCGTCCTGCTGGCGGCGCGGAACCTGGACGGCCACGAGATCGATGTCGTCTTGATGCGCCGCGCTGCGGGCGAGCAGGAGTGGCAAGAAACCGATGTCAAGGCGACGGTGGACCTGTCCGACCCCGAGGATGGCGAGGGCGCGCCGGCCCCGGAGGATCGGACGCGCGGGCGGATCATCCGCGTGCCGCTGCACCTGGAGCCGAAGGACCTGGGCGAGTTCGAGTATCGCGCCGAGGTCGCTCCGCTGCCGGGGGAACAGGACCTGGACGACAACGCGTCGCGCCCGCTTCGAATTTATGTCGCCGACGAGAAGATCAACGTCCTGCTGGTCAGCGGCGACGCCGGGTGGGAGTTCCAGTACCTCAAGAACTTCCTGGTCCGCGCCGAGGACGTCTACCGCGTCAGCATCTGGCAGCAGAACGCCGACAAGGAGGTCAACCAGGCCGCCTCCACCGGCATGAAGCTTACGCAGTTGCCGCGCCATCTGGCCCAACTGATCGGCGTGCCCGGCCAGAAGGATAAGCCCGGCTACCAGGTCGTGATTCTGATCGACCCGCAGCCGACGGCGGAGGGCTTCGATGCGGCCTTCGTCGAGATGCTGGGCGACTACGTCAGCCAGCACGGCGGGGGGCTGTGCTACGTCGCCGGCAACAAGTACACCGACTCGATCCTGGCCGGGGGCGGCTTCAAGACGCTGGCCGGTCTGCTGCCGGTCATCCTGAGCGATAACACCGTCGACCTCGCCGAGCGCCTCGGCCAGCGCCGCCCCCAGCCCTGGACGATTCGCCTGACCAGCTACGGCCGCGACCATCAGATCATGCGCATGGGCTCATCGGCCGAGCGGACCCAAGCCGTCTGGGACTTGCTGCCCGGGATCTTCTGGTCGCATCCGGTGCGGCGGCTCAAGCTGGGCGCCCGCGTATTGGCCGAGCACTCCAACCCGCTGCGCCGCGCAGGCCGGAACACACCCGAGCCGCTCGTGGTCGTCCAGTCGCCGGGCGCCGGGCGGGTGGCCTATGTCGGGTTCGACAGCACGTGGCGGTGGCGGTTCGTGCAAGACGGCTACTACCATCGGCGGTTCTGGGCCAATCTGGTCCGCTACCTGGCGCGCTCGGGCACGGGTAAGCGCATCACAATCACCACCGGCGGGGAGCGATTCGTCGCCGGGCGACCGATCACCATCGAGGTCGAGGCCTACGACGAGGCCTTCGCGCCCGTGCGGGCCCGGACGTTCGATGTCGAGATGATCGACACCGAAACCGGCCAACGTCATACCATCACGCTGGCGGCCGTCGATCCCGAAAAGCAGCCGGGCTATTTCAAGGGCGACATCGACGAGACCGTGACCGCCCATCAAGGTCGATACCGATTGACGGCGATGGTGGACGATCCCAACGCCGACCAGATCGTCGCGGCCAAGGAGATCGTCATCGAACTGCCCCAGGCCGAAAGCCTCAACAAGGAAGCCGGCGAGGCGACCATGCGGCTGATCGGATCGCGCAGCATCGCCGCCGGCAGCAACGAGGCCTTCCTGCCCCTGCGCCAGATCGACAAGCTGGCCGAGTGGATCCCGCCCGGGCGAAAGCGCAGCATCCTGGAACTGCCCCGCGAGCTGTGGGATACGCGGCTGGCGCTGCTGCTGATCGTGGCGCTGCTGACGGCGGAATGGATCCTGCGCAAGAAGCACAACCTTGCCTGACAGACAGGACAACGAGAATGCAACCATGAGCCCAACGCCCAACCGACACGCCTCCGGCGGCAAGGCCGACGGTCGGCTGGCCGACGCCGTCGGCGCCAAGTTCGGCGCGCTGCGCCGCGCGATTCGTCTGCGCCTGGCGGCCGAGGGGCTCTGCTGGGCCTTGGTGGCGGCGGTGGCCGTGGTGCTGGCGACGTTGACGCTGGACTACGGGCTTCGCCTGGAGCGATCGCACCGGGCGCTGGTGATGACGGTGGCGATGGCGGGGTTGGGATGGGTGATCTGGTCGCGGACCGTTCGTCCGTTGGCGGCGCCGATTCGGCTGCTGGATCTGTCGCTGCTGCTGGAGCGGCGTTTTCCCCGCCTGCAGGCTCGCCTGGTCAGTGCGGTTCAGTTCGACGGCGAGTCGCTTCCGCCCGGGACCAGCCGCGCGATGGCCGATCAAGTCGTCGCGGAGGCGAACGACCTGGCCCGGCCGCTGCCGTTTAAGGATGTCGTCGAGCGTCGCCAGTTGCGGCGAATGCTCCGCGTGACGCTGTCGGCGCTGGGGCTGCTGGCGGGACTGGCGATTTGGCAGACGGATCTGGTGCGGCTGTGGGCGATGCGGAACATCGCCTTCGCCGACGTGGCCTGGCCGCAGCGAACCTACCTGACGGTGCAGGGAGGCCCCGATTTCACGCTTGTCCGCGGCGACGATCTGCATGTGGCGGTCGTGGTGGAGGCCGGCTCGACGGCCCCGGCGACCGTGACGGTTCACGCCCGGTATCCGTCGATCGGACGAACGGAAGAGCCCGTCCCTCTGGCCGGCGACAACGGCCCGCAATACGACATCATCTTTCGCACGGTGACCGAGCCGTTCGACTTTTACGTCACCGGCGGCGACGACGAGCGCGACAAGCGGCGCCCGCACCGCGTGCGCCTGGTCGACGCGCCGGCCCTGGTGGACCTGCATTTTGTCGTGGAGAGCCCGGCCTACATGCGCCGGCCCGACCAGCCGGTCGAGGGGACCGGCGGCATGCTGGTCATACCCGTCGGCGGCGGGTTGCGCATCGAGGCGATGGCGACCAAGGACCTAGCCGCCGCCGAAGCCTTCCTCCACGACGACCAGCAGGACCTGGCCCAGCCGCTGGCCGTCAAGGCGATTTCGGAGGCCGACCCCCGGCCTCGCCGCGTCGTTGGCCGATTGGCTGTCGGCGAGGTCAACGAGGCGCGGACGATGACGCTGCGACTACGGCTGACCGACGTGCAAGGCTACCAGAACCGACGGGGGGCCACCTACATCGTGCACCTGCAGCCGGACACCGCCCCGAGCGTGGAACTGCGCAAGTCCGGCGTCGGCGCTGCCGTGACGCCGCAGGCGATCGTGCCGCTTCTGATCCGTGTGAAAGACGACGCGGGGCTGGCGAGCGTGACTGTGTCGCTGGCGCTGGCGGGTGCGGCCGAGCCGTCGGCTGTTGAGCCGATCCCGATGACCGCCGGCGACAGGGCGCCGCTGGACCTGACGCAGCGCTACGAGTTCGACCTGGCCGGTCGAGCGCCGGCCCCCGGCGGGACGATCGTCCTATCGGCCGAAGCGGTGGACATCCTGCCCGGCAAATTCGGCGGGCCCAACACCGGCCGAAGCGGCAACATCAGCCTGCGGATCATCAGCTCCGAAGACCTTCTGGCCGATCTGATCATGCGCCAGAAGGCGATTCGCACGGAGTTTCTCCAGGCGCTCTCCCAGCAGAACAGCGCCGTCGCCAAGAGCGCTGCCGCCGGCGAGGGTCTGACCGATGAGGCCATCGCCGCCGAGGTCCGCACGCGTCTGGCCGATTCGGCCGGCCTGCAGCGAAGCGTCCACACCGAGGTGGTCACGGCGCGCGAGAAACTCCTGCTTATCGCCGATGAGATGGCATACAATCGCGTAGGCGCGGCGACCGACGTGCAGAATCTGCGGACAGACATCATCGCGCCGCTCGGGCAGGTCGCTACCGCGATCGAAGCGGCGCTGGCGGAGTTGGCGCTGGCGGCCGTCGAGACGGCCCCGCCGGCGCTGGCCGAACGGATCGACGAAATCGCAGGGCGGCAGAAGCAGATCGCCGCCGAGATGCAGACCATCCTGCAGCGGATGGCCAAGCTGCAAAGTCGCCAGGAACTGGCCAATCGACTGCAGGTGATCCTCCAGTGGTCGCAGCAGATTCTGGAGGGCATCCATCGCCGACAGGAACAGGAAATCGGTAAGGCGTTCGATTCGACCGGCCGCCGCAAGCCGGGCGACAGACCGACGGCGGGCCAGGGGAGCCCATGACACAGACCATGACAATCCGATCCAATCGTCTCGGCCGTTGCGTGCTGGCCGTTGTCGTTGGGCTTGGGGCGGCGCTGTTGGCGTCGGCCCAAACGAATGACCCCAACGCCGAGATCGTCGCCCGCGTCAACTTCACCCGCGAGCAATTCACGCAGTTGACCGACCAGATGCTGAAGGTCGCCAATTTGCTGGAGGCGACCGAGCCGGAGACAGCTCAGGTCCTTCGCCAGGCCGTGCGGGAAGCCCGGCGGGCGTTTATCGCAGAGGACATGGACAAGGTCGCCTCACAGTTACGCCAGGGCCTGGTTAGCGCGGCGGCGGCGGGCCAGTCGGATGTGATCGTCGAGCTCCAGAGGCTCCTGGAACTGCTCCAGAGCGGCACGTTGGACATGGACGAGCGCGCCGAGCGCCTGAAGGACTGGCGTCAAAGGCTCGACCAGCTCGACAAGCTGCTGGCCAAGCAGCGGAAACTGGAAAACCAATCGCGACTGACGGCCGAGGCGAAGGAACTGGACCGGCGGCTGGCGGAGCTGACCGAGCAGTTGAAGTCGATCATCTCACGTCAGGAGGCGCTGCTGGGCAAGACGCAGCAGCAGAGCCAGGACAAATCCAATGACGCCCTGAGGGAGCTTGGCAGCCTGCGGGAGGCTGTTCGTCAATTGATCCGGCAGCAGGACAAGCTGTCCGCATCGACCGGGCAGGTCGGCGTGGACAAGCTTCCGTTGGTCGGCCGGGCGCAGGGCGAGCTGGCCGAACGAACCGGCGCCTTGGCGGACAAGCTCAAAGATGCCGCCGCCAAGTCGTCCCCGCTGGCCAAGGGCCTGGCCAAGCTCGGCGCCGACCCCGAGCGCCTGGAGGATGCTCGCCAGGCTGTCGCTCAGGCCGCCGAGGCGATGAAGGCGGCCGCCAGCGCCCTGGACGTTCCCAGCGCAGCCGAGGCCGCCAAACGTCAGGAAGATGCCGCCGCCGACCTGCGCGCGGCCGAGAAGGCGCTGGCCGACGCGCTGCAGCAGGCGGGGGCCGATTCGCCTTCGGGAAAGCTTGGCGCCCAGCAGAGCGACCTGGCCGATGAGACCGCTGACCTGGCCAAGGGGGTTGGCGAGCTGGCCGACCAGACGGGCCAACAGGCCGACACCCAATCGCTCAAGGCCGCCGCCGGCGAGATGCGGTCGGCCGGCGACAAGCTCGAAGGCCAACAGCCCGCCCAGGCCGCCAAGCATCAGGCCGAGGCGCTGCGACTGCTCAAAGACGACGCCTACAAGCTGGCCCAACTCCGCCAACGCATCAAGGACAAGGCGGCCCGCCCGCTGAAGGATCAGGCCTCCGAGCAGGGCGATCTGGCCGATCGGACCGACAAGACCGCCACCGATATGGCCGGCGACGAAACCACCCAGCCCACGCCGGGCCAGACCGACGTCGAGCAGGCCGGCGGGGACATGCAGAAGGCCTCCGACAAGCTCAGTGACCAGAGCGGCGGCCAGAGCGGATCGCAGCGCGCAGCCGACGCCAACGCCGATCAGCGCCAGGCCGTCGAGAAGCTCGAGAAGGCCCGCGAGGCATTGGCCGAGGCCATCGCACGTGAAGAGGATATGCTCGAGGCCCAGCAGTTGGCCGCCATCGACCAGATGCTCAAGACGATCCTGGAAGGTCAAAAGAACATCAGCGCCGCGACGAAGGACGTCCGGGGCCAGCGAGGGCCCGACGGGTACGAGCGGCTGCAGCAGTTGCGTCTGACCGAGCTGTCGCGGGGCGAAGGGCGTTTGGCCGACGATGTGGGCAAGGTCGGCGAGATTCTCAAGGAAGAGGGCAAGACGGCCGTCTTCCCAGCCGTGCTGGCCGAGGTGGCCAAACAGTTGACGCTCCTGCAGACGCGCCTGGCCGATCGGCAGGCCGATTTGGTGACCCAGGGCATTCAGGAGGACGTGGAACTGGCCTTGGCGGAGATGATCGCGTCGATCCGCGAGGAGTTGGCCAAGCGGCGAAAGAAAAAGGGCGGGGGCGGCGGCGGGGGCGGCAGCGACGGCCCGCTCGTTCCGCCGGTGGCTGAACTGAAGATGCTCTGGCGGCTGCAGAAGCAAATCGCCACCCGCACGGCCGAACTGGACGCCGGCGCGGGCGAGATGACGCCCGAGCAGCTTGCCGCGCGGTGTCAGCACCTGGCCGAGCGGCAGGAGCGATTGCAGACCATGACCCTGTCGCTGGACGCCAAGCTTCGCCCGCCCAGCGCCGGCGACGAGGAGCCCCAGCCATGATCGACCGCAGGTTTGGCGGCACGGCGATGGTGTGGGCGGCGGCGTGCCTGATCGGGGCGGCCGTTACGGCGACGGCATTCGCCCAGGCGATTGAGCCGCCGGCCGAACCGGGCGCGCTGGAGGACGTGCTGTCCCCGCTGTCGGAGGATGAGTTGCTGGAGTTGATCGCCCAGGCCAACGTCCGACGGCTGGAGGTGGAGCGCGAACAGGTCATCGCCGAGATTCGCCAGGGCCTGCTGTACGACCCGCAGCAGATCGCCGAGGCGGTCAAACTGCTGCGCGAGGAGCAGGCGACGACGCGGCTGCAGGGCATCCGGCGGATCGCGAAGGCGTTGGCGCTGGTCGATCCGCGTTTCGCCCGGGCTCGCGAGCTTCTGGCCGCCGGCAAGAACGACCAGGCGGTCGCCACGGCGAAGAAGTTGCTCGACGCCCAGCAGACCACACTGCTGGCGGCGGCCAAGCATTTGCTTTACGCCGACGGACTCCGCGCCGACGGCCAGGCCATCGAGGCGGCTGAGGCCTATCACCAGATGCTCAAGGCCATGCCCGAGCGGATCAGTTTTGCCGCGACCGCCGCCGTGCGGGCGGGCCAGACGTACGACCAGGCCGGCCGAGGCCTCTACGCCAAGCAGGCCTATGCGTTCTGCCTGAAGAACTACGGCCTGGCGATGACGGAGGATGAGGTCCGTCTGCTGATGGCTCGGGTCGAGCAACTGGAGGAGATCTACGCCAATCCGTTGGAGACGGTAGGCGAGATGATGGGCCAAGTGACCGACAAGCTCGAGGCCGCCGACAGCGGTCGGGCGACCCAGGCCAAGCAGCAGGAAATCATCCTCGTGCTGGAAGACCTGATCCGGACGATCGAAGAGAACCAGCGGCAAAGCGACAGCCAATCGCAGCAGCGACAGCGACAGAAGCGGCAGAACGAACAATCGCGCGGCCGGCAGGACCAGCAGCGCCCATCCCCGGGCCAACGACCGTCTCGGCCGACGTCGCCGCTGGAGGTGTCTCGGCTGATCGCCGGGCGCCTGCCGGAACCGACCAAGCGGGCCACCGTGCACGATACGGACGAATCGGGCGACTGGTCCACGCTGCCGCCGCGACGGCGCGAGGAAATCCAGCAGATCATGCGACGGGCGATGTCGTCCAGGTACCGCCGGCTGGTGTCCGATTACCACCGCCGCCTGGCCGAGCAGGAGGAGTGACCGCATGCGAGTGGCCGCGAGTCTGATTGTCCTGACGCTGACGACGTTGGCGGGCGCCGCCGACGGCGATCGGGTGGCGACCATCGACGGGCGGGAGCTTGTGGGGCGCGTGGTGACTGTGGACGCCCAGGCCGTTCGGATCGCAACGGCCGACGGCGAGCAGACCGTCGCACGCACCGATGTGGCCGCGGTGGCCCTGGAATCGTCCTCCCCGCGCCGCCCGACCGAGCTGATGCGGCAACCGGGAAAGATGGTCGTCGAGACCATCGGCGGCGATCACGTGGCCCCGGGGGGGGTGACATTCGCCGACGGCAAGCTGACGATGACGGGCGGCTTGTTGGGCAACCTGTCGGTTCCCATCGACCGGATCAAGACGATCTATTTCCCCACCATCGGCCAGAGCGCCGCGGATGTGCGGGAGCTGTGCGACCAGATGAAACTCACCGGCGAGGTGACCGACCAGATGCTGATGGTGGACACAAACGGCAAGCTCCTGCCGGTCTCCGGCGTGCTTCGGGCGATTGGCCTGGCGGGCGCTCGACCCCCCGCCGCGGAGATCACCTTCACTTGGCAGGGGCGGGACCGCGCGGTCGCCGCCGAACGGGCGCGGGCGATCGTTCTGGCGTCGCCGCCTCGGGAGATTCCTCAGGCCGTCGGCGTCGTCGCCATGACCGACGGGTCGGCGCTGAGGTTCTCGGACATCGAGCTGACGGACGAGAAGGTGCTCGTCAACTCGCCGGAGTTGGGCGTGTGTACGATCCGACGGGATGCCGTGGCGGAGATTCGGTTCCATTCCGACCGCGTCGTGCCGCTGGGCGATCTGGAGCCCGTCGATGTCCGCGAGCACGGTTTGATGGCCTGGACGTTTGCGTACCGGCGCGACCGCAACGTCACCGGCGGGGCGATCCAGCTTGATGGGCGGACCTACCCGCGCGGCATCGGCATGCACAGCTTCTGCGAGTTGACCTACGATCTGGACGGGGCGTTTTCGCTGCTGGTGATGACGGCCGGCATCGACGATGTCGCCGGTCCCCACGGCGACGCCGTGCTGACGATCATCGCTGACGGCAAAACACTCGCCGAGCCCGTTCGCCTGACCGGGCGGGACGAGGCCCGCTTTCTCCGGCTGGACGTGGCGAACGTCAAGCGCCTGATCGTTCGCGTGGACTACGGCCCCGACGGACTGGACGTGGCCGATTGCGTGGATCTGGCCGACGCGCGGCTGATCAAGTAGTCGTCCCGCGAAACTCCCATCACTTCGGTTACACTGGCGGCATGTCTGTCGATCGAGCATTGACGAAGGCGGTAAAGGCCCTGGCCGGGCGGGAGGGCTTCGCCCGCGTTGGCATCGCGCCGATCGATGCCGATCTAAACTCCCAGCGGTTCGACCGATGGCTGGCGGAGGGGATGGGGGCCGAGATGGCCTACATGGCCCGCAATGTCCGGAAACGCCATCGCCCGGCAAAGCTGGTCGCCGGCGCCCGCTCGGTCATCTGTCTGGCCGTCAGCTATGCGCCGGCGGCTGAGACGCTGGGGGACGCCTTCATCGCTCGCTACGCCCGCGGGCGCGATTACCACAAGCTCCTCAAGAAACGCTGCCACCGCCTGATGGACCGCATCGGCGCGCTTGAGCCGAGCTTCGACGGCAGGGCGTTCGTGGACGCCGCCCCCGTGGCCGAACGCGCGTTGGCGGCAGCCGCCGGGATCGGCTGGATCGGGAAGAACGGCTGTCTGATCGCGCCCGGCCTGGGCAGCTATGTTGTGTTGTGTGAGATCGTCTCCAACCTGCCGCTTGCGCCCGACGAGCCGGTGGCCGCCCAGTGCGGCGACTGCGACGCCTGCATCGGGGCCTGCCCGACCGGCGCGCTTGTCGGCGACGGCATGCTGGACGCCCGCCGTTGTCGCAGTTATCTGACCATCGAGCATCGCGGCGAGATCGACCGCGAGCTTTGGCCGCTGATGGATGCGTGCGTGTTCGGCTGTGATGACTGTCAGACCGTCTGCCCGCACAATCGTGATCTGCCGCCCGGCGATGACGACCTGGCCCGGCCGCGCGAGGCCATAGAAAGGCTGACGATCGGCGATGTTCTCGATTGGTCCGGCGATGACTGGGATGCTGCCACGCGCGGCTCGGCCATGCGGCGGGCGACGCACGAGATGTTCCTCCGCAATGCCGCCCTGGCGGCCCGGGCATCGGGCTGATACACGTTTGACGCCTACCGGCCGGGGGCGTATAAGAGCGCCTTCGGGCGAGGAGAGGCCATGAGCGACGAAAAACAACACGTGGATCTTCAGACGATTGAAAATGCGGTCCGGCAGATTCTTGTGGCCGTCGGGGAGGACCCCACCCGCGAGGGCCTGGAGTTCACCCCCCAGCGCGTGGCGCGAATGTACGCGGAGCTGTTCAGCGGCCTGCCCAGCGATCCGGGCCGGCATCTCGACGTGCACTTCACCGAGCAGTATGACGAGATGGTCATCCTGCGCGATATCTCGTTCTACTCGATGTGCGAGCACCATCTGCTGCCTTTTATGGGTCGGGCCCACCTGGCGTACCTGCCGCGGGGAAAGGTGGTCGGCCTCAGCAAACTCGCCCGCGTGGTGGAAGATTTCGCCCGCCGCCCGCAGGTGCAGGAGCGGCTGACCAACCAGATCGCCGAGATGCTGATGGACCGCCTCGACGCGCGCGGCGTGGGCGTCATCATCGAGGCCGAGCACACCTGCATGACGATCCGCGGCATCCGCAAGCCCGGCGCGGTCATGGTCACCTCGGCGATGCGGGGACTATTCAAAAGCAACCCCGCTACCCGCAACGAGGCCATCAACCTCCTCACCGGCGGCAAGGGACTCAGTGGGGTGTGACGATTTGCGCGCGTGGCGGGTTCCCCTCTCCCTCGGCCGCTGTCGTTATCCCATGGACAACGGACTCCCCGGCGCACTGACTACTCCCCGCCAAGAAGGCGATTGTTGAGATCGTCTCGGGTCGGGACGTGGTCATCCTCGATGATCCTGCACAAGATGCTTTTCACAAGGGCATACGTTCGCTGCAATGCCTCTGGCTCGTCAGAAGTGGTGGTATGGGCAGCTGCGGATCTGGCGTCGTACAACTTGGCGATTTGTCTCTGGAGACTTACGCGTCGATCACTTGGCGGCTCAAGATATGCGGCCATGTTGGCGGAGATGCGGAAACGAAGCTCGCTTCTTGCTGGCGAGAAAATCGTCTCGAGTCCTCCCCAGAGAAGGAGCAGAGCTAACGAAGGGTTCCTTGTGAAGAGACTTTGGTCACACGCCTGAAAGAGGGTTGAGAATGCTTTGCTGCTGCGCATCAAGGAACCAGCGGGCCGCCAATGTTCCCTAATCCAGTTGAGATCGCCTTCGAGGAGAATAGAAGGCTTGATGGCCAGTTGCAGCCTGTTCGGATCTATTTCCATCGGCATGAACTTCGGTTCGTGGTCGCAATGAGCAGCGGACGCGAACGGTGTATCGGACAGAACTGGGCAGATGACAGTGTGCGCGGCCCTCAAGCGAAGTAGCGCGACAAACCACCAAGCAATGTTGATTCTGTCGAAGGATTCCTTCGTGTCGAAATCTTCTGGGATGCATACTTCCACAGTGATGTCAAATCCGAATCCCCCGCTTGCGGCTCGCCAGGGCGCCGGGTGTGGCTTGCCGGGCTCGGCGGGAGCGAACGCCATGAGGAATGAAGCCATGAGATGGGCAAAGGTAGGTGTCAAGGAAACTCCTTCCCCAAGGTCGTATCTATCGAGGGGGAGTTGGACCCCCGACAATCCAGCGAATAAGTCACCGTCTATGAAAGCCATGTCAGTACCGAATGTTCTGATGGATTAGATTGCATTCTACCGATGCCGTCTCACAACGCCAGTATTGTCCGTGCCATCTTCGGGCGTGGGCTCCCCAAGGGACAGGTCCCTGGTAATCCGTCGGCGCAGTTGACGCTTGTTGCTGCGCGGCGGTGGGTTTAGGATAGCGCGTTCAATGGTCAGGAATCGGACGTATGGCGACAAAACGCAATAAGGACACATCCCGGACCGGGTACTTCGGCGACTTTGGCGGGCAGTTCGTGCCGGAGACGTTGATGACGGCTTTGCGCGAGCTGGCGGCGGAGTTCGAGTCGGCGATGGCTGATGAGGATTTCAAGGCTGAGCTGGACCGCTGTTTGCGCGAGATCGGGGGGCGGCCCAGCGAGTTGTACTTCTGCAAGCGGCTGACCGAGCAGTTGGGCGGGGGGAAGGTGTATCTCAAGCGTGAGGATATGAACCATACCGGCGCGCACAAGATCAACAACACGCTCGGCCAGGCGCTGCTGGCGCTGCGGATGGGCAAGCATCGCGTGATCGCCGAGACCGGGGCCGGCCAGCACGGCGTGGCGACGGCGACGGCGGCGGCGGTGTTCGGCCTGGAGTGCGACGTTTACATGGGCACGGAGGACATGCGGCGACAGGCGTTGAACGTCTTCCGCATGGAGCTTCTGGGCAGCCGGGTCGTGCCGGTCACCTCCGGCCAGAAGACGCTCAAGGACGCCTGCAACGAGGCCATGCGCGACTGGATGGCCAGCGTCGAGCACACCCACTACATCCTCGGCTCGGTCACCGGACCGCATCCGTACCCGACGATGGTCCGCGAGTTCCAGTGCTGCATCGGCCGCGAGGCGCGCCAGCAGATGCTTGACGTCGAGGGGCGGCTGCCGAATTGCATCGTCGCCTGCGTGGGCGGCGGGTCGAACGCAGCCGGCATCTTCGCGCCGATGATCGACGACGATGTGAAGATGGTGGGCGTCGAAGCCGGCGGGCGCAACATGTCTGTCGGCGGCCATGCCGCGCCGCTGTGTGCGGGCGAGCCGGGCGTGCTGCACGGGTCGCTGAGCTACGTCCTGCAGGACGCCGACGGGCAGACCGCCCCGGTGCACAGCATCTCGGCCGGGCTCGATTACCCCGGCGTCGGGCCGCAGCACAGCTACTGGCGAGACACCGGCCGCGTCCGCTACACGACGGCCAGCGATGACGAAGCCCTCGACGCGCTGGTGGCCCTGGCGCGGGCGGAAGGCATTATCGCCGCGCTGGAATCGGCCCACGCGGTGGCCGAGGCGATGAAGATCGCCCCGACGATGGGCGCCGACGAGATTCTGCTGATCAACCTTTCCGGCCGGGGCGACAAGGACTGCAACGAGATCGGCGAGATTCTCGAACGTCGCGGCAAGGGATTCCAGACGGGCGCGCCATGAGCCTCAGCGATAACCGTATCCTCCGAACGTTCGCCGAGTTTCGCCAAGCGGGCCGACAGACGCTCGTGCCGTTCCTGACGGCCGGCTACCCGGACCTGGATACGACCGAGGCGCTGCTGAAGGATTTCGAGCGACGGGGGGTCCGCATCTGCGAACTGGGCATACCGTTTTCCGATCCGATCGCCGACGGCCCGACGATCCAGGCCTCCTACACGGCCGCGCTGAACGCCGGCGTGACCTGCAGCGAGATCTTCGAGATGGTCCGGCGCTACCGCGACGGCGGGGGGCAGATGGCCCTGGCGGCGATGGTGAGCTACTCGATCGTCTTTCGCCACGGCGCCGACGCCTACCTGGCCGAGGCGAAGCAGGCGGGCTTCGATGGCCTGATCGTCCCCGATTTGCCGATGGAGGAGGCCGCCAACATGGAAGCGATGGCCTCGGAGGCGGGGCTGGCCAATATCCTGCTGATCGCGCCAACGACGCCGCCGGATCGCCGAATCGAAATCGCCCGTCAGAGCCAGGGCTTTATCTACTACATCTCCGTTGCCGGCATCACGGGCGAGCGCGATGCGCTCCCACCGGCCACCATCGACGCGGTCGCGGAACTCCGCACACAGACCGACACGCCGATCTGCGTGGGCTTCGGCATCTCCAAGCCGACAATGGTCGAGGAGGTCTGCCGCGTCGCCGATGGCGCGATTGTCGGCTCGGCCATCATCCACCGGATCACCGACGCTAAAGACGGTTCAGCAGATGACCTGGTCGAAAAGGTCGGCGCGTTCGTGAGCGAGATGCTTCGTCCTGTGGAGTAGCTCGGCCGGGGTAGTCTGCGGTGATCGGCGGGCCGGTTACTGGTCGGGCGATGCGTCGAGGTGAAGCACCTTTCCCAGCTTTCGCCATCGCTGATAACGGTCGGCCAGAAGCTTGTCGATCGGCTGGCGCTTCAGTTGCCGAACGGTCCGCGTGATGTATCGCTCGACCTGCGTGGCGGCGTCGGCGGGCCTGCGGTGGGCGCCGCCCAGCGGCTCGGTGATGATGTCGTCGATCACGCCGAACTCTTTGAGATGCCCGCTGGTGAGCTTGAGGGCCTCGGCGGCCTCGGGGGCCTTCTCGCCGGTTTTCCACAGGATGCTGGCGCAGCCTTCGGGCGAGATGACGGAGTAGTAGGCGAACTGCAGCATCGCCACGCAGTCGCCCACGCCGATGCCCAGCGCGCCGCCGCTGCCGCCTTCGCCGATGACGATGCAGACGATGGGCGTCTTGAGGCGGCTCATCTCCAGCAGGTTCCGCGCGATGGCCTCGGCGACGCCGCGCTCTTCCGAGCCAATGCCCGGGTAGGCGCCCTGCGTGTCGATCAGCGCCACGACCGGCAGGGAGAACTTCTCAGCCAGCTTCATCGCCCGCAGCGCCTTGCGATAGCCTTCCGGATGCGCACAGCCGAAATTGCAGGCGATCTTGTCTTTGGTGTCGTGGCCCTTATGCTGGACGATCAGCACGACCTTCTCCGTGCCGACCTGGCCGAGCCCGCAACGCATCGCCAGGTCGTCGGCGAACCGGCGGTCGCCGTGCAGTTCGAAAAAGTTCTTCACGATCCGATCGACATAGTCCATGCCCAGCGGTCGGGCGGGGTGACGGGCCACCTGGACGGTTTCCCAGGCCGTCAGGTTGTCGTAGGTCTCGGTCAGGATGGCGACCTCCTCCTCGCGCAGTTTCTGAATGGTGGCGGAGAAGTCGCGGTCGCTGGTCTCCTGGTCGGCCTCCAGTTCGGCGATCTGGCGCTGAACGTGGATCAGCTTCTTCTCGAACGGGAGTAGTGGGAGATTGGCGTTGTCGGTGGCCATGCGTGGCTGTGCATATCAAGGAAGGACGCTTGAAGCGTCCTTCATGGGGTGGCGTCTGGATTGGGGGGAGTTTAGCACCTCGGCGAGGGGTTTCAAGTCAAATCGCGCCGAGATTGACCGCCCTGCAAAGGGATGGTAGCCTGTCGCCAGAATGCAGGGCTTGCCAAAGAACATCCGGAAGGTCACGATCGTCGGCGTGGGGCTGCTGGGCGGCTCGATCGGGCTGGCGCTGCGGGCGGACGATTTCGACGGCGAACTCGTCGGCGTCGGACGACGTCAGTCCAGCCTCGACGAGGCGCTGGAGGTCGGCGCGATCGATTCGGCCACGCTCGAAGCCGACCAAGGCGTCGCGGGGGCGGACCTGGTGATTCTGGCGACACCGGTTGGGGCGTTCGAGAAGCTCCTGAAGCTCATCAAACCGGCGCTGGCCGACGGGGTGATCGTGACCGATGTCGGCTCGACCAAACGCGAGGTCGTTCGTATCGGCGAGCGCGTGTTCGGGCGGGGCGGGCCCTTCATCGGCAGCCATCCGATGGCGGGCAGCGAGAACCGCGGCCCCGCCTTCGCGCGGGCGGACCTGTTTGTCGGCGCGACGTGTATTCTCACGCCCACCGCGCACACGCCGCCGGCGGTTACTCGCCGCACGGAGGCGTTCTGGAAGACGCTCGGGCTGCGGACGTTGCAGATGACGCCGGCCGACCACGACAAGGCGGTTGCCCGCGTCAGCCATCTGCCGCACGTCATGGCGGGGCTGCTGGCGATGTTGCCGGATGACGCTGATCTGGACGTGGCCGCTACGGGCTTTCGTGACGCCACTCGTATGGCGGGCGGCGACCCAGCCATGTGGCGAGACATCCTCATGACCAACCGGCAGGTGATCGTGTCGGTCGCCAAGGCGCTGGGCAAGGATCTGGAGCGGTTCATTCGCCTGCTGGACAAGGGCGATGATGTGGCGATCGAAAAGTTCTTCACCGACGCCAAACGCCGCCGCGACGACACGATCGGCCAGCGTCTCACCGACCGCCGCGTCGCGGCGGAGTGACAGGTCTGAAAGAGGCTTGGGGCTTGAGGCTTGGGGCTTGCTCACTGGGGGGGGGCAGTTAAGATCCCGATCGCTTCAGTTGCGGCCATCAGGTCGCCTCAAGACGGCGCCGGCACTGAGCTGCGGTCAGGCCGGCGATGAGGAACTCCTTTCGCGGGCTGGTCCGGCCGGCTGTGAGTGTGACGTCTCGCGCGGAGACACCAAGGGCCTTGGCGAGTGTCCTGGCGACGGCGGAGTTGGCTTTGCCTTTTTCGGCGGCCGCTGCGGTGGTGATCTTCAGGCACTCGCCCAGTACTCTGGCGATCTTGTCGCGCGATGAGTTGGGAACGACCTTGACCGCGACGATCACGCCGCTGTCTGTGGGGCGAAGCTGAATGTTGTCTATCCCATCCATTGCGATGCCTGCCGAGCGGCCCGAACGTCCGGGCGGCCGCTTGCTCGCATTATGCTGGGCGAGTATAAACACGACAGCCCTGAAGGACTAGCGATGGCCGATCATTTTGCCGACAGACTGCTGGCTGCGATCGAACGCAAACGCTCGCCCGTCTGCGTCGGGCTGGATCCCGTGGTCGATCGCCTGCCGGACGAGCTGCGCCGTGCAGCGCCGCTGGCGGGGATCGAAACGTTCTGCCGGGAGGTCCTTCAAGTCGTTGCCCCGAGTGTGGCGGCGGTGAAGATCCAGTCGGCGTACTTCGAGTTGCACGGCGCCGGAGGGGTGGATCTGTACTTCAGGCTCGTGCGGGAAGCTCGCGAGCTGGGCCTGATCGTCATCGGGGACGTCAAGCGGGGCGATATCGGTTCGACGGCCGAGGCGTATGCGGCTGGGCATCTGGCCGGTGAGGACGCTCCTGATGCCGTGACCGTCAATGGGTACTTTGGCTCTGACGGAGTGCAGCCCTTTGTCGATGCGGCCTGCGCCAACGGCAGGGGGGTATTCATTCTGGTGCGAACGTCCAATCCGTCGGCTGCGGCGCTCCAGGACGTCACCGACACGTCGGGCAAGAAACTCTTCGAGCACGTAGCCGACATGGTGGCCGCCCTCGGCGCAGATGTGACGGTGGGCCAGCGCGGGTACAGTTGCGTCGGAGCTGTTGTGGGGGCGACCTGGCCGGATGAGGCCCGAGCACTGCGCAAAATCATGGACCGACAGATCTTTCTCGTGCCCGGTTACGGCGCTCAGGGGGCGACGGCGGCGGATTGCGCGGCCTCTTTTAGCTCCGAGGGCGCCGGGGCGATCGTCAACGCCAGCCGGTCTGTGATCTACGCCTTCAGGGACCAGCGCTACGCCGATCGGCCCTGGCGCGATGCGGTCGGCGAGGCTGCCAGAGAGTTTGCCGCCGATCTGGCCGCAGCCGTGGGCCTCTAGAACCCCCCTCCGCGGGCCCGCTCTCAAGATTCTCGTAACCATTGATAGTTACAGGGATAAGAGTTCAACCTTGGCCTGGAATGACCTCAAGAAATCTCACCGTTCTGTCCGATGTAATAGTAGGACAACTCCAGTTGAAATTGGCAAGGAGTGTTACGATGAGTCAGAGGACCTACGGCATCTTGGCTGGCTTTGCAGAACTGGTTGTTTTCGCGGCGGGGGCTGCCGTGTTGATTCTGGCAGCCAGCATCCTCATCTAATGCCAGCATCCTCATCTAATGCCAGCATCCTCATCTAACGCCACCATCGGCGCCTGAGCGCTCTTCACCTCCGGCGGCGACGAAGGCCCGCCCGGGCGATCGAGATCAACTCTCTCTTTGCGGATGTGGCCTGCGCGACGTTTGCGCTAGGACATGTACTGGCCCAGGACGCTGGGCAGATCGGTCAGCCGACAAATCCGGTGACGGGGGGTGATCCGCCAGTGTTTGCGTCGCCCGGTGGGGTCCTTGAGCACCGAGATCATGCCGGCCCGATTGGCGCCGGCGACGTCGGCCTTGAGCGAATCGCCGACAAACAAAAGCGACTCGGCAGGCAGATCAATGGCGGTTGCCGCCTCGGCGAAGATGCTCGGATGCGGCTTGCGGTACTCGGACAGGCACGAGTAGATCCGGACCGGCAGGAACTCCAGCAGGCCCACCTGCTGGAGGTGACGGTCCAACACTTCCGATGGAATGAAGGTGTTGGACAGGAGGCCGAGTTTCACACCTTGCTGGGTGAACTGTTCGAGCATATCGAGCGTGCCTGGTTCCATGGTTGCCCGCCGGCGGACGGGTTCGTACCACAACGAGGCAAGATCGATGAGCTGCTCGTGCGTGAGATCGTGGCCCATGCGGTTGCTGAGCCCGCCGATCAGGTCCAGCGAATTGAAATCCCGCCCGCGCAGATGGCTGAGGAAGTAATACCACCGCACGGCCCAGAGCTGAGTGCGATGGTAGCGTCCGAACGGGGGAAGAGGATGACCGAGCTTACGAAGGTAGTCGTAGGCCAGGCGCGTGCCTTCCTCGAACTCCCTGTTGACGTCCACGTCGCCAAAGTCCAGGAGCGTATCGCCCAGATCGAACAGAATGCCGCGCACCGACTGACTCATGGGATCTCGCACGGAAAGAGGCCGTGAAAGGATACTGACCGTCGGCGTTCTTTGCAACGTTGCTGTTGGTCGCCAGGGAAGAGCGATGCTTCTCGGCGCACGCCGCAGACAAAAAAACCTTCGATCCACACGGCGGTGAATCGAAGGTCGCCACGGCTGAAGCAAACAGCCGAATATCGCCTATGCCCCTGCGGCATTGTTCGTCGGGAACCCAGGAGTATAGCACCCGGCCTCGGCGCTGTCAATGGAGATTCTGAGACCCTGGACAAATAGGTGCAAATATCCTTAAGTCATTGCACGAGCGTCGCTTATGCTGGCGATACTCGTGCCGGTTCAAGCGGGTCGAAAAGCGCTCAAGAGGAGGCCAAGAGCTCCCCCGCGAAGGGCGAAACGGTGACTTCCGCGAGATTGGCGAGTGAGATGATTCTTTCATGACGGGCTCGCCTGGGGGTATGCCGGCAATTCGTGGGATGTCATTGCACGGGGACGGTTGACTGGTGCGGGCCGGTTGAGAGCCTTTGATGCTTGCTTTGCACGCGGCGTTTCGTTAGCTTACCGGGTCTTCACTAAACCTAACGCCCAGTCTATGGGGAGTTAAGCATGGCTGAATACAAGGACCTGGACCGCAAGGTCATCGAGCTTGGCAAGCAGATCGTGCGCATGTGCACGGAAGCCGGCAGCGGCCATCCGTCCAGTTCGCTGTCCATTCTGCATCTGACCGCGGCGCTGATGTACCGCGTGATGCGATACGATCCGAAGAACCCCTGGAACACCGGCAGCGACCGGCTGGTGCTGTCCGAAGGCCATGCCGTGCCCGCCGTCTACGCGGCGTACTGCGACCTCGGTGGCGTGGTGGGTTCGGCTGACCAGCCGTCGCAGTTGCGGTTTGAAGATGCCTTGACCCTCCGGGAGGCCGACAGCGTTCTGGACGGGCATCCGAACCCGGCGGTGGGCTTTCCGTTCTTCGATGCCGCCACAGGATCGCTGGGCCAGGGATTGTCGGTGGCGGCCGGTCTGGCGTGTGCGGCCCGGCTGGACGAAAGCGATCGAAAGATTTTCTGCATCCTCGGCGACGGGGAAAGTCGCGAGGGGCAGGTCTGGGAGGCCGTGGACTTCATCGTCGATTACAACCTGCTGGCGGTTCGGACGATCTTCAGCTGCAACGGCCAGGGGCAGAGCGACGCCGTCTCGCCGCAGCAGTCGCCCGAGCGCCTGACGGAGAAGCTGACGGCGTTCGGCATGGACGTCAAGGTGATCGACGGGCACAACTGGGACGAGATCTTCGAAGCCCTGACGGCCGAGGCCGGCGACAAGCCCATCGCCGTGGTCGCCAAGACGATCAAGGGCTGGGGCGTCAATGAACTTCAGGGCCAGGGCTATCACGGCAAGCCGCTCAAGACCGAGCAACTGGACGCCGCGTTCGCCGATCTGAACGCCAAGGCCGACGAGTTGGGCGTGGCTGAGTTGGCCGATCGCGATGTGGCCGACCTGCAGCAGGTCGCCGCGGTCGAGCCCGCCGGATCGGGCGAGTTGTCAGCCGGTTCGCTGGCCGAGGCGCTTGCGGCGGTGGGACTGGCGGAGGCCTACGAGCAGCGAAAGCTCGCGACGCGGCGGGCCTACGGGGCGGCGTTGGCTGGGCTGGGCAGCGACCCGCGCATCGTCGCGCTCGATGGCGACGTCAAGAACTCCACCTTTGCCGATTTCTTCGCCAAGAAATATCCCGAGCGCTTTTTCGAGGCCCGAATCGCCGAGCAGAACATGGTTTCGGCGGCGACGGGGCTGTCGGCGGGCGGACGAATCGCCTTTGCCTCCACGTTCAGCAAGTTTCTGCTTCGGGCCTGCGATCAGATCGAAATGGCCGCGATCACCAACGCCAATGTCAAGCTGGTCGGATCGCACGCGGGCGTATCTCTGGCGGCCGACGGGCCCAGCCAGATGGCCCTGCCCGACCTGGCGTTTATGCGGGCGTTCGCCCATTCGACGCGCGTCGACGGGGCCCCGAGCATCCGGCTGTTCCTGCCGTCCGATGCGGTCAGCGCCTTTAAGCTGACCGAGCTGATGGCGAATACCGACGGCATGTGCTACATGCGAACGCATCGGCCGGACGTGGCGTTCCTGTATGACGACGACGAGACCTTCGAGTTGGGCGGCTTCAAGCACCTGGTCGACGGCGAAGACGTGCTCATCGTCGCCAGCGGATACATGGTGCACATCGCGATCGAAGCGCGTCAGATTCTCGAAGACCAATACGGCCTGTCGGCGTCGCTGGTCGACGCGTACTGCCTGCCCCTGAAGGTGGATGAGATTCTGAAGATCGGCGACGATTGCCGCGGGCAGATCCTGGTGATCGAGGACAACTATCTCGGCGGCGTGGCCGATGAGATCACCGCTGCCGCGGCCAAGAGCGATTTGGGCGTGTGCGTCGAGACGAAGGTTGTCCACCGCGTTCCCAAGAGCGCCAAGACGCCCGAAGAGATCCTCAAGATGGTGCACCTGTCGCCGGAGGATGTGGCCGCCGCCGCTCAGGGCATGTTCGATCAGGCCGACTAGCCTTACGGCAACGGATCATCGAACGACGAGACCGTGGCGAGCGTTGGTGGGGGGCGCGTCGCCCGCGCAGAGGTGCGCGAGGGCTCGTTAGAGCGACAGGAAATTCTTCAGAAGGTCGTGCCCCACGTCCGTCAGGAAGCTCTCGGGGTGAAACTGCACCCCCTCGGTCGGCTGCGTCTTTGAGCGAATGCCCATCAACTCGTGCTGGTCGACCGACCAGGCTGTCTCGATAAAGTCCTTGTCCAGTTCGTCGGTCTGGACGATCAGGCTGTGATATCGCGTGGCGGTGAAGGGGTTCGCCAGGCCGACAAACACCCCCTGCCCGTCGTGTTCGATCTTGCTGGTCTTGCCGTGCATCAGTCGCCCGGCCCGGACGACCTTGCCTCCGAAGACCTGCCCGATGCATTGATGGCCTAGGCAGACACCCAGGATCGGGATGGTTCCGTGAAAATGGCTGACGAAGTTGCAGCTTCCGCCGGCCTCGTTCGGCGTGCACGGCCCGGGGGAGATGATCAGGTGCGTGGGCTTGATGTCGCTTTCGGCCTGGGCGGGGGTGACGGCATCGTTGCGCACGACGCGAATCTGGTCGCCCCGCCCCAGCTCGCCGATCCGCTGGACAAGGTTGTAGGTAAAGCTATCGTAATTGTCGACGACAAGGATCACACGAGCATCCTACCGCCTGATTGTCCGGGCGGTCAACCCGGGCGGCAATTTTCAGAAAAGTGAAACCTTCGGGCTGGCCGTGCGTTCTAATAAGATGCAGGTCAATGTTGCCTCTAGGCTCGAAAGGAGTCTGCAATGTTGCGATTTGTTGGGGTCGTGCTGACCGTTGCTTTCTTCGCTTCGTCCCTGTTGGCAGATCAGCCCGCCTCCCAGCCCACCTCTCAACCGGCTACGGCGCCGTCACCGGAAGAGATCGCCGAGCAGCTTCACCTCCTGGCCGAGGCGATCCGTCAGGCCAAGACCCCCCCAGAAGCGGTCGCCGCCTACGTCGAGGCGAACAAGCTTCTTCGGGGAGATGTCCAGGCCAACGAAGCCTACATGCGAAAGATGCTGACGTTCGGCGAGGTGACCAAGGCCGTCATCGGGGCCCGTTGGCTTGTCCACTCCGACAAGGACCACGGCCTGGCCTGGGGCGTTATCGCCTATGTCGACGCCGGCCGGGGGAGTCTGGCCAAGGCGCTGGCGGAGATCGTCCAGGCGGCGGCGCTGCTGGGGGACGATCCGGGCGTCATGCATAATGCCGGCGTGTTGGCGGCCTGGTCCGAAGCTTCGGGTCCGGCTGCGAACATCCCGACAAGGCTGCGCAAGACGATCTCCCGATCCATCGACAAATGGCTGGAGAATTCGGCCTTTGCCGAGGCCTATCAGGACCTTCTTGACGATTTGACTGACCATGACGAGCGAATCGAGGAGGCCCAGGACGCCGTCGACGAGATCGCCGAAGAAATGGATCGTGTTAAGGAGGATGGCGAGAACGTGCAGGATCAGATCGACGCCATCGATGAAGAACTGGCATCCCTGCAGTCTGAGTTATATAACGTGACGGCCGAACTGGCCGCTCACGAAGCCGCCAGGCATGTGATCAATAGAAGGATCGCCCGGAAGAAGCAACAGATTCGCTCGCTGGCGAGGAAGAACCCGTTGACGCCGCAGGATAAGCAAAGCCTGGCTCGGCTGAGAGCGGGGCTGGCGGCTCTGATCAGCCGCGCTGACCGGGCGGGGGATGCCAGTATCGAATGGGACCTGCGAGAGAGGATCAATGAGCTTAGAGACGAGATTCGCGCAGCCAAGCGCGAACGGAGGAACGTTTGGACCCAGCTTCGCAAACTGCAGGGCCAGTTCGGGAAACTGAAAACGAGCAAACGAAAAGCTTCGGCGGATGTCAGGCTGGTTGTCGCCCAAGAGGCGAAGTTCTTGCGAGGTCTGCATCGTCACGTGGAGTGGCAGTTGCCGCTTGTGGAGGGGCAGCGAATTGATCTTGAGGCCGCTCGCGCCGCTGTGCGAGAGGAGCGTTCCTCTCACCCGGTGACGATCGAGAAGGATCCAGCCAAGGTGCTGCAGTTGGCCGGGCACTACATCCAGGCCGGGCTGACCGATCGGGCCATCGAGTTGCTCCAGGAAGTGGTGCAGATGGCCCCGGGCTCTGACGCGGCGATCGAGGCGCAGGCGATGCTCGATGAGATGACGGCGGAGGCATCTGTGGCAGACGGCGACGATTAAACCGAGCATATTTTGCGCTTTACGGTCACCATTGAGTTACCTATAATCCAATCACTAGCGTTCTGCGGGCGCAGCAGGTCTGGTTACTAACCCCTTCAACAGGGATTGGGGTACATGATGAAACGACGACATGGTATGACAGTTATGATGATGGTTCTTGTGGCGTGGTCGGTGCTGGTTGTCGATCGGCCGGCACGGGCGGACGACTCGGTCTCCGACGAGCAGATGCGTCGCGTAATCCGAGAGATTGAGGGCTCCCAGAACGCTCGCCAGGCGGGCGAGGCTTATGCTTCGGTGGCGCGGCTGGCCCCCAAGCACGTCGAACTGCGCGATGTTTACATGCGAAAGCTGGTTGCGTTGGGCGCTTCCGAGGCGGCGGCCACGCCGGCCCGGGCGCTGACCAAGCTGGATCCAACCAACGGACTGGCATGGGCCCTGACGAGTTGCGCCAACGCCAAGAGAAAGAAGCTCGCCCTGGCCTTTAAGGGGGCGGTCATGGCGGCCAACCTGCTGGGCAGCGATGCCAACGTGATGAACAACATCGGGCAGATGGCGGCCTGGCGCGACAACGAGCCGGACGTCAAGGGCCTGGACGCCAAGACGCTGGCTGACTTTGAGAAATCCCGGGAGGCGTGGGCTGCTCGAAAAAGTTTCAAACAGGGCTATGACCGAATCCAGGGCGGGTATGAACATCATCGTGAACTGATCACCGAGGCGGAGGCCGCCGTCGAGGAAAAGAAGGAGCAAATCAAGGATCTCGAGGACAGCCTGCGTGAGAATAAGAAGGAAATAGTCCTCAGCCGTGAGCGGATCAAGGATCTCGAGGCGGAAATCCGCATCATTCGGTCGCGCTATCTTCGCACCGGCGCCCCTCGCGTCCCCCGCGGCGGCGGCGGCGTCGGCATCTCTTCGATCGCCTCGGCGGAAGCCAAGGAACTGCAGGCCGAACAGGAACACATGGGTGAACTATTGCGCGAAAAGAAACAGCTTCGAGCCCAAGGCAAGAAGCGTGTCAAGGAATGGCGCGCCGCCAAGCGCAACATCGATGTGGTCAAGCGCGACAAACGAAAGGCGTTTCGCGAGGCCAAGGCGGAGTTCGCCCTCAAGCCCCCTGTTCGCGACGGCGAGACCGACACGCCGGATGAGACGGACAAGGATGAGCCCGACGATCCGGAAAAGGTCTCGACCGACGAGACGGCCGAAGATGAGGCCGACGACTAGACTGGACGGCCAGGGGCCCGGGGATTACTCGACGGCCATCACCTCGCTGACCTGGGGCACTTTCTCTTTCAGGTGCCGTTCCACGCCCAGCTTCAACGTCTGCGCTGCCGACGGGCAGCCTTTGCATGCTCCTTGAAGCCGGACGGACACTTTGCCGGTGGTCTCGTCGGCATCGACCAGTTCGATATCGCCGCCATCCGCCTGAAGCAGGGGGCGCAACTGCTGGATCACTTCCGATACGGCCGAACTGAAGGTGCTGGTGGTGTTCTCACTCGCCGATGACATTATTCAGACTCCTGTGTATTGGGTAGCTTGCGCTTGCGGCATGACATTATAGCGGAAAGGGCGCAGCGAACAAGTCACCGGCGCCGGGCGGGCGCTATTCCATCGACAGGCCGCTGGCAGCCAACTTGGCCTCGCGTTTCTTCTGGGCCGACAGGGCTGCATCGATCTCGTGATCGTAGAACAGCTTGGCGATGTGGTCAGCCATCATCACGGCCAAATACTCGGTCACCTTCGCGCCGTAGGCAGGGGAAACCTCGCTGGTCGTCTTGTGCTCGGCCGGTTCGGTCGGATAGCCGAACAGCCGATCGTCCGGCCAAAGGACCTGCCCCGACGTATCGAGGACCTGGACATTCGTCTTGAGCCGACCATGCCAGAATGGATCGAGCTCACTGTCCTTGAGGCCGAACGCGGTCAGCTTGACCAGAAGCACCTGATTGGCGCCGAGCTTACGGCCCACCTCGTCAGCGGAGTAGGTGTCAAAGTTCGGATCGGAGATCATCAAGGTCAGTAACTCGTCGTAGGAGACAATGTGTTGGACGACATCGTGCTGGCGGAGTTGGTTGCTGAGCCGTGCGGCCAATTGCTGACGAATCGCTACCGTTTCGCCGTCATCCTGTAGGGCTGTGTCACGCACCAGCACCAACAGGGTCGTGTTCTCCGGCAGGTCGTACTTGGCTTCGATCTTCTCCGGCGGGGCTATCGCCATAATTACCCATGGAAGGGCCTGACAGCCTCCCACACCCATTGCCGTCGCCAGCAGAACGCATGTCGCCCATTGTCGAAGATGGATCATTGGTACTTGGATACCTCATGCTCGTAGAATCGCCGGATCAACAGGTTGGCGAACGCTTTCTCTGTATAGTAGCGAATCGGTTCATCGTTGGCCGCGACGACGCCTGTGGCTGCATCTGGTGGGAAGGTGACTTCCAGATAGGTCTCGGTCCATTCCGCCGGCGTGCCATCGGGGCGATGGACGTTGAAGATCGACGCTTCGGCATTGATGCGCCCGCGGTAGATGTTCAGGCTGCCGGGCTCCTTGGTGGTGTACTGGCGCAAGGCGATAAACAAAACGTAGTCGGCCCCGAACAACTCGCCCAACGAGGCTTTGTCCATCGAGTTCCAGTCGAAGTTCTCGTGCTGATACCTGCGAATGCGGATCGGATCGATGGTCTGTGCGCCTTCGATGTTCTTGCGCAGCACCGCGGCCACCACCGACGACAGACTCAGCGTGGCCTGTGGATATTCGTACTGAACGCCCGCATCGGCATAGACGATCACCGCGACCGTACTGTGGGCCATGGCGCTGAACTCGGCCTCGGCCTTCTCGGTCTGCTCATCCCCTAAAGCCATGTACGCTATCCCGCCCATTTGGCCACAGCCGCTCGCGGCCACAGCCGCTAGCAGCAGAGACAAGCTCACTCGCCCAATCATCGTCTGTCTCCTGCTCCGTTAGACCCTCGCCCCGGACGACGAACGGGCTCTGCCCGACTGCCGGCCTCCCGATCCGTCGGGAAGGATTCGCCGGCGGCCGTCTGTGGCGCTGGTGCCTACTTTATCGGCCATTTGCCGCTGAGGACTCCAGCATAGAGCACCCATCCCCAGCCGGCGAAAACCCCCGCCAGCACAACCAGTAGCCACCACCACCGTGCCCGCATCCTCCCGAGCACATCCCGGCCCGTCGCCAGCTGCACGACCCCCGCCACCCCGAACACAATTGCTAACGCAAATAATGCTATACCAAATGGATGCGCCCGGGCTGCCAAAGCCACCTTCCCATGGGCCATCGCCGAGACCGACGTGGTCATCCCGCACGTCGGGCAGGGGTAGCCCGTCCGCACCAGGATCGAGCACGCCGGCAGGCCCATCTGCTCGGCCGTCCCGTAGGCCAGTTCCTCCCGCGGCGACAGCCACCACGCCGCCGCCAGCATCGCCCAGCACGGCCCAGCCACAGCCAGCCCGATCAGACGCGCCCGCCGCGCGGGCCGCGGTCGGTCGGCTGATCGATCGATCTCATCATCGAGCGACTTGGGTTCGGTCATGTCAACTCCCAGCGACGCCGCAGCACCCATTCGCAGGTGATGGCGGCGACGAACAACACGAACAGCCACGGCAAATGGTAGAGCTTGATTGTTGTCGCGGCCATCTCAGCGCCCGCCGGCGCCAGCCACAGGGCGTCCACGATCTCCGGCAGGGCCGTCAGGTCGGCATATCGCCCGCCGGTTCGGCCGGCCACCTCGCCAAGCAAACGCTCGTTGCGCGCCAGGCGGTCCAGTTCGGTTGGCGGCGAAGCCACCACCACCGCCAGCATGTCCTCGCCCAGCGGCCGCCCCGTTCCGTCGGCCGCCCGAACGCCCAATCGATATCGCCCGGGCGACGGGGCGGCCAGATCAGCCGAGAACACCCCGTCGTCATTGGTCCGCATCGGCTGGCTCGTGATGATTTCATCTCTCTCAGCCGCCATCAACTCGCAAACCACCCGCACGTCCGCCGGGTCGGCCCCCTCGCCGGCGGCGACCGCCGCGGTCACCGCGATCGCCTCGCCGGCCGGCATATAGGTCCGCCTCAGCCGCGCGACTGCCGCCGATCCTTCGTGGCGGTTCTCGGCGCCGGCCAGCCAACGGACCAACTGGGACCAGAACCGCACATAGGGGCTGTCGGCGCCCGTCGCCTTCATCGGCAGGTCCCACTGCCACGTCGTATCGGCCGTGAACGCCGCCGGGCCGCTGGTGGTTTTGGCCGTCCAGTCGTACGGGGCCGGGCGCTCTGCGG
>DRGC01000033.1 GCA_011050235.1 Phycisphaerae bacterium | reverse complement strand
GGTAGCCGGCGTAGAGGACCTGCACGTCATAGTCGCTGCCGCTGTAGCTGGTGAAGTCCGGGTCCAGTTCGGTCACCTCGCCGTAGGGGGTATACTCGAACCGCTGCTTGACGTTCCCGTCCGTCCCCACCAACGCCGTGACGTTCATGTTCGCGTCGGTGGTGTAATACAGCCGCTCCTCCAGCCCGCTGCTGGCCTTGCCGTAGGCGCCTGTCCCGGCGTTGTCATCGGCATCCCGATCGCGCACCACCACGGCATCGATATAGCGGAGGTCCCAGATGTACTGGCAGTAGATGTCGTCGGCCACCGCCGGCTCGGCTGGCGGCGTGCCCGACCGGGCAAGGGTTTCCTTGTCTTCCTGCAGCACCTGCCAGTTGGTGTTGTAGTAGAACTCCGTCACATCCCAATTGCTCTCGTTGGGCGTGAACTTGCGAATCCGCCGATGCAGGCCGTCGTAGCGGTACTCCGCCAGCACGTCATCGTCGGCTGAATCGTAGATGCCGTCGCCGTCGTCATCTTCCTGGACCTTCACCAGACGATTCCAGCCGTCATAGGTCAACAGCTTGGGCGTTGTCCCGAACTCCGGCAGACCCATCCTGGACCCCGTGGCGTTGCCGGCCTTGTCGTAGGTGGGCGTCTCCGGCGCGAAGCCCGTAACCCCCGTGATCTCATTGACCTTATTGTGGGTGCGGGCAGTGGCCACCACGATGGACTCCCTGGTACCTTCGGGCAGGCGAGGGCTGCATCATACCGCAACGCCGCCGCTCGGGCCAGAGCAAAGCCGACAACGCCGATCTGGCCGCTTCACGGTTTGCGTCTCCGGGTTTCCTTACTCCTAAGAACCTGCAGCGCGAGTTTTCGCACCCCTTCATCCGGGCTCTCATCTTTCAGACGCCTGAGTTCGGCTTCTATGAGGCGAGCTTGTTCCTCGGGCACCCCCTCGACTACCCAAATCCAGTAGGCCATGTTGATGCCCACTTCCTGCTCCACGACGTTCCGATCCGCCAGGAGCTTCCTGATGACCGCACACCCCTGTTGAGGATCCAAGCGCAGCAATGCGCGGCCCGCGCTGCTTCTCGCATTCGACAGCCCCTCTGACCTATTGTTCAGAATCTTCTCCAGCGTCCCGGCGGCGCCCGGTATCCTCCGTGCGGCAATCGCAGTGATCACTTCCTGCCGGATGAACCAGCTGAGCCTCCTTCGGCCTATTCTGTAGACCGGGACCAGCAAGGTCCAGAAGCCCGGATCGGACCTCTGGATGTCCCCCAGCGACGCCTCTAACGCATCGTCGGCCCGGGGATCGTCAAGGCGGTCCAGAGCGTAGAGCGCCGACAACCTCACCAGCCATCGCCAGTCACGGGTCTTCTTAAATACGAAATCCGAGGCGACGGTCAACTTGGTGTCACCTATGGCGCCCATCAGGGCGCACAGGCGATACTCCGGCATCCAAGTCGCTTCTCGCTTGAGAAGACTCCATGCCCGATCGCTGTTGACGGCCAAGACCAGGCACCGAATCGACCTGTTGAGATCATACTTCAGCCACTTTGGGTTCTCATCCAACAGGCGCGCGACATACTCCCCGTCGTATCGCGCCGCGAATAACCACAATGGCGAGCTTCCAAGATACCGATCTTGCGACACGTGACGACGCAGGCTCTCCCGCAGAAACTGCCTGTCTTCGGGCGTCAGGGAATCCATGACGTCATCCCCGTACCGTTTCTCCAATGCTCCCATGGCGGCGCCGATGATGCGAAAGTCTCGGCCGCCCAGCAAACTCTCCTCTAGCTCCATATCCGTCCGAGAGAAGAGCCTTACCAGAGTACTCGTCGGCAATTCAGCCAATTTCGCATGGAAGTCCTGCGGTTTCGCGTACAATTCCTCCGGTGGAAAATTGGACATCATGTCGAGGCCTTGTGCATCGCCACCGTGAGAATTGCATGCGATCGTGGAACAGATGATCAACAATAGAATGCCGATTACCCGCAACTTAGCCATGGTCTCTCCTGTTTGTATCAATCCACCAGAGGATTTCGCTTTGCATCCGGTTTTCCTGGTTCCCGCGCCAAATAAGCGTCCACGGCGTTCTGGATCAATTTCTCGTGCACGCGGGGGTCCAGCACGATTGAGCGCGGCTCCTTCGCCCCCCTGAAGAACGCGCCCCAATCTCCGAACAAGTGCCCCTTGTGTGAGACATTGTCTATCGGGTCATTCCGAATAAGACCGACGTTGAAGGTCACATGCCCTTTCCATCTATGGAAGCCCACCGTGTCCTGTTGATAGAAGTTGTCGCCGTCTACAATCAAGCCACCATCATTCATCGTTACCTGCTTGCCCAGCCGCCTGAGATAGCCGCCCTTTAAGATCAGCTCATCCCAAAAGCTTTCGCGCACCATGTCTATCATGCCGAGATACGCTATTTTGTAAGACCCGGTCGCTCCTTGGCGTTGAGTGGCCAGAGCATTTTGTATCTTTCCTTCCTGGAAAAGTTGGTATATTGAAGTCGCACCGTCGCTGAAGCCTACCAGTACTACCTGCTCATGCCAGCAGGGATCGGCATCCTTATTTTCGCGATATTTCACCAGCTCTTTCACTATTTTCGATTTGTGGCGGCCCATACTTCCATCCAGCATTACCAACTCCTCGCCCCATGCGTCACGAAGCCCGGGCTTTCGCTGGTTGATTTGGCGTTTTACCGATTCCAACATTACTTTTACGTAGGCTTGGCCCATCTTGGCCAAGCCGCCCAGGCCAATAATGATCCTGCCAGACGGATCTGTGGCGACAGTGGGATTGCTGGCCACATATTGATACAGATTCATCCCGTCGGCGTAGCCGATCGGGTCGCGGGTGATCCAGGTGCCTAGTGTCGGGTGGTGGTAGCGGTTGCGGACGTGGTAGAGGCCGGTTTCGTCGTCGTGGCGGTAGCCGGCGTAGAGGACCTGC
>DRGC01000032.1 GCA_011050235.1 Phycisphaerae bacterium | reverse complement strand
TTCGACCGCCTGCCCGCAGGCGATCGCCCACGTGATCGACTGGATGCGGTTCGAGCCGTGGGCGTCGCCGGTGATCTGGCGGCTGTTGGGCAAGACGCTTGTGGTGGCCACGCTCGCTGACGCCGTGGCCGCAGCGGCGGTGTCGCCGGAGATGCGGTTTGTCACGCTCGACGGGCAGGTGCTCGAGCCGGACGGGCGGGTCCGTCTGGGGTCGGCCCATCGCGGGGCCGGCGTGATCCGCCGCCGCAGCGAACTGACGACCCTTCGCAGCGATCTGGCCGAGCTGGATCGGCGAATCGAAGACCTGGAGGCGCGGGTTCGGGATGTCGACACCCGGCGCGAGCATCTGGACGAGCGCCGCCGAAACCTGCGAACGGTGATCTACGAGGCCAACACCGAGCGCGTCGAGCTGGAAGGGCACGTCGGGCGTCTGGGCGAGCAGATCGACCAGCTGCAGCGCGAAGAGCCCATTGTCGCCAGCGACCTGACGTCCATCACGGCGGATATCGATGCCGCCGTGCGGGTCGAGCACAATGCCCGGGAAAAGGCCGCCGAACTGGAACAGATCAAGGTCGAACGCGAGCAGGCCGTCGAACGACTAAGCCGGCAGATCGCCGCCGCACGCCAGCGGCAGGGCGAGCTGAACGACCAGTTGACGCAGTTGAAGATGTCGCGGGCGCAGATGGGCGAGAAGAAGCAGGCCCTGGCCGACGCCTTGCGGCAACTGGCCGAGCGCCAGCAGCAGATGCAGGCCGACCTGGACAGCCATCGCGGGGAGATCACCGCCAATCGTCAGCGCCGCGAGGAGACCGAGCGCGCGATCGCCGAGGCCAAGGCCGAGATCGCCGAACTGGCCGCCAGACGCGAGCGCCTCGCCGGCGAGGTGGAAGAGGCCGAGATCTCCCGCCGCAGCCTGGCCGAGCGCCTGGTGGAGATCCAGCAGCGCCTCCAGCGGCGCCGGGCCGATCACGATAGCTGCAAGGACCGCCTCGGCGAGGCCCGGACCGAACTGGGCGAGGTCGACGTTCGTATCGAGAACGTCATCTCCCGGGCGACCGATGAGATGGGCATGGACCTGGTCGAGCTCGGCCGGACCTACGATCACGACGAGCAGCGCGACTGGGATGCGGTGGCCGCCGAGATCGCCGAGTTGCGTCAGAAGATCGAGCGGCTGGGCAATGTGAACCTCGACGCCATCGACGAGCAGGAGGAACTTCAGCAGCGACAGGAGTTCCTCTCCGAGCAGTTGGCCGACGTGGCGGCCTCGCAGAAGAAACTGACCGAGCTGATCGACCACCTCAACGCCGAGAGCCGCCAGCGGTTCTGCGAGACGTTCGAGGGCGTGCGGCAGAACTTCCAGCAGATGTTCCGCCGTATGTTTGGTGGCGGCAAGGCCGACCTGATCCTGCTGGACGAGGAAGACGTGCTGGAATGCGGCATCGAGATCGTCGCCCGCCCGCCGGGCAAGGAGCTGCGGTCGTTGACGCTGCTGTCGGGCGGCGAGAAGGCCAAGACGGCCCTGGCGCTGATTTTCGCGTTCTTCGCGGCGCGGCCCAGCCCGTTCTGCCTGCTGGACGAGGTCGACGCCCCGCTGGATGAAGCCAACACCGAGCAGTTCGCGCAGGTCCTTCGGGACTTCTCGGAGGGGACGCAGTTCATCATCATCTCGCACGCCAAGCGGACGATGAGCATGGTCGACGCCCTCTACGGCGTGACCATGCAGGAGCCCGGCGTCTCCAAACGCATCTCCGTCCGCTTCGAGGATGCAGCCCAAATGGCCGAAGAGGCGCCCGCCGCCGCGGACGAGCAGTTGACCGGCGCCGAGGCGTAAGGCGGCGAGCGGTTCGGCGATTCCCGGCCGGGGCGATTGCGTCACCCGCTGCATTCGCTACAATCCCCGTTTGGGCCCGCCGTCTGACAGGCCGGTGGGTTCGTTCGATACAATGACCCGTTTGGAAGGACCACTACGATGGATCTGCCGCGCTCGGACCGTTTGAACAAGCTGCCGCCGTACCTGTTCGCCGATCTTCGGCGAAAGATGAAGGCCGCCCGCGACAAGGGCGTCAAGGTCGTCCGCATCGACATCGGCGACCCGGACCAGCCCGCCCCCGATTCGGTCGTTGAGGAGCTGTGTCGCACCGTCGTCGACCCCGCCGATCTGGACCGCCATCGTTACGGATGTGACCGCCCGGTGGAGGCCCTGCCGGCGGCCGCCCGCGATTTCTACAGCCGCCGCTACGGTGTGGATCTCGCCGAAGACCAACTCGTCACCACGATGGGCTCGAAGGACGCCATCGTGAAGTTTTGCCTCGCGCTGATGAACCCCGGCGACGTGGCGATCGCGCCTGTGCCCGGCTACCCGACGTACAACATCGGCCACGTGTTCGCCGGCGGCGAGACGTTCGAGGTTCCCTTGCTCAAGGCGAACGATTACCTCGTCGATTTCGATGCGATCCCGGCCGACGTTCGCCGCAAGGCGAAGATCCTCTGGCTGAACTATCCGAACAACCCCACGGCGGCGACGGCCGATCTGAGCTTCTTCGAGCGGGCGGTCGAGTTCGCTCGCCAAAACGACATCCTGATCGCTCACGATGCCGCCTACACGCTGAACACCTTCGACGGCTACGAAGCGCCCAGCATTCTGCAGGTCGACGGCGCGGCGGAGGTGGCGGTGGAGTTCTTCTCGCTGTCGAAGGCGTTCAACATGACGGGGTGGCGTATGGGCTTCGTGGCCGGCAACGCCTCGGCCGTGGCGGCGCTGAACACCGTCAAGGAGAACATCGACAACGGTTCGCTGCGGGCGATTCAGTTCGCCGCGACCGCCGCGCTGAACCAGGCCGAAGAGCTCCTGCCGGCCATCAACGCCGTCTACCAGCGGCGGCGAGATCTGGTGGTCGATGCTCTCCGCGCCAACGGGTTCGAGATCGACAAGCCCAAGGCCACCATCTACATCTGGGCCCCCGTGCCGCCGAGGTTCGACGGCGACAGCGGCGCGTTCGCCACCGAACTGCTGGACAAGACGGGCGTGATGGTCACCCCCGGCCGCGGCTACGGCCAGTGGGGCGAAGGGTACTTCAGAATCTCGCTGAGCTACCCCGACGACGTGCTCACCGACGCGCTGGATCGCATCGCCGGGCTGAGCCTCTAAGCCCCCGGCGGCCGGAACGACATGGACGTTCGCATGGAACACACGCAGGGGCGCGGCGGGCAGGCCGAGGTGTGGGTCGACGACGACCTGCTGACGGTCTGCGACGGCGTCAGCGACGGCCAACGGCCCTGCCCGCCGGGCGAGCTTGCGGCTGTGCGTTTTCGCTACGTCACCGAAGCCCCCGTCCCGCTGGCCGAGACCATTGGCGAAAACGCCCGCCGCCGCAAGGCCCTCGAGCCGGTGGGCAACTGGGCCTATATCGGCCTCGGGCAGGTCGTCTCGCTCATGCCGGTGGTCATCGATTTCGGCCTGATGCGGATGGAGGACGCCGGCTGGGCCACCGACGAATCCCTCATCGGCAAGTTCGTGCGGGTTGATATCGATCGGCTGGAGATCGAACGCTGCCCCGCCAACTGGGAGGCGCCCTAGCCATGGCGCGTGCGACCGCCTACATTGCCATCGGCAGCAACCTCGGCGACCGCGCCGAGACACTTCGCGCGGCGGTTGCGGCCATGAACGCGACGGATGGGATTGCGGTCACGCGCCAGTCCAGTCTGATCGAGACACACCCGGTCGGCGGCCCGGCGGATCAGCCCGCATACCTAAACGGCGCGGTCGCGGTCGAGACGACCCTGACGCCGCACGAACTGTTGGGGCAACTGCAGCGGATCGAATCGGCCCTGGGACGCGACCGGTCGGCCGAGACGCGATGGGGGCCGCGACCATGCGACCTGGACATTGTGCTGATGGATGATGTTGTCGTGGATACGCCCGATCTGACGATCCCGCATCCGCGGCTGGCCGAGCGGGCGTTCGTGCTGGCGCCGCTGGCGCAGATCGCCCCCGACGCGCGCCACCCGATACGGAACAAGACGATAGCCGAGCTGCTGGTGGCCTTGGAGAGCGGTGAATGAGCGCGACGTTGATCAGCATCATCGGCCCGCCGGCGGCGGGCAAGACCACACTGGCCGAGAAGCTCGTGGCCGTCCTGGGCGGGCGCATGATCCGTGAGGATTTCGCCGGCAACCCGTTTCTGGCCGATTCCTACATGGGCCGCGCCGAGGCCTGCCTGCCGGCCCAGCTATACTATCTGATGTCGCGGGTGACGCAGTTGAGCTGCGTCGCCTGGCCCGATGACGGCGTGTCGGTCAGCGACTACGGCTTTTGTCAGGACGCCCTGTACGCCCACACGAAACTCGACGGCGAGGACCTGGCGCTCTACGAACGCGTGGCCGCCCGTCTGGCGCCGCTGATCAAGACCCCCGACCTGGTCCTGCACGTCGATGCATCGGTGGTGACCATGCGGCGGCGGATCGTGCAGCGGGGGCGCGAGTTCGAGCGAACGTTCACGGACGACTTCCTGTCGACGATGCGGACCCGCTATAAGGATATTGTCCGTTCGCTGACCTGTCCCGTCATCGCCGTCGACGGTGACGTGACGAACTTTCGCCACGTGAGCAAGGTCGACCCGCTGGTTGCGGAGATTCGAGCAGCCCTATGAAGATCATCACCGACATCGCGGAGATGCGGCGTTTCGTGGCCCAGGCCAAGGCGGCCGGCAAGACGGTCGGGCTCGTGGCGACGCTGGGCGGCATGCATGAGGGGCACCTCAGCCTGATCGACGCCGCCCGGGCCGACTGCGACGTGGTGGTGGTTAGCATCTTCCTGAACCCCACACAGTTCGGCCCCAGCGAAGACCTGGCCGCGTATCCCCGCACGCCCGAGGCGGATCACGCCGCCTGCGACTCCCGCGGCGTGGATGTGGTGTTCGCCCCGAGCGTCAAGACGATCTACGGCGGCGATAGCCTGACCGAGATCCGCGTCAGGAAACTGTCGGAGACGCTGTGCGGACGAAGCCGGCCCATCCATTTTACCGGCGTCTGCACGGTGGTGGCCAAGCTGTTCAATATCATCCCCGCCCACAAGGCCTATTTCGGCGCCAAGGACTATCAGCAGTCGGTGGTGATCCGGCGGATGGTGGCTGACCTGAATGCGCCCATCGAGATCGTGGTCTGCCCGACGGTCCGCGAGGGGGACGGCCTGGCGCTATCCACGCGGAACAAGTACCTGTCGGCCGATGAGCGCGGGCAGGCGGCCGAGCTTTACGGGGCGCTGTCGATGGCGGCGGAGATGATTCGCTCGTCCAGGCCGCCCGCCGCGGACGTCATCGCCGCGATCGGCCGGCATCTGGCCGAGCGGGCGCCGCTGGGGGAGATCGATTACGTACAAACTGTCGACCCGGACGACCTGACGGACGTACAAGACACAGATGGTCCTTTGGTTATCGCCCTGGCCGTTCGCTTCGGCGGCACGCGGCTGATCGACAACATGCGGGTGGACGCACCTGCTCAGGCGAACTAGAATAACCTTTTACACGCAAGCGGCGCTATCGCTGTTTCCAGATGAACCGGGACCTTGAGCCTATGCTGCGAAAGCTACTCCGCGCCAAAATCCATCGCGCAACGATCACACAGGCCGAGCCCGATTATGTCGGGTCGATCACGATCGATCGCGATCTGATGGATGCGGTGGATCTGGCGGCGGGGGAGTGCGTGCTCGTCGCCGATATCGATAACGGTCAGCGGTTCGAGACCTACGTGTTTGAAGGCGAGCGAGGCAGCGGCGTGATTTGCATCAACGGCGCCGCGGCCAAGCTGGTCGCTGTGGGCGAGAAGATCATCATCATGGCGTTCGGGTACGTCAGCGTTGGCGACGGTCCGCCGGCAAAGGCGCCTGTGGCGCTGGTGGATGAGGCCAACCGTCTGACCAAGCTTCTATAAAGGCCCTGCCGGGCAGGTAAGTGGATGCGACAGATCATTATTGACCTTGGCACGCTGGAGATCCTGGGGCGTCAGATCCCTCTGCGGATCTTCGGCTACGGGCTGATGCTGGTGCTGGGGTTCCTGTTGGCGGTTTGGTTCGCTCGCTGGCGGGCGCGCCGGGCGGGCGAGGACCCTGAGGCCATGACAAAGTGCGGCCTGCTGGCCTTGGTGGCCGGCGTGCTGGGGGCGCGATTCGCCTACGTGATCGAAAACTGGCGCGACTTTCGCGACGCCGGCCCGCTGACGGTGCTCAATATCACCTCCGGCGGGCTGATCTACTACGGCGGGCTGATCGGGGCGGCGCTGGCGGTGGTAGCCTACATGGCCATCCGACGTTTGCCGATGCGGCGCTACATCGACATCCTGGCCATCAGCCTCATGCTGGGGTTGGCGTTCGGACGGGCGGGCTGCCTGCTGAACGGCTGCTGCTGGGGCGCCCGCAGCGATGCGGACTGGGCCTTTAGCATGCGGTTCCCGATCTACTCCAAGCCGCTGGTCAAGCTGGACGGGCGGCCGGAGAATCCGTATTCGCTCACCACGTCCGGTCCGACGCCGGTCTATGCCTGGCAGCTTTCCCGCGGGCTGGTTGCGCCGCCTGCCGAGCTGATCGACGAAAAAGGGCAGCTAAAGCGTCCGGCCCTGTTGAGCGAGCGTGAGGTGGCGCTGGCTGAGGCGACCTGGTCGTTGCCTGTCAAACCCGCCCAGCCTCTGGGGATCGTCAACGCGCTACTTCTGGCGGGGGTGCTGTCGGTGTTCTATCGAATGCGGCGACGGGAGGGGCAGGTGTTCGCGCTGATGCTGATCTTGTATCCGGTGACGCGGTTCCTACTGGAATCAATCCGTGCAGACAACGACCATAATATCTTAGAATTGATCCTGACACACAACCAGGTGACGTCCCTGCTGATGTTTCTGGCGGGGATCGGCTTGCTGGTGCTGATCCGCAGATTCCCGGCATCGGCGGGGCCTGTGCTGGCCGAACGGCTGGCCGCTGCGGGCGGCAGGCGACGGGCCACAGCAAGCTGACGTCACTGCAAAACTCACAACGCGAAGGAGATGACATGACCAAGCGAACTCTGATTGCTGTAGTGTTTCTGCTGGCCTTACTGCCGGCGGGGGCGGGTGCTGAGGATAAGCTCTCTGAGATGATGGTCGCAGCCGCCGAGGCCGGAAAGAAAAGCATAGCGCTGATTATCTGGCGCGTGGATAACGGCACGGGGGAGCGGGTCATGACGTCGTTGGGTATTTGCGTCCTGGTCGACGAGGATGGGAAGGCGGTGTTGCTGGCGATGGGCATGGACCCGAGGATCCCCGTCGAGTTCTATGGGACCTTTGAAGTTACCGGTCCCGGGATGGGCGAGAAGCGATTGAAGGCTTCGCTGATGGGCGTGGACCCGTTGACGAGCGTCGGCTTTGTGCGCGTGGAGGAGGGACGCGATTGGCAGCCCGTTCGTTTCGCCAAGAAGACGAATCTGTCGCCCGGGACGCGCGTGGTCTCGGTAGGCCTGTTGTCCGAGGCGATGTCATTTACGCCCTACGTTGGCGCGGGAGTTGTGTCCGCAACGGTTCACACGCCGGAGACGAACATATCCGTTGTCGGAGGCAATCTGACCGGTTTCGGGTCGCCCGTGTTCGGGGCTGACGGTCAGGTCGTCGGCATCGTGGGCCAGCAGTTTCCCACACACCGGAAAATGGTCACGCAAAGTCGGCAGATCACGTTCGGCGACATGGGCGGACACTGGACGTCGTGGTTCCATCCGGTGGACGAGTTTGTGTTCATCTTGGACGAGATTCCAGCCAGTCCGGATCAAGTCAGGCCGCTGGCGTGGCTTGGCGCGCTGCGGATCGAAGGCGTTCCGACAATCTTGTGGAAGATCAATGGGATGACGTCGCCTGGCGTCAAATTGCACGACGTGATCAAGGGGCAGGCAGCGGACAAGGCCGGCTTGGAGGACGAAGACATCATTGTGGGCATCCAGGGCAAGCCCTTGCCGAAGTTCCCACTGGTCCAGCAGATGGTCAAGCATTTCGGGCGGACCATGGCCGGCTATGGGGTCGGGGCCGCCGTCGAGATCGATGTGATTCGCGGCGGCAAGCCGATGCAGGCCGTACTGACCCTCGAGGCTGCGCCGAAACAGCCCACCCAGGCCCTGCGCCACATCTCGCAGGAGGTCGGCGTCATCATTCGTGAAAAAATCAATATCGACCAATACATCGATAAGACCTCCAGCGGAAAGACGCCGGGGTTGTTGGTGCTGCGGATCGGGCAGAACACCGCCGCCGAACGAGCGGGGGTGGAAGTGCGCGACACGATCTCTGCAGTCAACGGCGAGAAGGTTACGACCATCGAGGCCTTCAAGAAGCTGATCGAACGCGCGTTGAAGGAGGGGAAACCCGTCGATCTGGCGATTAGCCGAAGTGGGCAGGATATTGCTTTCAGCCTGAAGATATCCGCAACACCCGAGCCACCGATGCCGTAGGACGCGAGCGACCGCGGACGGACCCTCGGCCGGATGAAAGGATGGTGACGATGATCTGCGCACGGATGCTCACCATCGTGCTGGCGTGCACGGGGGCCGGCGTGTCGGCACAGCCACCGGCTGCGGCGCCAGCCGATCTGACCAAGGCCGAACGGACGCTCGCCGCCGAGAGCCTCGCTCGCTCGGCTGGCGGTATTCTTCTGACCCCCGATGCCCCGGCGCGCGTGCGGCGGCTGATCGTGCTGGCCGAACTTGCCCGTCGATTGGCGCCCGACAACTACCACGCCAACCGCCTTCTGGCTGACGTCTATCAGGGCCAGGACGATTTCGCTCAGGCCGTCGGAGCGTTGGACGTCTGCCTGAAAACGGCCGACAACGATCAGGCGATCTGGCGCCAATGGCTGGTCAACAAGACGGCTACGCTGCAATCCTCTGAGGATCGCCGGGAGTTCTTCGACCGGGTGATCAAGGACCAAGCCATCCCGTCGGCCGTTCGGGCCCAGGCCATGGTGCGCTATGCGGAGATCCTCGTCGGCCAGGGGCTGACGGACGAGGCCAGGCGGCTCTTTCTGCAGACGCTGGCGTTCGATCCATATCATCGCGGCGGTCTGACCGGGTGGCTAAGCCTTCAAAAGGAGGCCATCAGCCCCGTGGACCAATGCAACATGCTTCTGCGGATCCTGCGGGGCAGTCCGATGGACCTCAACGCCGCGAGCGATGTGGCCGTGTTGCTGGGATCGATGGGGCTGTGGAAGGACGCGATCGCGGTGTTCGACTATGCCTGGGAGGTAGGCCGACGCGACATGGGGCCCGAGGCGTTCCCTCACGTTTGGTTGATGCGGTACTGCAATGCCATGCTCGATGCCAGGCAGGCCGAGCGGGCGGTCAAAATGTTCTCGCCTATGCGCGGCCGCTTTCCCGACAGCCTGGACCTGCAGATACTGCTGATGGAGGCGTATGGGCAACTCAACAAGCCGGGCGAGGTGCGGGATCTGATCCGTCAGATTGAAGCGGCCTATCAGGGCACGCCGACCGGCCCGGATGCTCTGCAGTACAACATCGAGATGGCCATGTTCTACCTGACGGCCCGCCCGGACGCCACGCGGGCGCTGCGCCACGCGCGGCAAGCGGTCCAACTGGCGGGCCCCGATGCCGGCGAGAGCGTTCTGTTGATGCGATTGCTGGGTGCGGCGGAAGTCGCCAGCGGCGCCATTGCAGCCGGCGTCAAACGGCTGGCGACGATCTCGTCGGAGGATGCGTATGCTGCGTACTTCCTCGCGGAATACTACTTCGGCGCCGCGCAGGATCAGCCAGCCACCGAGGCCCTCGGTGCGGGCGTCGCGCTGGGGCGCAGCGGACCGGCGTATCGGCTGTTGGCGATGGTGGCCAGGAAGCATCGGATCCCCATCGAGCCGGCGCCCGGAACCGGACAGATCAAGGCCCTGATGACCAAGTTCGGCACACTGACCTTTCAGATGGGCCGTCAGCCCGAACGGTTTGTCCAGGCCTCCCTCACCGCCGCCCCGACGGTCGCCGTGGGCGACCCGATCACGATCACGGCCCGTCTGACCAACATCGGACCTGTGGACATCCCCATCGGGCAGACCGGGGTATGCTCGCCCGTGATGGCCCTGCGGGTTGCCGTGGCTGAGGACCCGGAGGCGACGTTTGTGCTGCTGCCGATGGCGGTCTGGCACGCGCCGCGCTACCTGGGCCCGGGGCGGACGTTATCGTGCGAAACTCGTTTGGATGTCGGGCCGCTAAGGGACTACCTGTCCGCTCGGCCTATGAGCAAACTGACATTGGTGGTGACAGGCATTCTCGATCCGGTCCAGCGGGGCGAGGAGCTTGTCAGCGCCCTGCCCAGCGTCCAGGTCGCTTCGGCGACGATTGTCCGAACGAGCCTGTTGACGGACCTCGCCAAGGGAGGCGGATACGACCCACTCGACGCGCTTTTGCGTAAAGGTCTCGACAGTGACGATCCATCCGACCGGATGCGGACGGCCGGACGAATCGGCTCGTTGCTGGCGCTGCTGGCCGAAGTGGATGCCAAACGGGCCTCGTTGCCCGAGCAAATTCCCCCTGAACGGATGCGGTCGGACCTGTTGGCGATGACGCGCCGTCTTCTGCAGGACCGGTCGGCGGTCGTTCGGGCCGAAATGCTCAATGCACTGCGCCAGGCCGAACGGGCCGACCGTTTGCAGTTGATGGGCCTGGTCCTGGATGATGTCTCCCCGCTCGTGCGGGTGAGGGAGGCCGAGTTGCTCGGCCTGTCGGCGGAGGGGGCCGTGTTCCTCGGCCGCTCATCGAAGGAGGCCGAAGACCCGCGCCTGCGGCAGTTGGCTAACGATGAGGATGCGCTGGTCGCCAAGATGGCGTCGGCCTTCATCAAGCCGGCCCATACCCAGCCCGCCGACGCTGCCGCTGACGATGGCGGTCAAGAGGATCGGGGCGAATGACCGAGCGGGCGCAACAGGATGACGCCATCAGAAAGCCCCTTGGCCTCTGGGCCGTGGGAGCCCTGGCGGCATGTGTGGCCCTGACGGCGCCGGTTGCGCGGGGACAGGTCCAGGGCGGGGCGAATCTTCCCAGCGGGACGCGTGTCGGTATGGGGCCGGCCGGGGAAGACCCCGAAAAGGAAAAGCAGCGGAGGAAAAAGCGGTTCGATCAACTCATCACCAAGGCTCAGAAGCTCATCGCCGATGAAAAATGGCTGCGGGCCCGTCAGAGCCTGGACACGGCGCGGACACTGGTGACGGACCGTAAGGCCGATGTCCCGCGGCTGCGAAACCTCTATCAGCAGTTGGAGAACTACGGCCGTAGCGTCCTGACCCAGGCCAACGAAGCGTACGACCAGAAGCGCTACGCCGAGGCGATCGACTTGTATCAGCAGGTCGCCCACGTGTTGAAGGGCCTCCCGGCCGCCAAGGAGGCGCAGGCCTCGCTGCAAACAGCCAAGGCCGACCCGCAGATCAAGGCGCACTATGCGGCGATGCGGGCGGCGGCGCTGGATCGCCAGATCGACAGGATCATCGCCGAGGCGTCATCGGAATCAAGCGACCGCCCTGACGACGGGGCCGCCACCCGTCCGGGCCCGTCGTCTCGCCCGTCCGACCCCGGCGGGCGGGTCGCCGCGATCAAGCTGCTTGCTGTGGACAAGCAGGTGGCCGTGATCGGGATCATGGAGAAGATCCAACGGGACTACGGAAAAACCGCGGTCGCCGGGCGGATCGCCGACGAACGGGTCGCACTGACCGGCGATGAGGAGTTTATGGGGCCCGTCCGAAGGGCCCGCCACGCCGAAGACGCAGAGCGGGCGCTGAAGCGAGCGCGGCTGTATCACAAGGGCGGCATGCTGGCCAAGGCCCTGAAGTACTATGAGGACGTCGTCCGTCGCTACCCGCAGACTGCCGCGGCCGAGACCGCTGGCGCCGAAGCGGACGCACTGCGGCTGGAGCTTGGGACCCCGGCGGGCCCGGACGACAACCCGCCGTAGCGGCGGCCCGTCATCGACGGCCATACGATCTCCCGACGGGGGCGAAGAATCATGAAGAAGATCTTTACGTCACTGGTGAACTGGCTGGTCAATCGGCCCGGGTGGCTGATGTTGATCGCCGATAATACGCGCCTTCAGAGCGCGCCGCCCGAGCGGCTCGGCGGGGCGTGGTGGCAGGTGCTGGCGCTGTCGGCGGCATGGGGGGTCGGTCAGGCGGGCCTGTGGGCGTTGGCGTGGAACGCCCCGCAGGGACGGGCGGCCTTGCCCATTATGCCCGTCGTAGCGGTCCTGGGGGTGACATTCCTGTGGGTCTATCGCCGGGCGGCGGCCGCACTGGCCGACGCGGTGGTTGGCGGGCCCGACCGCCCGCTTGGGATGGCCGTCATCGTGGCGGTGTGGGCGCTGATCCTGCTGACCCTTCGGGGGTGGAATGAGCAATCGTCGGCGGAGAATCCGTGGTGGCTTGTGTGGCTTCGGCCGCACGGTGTGCTCCGCCCGCTGCTGCTGGCGCCGCTGTGGGGGGCGTGGGCGATGATGGCGACCTGCCTGTTCTGCCGGCGGACCTACACGAGCCAGCCGGCCGTTCTGGCGTATGCGGACCGGTGCGGCCCGCTGGCGACGGCGGCGGTGATGGGGGGCGTTCTGACGCTGTCGATCTGGTATTTCAACTACCTGCCCTGGATGCAGGTGACGATCTCGGGCGTGACGATTGTGGCGGCCGTGATCGCGGGGTTGGTGTTTTCGCGGCGAGGCCGGCGCTTGACGCGGGAGGTGCTGCTGGCGACGAATCTGCTGACGCAGACGGCGTTCCTGCTGGCCTACATCGCCAATCGCATCTGAGCGGCCGGTGGCGGTGAGCCGCTTGCCAACCGGCGGCCGTTGGCCTTATACTGGTCGCCGCACGGACCGGCCCAGACCTGCTGACCCGGGCCGATGACGAGGAGTTGTGGCCATGACGACATACGAAGGAAAACTGACGGCGCCCACCGGGGCCCGCTTTGTGATGCTGGTCAGCCGATTCAATGAGTTCGTGACCGGTAAGCTGCTGGCCGGCGCGACAGACGCCTTCAAGCGATACGGTGTCGCGGAGAAGGACCTGGACGTTGTCTGGTCGCCGGGCAGCTTCGAGATCCCGCTGCTGGCCCGCCGGCTGGCCGCCAGCGGCGTCTACACCGCCGTGGTGTGCTTGGGGGCCGTCATCCGCGGCGGAACCGACCACCACCAATACATCGCCTCGGAAGTCGCCAAAGGGGTCGCCCAGGCGTCGCTGCAGACCGGCGTGCCCTGCATCTTCGGCGTCCTGACGTGCGACACGATCGAACAGGCCGTCGAGCGATCCGGCGCCAAGGCGGGCAACAAGGGCGCCGATGCGGCGACGGCGGCCGTCGAAATGGCCAATCTCCTGTCGCAGCTGCCGTCGGAATCGTGAGCCGCATTCACCGCGCAAGACGTCTGGCGCTGCAGGGACTATGCCTGCTGGACGTCCAGGGCGATCGGGCCGCCGACATGGCCGAGGGGTTCATCGCCGAAAGCCGCAGCGACGCCCAGACCCATCAACTGGCCCGCCAACTCCTGTCCGACGTTCGGGCCGACCTGGAGGCATGCGACGCGACTCTAGCCGAGTATGCGCGTCACTGGCAGCTCAATCGCCTGGCGCTGGTGGACCGCAACATCCTTCGCCTGGCCGTCTGTGAGCTGCGCGCCAAATCGGCGCCGCCCCGCGTGGTGATCGCCGAAGCGCTCAAGCTTGCCGAAGAGTTCTCCACCGCTGAGAGCCCCCGCTTCGTCAACGGCATCCTGGACGCCGTCGCCAGGGACCTTTATGGGGAGATCGCCGGCGGCAGCGAAGACCAGTAGCAAGGACAGGGATGTAGCCTATAGCGTCGGCAGGCGGGGCTCCTGTCCCGCCTGCTTTTGCCTGGTCTCGCTGCAGAAAGATCGATGGGCGGAAAGCGAACAAGCGCTCCGCAAGCCCGCGGAGAAGTAATCGCTTGCATCGCATGCATCCCTGCCAATAAGAAGATGCCATGGCAATACTGAAACGACTGCTGTCAGGTCTGGCCAGGACGCGGGAGAAGTTTGTCGGTTCGTTGCGGAGCCTGCTCGCCGGGCGGCAACTGGATGCGGCGCTGCTGGACGATCTGGAGGAGATCCTCATCCAGGCCGACTTCGGCGTGGCGGCTACGATGCGGATCTGCGACGACCTCCAGGCCGCCCACCGCGACAAGCGGATCGCCAGGGGCGAGGACGTGATCGAGTTTCTCAAGGCCGAGCTCGTGACGTACTGGCCCGAGTCGGACCGGTCGGTGCATTTCGCCGACAGCCCGCCGACGGTGGTGATGATGACGGGCATCAACGGCACGGGCAAGACCACCTCGGTGGCCAAACTGGCGTATCGGTTCAAGCAGGAGGGGCGGAAGGTGTGTCTGGCCGCGGCCGACACCTACCGGGCGGCGGCCGTCCAGCAGTTGACAATCTGGGCCGACCGCATCGGTGTGGACATCGTCACCGGGGGCGGCAACGATGCGGCCTCGGTGGTCTTCGACGCCTGCGACGCGGCCATCGCCCGCAAGGCCGATGTCCTGATCGTCGATACCGCCGGGCGGATGCACACGCAGGACAACCTCATGCGCGAACTGACCAAGGTCCGCGACGTCGCGGCCAAGAAGATCCCCGGCGCCCCGCACGAGGTGCTGCTGGTGCTCGATGCCACCACAGGCCAAAACGCCATCGACCAGGCCCGGGCGTTCGCCAAGGCCATCGATGTCTCGGGCATCTTCCTGGCCAAGCTCGATGGGACCGCCAAGGGCGGCATCGTCGTCGCCATCCGCCACGAGGTCGACCTGCCGGTCAAGTTCGTCGGTCTCGGCGAGACCTACGAAGACGTCGAGCCGTTCGACCCGGACAGCTTCGTCGAGGCGCTGTTCGCCTGAGCTGGCGAATATTCTTAAGTTCTTGACACAGCAAAGGATTCTGTGGGATATTGATGTCGACCTCGCCAGGGACGGTAGGTCCAGGCACGGGGTTGCCCATTGCATAGGCATGGGCCGGTCAGTTCTGTCCGCACTTTATGGAAAGGGAAATCGATGGCAATACTTCTTCCTGTGCTTTGCCTCGCTTTGATGGTGTTGATGATTGCAGGGTTGTGGAAGGTGTTCGTCAAGGCCGGCCAGCCGGGCTGGGCGTGCCTGGTCCCGGTCTACAACGGGTACATTGTAACGGTCGAGATCGCCAAACTGCCTATTCTGTGGTTCATTTTGTCTTTCGTTCCCATCGTCTTCCTTATCCCGCCCTTCAAGGTCGGCTTCGCCGTTGCCGCGAAGTTCGGCAAAGAGGGCGGCTTCGGCATTGGGCTTATCTTTTTACCCTTCATTTTCTACCCGATCCTGGGCTTCGGCAGCGCGACATATCAGGGCGCTGCGGCTGCGGCGGCAACGCCACCCGCGCCACCCGCGCCATCCGCACCTCCAGCGGCCTAGTCGACGGTCTGACGTAGTGATGATGGGTGAGCGCCTGTGGCAACGTGGTATGTTTACGTTGGCGATAAGCAGTATGGCCCGATCGATGAGGCCACGCTGCGGGAATGGATCGGCCAGGGACGCCTGCTTGAGGAGCACCTTGTCTGGACCGACGGAATGTCCGATTGGGTGCGAGCGGGCTCGCTGGAGAATCTATTCCGCGGCGACGGAGAGGCCCCACCGCCGGTAGCGGGGTTTGCCATCCTTCCGCCGCCGTTGACGGGAACGGGTGGGGAGACCCCCAATCGTGACATCACGTCAAGGGCGCGCGCCCTGCTCAAGGGGCGATGGGGCTTGCCCATCGCATTCTCTCTGGTGCTGGGGGTGTTGCTGTCCGGCGGCGGCGTTCCGTATGTGAGCCCGCTGATCGCTCTGATCGTGTCGGGTCCGTTCGCACTGGGAGGGGCAGTGTTCTTCCTGACACTCGTTCGTGGCGGGAAGACGGAGATGGGGATGCTGTTCGTCGGGTTCAAGAACTTCGGCAATGCCCTTGGGGCCTGCATCCTGATGAGCATTTTTATATTTCTATGGTCGCTATTGCTCATCATCCCGGGCCTGATCGCCGCACTGGCCTATTCGCAGACATTCTACCTCATGGCCGAAGACTCTTCGCTGGACCCGCTGGCAGCGATTCGCAAGAGCAAGGCCCTGATGCAGGGACACAAGGGCAAGCTGTTCTGTCTGTACTTTCGTTTCTTCGGCTGGGCGCTGTTGTGCATGCTGACGTTGGGCATTGGTTTCTTGTGGCTGAGTCCCTACATGGCGGCATCCGTCGCTCATTTCCATGAGGACCTGCGCCAGGCCGGCGCAGGCGACTCGGGCGCGCCCGTGGCGGGCCCAACCGGGATCGCACCCATGGCGAGATGATGGACTATCTGCCCGCAACTGATGGAGATGACCAGGCCGGGCCTGTGTGCTAGAATCGGTGTATGGCTTGTGATTTTGACGTCATCGTCATCGGCGGCGGCCATGCCGGGGCCGAGGCCGCCCATGCGGCGGCGCGGCTTGGGGCGCAGACGGCGCTGATTACTCTCGATGAGGCCGAGATTGCCGCGATGGCGTGCAATCCGGCGATCGGCGGGGTGGGCAAGGGGCAGATCGTTCGAGAGATCGACGCGCTCGGTGGGCTGATGGCGCTGGCGGCCGACGCGACGGGGATTCAGTTCCGCATGCTCAACCGCTCGAAAGGCCCGGCCGTCTGGGGCCCGCGCTGCCAATCCGACCGCCACGCCTACGCCGCGTGGGTCCAGGATGCCCTGCGCCAAACGCCCAACCTGACGATCATTGCCGGGGAAGTCACTGACATCCTCACCGAAGGCGGCTGCGTCTGCGGTGTTAGCTTGGCGTGTGGCGATGACCATTCAGCATTTAGCATTCAGCATTCAACATTCCGCTCCCGAGCTGTCATCGTCACCAGCGGCACCTTCCTGAGCGGCCTGATGCACCTTGGCGAGACCACCTGGCCCGGCGGGCGCTACGGCCAGCCGGCGGCCGAGAAGCTTGGCGACAGCCTGGTCCGCTGTGGGCTCCAGTTGCAGCGACTCAAGACCGGTACGTGTCCGCGGCTGGCGGCCGAGACCATCGACACCGACCGCTGCGAGCGGCAGGATGGCGACGATCACCCCCGGCCGTTTTCGTTCATGACCGGCCGGCTGGCCGTGGATCAGATTCCGTGCTGGATCACGGCGACCAACGAGAAAGTCCACGACGTCATTCGCGCCAACCTCCACCGCGCCCCGCTCTACACCGGCCAGATTCAGGCCGTGGGCCCGCGGTACTGCCCGTCGCTGGAGACGAAGATCCAGCGCTTCGCCGACAAGACGAGCCATCAGATCTTCATCGAACCGGAGGGCCGAACCACCAACTGGGTCTACGTCAACGGCATCTCCACGTCGCTGCCGGAGGATGTGCAGGAGATCATCGTCCATCACATCGCCGGGCTGGAGCGGGCGGAGATAGTGCGGTACGGCTACGCGATCGAGTACGACTTCGCCCCGCCGACACAGCTTCAGGCGACGCTCGAGACGAAAGCCACAGGCGGCCTGTACCTGGCCGGGCAGATCAACGGCACGACCGGTTACGAGGAGGCCGCCGCCCAGGGGCTGATCGCGGGCGTCAATGCCGCCCTCGCCGCGTCCGGTCGCGAGTCGCTGGTCCTGCGGCGCGACCAGGCCTACATCGGCGTGATGATCGATGACCTGGTCACCAAGGGCGTCACCGAGCCGTACCGCATGTTCACCAGCCGGGCCGAGCATCGCCTGCACCTGCGGGCCGACAACGCGGACCGACGGCTGACCGACCTCGGCCGGACCGTCGGTCTGGTGGCCGACGATCGGTGGGCGCGCTTCCAGCAGGGCGGGGCGGCCGTCGATGAGGCCGGCGACCTCCTGGCGGCTGCGCGGTGCGAGGGCAAGACGCTGGCCGATTACTTCCAGCAGCCCGACATGACGGCCGAGCGAGTTTTCGCCAAGGCCGACGACGCGACGGCCGATCGATTGCGGCGACTGGCCGAGGCCGAGCCTGATGCGGTGGAATCGCTGACGATCGATCTGCGTTACGCCGGGTACCTGGCCAAGCAGGAGACGGCCCTGCGGCAGATGCAGGACCTGGACGCCAAGCTCATCCCGCCGGAGGTCGACTACGCCGCGATCAGCCACCTGCGGCGCGAGGCGGGGGAGAAGCTCACCGACATCCGCCCGCGCACCCTGGGCCAGGCCCTGCGGGTCAGCGGCATCACGCCGGCCGATGTGACGGTCCTTGCCATTTACCTGGCCGGCGCCGAAAATCGCGGCCAACCGGCCGCCGCCGGTAAAGATGGGTAAGCTATGAACAGTGGAGAACCTATGCGGCCCCCAGGGCGGGGAAAAACTTTTCAAACTTTGGTCTTGATCGGCATAAGCCATTCAAGTATATATATAAGCACGAGTTGTCGAAGGAAGCGCCGTAAGCATTTTCTTAAGGTGGAAGGCCCCGTATTTCGATATTAATAGTGCAAGGACGCACACACATCGACCTTCGACAGGTCGACAGATCAGACGTTTGATACCTTGCGAGCCTGTGTGCAGTGCCAGACACGGAGATCACGGAGGATGACCCAATTGGCCGGCCCATCGGGTTCGATATCTGTGCGACTATGCGCACGGTTGAACTGGCGGCAGACAATGGCTTATTCATCTCGTAGCGGTTCGGGCAAAGGCAAGGGCGCAGCCAAGGCGACAGCCACTGCGATCAAGACGGGTAAGAAGTCCGTATCCCTTCCCAAGCTGCGGACCGAGGCGGAGACCGCAACGGCCCAGCGCTTGCTTGAGATGGCCAGGCATCTTCCCGATGTCCGACGCGAACTGGTCACCGGCGTTCGCCGCCAGATCGCCGAGGGGACCTACGAGACACCGGAGAAGATCGATCGAGCGATCGAGTCGCTGGCCAAGGACCTTCCTGTCGACGGGCCGGAAACCAAGGGAAAGTTTATCGGACACTAGCGGCGAGACCGCCATCTGCGAACACTCAGGGGCACCCCGAACGGGCGCCCCTTTTCTTTACCTACGTCCGATAACGTGGCGCTTCGAGCTCTTGGGGGCGCTCTTGGCAAGATGAAGAAAATGGGGAAGGTGGGGGCTTGAAAACTTAAGTTTCGCCAATCACTGTGTCGATTCATCAGCAGACGCATTACGGCGTCAGGCTGTCGTGGCGTTCGGTTACCTTGGCGCCGCGGATCGAAGCGGCGCCGGCCGAGCGATGAACGAAAAAGGAGATGCAGGCGTGCGACACAAGGCAGTGTACACCACGGGCGAGGCCGCCCAGATCTGCAATCTGTCTCAACAGACGATCATTCGCTGCTTCGATAGCGGGCAGCTCGAAGGATTCCGTGTGCCCGGCAGCAAGTTCCGTCGCATCCCGCGCGATAGCCTCATCACGTTCATGAGGGCGAACAAGATCCCACTGGACCAGATCGAAGGCGACAAGATTCGCGTCCTGGTGGTGGACGACGATCCGGAGATCATCGATCTGTTCGTGGATGTCCTCGATGGGGATGATCGGTTCGAGGTCGTCACCGCGACGACCGGCTACGACGCCGGCGTTTTGACCCAGCAGTTCCGCCCGGACATCCTGGTGCTGGACTACATGCTCCCGGACGTCAACGGCAATGTCGTCTGTACGACCATTCGCCGGCATGCGGAGTTGTCGCACATCAAGATTCTGATGATATCGGGCGTGGCCAATGCATCGGAGGTCCGGCGCCTCACGGAGGCGGGGGCGGACGAGTTCATCCGCAAACCGTTCAATATCGAGCAGGTGGTCGACCGCATCGTCGCCCTGGTGCGGCCCTAGGGGCGGGGGCCGGTTGACGGGGGGGCGTCCCAATGCCGAATGCCCAATGTCCAATGTCCAATGTCCAATGCAACGGCTCTGCAGGTGGGGGCACGCTTGCCGGTCTTGGGAAAGGGGGTATCTCGGTCGAACGGAACGATACATCGGCACATGAGGTATCGGCCGGCCGCGACAGTTGGGCTCTGATATGCTGAGCTCGGGTGGGAGGCAACGGGTAAGGCCACGACTTGCCCATCTTCCACCATAACCGCTACAAACTTACGTAAGACCGCTAAGGGCAGATTCCGATATTACATAGCTCAGGTGGGGGCGCCATCCTCCCGATGTACGTCGGGATACGTCGGGACTTGCAGAAGCGTGTTTGTTCAGGTCCCTTCACGCTTTTGCACACAGCGCAAGAGCGTGGCACCCGATCATTGTGCCATCGGCTGGCAGAGCCCCGGCGTGCCTACACGACTGTGCCCATCACTCTAGGGGCAGAGCGGGCCCTTGTAAGTTTTTCTTTGGACGGCCCTTACGGTGGGATATTTAGGCTGAAAAGTTCCGCAGCGCAAACTCAAGATGCTTCCTGCGAGTCCGATATCTAGAACGGAGGCGACAGGCGGGCCGCCCTGACACCTGGGCCGCCCGCTCGCCAATGACGCTTGAGCGTTTCGGTGGATCGTCTATTTGACCCGAGCGCCCTCGATGGGGCGCAGGAGGACTGACGTTGGCAGGCAATCAGACCGCACGCGTATTGGTGGTCGACGACGAACCCGAGCTCAGGGAACTTCTGACCGACGCGCTGGCCGCCGATGACCTTCAGGTGCTGGCCGCGGCCTCGGAAGACGAGGCGCTGGCCCTGGCGGCCGATGGTCCGGTCGACCTGATCGTCGCGGACCTTCGGCTGGGTGACCACACCGGCCTGGATGTCATCGCGCACCTGCGCGAGACCATCGGCGACATTCCGGCGGTCGTCATCACCGGCTGCGACGACACCGAGGCCGTCGCCGAGGCGACCCAGATCGGCCTGGTCGAGCTGATGACCAAGCCGCTGGACATGGACCGCCTGAGAATGACGGTTCGCCAGGAACTCGAGCGCCGCAGCGCCCGACACCGCACGAAGCAACGCACACTGAAACTGCGCGACCTGGCCCGGGGGGTCAACATCGAACGCAAGCAGATAGGCCAACAGCTCGACAGCACGTGCGCCGACCTGACGGCCGCCTACAAGGCGCTCAGCAGCCAGATGGCCCTCCAGCAGATCGTGATCGGCTACCAGGGAGAGTTGATCGGGGCCAAGTGCGACGACGACGTGTTCCGCTCGCTGTTCCAGTTGTTCGTTCGTCGCAGCGGCCCGGTCCACGGCATAGCGTTGGTCTGCAACGAAGACGCCGAGCTGCACGTGATGGGGCGGTTCGGTGTGCCCACCCCCGACCAACTGGAGTTTTGCCAGGCCCTTTGTCTCCCCTTGGTCGAGATCGCTCTGACCAGCCCTCAGTGCATGGTGATGGATGCCGGCGACGAGGCTGAGCAGTTCCCCCAGCAGATCCGCCGCTACCTGCCCGGCCTGAGCGTTCTGCTGCTGCCGCTGGTCCCCGAGCCGGGCGAACTGATCGGCCTGGTGGTCCTCTATCGCAAAGGCGAACAGCCTTTCACCGATCTGGACATATCGCTGGCCGAAATGACCGCCCGCCCAACAGCGGTCGCCGTCCGGCGAAACGAATAATTGCGATTGTGGATTTCGGATTTCGGATTGCGGATTGAACAGAAGATAGAAGAAACGACGTGCGGCGGAGTCAGTGACCCGCCGCACTTTGTTTTTCAATCCGCAATCGCCAATCCGCAATCCGCAATCTTTAATACCGATAGTGCTCCGGCTTATACGGCCCATCGATGGGGATGCCTAGATAGTCGGACTGCTGCTTCGACAGCGTTGTCAGCTTGGCGCTGAGTTTGTCCAGGTGCAGGCGGGCGACTTCCTCGTCGAGCTTCTTGTCCAGCAGGTACACGTCGATGGCCCGGTCGCTGTGGGTGGCGATATCGATCTGGGCCAGCGTCTGGTTGGTGAAGCTGTTGCTCATCACGAAGCTCGGATGGCCCGTCGCGCAGCCGAGGTTCACCAGCCGGCCCTCGGCGAGGATGTAGATACAGTGGCCGTCGGGGAACGTGTAGCGATGGACGGGGCAGACGTTGCCCTTGATCTCCTCCTTGACGATGCCGGGGAAGTTCTCCAACGCGTCCATCTGAATCTCGTTGTCGAAGTGTCCGATGTTGCAGACGATCGCCTGGTCCTTCATTCGCGCCATGTGATCGATCGTGATCACGTTGAAGTTGCCCGTGGCCGTCACGTAGATGTCGGCAACCGGCAGGGCGTCTTCGACGGTGCAGACCTTGTGGCCCGCCATCGCCGCCTGCAGGGCGCAGATCGGATCGATCTCGCTGACGAGCACCTGGGCCCGCTCGTTGCCCAGCGACTCGGACGAGCCTTTGCCCACGTCGCCATAGCCGCACACCATGGCCGTCTTGCCGCTGATCAGCACGTCCATCGCCCGCTTGATGCCGTCGACCAACGAGTGGCGGCAGCCGTAAATGTTGTCGAACTTGCTCTTGGTGACCGAGTCGTTGACGTTGATCGCCTGGAAAAGCAACTCGCCCGATTCCATCATCTGATAGAGGCGATGCACGCCGGTGGTCGTTTCCTCGCTGACGCCGCGGACCTTCGGGGCCACCTTGTGCCAGTGCTGCCCGTCGGCGGCCAGAACGCGCTTCAGCAGGGCGTTGATGACCTGCAGTTCGCGGACGTCGGTGGGCTCATCGAGGATGCCCGCGTCATTCTCGGCCTTGAGCCCGCGGTGGATCAGCAGCGTCGCATCGCCGCCGTCGTCGACGATCTGGTCCGGGCCGGACCCATCCGGCCAGGTCAGGGCGCGGTAGGTGCAGTCCCAGTATTCTTCGAGCGTCTCGCCCTTCCATGCGAACACCGGCACGCCGGCGGCTGCGATGGAGGCCGCCGCGTGGTCCTGCGTGGAGAAAATGTTGCACGACGCCCACCGAACGTCGGCGCCCAGCTCGACGAGCGTCTCGATCAGCACCGCCGTCTGGATCGTCATGTGCAGGCTGCCCATGACCTTGATACCGGCCAGCGGCTTGTCCGGGCCGTACTTCGCCCGCGTAGCCATCAGGCCCGGCATCTCGTGCTCGGCGATACTGATCTCCTTGCGGCCGAAGTCAGCCAGCGAAATATCTTTGACCTTGTAGTCCATAGTTCCAGTTTCCGTTTGTGCTGTGGTCATGGGTCCTTCCTTCGGTGCGTGCCGCAACGGCCAGCCCGGCCTCACACGGCCCGGCGGCCGCCACACGACGGCGACGGCTGTCGCTCAACCAAATCACCCAACATTGTCCCGATTGGCTACGGCAAATGCAATGCTGTTCGTCGCCTGGCGGGGGGGGAGGGGCGGCCGTGCGATTTCAAGGAGCGTGCAGGCGTGATGGCGTCGTCAGATTCCGCCCGTCGATGAAGAGCACGCCGATGGGATCATCGCCGAAGACGAAGATGCCCTTCTCGTTGGCGAAATCTGTGGCGGCAAAGATAACCGCCTCTCGGCCTGGGCCGATCACGCCGGGGTCCAACTGCGGCACGTTACGGTCCTCCGTGGGGCCGCTACCGACAAGGATGTGCGCCACCCGCACCTGGTCTGTGTCCAGCGGGAGTTGGCCTTTGTAGATGTCGATGATCTTGTAGATCACTTCCTGGCGAGCGGCCAGGATGCCGCTCCAGTACCCCGGGGACTCGCCGACCTCAAGGACGCGGCCGCGAAAGACCAGATCGTGATCCCGCATACCTTCCAGCACGGTCAACCCCGGCGCGACGCTCCGCCCGCACCCTACGCAGAGCAAGACGGCCCCAACGACACAAATGGCTGCAATCCGTCTCATCGCCATGTTCTCCCTATCCTCTATTACGATTGACCCGCATGATTCTTAGGCGGTTCTTTGAAGCTGCCGGGCCGCCATCCTTCTGAATACAGCGGGCTGGCTCCCACGGGGCTGGCCCGCGGCGCTAGTCGTCCTCGGTCGTGGCGGTGTCTTCCTTGTCGGGCGTCGGCGGCGCCTGGGCGATGGGCTTGCCGTCGGCGTCCAGGAAGTGCAGCCGGCCGGTGGCGTCGTTGTCCAGTTCGAGGAGGATGCGTTTGTTGCCGGCTTTGTCGCGAACGATGAGTTCGGGGTCGCCGGCTGCGCTGACGCCGAGGGCGGTGCAGGCCTTGCGTGTCTTGTCGCGAATCACCAGGGACACGCCGCCGTCCTTGACGATGCCCAGGTGAAGTCGCTCCTGACCCGTGGAATCCTGGACCTTGAATCCGGCCGAGCCGTCCCTGTCCTGGACGCCCATGACGGTGACGGGTTTGCCCTCTTTGTCCATCAGCACCAGGAACGGGCCGCTCGGAGTGGCGCGGAACACGCCGCGGTGGTTGCCCCGCCCATCGCCGATGCGCATTGTCCGCGCATCGATTACCTGAACCGCAAGGGCGCCTGCCAGCATCTTGCCGTCCTCGCCCGGCACGAGGCCCCCCTTCCAGCGGATCGAGCCGTCGCCGTCAGCCATGGCTATGCTCGATATGCCCTTGGCGTCCAGACCGATCACCATTCGCGATTGAGCCTTCGCGTCGAGCATTTCCAACTGCACAGCCCCGTCATCACCCATCGCCAGCGCTGCGCGGACGTTGCCGTCGGCGTCGACCACGCGAAAGGCCTCAGCATCGACGATATTCGGCATGGCCGCGTCCTTCGCTTGCGCCGTTGATGGGCCCAGCACTACATGCCCAACCATCCCGCCGGCGAACGACGAGGCCAACACGCCCATTACGACCAACACCTTTTTCATGCGTCCCATAGCGATTGCTCCCTTTTCATTGGTTTACCAATATCCCGTGCGAGTATACCCGCCCGTATCAATGACGAAAACCATGGACGGTTATTGCAGAACCGTAGTGTTGCACATGGAATATTCAAGCTCGCCGTGCAGCAAAGCTGCACGCCCTACGCATCGGCTTATCGGCGCGGGCAGTGGCCGGGGGGTTCGGCGCGGTGGACGCAGTGGATGCTTATCAGCCAGTCGTAGAATCGCTTCGAGGCGTGGTACTTAGCCCAGTCCAGGGGCGTGGCGCCGTGCGTGTCGGGGCGGTTGATCTCGACACCATGTTCGTGGAGGAGTTTGGCTGGCTCGAAGCAGTTGTAACAACAGGCGTAGCTGAAGGCCGTCTCGCTGGACCAGTTGCAGGCGTTGGCGTCGGCCCCTTGTGCCAGAAGAAGTCTGATCATCTCGACGTCGTTGTCGGAGGCTGCCGTCATCAGCGGCGTCATCTCCAGGCCGTCTCGTTGGTCAACACACACGCCGTGGGCGATCAACATCCGTGTCAGGGCCTGTCGCTTCTTGGCGCGGGAAGCTCGGTGTAGCACGGACGGGCCCCAAGGCCGTCGGCGTTTCAACTGCGGATGCGCGTCGAGGTGTCGCAGCAGTTTCGTCCGCCGGCCGCTGCGCAGCCATCGGTCGATGGCTGTATCGCCGGGGGGCGGGTGGACGCTGCCGGCGGCGGCGATGAAGGCTGCGACTTTCTTCATGTCCTTGATGCCCGGCGAACGTTCGACGCCGCTGGCGACATCGACGCCGAACGGCTGGAGCCCGCGGACGGCGTCGGCGACGCAGTCGGCGTTCAGACCTCCGGCGAGGATTATGGGCGGCCAGTGTTCGAGCCGGCGGGCGTCGCGGGCAGCGGCCACCCACTGCCAGTTGAACCGCTTGCCCGTTCCGCCGCGGCGTTTAGGGCTGTAGGCGTCGAGCACAATGGCGGCGACATCGTTGATATCGAGCAGGCCGTCCAGCCAGCTCTGCACCTCGTCGGCCCAGGCGGCATTGCGGATGCGAAAGGCCTTGATGCACCGCGCGTCGATCCACCGGACGATCTCAGGCGGCTCGTCGCCGTGGAGTTGGACGAACGTGGGATGGAGCTGTTCGACGATGCGGTTGATCTCGGCGACCTCGGTGTTGACGAACAGGGCGACGGTCTGGGTCGCCGGCGGCAGGGGGGCGACAATGGCCTGGGCCTGCTTGATTGTCACGCGCCGCGGCGATTCGGCGAAGACCAACCCGATCGCGTCGGCCCCCATGGCGGCGACTTTCAACGCTTGTTCGGGGCGGGTGAGCCTCTCGATCTTGACCCAGACGTTGCTCATGGCCGCCATACTAGGTGCGGGCGGGGCGTCTTGCAATCCTGGGGGGCGAGACCTAGACTGGCCGCCTCGCAACGAGTTGATCCGCAGACAGGAGCCACTGATGGCGAAGAAACTCAAGCACGTTCGTTTCGGCATCATCGGGCTGGGCATGATGGGTGGCTGTCACGCCGAGATCATGTCCGCCGACAAGGATCGGCGCTTCAGCTTCACAGCGGTGGCGGACATCGACGCCGATAGGGCGAAGACCTTCGGCGAGAAGTACGACGTTGCCTGGTTTGCCAGCGGCAGGGAGATGATCGACTCGGGCCTGTGCGACGCCGTGATCGTGGCGACGCCGCACTACTGGCACGCGCCGCTGACGATCCGCGCCGCCCGCGCGGGTCTGCACGTGATGTGCGAAAAGCCGCTATCGAGCACGGTCGGCCACGCCCGCGCGATGATCGCCGAATGCAGGAAGCGCCGGGTGCACCTGGGCGTAATGCTCCACCAGCGCGCGCGGGCCGACATGATCACGGTCAAGAAGCTCATCGACCGCGGCGCGATCGGCGAGGTCTTTCGGGCGCAGCTGATCTGCTCGAACTGGTTCCGCACGCAGGCGTATTACGACAGCGGCGCGTGGCGCGGCACGTGGGACGGCGAGGGCGGCGGCGTGCTGATCAACCAGGCCCCGCACCATCTGGACCTGTATCAGTGGATCGTCGGGATGCCCAAGCGTGTGCTGGGGCTGATCTCCACGCGGCGCCACAAGATCGAGGTGGAGGACTGCGCCAACTTCCTGCTGGACTACGGCAAGGGCAAGGTGGGCTACATTTATGCGACCACGGCCGAGGAGCCCGGCTACGAGCAGTTCATGATCTGCGGCGACAAGGGCACGATCGTTCTGGAGGAGTGGGGCAAGATCAAACTCGGCAAGCTCAAGATGCCGGTCAGCAAGCACATCTTCACCTCGGCCAACGCGATGGCTGGCGGGGCGGAGCAGGGCATCACGTGGACCGACGTGCCGGTAAAGAATCGCCCGGACGGGCACATCGAAATCACGCGGGGCTTCGTGCACCTGATCCTCACGGGCAAGAAGCCCTTCGACTTCGCCGATGGCCGACAGGCGCTGAACGAGCTGGAGCTGTCCAACGCGATGCATCTGGCGGGCTACAGCGAAAAGACCGTCGACCTGCCGGTCGATGCGGCCGAGATGGAGCGCCTGATGAACCGCCTGGAGCGGAAGCTTTCGACGGGCAAGGGGCAGGGCGTCCGCCGCAAGGCCAACGCCGACTTCCGCCGCTTGATGGCGAAGGGCAGGGGGAAGAAGGTCAAGCGCGGCAAGGTGTCACGTCGTCGATGAACTCATCGCACACTCACAAACCGATACGAGCGGGCGCGGAGCGATCACATCCGCCCGCGTTGCTTTGTCGCGGAGTTCGAAGGGCCCGTTTCATTCCCGGCCGGGCCGCCGGCGGCTGCGTCAGTGGGTGTCGGGGCTCGCGGCGCGGTTTGAGCTGTCTGAGAGGAAAACCTTAAAGGAAAAGGCGGGTTCTTCTCACCAAAAGCGTTCATGGGAAGGGGGGGGGTGATCGATAAGGGTTGATACATCAATAAGATACGTCGTCTTGTAAATCAGTGTAATTTTTTGCCGATCGCGGGTTAATTGCTTGACGCGCTGTACAAGTTTGTGTTAATCTATTCAATCGAGAGGACAGCCTCGTGGAGTGGCTGTTTCGCAGATCTCAGAAACATTACCTTCTTGTCGTTTGCTTAGCATTTCTATGAGGTAGCGGGCAAGAAGTGTCGAGTGGCCACGCGGGTGGTCATTGGCAGAAGGAGCAGATCACAACGAGAGTGTTACTATTAAGGATTCGGGTACGTTGTTCTGATCAGACAACCCCTTCCCGTATCCGCAGAGAAGGAGAAGGATTATGAGAAAAGGCAATTTAGCAAAGAAGCTGGGAGCTTACTCCCTGGCGGCTGGTGCGGCCGTTTTGGCCACCCAGGCTGTTCCCGCCAACGCTGCCATGAACGTCTTCAACAATGGCGGCGCGGGCTGGTGGGACGGCACGAGCAACTGGCGACAGGACATGCTCTCGTTCAAGATGGACGGGACGGTCGTGGTGAACACCGCCAACACAGGACTTCTGTCGTTAGGGCAGGATGCCGACAGTTTCACCTTCCAGGAACAGGACTTCTATTGGTATGGATATGACCGGAAAGACGCCACGACCCTTCAGGTCGGTGACGGCACCAATTCCAACGTAGGCTACGTCGCTGGCGGCAATGTATGGAACGTCGGCAGGCTTGGCGGAGGCTACGAAATCGGCGACACGTTGGCTGGTGGTCGCAATTGGTCCGATGATTCCGTGACTGACACGGGCGGCCTGGGCGGCTGGTACTTCTGGTTCCATGGCGAGTGGCCCTTTGGCGGTGGCGGCACCATCGGCTTGTACGCCGATGTCGGCGCCGACCGCTTCTATGGCTGGGCGGACATCAGCATGACGGCGTACTGGGCCGTCGGGTTGAATGAGTTCGCGTTCTCGGATATTCCCGGTCGGGCTGTCTATGCCGGTGGTGGCGAAGTCCCGCCGCCGTTCATACCAATAGACATAGACATCAAGCCTGACAGCGATGAGAACCCCATCAACCTCAAGTCGATCGGCAAGACGCCTGTTGTTATCTTCGGCACCGAAGACCTGGACGTGGCTGACATCGACGTGTCGACGGTTGAGCTGAACGACGCCAACGTCGTTCAGAACTCCAACGGCATATGGCAGGCCGACTTCGAGGACGTGAATGACGATGGGATCGATGACTTGGTCATGCAGTTTTTGACGCAGTCGCTGGGAATCCTGCCGGGAATGACCGATCTGGAACTGACCGGCCAGCTGCTTGACGGCACGGAGCTTGTTGGGGATGATGTGATACGAATCGTCCCCGACTTCAACGGCGATATGTCCGTCAACGGCACGGACCTGGCCATCCTGAAGGCGAACTTCGGGACCGGAGGCTACTTCCCCGAGGACGGCAGCCGGCCCATCCTGCCCGGCTTCGAGCTCGGCGATGCCAACGGCGACGGCACTATCGACGCCACGGACCTTGCGATTCTTAAGCAGGCCTTTGGCTCGTCGGGACCGGGCGCTGGTGGTGTCCCCGAACCGGCCACGCTGACTGTGCTGGCCCTGGGCGCCGTAGGGCTGCTGCACCGAAGGAAGCGTGCGTAACTCTAGCTCCGGTTGCGGGTTATCCTTGGCGCGATAGAGGCTGAGGATGGATTCGCAATCTGAAGATTTGGTCGCAGGCGTCGGGTGTTATCACCCGACGCCTGCGGTTTTTTCTTCTCACCGATGCCCCGGCCCGGCCATCGAGGGCCTGGCGAGTTGAATCTCGTTTGCTCGCGCTGGCCGCATTTCCTACAATAGACACGAACCCGTCGTAGGACAGAGATGTTGCCAATGATTTCCCAATTGCCGTCCGGCCTGGCCGCCCGCAATCCTCTCTGGCCAGAGGCCAGATGGAATCTGACGGGGCTATTCGTCCATGATCTGCTGACCCTCCAGGTGTTCAGCCTCCTCCATGAGCGATTCGGGTGTCCTCTGAAGTTCGACAGCATTCACGGCGCGCCGGATGTTCCGTGGAACTGTGGTCGCTTCAGCTTCACGCCGGCGCCGACAGCGCAGGCTCTGGAGGCAATGCTCCGGACATTCAACGACGTGGGGATCGGGGTCTTCTTCACCTTCAGCAACCACCTGCTGGACAAGAACGATCTGGACGACCGGGCGTGCAACCGCTTGTTGGAGTCGATCGACAACGGCCTGGGCCTCAACGGCGTGATCCTGGCCAGTGACCTGCTGTACGATCACATTCGCCGGAGGCACCCGGAGCTGAAGCTGACGGCCTCTATCATCAAGGTTACCGAGGAGCGCGGGCGCGGCAATGTCGCCTACTATCAGTCGGTCCTTCCGCGGTTCGACAGTGTCATGGTCCACCCCGACGACGGGTTTAACTGCGAGGTGCTGGACCAGCTCGACCGCGACAAGATCGAGATCATGGTCAATGAGAACTGCGCCTTTCAGTGCCCCAACCGCGTCAAGGACTATGAGGTGATGGCCCAGGTGCTGAAGGCGGGCGGGCTCCCCGGGCCCGATAATCCCTACATGGTAATGGAGCGCCGCCATTGCCGCATGCCGCTGAAAAAGCTCACGTCGGCTATTCAGTCCTGCAACTTCCCCACCGCGCAGATGGTGCGCGTTTACGAGATGGGCTTTCGCCGCTTCAAGCTGCAGGGGCGACAAGACATGCCGGCGACGTTCCTGTTCTCGCTGCTTCGCTTCGCCATCGAGCCGGACATCCTCGCGCCGGTCATTTACAAAGCCTTCATCTCCGGGCGCGTCAGCCGTCTGGCCGCCGAAGCGGTCACCAAGACCCGGGCCGCCTACCAGCGGGCGCCCGATGCGGCTCGCGCGGCCGGCGGTGACGAGGCGCGCCAGGGCGATTTGGCGCCCCCCCGCCCGATGATCGTGCAGGCGCCCGTCGTGGCCGGCGATGGGTTGCCGACCGGCGCCGAAACTCGACACCCGCTTTGGCCGGATGCGCGTTGGACGATTGAGGGCATGGCCACCCACGGACGTCTGATCCGCGAAATGCTGGCGCTGTTGGCCGATCGGTTCGACGGTCGCCCGAATGTTGAGCGCGTGTGCGGCGGCGGGCCTGGTGCAGGCTGGAACGGGGCGCGTCAGTCGGGGGCGGGCGGAATGAACATGGAACTGTGGGCTCGGACCGTCCGACAATTCAATGACATGGGCGTCGGCGTTCGTTGCCTGTTCAACGATACCCGGATCGCATCGGCCGACCTGAACGACGACATGGGCAATCGCATTCTGGAGATTCTCGATGACGGATCCGGGCTCAACGGTGTGGGCCTGGCCAGCGACGTGCTGGCCGATCACATTCGATCTCGACATCCGGGACTGAAGCTGACGGCCTCGGCGGTCAAGACGATAGTCGAAGGCGGCGGCGGGCGAGTGGAGCATTACCAGTCACTGGCCAAACGGTTCGACACGGTCGCCCTATGCAGCGAGGACGGCTTCGACGAGGACTTGTTGGCCCAACTCGATCGCGACCGAATCGAGATCCTGGTCAACGACGACGCCCCGTGGTGCGGCGCGGCGGACGGCGCCCCGAAGGGGTCGGCCGACCGCCGGGCGATGCCGATGTCGGCTCTGGACGCCGACGTCCGATCGCGCAACTTCACCACCGCCGAACTCAAACGGGTTTACGACCTCGGCTATCGTCGGTTTCGCCTGCAAAGCGCCGGCCGCAACCCCAATCTGTTCTTGTATGACATCCTTCGCTATACGCTCGAGCCAAACCTGCTGCTGCCGGTGGTCTTCAAGAGCTTCACGAACGACTGGGCGCGCGAGCAGGCGTCCGTCGCCCTCGATGGGACTGGCTTGCAGGCGAGCCAATCGCCGTGAGGACGACGGGGCGGACCGGCCGCCGTCGACCCATTCCGATGCACCCGGGGATGGGTTCTCGTTTGTCGGCAGGCGGGCAGGACATTATAATTCACTGAGCCGTCCAAGCCGGCTTGGGCCTAGCTGCCTTTAAGGGAATGATGACGGTAGGTTACGTGTTGAGAAAGGGCCGCCTGTGATGACGGACTCACTGCCATTCGGTTATCAAGCGAGGAATCCTCTTTGGCCGGAGGCGCACTGGAACCTCACCGGCCTGTTCGTGCATGACCAGTTGATCCTCCAGGTCTACAGCGTCCTTGAGGATCGGTACGGCTGCCACTTGAATCTTGACAGCATTCATGGAGCGCCTGAGGTCCCGTGGAATTGCGGTCGGATCAGCACCGTGCGGGTACCGACACCGGAAGCCCTGGAGGCAATGGTGCGGTCATTCAACGATGTGGGGATCGGGGTTTACTTCACCTTCAGCAATCACTTGCTGGACAAGAGCGATCTGGCGAACGCCAACTGCAACATGCTGCTGGAGGGCATCGACAATGGTCTGGGCCTCAACGGTGTGATCTTGGCTAGTGATCTGCTGTTGGACTACGTTCGCCAAAGGCACCCGGAGTTGAGGCTGACGGCCTCGATCGTCAAAGTCACCGAAGAAGAGGGGCGCGGCGATTTGGGCTACTATCGCTCGGTCCTGAAGCGGTACGACGGCGTCATGGTGCATCCCGATGACGGGTTTGAGTATGACCTGCTGGAGCAGCTCGACCGCGAGAAGACCGAGATCATGGTCAATGAGGACTGTGCCTATCTGTGCACGCACCGCATAAACGACTACCAGGTGATGGCGGAGCTGATAAAGTCCGGATTACCCGATGCCTCCGATCTGGAGTACGAATACACGCGAAAGAAGTACTGCCGAGCGCCCGGGGGGCGGCTTACGCCGGTCGTGCGGTCCTGCAACTTCTCCATGGCGCATTTGCTGCGGGTCTACGAGATGGGCTTCCGCCGCTTCAAGCTGCAGGGGCGTCAGAACATGCCGGGCACATTCCTGTTCGACCTGCTTCGCTTCTCGGTCGAGCCGGAACTCCTTACGCCCGTCATCTTCAAGGCCTTCGTTTCAGGCCAAGTCACCCGCCAGGCCCTGGAATCGGTCAGGAATGTCCGCCGCGCCCACCTGCAGGAAGCGAAGACCGGTGTCCCCGCGTCGACCGCCGTCGAGGCATGCCCCGCAGAGCCTGCGCCAGCCCTGCCGACAGTCGTGGGCCCGGCCATCATGGCTGGAACCGGCCTGCCGACCGGAATGGAGGGTCGACATCCGCTATGGCCGGATGGTCGTTGGTCGATCGAGGGCCTGACCGCCCACGGACAGGTGATCCGTAACGTCCTTGGTGTGTTGACTGAAGAGCTCAAGTGTCAGACGAGCGTCGATGGCGTTTACGGTGAACTTCAGGTGCGTTGGAACGGGCTGCCCCGATCGGCAAGATCCAGGCTGAACTTGGCGGGGTGGGCTGAGGTCGTTGGGCGTTTCAATAAGATGGATATCGGGGTGTTCTGCATCTTCAACAGCCACCAACTCCAATCGGCCGATCTTGGCGATGAGTCGGGCAATGGCATCCTGGAGATCCTCGATCACGAAAGTCGCCTCAACGGCGTAGAGGTCGCCAGCGACGTGCTGGCTGATCACATTCGATCTCGACATCCGGAGCTGAGGCTCTCGGCATCGCTGGCCAAGACGATCGCCGAAGGCGGCTGCGGACAAGCGGAGCATTACAACGCGCTGGCCGAACGATTCGACGTCGTTGCCGTATCTCCCTCAGACGGGTTCGATCTGGATTTGCTGGCCAGACTCGATCGCGACCGAATCGAGATCGTGGTCAACGACGACGCCCCCTGGGGCAGCACGCCAGAGGGCGGTCAAGACGAATCGTCAACACCGAGGGCCAGGTTGGCGCCCGGCCCGCGATCCCGTAATTTCACCGTCATGGAACTCAAGCGTGTCTACGACCTCGGCTACCGTCGGTTCCGCCTGCGGAACGCGAGCGCCAGCCCCAATGTCTTCTTGTATGATATCCTTCGCTATATGGTCGAACCGACTCTGCTGCTTCCGGTTATACTCAAGAGTTTCACGAACGACTGGGCAGAGCTTCACAAACGTCGCGGCCCATAGGCCCGGGCCCACCGGCGCGAGGCAGATCTCTCCCCCCGGCGCCGCTAGCGATGTAGTGACTGCTTACAAGAGGTGTTGTGGTCGCGCTGAGAAGGATTTCTTTAAGGAAGGTCCGATTGATGCCGATTCTGTCTGTGTCGAATGAAGCACGCCGAGTGCACCTCGTACAGGAGTACCACCGTGGCGCCTAAGAGTAATCCGAAGGATCAAAAAGTCTTGCTGGTTGGCTGGCATGCGGCCGGCTGGGACGTGATCACCCCTCTGCTGGACCGTGGCGAACTGCCCAATCTGGCCCGGGTCCTCGAGCAAGGGGTGATGGGGTCGATGACATCGGTCAGACCTGTAATGGAGCCGATGGTGTACTCCTCTCTGGCGACTGGCAAGTATCCGGAAAAGCATGGCATATTCGGCACCCACGAGATGGGCAGCTACGGGCAGTCGTTCCGGCCGATCACAAGCCTATCACGCCGCGCCAAAGCGTTCTGGGAGATCCTCTCGCAGAATGACGTTCTATGCAACGTGGTCAATTTTCCCACGGCCGAGCCCGCCGAAGAAACGAGCGGCAGCTTTGTCGGTCGTGCATTCTTTGGCAGCCAGCGGACCAGCAGTTGGAGCCCGGTGCACGTGCCGGAAGACAGTGTCTGGCCCGCTGATTTGGCGTCGACGCTTCAGGAGTTCATCGTCGCTCTGGAAGATCTGGATCCGCCCACCGTCGGCTTGTTCGTGCCGCGGATGAGCGAGTTGTCGTTCCGTGACGATCGCCTGGCTCAGATTGCCAGCGCCGTGACGCAAACGCTGTCCGTGCATGCGGTGGCGACGTGGCTGATGGAAAACTCGCAGTGGCGCGTCATGAGCGTCAACTATCCCGCCATCGAGGTGTTCTCCCGAAAATTCCTGCAGTACCATCCCCCTCGTCTGGACTGGGTGGACCCAGAGGAGTTCGACCTGTTCAAGGACGTCGTCAACAGTTCGGTCCGCCTGTGTGACTTGCTTCTGGGGCGCGTGCTGGCGTTGGCCGGCGAGGATGCCGCGGTCATTATCTATTCCCCGCGGGCGTATCAGGCGCATCATCGGGTGTCACAGACCCCAGTGTCCGGGCCTCGGACGGAAGCGCAGCTGCATCGGCCGCAGGGCATCTTCGTCATGCGGGCCGACGGCACGCGACGTGATGAGTTGATTCATGGCGTCCGAGAGACGGACTTCTGTCCGACGGTGCTGGCCCTGTGCAATGTCGCCGTGCCGGAGGATATGGACGGTCGCGTCTTGACCGACGCGTTCGCTCAACCACTGCCTCAGGCCAAGACCATCAAGACCTGGGAGACACGTCCGCCCGTCAGACCGGCGTTGCCCGAGGACCGCCAGCCGATCCCGTGGACAGAGCAGATGTCCTTTACTTCAGCGCATGGCGGTCGGAATGCGCTATGGGTGCAGATGCAGAACGACTGGAACCAGGCCGAAGCCTGCCTGAACTCCTCGCGCCCCGATCTGGCCCTGCCTCTGATGACCCGGTTATACTATGTCACCCCGTTCTGGACGGAGATGGCGCCGTTGGTGGCCGAGTCGCTATATCTCCACGGCCTCACCGAAGAAGCGATCACCGTCATGCGGAACTTTGTGTCCGTTCATGGCCAGTCCCCGGCTGGGAAGTGCATGGCCGGCGTCATCGCCCAGAGCGAAGGCCGCGACTATGAGGCCCTGGATCTGTTCGAGGATGCCGCTAAAGACAATCCGCCGATCCCCCAGTTGTACCTCTACCTGGGGGAAGTCCATCGGCGAGCGCACCGACTGGGCCGGGCCATGGACTGCTTCACCCAGGCCATCGAGATCGATTCGACCTGCATCCCCGGGTATCTGGGACGCAGTCGGGTGCGCCTCGCGTCGGGAGAGCACGAAGCGGCCGCCGACGAGGCGCTGCAGGCCCTGTCGGTGGACTTCTCCAGCGCGCCGGCCCACTATATGCTGGGCATGTGTCTGGAAAAACTCGACGATCCGGAGCAAGCCAAGCAGGCCTACGCCAACGCCCTGAGGTTCAATGAGAATTTCACGCTGGCCAAGAACCGACTGGCCCACCTGCAATCCGGTGGGGAGCTTGAGGACGTCGAAGAGGAGGACGCCCTGCCCCTGGCCGGTGAGGGGCCGTCACGCTGGGATGTGGACCAATTGCGCCTGGGTGTCGCCGGCGCCCGTCGAGAGGTCTCGATCTGGGCCAACAACTTTATCGACTGCTTCCGACAAGCGGATCAGCAGTTGGATGCGTATCTTGCCACCAACGCCAGCCAACTGGCCGACCAGGACGACCAGGCGCCGCCGGCGGAATCGAGCGAGATATCCGGGCCGATGCTGACCGACATGGGGCTTGTCGTACGCCCCATCATGCCTGCTGATTTTGGCCAGGTGAGCGAAATCACCTCCCGGGTGCTGACGGAACACCATCGCCATGACGTCTTTGTCCTTCACCGGGAGGGCGAAATCCCATTGATCGGCGCCGTATCCCTGCGGACAGGCGACAACACCGGCAAGCGCATCGCGCTTGTGCCCTATCTCGCCTCCCTCGCCGCGGCGGCCGATGTCGGCCTAGACGAGAACACCGCGCGATGGGCGCTGATTCGTGCGGGCATCATTCGTGCGGTCGCCTCCGGGGCAACGGCGGTCTCGTACGCCTTTTCCCCTGAAGGACAAGGGCAACTGAGAGAATCCCTCGAACGAGTGGGCTTCCGGGTCAAGAAACGCGAGATGGTCTTTGGCATGGACATGGCCGCAACACGCGATCGGTGTCTGAGGGTCGTCGAGCGCTGCAGGCAGCGGCAGGTGATCCCAGACGACGTCCGGGTTGTGTCGTTTCGGGATGTGCCCATGCACAAGGTCGACCAGTTCTTCCAAGGCTTCTTCGACGACGGTGTGGGGCCCGGACGACTGGGCCTGGATGAGCGTCTGTCGCTGGTGATCCTGCGCGGCGATGAGATCATCGCGGGCTACGTGGGTCATGTGCAAGATGACATATGGATTTCGCCGCGTCTTGCCGTCTTGGACGAATACCAGAACGGTTGGGCGACGCCGATGCTTGTCGGCTACGGGGCCAAGGCCGGCTACGACAGCGGTCTGCGGACGATCCACTTGTATGCCGATGAGAGCGTCTTTCCTGACATGATCCGAATCGGCCGTCGGACGGGCGGCAAAGAACTCGCCCGGACGTGGATCATGACACTGGATATCGTCGTGCCTTGGTCGCAGCCGGGCCAGAAGAAACCATAGCCTCAGCGGGCCTGGCTCGAGCGCTCCCCGGCCATCCGTCGGCGGCTGCAGTGGTTGTGACGGCGGCCCCCCGTCCGGTGACCGAAGGCGTCAATGCAAATGATGAGTTCGAGTCAGGCCAAGTGCACCAGGATCTTGATGGTCGGCTGGGATTCAGCCGGGTGGCGCCAGATCACCCCGATGCTGGATAGCGGGCAGTTGCCCAATCTCCAACGCCTCGTCGACCAGGGGGTGATGGGGACCCCCTTGACCCAGGGACCCCTGATCGCTCCGATCGTGCATAACACCGTCGCGACCGGCAAGCGCGCCGACAAACACGGCGTTCTGGGGCCCAGTGAGGTCCGCAGCAACGGGGCGGTGCAGGCCGTCAACAGCCTGTCGCGCCGGGCCAAGGCATTCTGGGAGATCGTTTCGCAGAGCGGGCGCCGCTGCAACGTCGTCAGTTTCCCCGCCACCGCGCCGGCCGAGCCCGTCAACGGTGTCTTCGTCAGCCCGGAGTTCTTCCGAAACATCCCCGCCAGCTATCAATCATCGTTCGTCGTGCCGTTCGGCAGCGTCCTGCCGGCCAATCATCTCGGATCCCTCAAGGAGTTCGTCGTCTCCCTGGAAGAGATCGATGCCGAGACGATGGCCCTGTTCGTCCCGCGTTTCGGGCAGTTCGATGCGCACGACCCGCGGCTGGTGACCATTGCCGCCATCGTCTCCCAGACCCTGTCCATCCACGCGGTCGTGACCAGGCTGATGGAGAAGACCGACTGGGACGTCACGTCGGTGACCTATCCCGCTATTGAGGCGTTGTGGATGCAGTTTCTGAAATACCATCCCCCGCGCCTACCGTGGGTGGACATGCGGGGATTTGAACTGTTCAGCGGCGTGGCGGCGGCTGCGGTGCGGCTGTGTGATTTGCTCCTCGGACGGCTGTTGGAGTTGGCCGGCGACGACGCTGCGATCGTGCTGTACTCGGCCTGCAGCTTTGCGCCGCCTGCCCGACGGCCTCGGCGCAGAGCAGCGCAACTGATGCCGCTCGATTCGGTCTATCGAGGCGAAGGTATCTTCGTCATGCGGGCGCCGGGCGTGGTCGAAGGCGAGTTGATTCACAACGTCCATAGCCTCGACCTCTGTCCGACCGTTCTGCATCTGTGCGGCCTGGCCCCGGGCGATGACATGGACGGGCGAGTGCTAACGGAGGCCTTCAGCCAGCCGCCTTTGTCGATCCAGATGGCCGCGTCGTGGGATCAGGCCCCGCCGCATCGCCCGCCGGCGGATCACCTGGCCGCCCCGGCTTCATGGATCGAGGAGATCGGTTTTTTCGCCGCCCACGCGGACCGGGCGGCGACGGGCGTCCGGACGGACCGTGAGTGGAACCTGGCTCGAACGTTTCTGGGCTCTTCGCGCGAGAGGATGGCCCTGCCGCTGCTGCTTCGCCTGTACTACACCCATCCGTTGCACGTAGCCAGGGCCCTGACCGCAACGCACGCGCTCTATGTCGGGGGGCAGGTCCGCCAGGCCCTCGCCTTGGCGGCGCCGATCGCCCGGTCGTTCCCTGACCAGCCGGTCGGGAAGTTGATGGCCGCCCTGATCGCCTTGCACAGCGGACAGACCGACCAGGCGATGGACCTGTTGGAACAGGCGGCGGAGGACGACCCACCGATTCCCGAACTGTTCTACCATCTTGGCCGGGCCTGTCTGCTGACGGATCACCTGCCGCGGGCTATTGAGGCCTTTACGCGATCGGTCGAATTGGCCCCCGGTTTCTGGCCGGGCCACATGGGCCTATCGGAGGCCCTGTATCGCTGGGGACAGTTCGCCCCTTCCGCCGAGGCGGCGCTGCAGGCTGTGGGGGTGGATTTCGCCCGCCCGGCCGGACACGTGGCGCTGGGCAGGGCCCTGACTGAGCTGGGCGACTGCGACCGCGCGAAACAGGCCTTTGAGACCGCCTTGGGTATCGATCCGAACCATACGGCCGCACAAGAAGCGCTGGCTCGGATGCAGGCCGGGGACAGCCCTTCACAGCGCAAGTCGGCCTCAACGGATGGCGGCCTGGATGAGCCGCCTCCCGCCAGTGATGCTCATATCCAACAAGCCCAACGGGAGATTGCCGAGTGGCAGCGCCAGTTCATCGACGACCTGGCCGCCGCCGACGAGTGCCTGGACGACTACGTGGCGGAAAACGCCGCCGCACGAGAGGTGACATTCTCGCCGGAGGCTGGCGCAGGCGAAGCGGGGGCCCCCGCCAAAGGCGCGCCGGGCCAGACGACCTGGATCGTCCGGCCGACGTTGCCTTCGGATCAACCCGTGCTGTGCCAAATGTTCGAGAATCCGTTCATCGATCCCTACAACCGGGAGGTCCTGGTGATACATCCGGCCGGCGTCAACGACGTCCATGGCGCGGTGGTCCTGCAGCTTCAAGATCCCACAGGCAATACGATCAAGTTGAAACTGAGCGTGCGTCAGCAAACAGATGCTCCCCAGGGCGATGGGCAAGAGGCGCTGCTCCTGACACGCCTGATGCGCGCGGCTGTGGCCCGGGCGGCCGCCGGCGGGGCCAAGCGGATGGTGTCGACACTTGTCGAGGATGAGAGCCAGGTGGTGCTCCGGCAATGCCTGGAACGGCTGAGTTTCGAGACGACGACGGTCGAATCGATCTACATAATGGACGGGGTGACGTTCAGAGATCTGTGCATGGGCATCGTCGACCGTTATCGGCGCCGCAAGGAAATCCCCGAGGACGTCCGCCTCGTGCCGCTTGGAGACGTGCCCTGGCAACAGGTGGACGAGTTCCTGCGCCAGTGGTTTGCCGACGGGGCCGGGGCGCCGGCTCGCCAGTTCAGCCCGAACATCCCGCGCGTGATGCTCAGGGGCGAGACGATCGTCGCCGTCTTCCTTGGCTATCGAAAGAGCCCGGAGACATTCGCCGTCACGCGCATGGGCATTCAACGGGAGTTCCACGGGCGCTGGGTGATGCCCTGGCTGTTGGGCGATGGGACACAGGCCGGTTTGGACGACGGGCATACGATGATCGAGTTCTATACCGATGAGGCCCGGTTCCCGGAGTTTGCGAAGATCGCCCGCCGTCACGCCAACGCCCAGCAGACGGGCTCGCTGCGGACCATGGCCCTGGACTTCATTCTCCCCTGGCCGCAGAAGGCGCCGCGGCGAACGTCGTCGGCTGAGGGGCAAGGGGGCGCACAGGCCTAGGGGGCCGGGCGGTCGGGGACCAGTTCGATGAGCGTCACTTCCGGGCGGGCGCAGAATCGCAGGCGCGGCGCGTTGCCGCCGCCTTCGATGCCCAAGCCGCGGCTAACGTACAGGTGCGTGTCCTCATGTTTGTATAGCCCCCGCTCGAAACGCTTGCCCGTCGGCGTCAGTGTCACCATCGCGCCATAGATCGGCAGGGCGACCTGGCCGCCGTGGATGTGGCCGGACAGGCACAGGTCGACACCCCGGCCGGGCAGCTCGAGAATGATGCTGGGCATGTGGCACAGAAGCACCACCGGGCCTTCGCCCTCGATGCTCGCCAGGGCGCGCTGCATGCCGGATCGAAGGTCACGCCGGTGACGGATTCCGGCAATGGTCACAGGCTGGCCGTCGATGGTCTGTTGGATCGAGGTATCGTCGAGGAGATGGACGCCCGTGCCGCCGTAGTAGTCGAGGGTGGGGAAAAAGTGTTCCCAGTTGCCCCAGACGGCGTAGGTCGGCGCGATCTTGGCCAATGCCGTCATGCATCGCCGGAAGTTGGCCAGGCCGGCGGGCGAATTGACCGCATCGCCGGTGAAGCAGATGATGTCGGGCCTCAACTCGGCGACGGCTTGGGGCAGCTCATCTTCCAGGCGGACCTTGGGGTCGCAGTGCAGGTCGCTGATGTGAACGATGCGGATCGGCTTGGCGCCTGGCGGCAGCTTGGCGGTCGGCGCCTGCGCGTGCGTCGTCTCCAGCCAATAGGGCTCGACCAGCCATCCGTACAGGCCGCAGAGCACGCCCACCACGGCCAGAGTCAATATGACCCGCCGGCCCCACTTCAGCCAAGCGGACGTTGGGCGCTTCTTAGACCCGATCGCCAATCGCCAAAGATAGCGGATCACAATGACGCCCGTCGCCGCGTAGACCACGCCGATCGCTGCCAGGAACGAAAAAAGGACCATCACGTCTCGAGTCGGCATTCCCTGGAAAACGTTGGCGATCATGCGCTGACTCCGATCGGGTCCTATTCGACGCTGCACGGGCGGGCGGGCCGCGCGTGGGCGGCCCACTGGACGACCCCGACGATAGTTGCTGCAGTTCCTACGGCTCACGGGCGGCCGCGGTTCGGGCGGGGGCGAATGTTTTTTGTGGTGACCGTTTTGCCGATGTGTTACATGATGGTCCCACGAAACCCACGGTCCGGGCGGGTCGATGTGTGTCATGAGGTATGACGGATGGCTGGCTACGACGCTGCGGCAATTGAGAAGAAGTGGCAGGACACCTGGGAGGCGAACGGGACGTTCGTCCAGCCCAACCCCGGCGAAGACGGCTTTGTCGACCGCCCCAAGCTCTACGTGCTGGATATGTTTCCCTACCCCTCCGGCACGGGGCTTCACGTGGGCCATCCCGAGGGCTACACGGCCACCGATATCGTCGTTCGCTACGCGCGGATGAAGGGGTTCAACGTCCTGCACCCGATCGGCTACGACGCCTTCGGCCTGCCGGCCGAGCAATACGCCGTCGAGCACGGCGTCCATCCGCGCGAGACGACCGCGGGCAACATCGCCAACATCGAGCGGCAGATCAAGATGTTCGGCTTCAGCTACGACTGGTCGCGCCGCATCGCAACCACTGATGTCGATTACTACCGTTGGACGCAATGGATCTTTCTGCAACTGTTCGACAGTTGGTTCGACCCGCAGGTCCGCGCCGCCCGGCCGATTGAGGAGCTGATCCACGACCTCGAAGCCGGCCGGATACACGTCGATTCCAGCGGCGATCTGGTTTATCCCACCTCGGCTGAGCGTTGGCCGGCAATGATCGTCGGCCACCGTGATGGCACGCTCACATTCGGCGAGCTGTCTCATGACCAGCAGCGGGCCGTCATCGACGGCCAGCGCCTGGCCTACATGGACGACGTGCCCGTCAATTGGTGCCCCAAACTCGGGACCGTCCTGGCCAACGAGGAGGTGACCAACGATGGTCGATCCGACCGCGGGGATTTCCCGGTCTATCGCCGGGCGATGCGACAATGGATGCTCCGCATTACGGCCTACGCCGATCGCCTGCTGGAAGACATCGAGACGGTCAACTGGCCCGAGCCGATCAAAATCATGCAGCGAAACTGGATCGGCCGGAGCCAAGGGGCGGAGGTGGATTTCGCCATCGACGGCCACGAAGGGGAAATCATTCGCGTCTACACGACGCGGCCTGACACGCTGTTCGGCGCCACGTACATGGTGCTGGCGCCCGAGCATCCGCTGGTGGATGTGATTACGACGGCCGACCGCCGCCCCGCCGTCCAGGCCTACGTGCAGACCGCCGCCCACAAGAGCGAGATGGAACGCACCGCCGAGGCCAAGGTCAAGACCGGCCAGTGGACGGGCGCCTACGCCATCAACCCGGTCAACGATAAGAAGATCCCCGTCTGGGTGGCCGACTACGTCATGATGGGCTACGGCACAGGCGCAATCATGGCCGTGCCCGCCCACGACACACGCGACCTGGAGTTCGCCGAGCAGTTTCACCTGCCGATCGTGCAAGTCGTCGAGCCGCCCGAAGGCGTCGACTGGCGCGGCTACGTGGGCGATGGCATCGCCATAAGCAGCGGGCGATTCGACGGGCTGGCGACGGAGGAGTTCAAGGCCAAGATCACCGAGTGGCTGGAAGAGCAGGGCCTCGGCAAGGGCGCCGTCAACTACAAGCTCCGCGACTGGCTGTTCAGCCGCCAGCGCTATTGGGGCGAGCCGTTCCCGATCATCCATTGCCCGCAGTGCGGCCTGGTGGGCGTGCCGGAAGATCAACTCCCGCTCGAGCTGCCGGAGATGGAAGACTTCAGGCCGGCCATCAGCGACGATCCCGACGCCCCGCCCGCTCCGCCGCTGGGCAAGGCGACCGACTGGCTCGCCACAACCTGCCCGACCTGCGGCGGGCCGGCCACGCGCGAACTGAACGCCATGCCCCAGTGGGCGGGAAGCTGCTGGTACTACCTGCGGTACCTGGACCCCGGCAACAGCCAGCGCTTCTGCGATAGCGATGTCGAGCGGTACTGGATGGCGCCGAGCGACGCCAACCCCTCCGGCGGCGTGGACCTGTATGTCGGCGGCGCCGAGCACGCCGTGTTGCACCTGCTGTACGCGCGGTTCTGGCACAAGGTGCTGTTCGATCTCGGGCACGCCTCGACGGTCGAACCGTTCGGCAAGCTGTTCAACCAGGGCATGATCCGAAGTTTCGCCTACCGCGACCAGCGCGGGGTCTACGTGGGCTACGACGACGTCGACCTCACCGGCGATAGCCCGCGCCACAGGGAAACCGGCGAGACGTTGAGCGAGTCGGTCGAGAAGATGTCCAAGAGCCTCAAGAACGTCGTCAACCCCGACACGGTCATCGCCGAGTACGGGGCCGATACGTTCCGGCTGTACGAGATGTTCATGGGCCCGTTGGAGGTCTCCAAGCCCTGGAATATCCAGGATGTTCCCGGCGTGCATCGGTTCCTCCAGCGCATCTGGCGGATGACCGTCGGCGACGACGATGTCGCGTTGCTCATCACCGATCCGCCCGGCTGCGCGGAGATCGAGGTGCTCCTGCACAAGACCATCAAGAAGGTCGGCCAGGACATCGAGGCGATGAAGTTCAACACCGCCATCTCCGCGATGATGGAGTTCGTCAACGCCGTGTTCAAGACCGGCCGGCTCACGCGCGACCAGGCCGAGCGGTTCGTGCTGGTTGGGGCGCCCTTTGCCCCGCATATGGCCGAGGAGATCTGGCAGCGCCTGGGCCACGACCGAACGCTGGCCTACGAGAGCTGGCCCGCCTATGACGAGTCGCTGCTGGTCGAAGATACGGTCGAATGGCCCGTGCAGGTCAATGGCAAGGTGCGGGGGCGGATCACGGCGCCCGCCGGGGCCACGGACGAGGACGTGGTGGCCGTTGCGCTGACCAATCCGAACGTGGCCGCGGCGGTCGAGGGCAAGGCGATTGTCAAAACGATCGTCGTGCCCGGCCGGCTTGTGAGCATTGTTGTCAAGTAAGGAAAACATACACAACCGAGGCCGGGCCGGTCGATATCATACGCATCGACAGAATCGACGCCCCCGCATCGACAGGACCGATGCGGGGCGGCCCCTCGAACGATGTTGGAAAGGCGCCCGCTATGGAACCGACAACCGGTCAAATCGATACCCTGGAGTTCCACGACGCACTGAGGTCCGTTGGCTGTGCGAAGACCTGGCTGCTGCTGGGCCTGTTGCTGGTCCTGGCGGTTCAGGTAGGCGTGTTTGCGTTCGTGCATTTTGGCGGCGGACTTGACGAGCCGGCCGCGGATGCGGCGACGACCCAGCCGGCAGCGCCGGCCGAGGGCGAAAAGACCGAGATAGCGGTCAAGGAGGATACCGCTCCCGTCGACCCGGACGCGACCCCGGCCGCGTCGGCCGAGACAGCCGACAGCGAGACCCGGGCGAAGCTGCGCGACGCCATGACCTGGGCGCTGGCGGGGACGAAATTCTTTGGCGTTGTGCTGGCGCTGCTGCTGGTGCTGACGGTGATGTTCAGCGTCAAGCTGTCCCTGCTCGGCCGCCTCGGCGCGCCATCGGGGTTTCTGGGCGCCTTCTACTGGTCGTTGATCCTGCTGGCGGTGATGACGCCGTGGCAGGCGATCATAAACTCGGCCATCGCGTGCGGGGCGACGTTCAATCTGGACCAGTTGGAACGCCTGCGGGAAACCATCCAGGCCGGCGCCGACGGCGAGAAGCCGGGATGGCTTGCGGTGGTGTTCTTCTACGCTCGGTTCATCGCCTACCCGGCGCTGGCGGTGCTGATTGTACTGGTGGTTGCGGCGAAGTTCGGCCGGGGCTTTCGACCGTTGAAACACCGTGTCATGGCCGTGCCGGTAGCGCCGGCCGGTCAGGCATAGGAAGACATCGCTTTTCCCATGGAGCGGCGCCGATTTGCCCGGCTTTAGAGCGTGTGACGTTCGCTCATAGCGTCGGCAGGCGGGGCTCCTGTCCCGCCTGCTCTTGCCTGGCTTGGCTGCGCGGCGGGACAGTCCCGATGTACATCGGGACGCCGCGCGACACACCCCAATGCAACACGCTTTAGAGGGCCCGTAGACTTAGCCGATATCCAGTGATGGAATGAGATTCAACGCCCGACGCTTGATCCGAAAGAGCATCTCCCCCAGCGCCGCCCTTGCGCTCGTCGCGGCGGTGGCGCTGTTTGGATGCAAAGGCGATGAGGGCGAGGATCCTCTGTTCGTGAGCGGGCAAGAGATGATGAAGGCCCGTTGGGAAAATCGACGGGATGAGCACCAGGGCGTCCGGGTCCTACGGCTGCGTGTGGCGGTCGTTGACGTGCCGATCGGCCTTTCAAGCGCCTCCGAGGACGTCTGGAGCACGGTCGATGAGGACGTTGTCTCGCCGGTGCAATCGGTCAATTTCACGGCCAACGGGCTTCGCGTGGGGGTCGGCTCGCTGGAGCAGTGGGACCGACTTGCCGGCGCGCTGGGGGAGTTGGCCGGGCGGCCTGTCCGTCAGACCATCACCATCGGGGCATTGTCTCAGCCCATCACGGTGGCGCTGAAGGAGCGCCAGGGGCCCAAGACGCTGTTCATCGTTCACCGAGACGGCACGCTCAGCGGCAGGGACATTCCTGCGGGCGACTATCTGCTGGCGATGCTGTGTGCGACCAAGCCCGGCCAGCTGAACCAGCTCACCATCACCGGTCAGCCGCAGATCCGCAGCCGGCGCCGCCGCGCGCGTATCAGAAACGTCCAGGGCCGGACGTCGGTGGCCCGCCGGCCGACGCTGACGGGCCTGGAGAGCATGACGTTCCAGTTGACGATCTCCACCGGAAGCTTCATCCTCATCGGGCCCAGCGGGCGGGCGAGCGAACCGAACACCGTCGGCCATCAATTCCTGGTCAAAACCAAAGGCGGCCTGCCGGTGGAGACGCTGCTGATCCTCATCCCCGAAATCGTCGAGACCTAAGGCCCGCCGCGGCGATCAGGGAGGAGCGGGGACTACCCGTCGAACTCGTCGCCGCGGAAGGTGTGGCCCAGGTAGGTCTTCCGCACCAGTTCGTCGTTGACGAGATCCTGCGGGGGGCCCTCACGCAGGACCTTGCCCGAATCGATGATGTAGGTCCGGTCGGTGACGGAGAGCGTCTCGCGCACGTTGTGGTCGGTCAGCAGGATGCTGATCCCGCGGTCGCGCAGGGCGCGAATCTCTCTCTGGAGGTCCTGCACGGCGATCGGGTCGACGCCGGAGAACGGCTCGTCCAGCAGCATCATCGTCGGGTTGGTCACCAGGGCTCGGGCGATCTCCAGCTTGCGGCGTTCGCCGCCGGACAGCGTCCGGGCGAGTTGGCGGGCCTGGACCGTCAGACCAAACTGCTCCAGCAGGTGGTCGCACCGCTCGTTGCGGGTGGCCTTGGGCAGCGGCATCAGCTCGAGGATGGCCATGATGTTCTCGCGGACCGTCAGCCGCTGGAAGATGCTGGGCTCCTGCGAGAGGTACCCCATACCGCGCCGCGCACGCTTGTACATGGGCATGTGCGTCACGTCGACCCCGTCGAAGGTCACACGGCCGCCGTTGGGCGTAACCATGCCGATGATCATGCGGAAGGCCGTCGTCTTGCCGGCGCCGTTTCGGCCCAGCAGACCGACGATTTCGCCTTGGTTGACCGTCAGCGACACATTGTCGACGACCGTTCGCCCGCTGTACCGCTTGACCAATCCCTTTGCCTGGAGCAGGATCATTTGGCTTTATTTCCGTTATTCGGTCCTATCGCTCTTTGTGGATAAAGTGTGCAAAACTCAGGGGCGGGCAAGCGCCGATGCATCCGGTCCGGACCCATCAGCCAAGCACTGGCGTTGCGGTCTGTTGGAATCCTCAGTTGGCCATGGATGTTTGTCCCTGTAACACATTTTAACATAAGGTCTTGCCGTTTTGCTTTCCGCCTGTGTTCCCGGCTCGGCTGTCAATGATTTCTACGGAGCAGACAGCCGTCCCAGATGAACCGGCAAAATTGGTAGGGGGAAAATAGACAGTTTCGATTGTGTATAACGCCTCGTATGGCCCTTGTAGAATCTCCATCGCGCAGAGGGGCTGGCCCGTTTCGCAAGGTTCACCGAATGAGCCGCATTTTACCCACGTTGGGTACAAGCGGCAAGCTTGGCAGCCCGGGCACGCGCAGCCCGGCCGGCCAGTAGACGAAAACGGCCTTGCCGATGATGTTGTACCGCGGAACGGTGCCAAGCTGGTACCGCCGCGACGTCTTGCCGCCCGGACCCTTGTCGTAAAGACGCAGGGTTGGCGCCGCCTGCATCCATCGCCGCGAATCGAGGCTCTGGGGGCTGTTGTCGCCCAGGACAAAGAAGGAATCGTCGTCCAGCTTGATCGGGTTCCCGGTGACGGCCCAGCCGGGCTTGGCGTCCCATGCTTCCGGCAATCGCTTGTATTCTGGATCGTCTCGGGCGTATTGCCCGGCCGTGCCCTGTGGCCGGCTGCGGAACATTGCTGTGTAGTACACGTCACGGGACAGCCTCACGTGCAGCAGGTCGGACGGGCCGCCGCCGGCCGAGATGGCGACTTTGGTGTCGGGCAGGGGGGTGTCAGCCAATATCCGCGGGGCCAGCCGTGCCTTGACCGCAACATAGTCGGCCGGATAGTCCTGGTCGGTGCTCTCCAGGACGACCTCGTCGTCGATCCGAAGCGTCAGGCGGAAATCCACGTTCGTCAGGGCCAGTTCGTAGCCCCGGCCGGGCTGGAGGGGGGCGATCAAGCCCTGCTCCCAGAGCGTCCATGGCCCATCGGCGAACCACTGGGCAGCCCGCTGGCCTGCCGTCCCATCGGCCCCATCGGCGGGCCGGCGAGATTGTTGCCACAGGCGGACCACCCCGTCGGCGCTGATGTCGGCGGCCAGACGCTGGTCCAGCACATCGAATACCAGCGCGATGCGACTATCCGCCTCGCCGGGCGTGAACACCAGCGACAGCTTCAGATCGCTGCAGATATCGTAGTTGTATTGATACCGGATTTGACTTCTGACTTGGTCGCGTTTGTTGTACCCGTAGAAGGGGAAAAAGCCCCCATTGGCGCCGTCGAAAACGATCGTTCCGCGATCGCCGCCCTTGAACCGCATCCGCCGGGTGTGCTGGCTCGTCAGGTCCCATCGCCCGTCGTCATCAGTGGGTGCGATCCATCGCGGCGGGGCCTGGGGGGGATTGACCAGGGGATAGTCGCTGTCGTGGAGGATTTGCCACATCGCTTTCTGGACGTGATGGGGCTTTCGGCGGATGGACCAGGTGTCGCTGCCGGGGCGCTTGACCCACAGGTCCCCACGGACAATCTCCAGCGTCTCCCCCGGCAGGCCGACGAGGCGCTTGATGAAGTTCTCGCGGTTGTTCTGCGGGTTGCGAAAGACAATCACGTCCCAGGGCTTGGGGTCGATGAAGGTGTAGAGGTACTTGATCACCAGCACGCGGTCGCCACCGTCGATGTGGGCCTCGTGGGCCTCGTCGAGAAGATACTCGCGGCGGCAATTGGGGCAGGTGGCGCCGCGAGGCGGGTACTTTTCGGCTCGCTCGATCTTGGCGACCACCTGGTGGCCATGATCGTACTCCCACCCGCAGTAAGGGCAGCGAAGATTGTAGTGTTCACCCATGAGCCGCGGCGCCATCGAACCGGTCGGAATGACGAACGCCTCGATCAGGAACGCGCGCAGCAGGAACGCCATCACGATTGCGATGCCGATGCTCTCCACCGTGTCGCGGATGGAGGCGACCTCCGCCTTCCACGCGTCTGCACTGCTGGATGTTCGTGTCATGGGGCCGCCAAGATAGTCTCTTTTGCCGTCGTCGCCAAGGGGCTGGTGGAGATTTCCCCCCGCCGGCGGGCGGCTTGACGCATCGCCGCCGCCGCGATAGAGTGACTCCGCACACCGGCGACAGGAGACCCACATGGACAAGGCCGACCTTGCCCGGCGAATTCGCGATGTGGCCTATCTGGAGGGTGATTTTGTGTTGCGCTCCGGGCAGCGGAGTTCGTACTATCTCGACAAGTATCTCTTCGAGACCCAGCCGGACATCCTGGCCGCATTGGGCACGTGCCTGGCCGCTTACGCCGATGACGTGGATCTCATCGCCGGGCCCGAACTGGGCGCGGTTGCCTTGGCGGCGGCCACGTCCATGGCCGCCTGCAAGCCGTTCGTGATCGTTCGCAAGGCGCAGAAGGACTACGGCACGGCCAAGCTGATCGAAGGCACGCCCGTGGACGGCAAGTGCGTGCTGCTGGTTGAGGACGTCGGCACGACCGCCGGGGCGGCTCTGGCCGCGGCCGAGACCCTGACGGCCGCTGGGGCGACCGTCAAACGCATCGTGTTCGCTATTGACCGCATGGAAGGCGCGCGGGAAAACGTCGATAAGGCCGGCTACACGTTCGAGGCGATTCTGACCAAGAGCGATCTGGGCCTGTGACCGCCCGCCCGCGCGCTGGGGCGCCAAGACGATGAACGGACAATTCCTGCAATCAGGCGCACGTTGTCGGGGGGGACGGGCGGGCTGGCTCTTGATGGGGATCTGCGCGACGTGTCTGATGTCGGCGGGGTGCACGCGCCTGATCGTCGAAGACACCCAGGGCCGGCCTATCTCGGGCGCCAGCGGCATTCTGCTGTACGCGGCCCAGGTGGATGCCGACATCGACCCCTACGCCGCCGGCGACGTCGTCGCCTGGACCGGCCCGAACGGAACGATGCTGCTCGGCTGGTACTATCCCCAGCCGCCAAAACTGATCGCCGTGGCGAAGATCGGCTACCGGACCACCACCGTGCCATTCATCAAGAAATGGTCCCGCCGCATCACGCTGCTGAAAATCGGCGAAGACATCCCGCCCCTCACAACCGCGACCACCCAGCCAACCACCGAACCAGCCGAAGAGCCAACCCCCCAGCTGAACTGACCCTCGGCGATGGGCCGAGACAACCCTCTGCTCGCCCGGCTGCAATGCGGGGTGTGAGCTTCAACAAGATGAATCAGTCCGAACCGTCGCCGCCGAGCCCGAAGTATGTCAGCCACTGGTCCGTCTGGTCGTCGGCTAGGCCTTGGTGCTTCTCGGGCGGCTCGCGCCGGTCCTTTCGGGCGGCCGCCTTGCGCAGGTCGCGCATCAGCGTCCGGGAGAATTGCTCACTGGTCACCGACTGGCAGCGCCGCCGTTGGGCCTCGCGGCGGATCTCGCGGTCGGTGCTGACGACGACCAGCCGTCGCGGAGCGCTGTCGGCCTGGAGTCGCTCGATGATGACGCCGTCGGCCTTTCGCCCGGGGCAGAAGACGGCCTCGATACCGACCTCGGCCAGCCCCTCCGGCAGCTCCCCTCGCCGCGGGCCGTCGAAGACGATGCAGGTCGGATCTTTTGGGTCGGCCACCCGCGCCAGCAGCGCGCACAGGCCCGATCTGCCCAGCTCGGGGCCGACTTCCGCCAGGGCGTGAAGCACGTTGTTTCCGTCGATCAGATTGGGCATGGGGGGGTACTTACTTATCGGCCGATCGCCCCGATGAGTTTCGACGCGACTCGCCTCCGGTCCGCAGGAAAGCTGGGTGCCACGGCTTGCTTGCAAGCCGTGTAGGTGTAGCAACACAGGTTGCAAGCAACCTGTGCCACCCACCAAGTTACGGACTACTAGGGCGGGTCGAGGTCGAGCGTGTTGCGCCAGTAGTAGGGCAGGTCATCCTGCGTCACTGTCTTCCACAGGCCCAGGCGGGCCTGGCGGGCGCGATCCTGCAGGCGCAGGAACTCGTCGCGCAGATGGTGGGGATAGCGCGGGTCGGCGTAGGCGTGGCCGGTTTCGACCAGCACGCGGTTGAGCATTCGCCCGTCGGGCAGGATCACAAACGCCAGCAGGCGATAGTAATCGTCGTTGTCGCGCGTTCGCCGGCCGGGCTCCAGGTGCAGCGTGACGGACTTGTTGCCCGCGAGAGCTTCGACAAACTCGGTCGCCTCGCGGGCAAAATGGTCGCCCGGCCTGTCGCGCCTGGCCATCTCGGGGGTGTCGACGCCCCACAGGCGAACGCGCGTGGCCTGGCGCCGCTTGTCGGGAACATCCACGTCGATCGTATCCCCGTCCACAACACGAACGACCGTGAACGTCTTGCCGTCGTAGGTGACCGGGTCGCTGGTCGGACGCCGGGCGAACAGGCCCCAGTGGTCGCCCAGGACCAGCGCCGCCAGCACCGCGACCACCAGCAGCGCGCCGCGGAGCCGCCGCACCACGTACCGACGCCGACGCTGACGGCGTGTAAGGGGCGGGTGGGTCGAAGGCATGGGCACGAGCTTAAAGCTCCACGCCGCGTGCGAGAAGCTGAAAATGGAAGATGCCCTAGACGTCGACGGCTGGGACGGCCCGCGCGGCGGCGCTTTCGATCTCGAAGAACTCCTGCTTCCGGAAGCGGAACAGCCCGGCGATGATGCTCGACGGGAAGATCTCCGTGCGTGTGTTGAAGTCGCGGACATTGGCGTTGTAGAAACGCCGGGCCGCCTGGATGCGGTCCTCGGTGTTGGCCAGTTCCTGCTGGAGGTGCAGGAAGTTCCCGCTGGCCTTGAGGTCCGGGTAGTTCTCCGAAATCGCGAACAACTGTCGCAGCGAGCCAACGAGCATATTCTCATCGCGCGCCTGGTCGGCGGGCGACCCGGTCGACCCGGCCGCCCGGCTGCGGGCCTCGACGACGGCCTGGAGCGTCTGCCGCTCGTGGGCGGCGTAGCCCTTGACCGTCTCAACGAGGTTGGGGATCAGGTCATAGCGGCGCCGCAGTTCCGTGTCGATGCCGGCCCACGACTCGCGGCAGTGCGTCCGCAGCCGAACGAGCCCGTTGTACGTCCCGATCAACCAGACCAACGGAAGCAGAACGACCGCAGCCAGCACAATCACCGGCGCCATCGATTCCAAACCCAACAATGTCAGGCCAGCCACGCTCACGCCTCCTGTCTCTGCTGCTGGATCAGATAGTCCGGCAGGCGGTCCAAGATACCTTTGACCAGCTCCATGGCCTCGTCGAACTGCTCCGGCTGAAGCCGCCGATCGCGCCAGGCAATGACGCAATCCCGGTCGAATGCGATCGAATACTGCGGCGACGAGAGCAGAAAGTCCATCGTCCGCTGGTGGATCACGTCGTAGGCCCAGCGGCGATCGTCGGCTTTGACGAAAAACCGCCGGCTGAACTCCGCCGATTCGAAATCGATGTCGTCGAGGCCGAAGAACGCGGTCAGCTTGTCAAACACCCCCTCCGGCCGAATGAGCATCCGCTTGAGAGGCACCAGAGTCCCAAGGATCACGGCGGAGAAGTTATGGTCGGTGCGGTTCTTGCCGCTGCCGGTGGTGTAGTGATAGTCGAACGCCCTGACGGGCAGGTCGTCCCACTGCCCTTGGCAGATGTTGTAGGCATAGCGGCTACGCCCGCGCTGAAGGCAGTCAAAATCGTGCCTCTCGTGCAGGTCGTGGTCTTTGTCCTGGCTGAACCGCCACCCCTTGCCTTGGGCCCAGGTGCGCACCACCTTCCGCCGCTGGCCCGCCATATGGGCCCCGACCACCGCGATCACGATGAAGACAGCCACAAACAGAAAGATGAGTCCAGGCATCATAGATCAATCACCCGCCGACAAGGGCACGCACAACAGCCCCGTGCGGCGTTCTAAAGCTTATGCAGCAGGCGCAGGGCCTGCGCGGCGTCGTGCGTGTCGTCGAAGGCCAGGTACGCGACAAACTTTCGCCCAGTCCCGGTTGTCGATACCCCGGCGATGTTGATCCCCGCCTGAGCCAGCCTCTGGGAAATCATCGCGCTGGTCCCGGGCTTATTGGGGCCCTCGACGCGAAGAACGGACACACTACTATCTCGCTCGAACTTCTCCCGTTTGGCGGCCTGAATCTGGCGGGCGCCCTTGATCGGCGCTACGAAGACCAACCCGGCGTGCGCGGACGTCCGGCGGCACAGCAGGAAGTCCATGTCCACCCCCGCCTCCGTCAGGCCCGTCAGCTTCCGGGCCAGCGCGCCCGGCTTGTCGTGGAGGTTGGACGACCACACCTCTATTCGCTCGATCTTGAATGCCATGACGTTCGTCTCCAAACGGCTCAGCGGCGGCCGCAAACCACCGGGAGTATATCGTCCCGCCGTTGCAGCGTCACCTGTCGGTTTCGCTGGCGATCACGTCGCCTCCCGGCGCCGCTGCCCCGCGGGCCTACACGGTGTGCACCACGAGCGTATTGATCGTGCCGCTGACGCCCAACGGCCGGCCGGATGCGACGACGATCTTCTCGCCCTTGCTCGCCCAGCGAAGGCGGCGCGCCTGATCGGCCGCGACCGCCAGGATTTCCCGCGTGTGTGTGCAGATCGGCGCCTCGCGCCCAACCGTGCCGTATAGCAGAGACATCTGCTGGGCGACCCTGCGCGAAGGCGTCAGCGCCAGAATCGGCACGGGCAGACGCATCCGCGACAGCACCCGCGCCGTCTCGCCCGAGATCGTAAAGGCCGCCACCGCCTTGACGCGCTCGTCGTCAACCAGCGCCGCCACCGCCCGCGCAACGGCCAGCAGGTCCTCGCCGACGGCGGAGGCCTCCGGCAACACGATGCGGACGGTCCCCTCGCGGCGCAGCTCGTCGTGGTACTGCCCGGTCTCCCGCAGAATGCTGTCCATCATGCGGACCGTTTTCTCAGGATACTTTCCGATAGCCGTCTCGCCCGACAGCATCACGGCGTCCGCCCCGTCGAGCACGGCGTTGGCGACGTCGGAGACCTCCGCCCGCGTGGGTGAGGCGGATTCCGTCATCGTCTCGAGCATCTGGGTGGCCACGATGCAGACCTTCCCCGCCGCCGCGGCCAGGCGGACCAGGCGCTTCTGGGCCAGCGGCACCTCCGGCAGCGACATCTCCACGCCCAGATCGCCGCGGGCGACCATGATCCCATCGGCGGCGGCCAGGATGCCGTCGATATTCTTGAGGGCCTGGGGCTTTTCGATCTTGGCGATGATGTGCGCGTCGCTGCCCCCGGCGCGAAGGATCTTTCGAAGGGCCTCGACGTCGGCGGCGCGCTGAACGAACGACAGCGCCACGTAGTCGATATCCTGCTTGGCCAGCCAGCGAGCGTCGGCGCGATCCTTTTCCGTCAGGGCCGACAGCTTCAGGGCCGTCTGCGGCAGGTTGACGCCCTTGCTGCTGCTCAGTATTCCACCGGTCAGGACGCGGCAGACGATCGCCTGGGGCAGGCGACGCCGGATGACCTCCAGCTCGATTTTGCCGTCGTCCAGGCGGATCCGCTGGCCCTTACGCACGTCGTCGATCAGCTCGGCCAGCGTCGTGCTGAACCGCTTGACTGTCCCGACCACGGTGCGGCGCTGAATCGTGACCTCGGCGCCCTCGACCAGCAGCACGCCGCCGCCGGCGATCTGCCCGACACGAATCTTCGGCCCGCACAGGTCGGCCATCACAGCCGGCCCGTCGCCCCGCCGACCGGCCAGGGCCCGGATCGTCCGCAGCGCCTGTTCGTGCTCGGCCCGCGCGCCATGGGAGAAGTTCAGGCGAAACACATCCACCCCAGCCGCCATAAGCCTCTCCAGCATCCGCCGGTCCCGGCTGGCCGGTCCGATGGTGGCGACAATCTTGGTTTTGATCAGTGCGGCAGCTTTGGCCATGGTCCGACTCCCTTGGAGAAAACTGAAGTCGCAAGATAGCCCGCCGCGCCCGCTGCCGTCAAGGGTGGTCGCCGGCGGGCGTGGCAAACCCATTTGGGGCATTGTTCTCGGCCGGGGGAGACGGTATACTGCGGGGTTCATAATAGTCTGTCCGAAAGGAACCGCCGTGGGACGCCGACGAGACCGTCTGAACAAACGACGCGAAAACCAGATCATTACCCGCCGTAAGAACGCCAAGCGCAAGGCCCGCGAGCGCGCCCGCAAGGCCGCCAAGGCCGAAGCCCGCGCCGCGGCCGCCTGATCCGCCGGCCCCATCGCCCTTCCTCCGCTGTGCGCCTGGGCTGACATCAAGTCCTCGTATCATCTTGTCTTCCGCGGTATAATTCCCCCGAGTCGATCGCACAGGCTGCGCATCCGCCGTCACCAGCGATGGCCGGGCGGCTTCCGGCGGGGTCATGACAAGACAGAACACAATCGCAATCGTCGCGTTGGTTCTCGTGTGGGCAACGGCCGCCTGGGGCCAACGCGTCCCCAACGTTCCCAACACCGTTAGCATGGCCGACGTCGTCGCCGGCCGGCAGACGCTGTGGACCCGCAACCTCGCAGACGCCTACCCCGCCGGCGGCCAAGCCAATTCCGCCTGGGATGACGACGCTCGGGCCTTTCTTGCCGCCGTCGCCGCGCGCCTGGCCGCCCATCGTGATGTGCCCACGCAGGCCCCGCCCTGGGACGACCTGGCCGCAGCCGGGCGAGAACTCCTCGTCGCCGGCTGCGACGACCCGATCGTCTGGACGGCGTATGGTATTGCTCTGGACGAGACGGGCTTGGACGGTGAAGCCATGACCTATCTGCGCGAAGGGGTCGCCCACCTGAACGGACCGGCCGGTCCGGATCTCCTGGCGGGCTCGGCCGCCGCCAGGCTGGCGAGACTCATGCGAGTGTGGGGGCAGGCAACGGTCTCCAAGCGTTACGACGAGATCGCCCACGACCATTTCCTCCGCGCCGTCGGCAGCGCGGCCTATGGCCAGGACGACCAGCGGGCGCTGCTGGCCATTGTGACCGACCCATGGTTCGCTAACCTGGGGGCCGCCGGAAGGTGGCGTTTCGCCAAAGCGTCCGGCCGGCAGAGCGACTCGTCCCCGTGGACGGTCAAGATGCTGACGGCCCGTTATCACGTCGGCGTCGTCGACGAGCGTGGCGGCATCGTGGCCGTGCGGCGCACGTCGGACCGGCACCCCGCGTACCCCGAGGCGCGCCGGCTCCTGAAGGCCGCCTATTACGACCGTCCCGATCGGCCCGAGGCGGCGGCCGAGATGCTGGGGCTTCTGTTCTACGACAGCCGGGACGCTCATGCCTGGTTCGAACGGGCCCTGGCCGCCCAGTTTGATTACGCACCGGCATACGCTAACCGCATCGCGATGATCGAGCGCACCCATAATCGCCCGGTCGTCGAGGACCTGCGGACCTTCGCCGGGCAATGCCTGCAGACCGAGCGATACGACACGGCCGTGCCGCTGGTCGCCTATCAGGCAATCGTCGCCGCCGGCCGGCACAAGGGGCGGCCGCTCTGGTCGCAACCCTCCCTCGAACAGGGCCAGATTCGTCGGATGTTCCAACGCTACGCCGACACCCACGCGACAGGCTCGTTCGCCGCGAGGGTCCGCTTGGCGGGCCTTCGCGTTGCCTACGAGCAGCACGCCTGGCCCCAAGCGCAGCAGTGGCTGTTCGATCTGGACGACGTCGGCCCGTGGTGGGCGACGGCGGAGGAGATCTTCACCGATTCCGACACCGCGGCGCCGGTGGCCGTGGGGCGTATTATCGTCGAGACAGGCCCGCACGCCGACGCGCTGGCCCGCGCCCGGGCAGCCTTCCGCAACGAACGCTATGACCGGGCCGCCACAGCATTGCGCGCCATCGCCCGCCAGTATCACCAGGAGGGGGCAGTGATGGCCTATCTGCGTGAGGCCATGGCCCAGGTGGTGAAGACTGAAACTCTCGCCGGCGGCGGATGGCAGGCTCTGACGGGGGGTGCAGACCTGGCCGGATGGCGGCTGGATCGGGGGGCCGCCCGCAGGGGCTCCGGCAGCGCGATCGTGATGGACGCAACGAAAGGGGCCGTCAGCCTGACCCGAACGCAGCCGGTGGGCTCGCATTTTTCAGTGCACGGACAGGTGATCTTGCCCGACCGGAAGGTTACCAAGTGCGAAGGCGGCCTGTCCCTGGAGACCGACGACGGAAGGACATCCTACAAGCTCAGCTTCTCCCGGAGCGGCCTCGTTCGGTTCGACCGAAATCATGAGAACAACCGGAATGAAAGGAGTCAGACGATCATGATTCCGCTGGGCGAAAAGAATGCCTTCTGCCTGCAGATCTTTGACAAACAGGTCGCCATTTATGTCAACGGCAAGCTCGTGGTCTATAAGAAAGACCTGATCGATCCGCCGCTCGATTCCGAATCGCAACTGACACTGACCTGTCACGGGGGGGGGAGGCGTGCGATCTGTCAGTTCACAGACCTTCACTACCGCACACTGGATCGTATGCCGCCCAAGGGACAGATTGGCGTCGGCGACCCGTCGACCCAGCCGGCCGGGCCCATGTTTGCCGGCTACGATGACGTGCCGGCCGAGAGCGAATTGGATCGAACGACGCCGATCGGCAGCGACGAGGGCATGCCGTTTGAGGATGTTCTGCGCGGCCCGGGCTGGTTGGCGGGCGTGCGGCTGGGCCTGCAGGCGTCGGCCGATGCGCCGATCACGACCATCCAGCCGGTCTATCGGACACCGACGGGTCGGCATCTCGGCCCGACGGCCGGCCGAAGCGACCGCGAGGTGCTGGAGATCGCCGCTCCCGCCGGCTATGCCGTCGGGGCCTTGCGCATTCATGGCGACAAAACTCTCACAGGCGTCAGCGTGGTGTTCATGCGCGTTCTGGCCGACGGGCGTCTGGACGCCGGCAGCGCCCGCACGAGCGCCGTCTACGGCTGGGGCGAGGTGAGCAAGACGCTCGGCGGCGACGGGCGAGCGATTGTCGGGCTGGCTGGACGCATGGGCGAGGGCGTCAGTGCGTTGGGGGTGGTGACGGCTGAGACGCTCAACCTGGCCGGCATGTGTGTGGACGAATCTCCGGCCCCCTTGGCCCGCGAGCCCTTACCCGAGTTCATCCTTCGCCCCGGCGGCGATGTCGCCAAGCTGGGCGGCAGCTACTACCGCTACGTCGACATTCCGTTGACCTGGGCTCAGGCCAAACGCCGCTGCGAGGCGATGGGCGGGCGTCTGGCGGTGTTCGATTCGGGCGTGGTCAACAGCTACCTGTTGTACCTCGCGGGCGGCAGGGCCGGCTGGATCGGCCTGAGCAAGCCGGCGGGGCGCGACAAATGGCAGTGGCTGGACGGCCGGGTCGCCGAGGGCGGCCATTGGCGGCAAGGGGCCGAGGCCGTCGACGCCGCTGACGCGTTCGCCTACGTCGGGTGGCGCGGAACGGGGGCGTGGGAGCCCGCCCGGGAATCGGATCTGTTGGGCTTCATCTGCCAGTGGGATGACGATCCCCGCCCGCCCGATCGTCGCAAGGCGACTGGGCTGGCGATAGACGTGAGCGGCGACGATGTGATCTACAAGGGCCATCGCTATCGGCTGTTCAACCAGGGCGTCACCTGGGCGCGGGCCAAGGCCATCTGCAAATCGTGGGGCGGGCATTTGATCACGATCGACAGCGACGAGGAGAACACGGTCGCTTTTATTCTCGCCGGCGGGCAGTTGACCTTCATCGGGGCCAGCGACGACGAGGTCGAGGGAGACTGGCGATGGGTGGACGGCCGGCCCGTCACCCATGCCAACTGGGCTGCGGGCGAACCGAACAATACGGACGGGTATCAGCACGTGGCCCTGATCGGCTTCGGCGGCGCGGCCGAGTGGGACGACGTCGCGCCCACGGGCGTCACGGTGTTCCTGTGCGAATGGGATAGCGCCGACGAGCCGACCGAACTGGGGCTCGATGCGATCGTCACCGAAACCGCCGGGGCGATCACCGATGCGATCGGCCACAGCGGCCAATGGTACAAGGCCTACTACGAAGCCGTCACCTGGGACCAGGCCCATCAGATATGCGCCCGGCTGGGCGGGCGGCTGATTCAGATCGATTCGCAGGCGACCAACGATCTGGCCACCATGTTCACCCGGCAAAGCCAGCCGATGTGGATCGACGCGCACCGACCAACCGACGAAGCGTGGGAGACGGCCCAAGGCAAGGCGCTCGACTACACCAACTGGCTGACCACCAACGAGGGGGCCGGCATCTATGGCCCGCCGGCGGCGACGATCCTGTTCGAAGTGCCGTATGAGGGGCCGAGAACGCGAGGCAAGTGGCGGGCTGTGCCGGCTGCGAGGGCGTATGGCTTCATCTGTCAGTGGGACCACAACCCCGGCGAGGGGGCGGACACTCCAGCCCCGGCCACCGATGCAGCGGAAGGATCGGATGATGAGCCAAGCGAAGACACCCAAACGCCTTGAGATCGCTGACGAACTGCGGGCGTGCCCCGAGTGCGACTACACCAACGGATTTCACGTCTCGTTCGTGCGGCGCGAGAGCGGGGGAGTTCGGATCGTGCTGATTTGCCCGAGCTGTTCGGCGCGGTTCGACGTCGATTGGGCCATGGCCGGGTCATGAAGCTCGTCACCTGGAACGTCAATTCGATTCGCTCGCGGCTGGAGCGGCTACTGGCCTTGCTGGCCCGCCACAAGCCCGACGTCGTCTGCCTGCAGGAGCTCAAAGGGGCTGAGGACGTATTCCCCTTCGATGCGATCCAGCAGGCCGGCTACCACGCAGCCGTCCTTGGCCAGAAGACCTACAACGGCGTGGCCATCCTCAGCCGCGCCGAGCCCACGGACATCCACAAGGGCCTCGGCGACGACGAGCACGCCCGCCTGATCGCCGCGACGGTCGACGGTGTGCGGATCGTCAACGTCTACGTCCCCAACGGCCGAGAGGTCGGCTGCGAGCACTGGGATTACAAGCTGGATTGGCTCAAGACCCTCGCCGCCTGGCTGGCCAAGACCGCCAAGGCGACCGATCTGCTGGCCGTCTGTGGGGATTTCAACGTCGCCCCCGACGACAGCGACGTCGCCCATCCGGACGAATGGGCCGACTCGGTTCTCTGCCATGACCGGGTGAGGGAGCTCTTCCGGGGCCTGCTCGATTGGCCGCTGGTCGACGTGTTTCGAAAGCATCACCCCGACGGCCGCATCTACTCCTGGTGGGACTACCGCCGTCTGGCCTTTCCCAAGGGCGACGGACTGCGGCTGGACCACATCCTCGCCACCGACCCGCTGGCGAGATGCTGCAGCGCCGCCGAGGTCGACCGCGACGAACGCAAAGGCGAAAAACCCTCCGACCACGCGCCGGTCATGGCGACGTTCGACATCTAGCCCACGGGACCGATCCTATGAGAAGGCTCAGATCAATCTGTCGACTGTTCGCGGCTGTCGCCGCGGGCGCTCTGATCGGGGCCTGCGGGCCCCAGCCCGGGGGCGTTGCCTACGGGCCGGCCCGGCGCGAGGCGACGCTGACCGATCCCCGCATCCATGAAAGTAGCGGCCTGGCGGTCAGTCGGCGGACGCCGGGGGTCTTCTGGACGCACAACGATTCGGGCGATCCGCCGCAGTTGTTCGCCATCGACCGCCAAGGCCGAACGCTGGCGACCGTCACGATCACCGGGGCCGAGAACGTCGATTGGGAGGACCTCGCCAGCTACGAACTGCACGGCCAGGCGTACCTTCTCATTGCCGACGTTGGCGACAACAACGCCCAGCGCGATCGTTGCCAACTGTACATCGTGCCCGAACCGGCTGTCGATCCAGCCCAGGTCGGCCGGGAACTCTCGGCCGAGGTGCAGACGACCATCGAGTTTCGCTATCCCGACGGCCCCCGCGACTGCGAGGCGGTCGCCGTGGACACGACCAGCGTCCGGCCATTCGGCTTCTCTCTCGTGGCCCCGTCGTCAATGCCCGTCCAAGTCTCCGCGGGCGTCGTTTGCCTGGTCAGCAAGACGGTCCTGGGGCCTTGCGGGGTCTACATCTTGCCCCTGCCTCCGGCGTCGCATCGCGGGCGCGTGAAGGCCGTGCTGAGCGGATGTATGCTCAGGCTGCCGGGCCTGGTCGATGTGCCGGTCCGTATCGCAAGTCCCTGGATCCCGATGGTCACGGCCATGGACATATCGCCGGATGGGCGGCGGGCGATCGTGGCCGACTACGGCAATGCGACCGAATATGTCCGTCGTGACGGAGAGAGTTGGGCTGGGGCCTTTCGCCGCGGCGGCGGGCGTGTACAATTGCCACGTCGTCGCCAGGGCGAGAGCATCTGCTATGACGCCGACGGCAAGACGCTGGTGCTGACCAGCGAAGGACCATCCTCGCCGCTGTGGATCGTACCGGCGGCGGAGGATGAGGATTCGCCACGCGAGCCATGAAATACGTAATCGTCATCCCCGAAGGCGCTGCCGACCAGCCGATAGCCGAACTGGCCCACACCACGCCGCTGGCCGCGGCCGATACGCCGAACATGGATTGGCTGGCGGTGCAGGGCCGATGCGGGACCGTCCGGTTCACCGACCGGCGCCATCCGCACGTGCCGCAGGATGCGCTGATGGCGCTATTGGGCTACGATCCGGGCAGCTTCGCCCTCGGCGGCGGGGCCCTGGAGGCGCTGGGGCTGGGGTTGGACCTGCCGACCGGCGAGCAGGTGTTTCGATGCAACCTGGTGACCGTTGCGGGCAAGTCGCTGACCGACGCAACGGCCGGGACCGTTTCGCCCCAGGAAGCCGTCGCCGTGATCGGCCTGCTGAACGAGCAGTTGGCCCCCGGGCAACTGACGTTCCACGTGGGCAGCGGACACCGGCACCTGATGACGTCGGCCCAGTCGCTGGACGTGCAGACCACGTGCCCCTACGAGGTGGTGGGCAAGGCGATCCGCCGCGGCGCCCCCAAGGGCCCCGATGCCTCGCGGCTGCAGGAGATCATGGCCCTGGCGGCCGAGGCGCTGAAGGGCCACGAGATCAACGCCATTCGCCGGGAACTCGGCGAAAGCCCCATCACGGGCATCTGGCTGTGGGGCGAAGGGGTGCTCCAGCCGGTCGAGCCGTTCGCCGAGCGGTTTGGCTGTCGCGGGGCGATCCTGGCTACCGATCCGCTTGTTCGCGGGCTCGGGCGGCTGGTCGGGTGGGACGTGATCGATATTCCCACAGGCGAGGGCTACACGGACACGCATTTGTCGGCCCTGGCCGAGGCGGCCGTCGAAGCCATCGATACCTGCGACATCGTGTGCGTGCACGTTAGTTGGCCCGATGACGCCGCCCTGGCCGGCGACGTGACCGGCAAGATCGCCGCGATCGAGGCCATCGACCGCGATGTGGTCGGCGGCGCGATTCGCCGGCTGCGCGGCGAGCAAGGCCACTGGCGCATGCTGGTGGCGCCCAGCCGCTCGACGGTGTGCAAATCGCGACAGCGAACCAATGCGGCCGTGCCGTTCGTGGTCGCCGGCGAGCGCGTCAAGAGCGTCCTGCACCTGCCGTTCAGCGAGGCGGCCGCCGCCAAGGCGGACATCCACATCAAGGCCGGGTGCGAACTAATGGAATACTTTCTAACGGTGAGATAACGATGAGCGTGGTCGTAATGAAATTCGGCGGCACGAGTATCGCCGACGCCGACAAGATTCGGCGGGCGGCGGACCGGGCCATCCGGTGCAGGCGTGCGGGCAACCAGGTTGTGGTGGTGGTCTCGGCCATGGGCAAGAGGACCGACGCCCTGATCGACTTGGCCCACCAGATCACCAAGGACCCGCCGCGCCGCGAGATGGATCAACTGCTGGCCACCGGCGAGCAGGTGACCATCGCCCTGATGGCGATGACGCTGCACACGCGCGGCGTCGATGCGATCAGCCTGACCGGGGCGCAGATTCGCCTGATCACCGACGAGGTCCACATGCGGGCCCGCGTCAAGAGCATCGACGCCGAACGCGTCCGCGAACATCTCCGCGCCGGACGGATCGTGATCGTGGCGGGCTTTCAGGGCATCACGCCCGATGGGCACGTCACCACGCTGGGGCGCGGCGGAAGCAATGTGTCGATGGTGGCGATGGCGGCCGCGTTGGGAGGCGTGTGCGAGAACTTCACCGACGTCGACGGCGTGTTCACCGCCGACCCGCGAATCGTCCCCAACGCCCGCAAGGTCGACCGCATCAGCTACGAGGAGATGCTCCAACTGGCCGGCCTCGGCGCCGCCGTCCTGCAGGACCGCGCCGTCGAACTCGCCATGCACCACAACGTCCCGATCCACGTTCGCAACACCAACCATAACAGGAAAGGAACCCTGATCGTGCCTGCCACCGAAGCCATGGAGAGAATCGTCGTCGTGGGCGCGGCCCTCAAGGAAAAGCTTGGGCGCGTGACCCTGACCGGAACGCCCAACAGGCCCGGCATCGTCGCAAAGATTTTCCAGGTCGTCGCCAACCACAACATCATTGTCGACGACATCATCCAGACCGTCGTCGACCGAAAGACGGCCACCGTGTCGTTCACCATCGACCTGACCGACCTGCCGGACATCCGGAAGGTCGTCAACGATCTGTCGAAGAAGCTCAAGTGCAAGGCCGTCTACGAAGATCACCTCGCGAAGGTTGCCATCGTTGGCGGCGGCATGCGAACGCACGCGGGTGTCGCCTTCAAGATGTTCAGCGCCTTGGGCAAGGCCGGCGTGAACATCGAGAACATCAGCACCAGCGAGATCAAGATCTCCTGTCTGGTCGAGGCCAGGTCCGCCAAGAAGGCCCTGCGCATCGTGCACGACGCGTTCGACCTCGGCCGCGGACAGTACATCCTCGAGCCCCGCGTCGCCGCCAGGCCCGCCCACAAGAAAACGGCCCGCAAGAAAGCCACCGGTAAGAAAGCGGTCGGCAAGAAGACGGCCCGGAAGAAGGCGACGAAGAAGAAGACCAGAAAGAGCTAGTTTCCCGGTCCAACTGTCGACGTTCAGGCCGCTTGCTCGGCGGGGGGCTTGTTGGGCTTGACCAGCGTTGTCAGGGCCTCGGCTGCGACCACGGCCGCCAGGGGGAGCATGGCGCCGTTTATGATCACGAGAACCCATTTCTTATAGGCGAGCGCGCCCTCGGCGACCGGCATGGTCAGGAAGTTGATCTCGTTGCTGATCATGGCCCACATGGTGATCACCAGCATGAACAGGCAGGGCCCGAGCGTGAGAACGAACCCCCACCCGCCGCGGCGGCGCAGATAGATCGTCACCACCAGCAGCGCCAGGGCCGCCAGGAGCTGGTTGACCGCGCCGAACATCGGCCACAGCGTCATCGCGCCCGTGCCGCTGGCGCCCGCGGTGAAGGCCAGCGCCGCCGCCGAGCCTACCGCAATGGCGGTGGCCACCCAGCGATTGGCCAGGCGCTTGAGCTTGAGGTCGCCGGCCAGTTCGCTGATGACATAGCGCTGAATGCGCGTAGCCGTGTCGAGTGTCGTGCCGGCAAACGACGCGACAAACACGCCCATCAGCGCCAGTGCGAACTGGGGCTTGAGCCCCAGCGAGACCAGCAGGTTCCGCGCTCCAAAGAGGAACGCGTTGACCTTGTCCGACAGGCCCTTGGCGCCGGACCATGTGGCGTAGTGGGCGTCCCACGCGGCCGTGCCCGTCAGCGTCTGTCCGCCCTGTGAATAGGCCATTCCGATGCCGGCCCCCACGGCCACGATTACCAGCACGGCCAGGGCGCCTTCCAGCAGCATCGACCCGTAGCCGACGAACAGCGCATCGGTCTCGCAGCGGATCTGTTTGACGGACGTGCCCGAGGCGACCAGGCAGTGAAAGCCCGAGATCGCCCCGCAGGCGATCGTCACGAACAGGAACGGGACAATCGGCGGCGCCCCCGGCGGGGCGGCGCGAAACGCCGGCGCCACAATCGGCAGGCCCCCCTCGCCCAGCGCCGCGGCCGCGATGCCGGTGACGAGCAAGCCCATCGCGATGAACAACTGCCACGCGTTGATGTAGTCTCGCGGCTGCAGCAACAGCGTCACCGGCAGCGTCGAGGCGACAAACACGTACGCCAGCAGGATCAGCACCCACACACCCGTCGCCGGCAGGACGAACGTCCCGACCGTCAGATCCGGCATGACGACGTCGCCGCCGGCGGCGCCCAGCCAGATCGTTGCGTACATCGCCGCCACCGCGACGACCGTGGCCAGCACCAGATTGGCCCGCCAGCGATACACCGCCACGCCCAGCATCATGGCGATGGGAATCTGACACCAGATGGGGATCACGGACTTGGGGGCGATCTTGAAGATCGTCGCGACGACCACGCCGAAGATGGCGATCACGATCAGCAGCGCCAAAAACACGATCAGGAAGAAGATCGTTCGCACGCGGCGGCTGATGTAGCGGGCGGCGATCTCCGAGATGCTTTTGCCCTCGTTTCGGAGCGAGATCACCAGCGCCCCCAGATCGTGCACGGCCCCCATGACGATCGAACCGACGAACACCCAGATCAGCGCCGGCGCCCATCCCCAGATGATGCCGATCGCTGGGCCCACGATCGGGCCCGTGCCGGCGATCGACGTGTAGTGATGCCCGAAGATGACGCTCCGGCGCGTCGGGACGAAGTCGATGCCGTCGGCGAACACTTTCGACGGCACCTCGGCGTCGCGCCGCAGGCGGAAAATCCTGCGCGCCAGGAATCGCCCGTAGGTGTGATAGACGACCAGATAGCCGACAAAGGTGACCACAACGATCGCAAGCGCGCCCATTCGGTTCTCCTGGATCTACACGGATCTACACGGTCATGATCTTGGTGGCCGCGTGCCGCCCGGCCAGGTGCAGGGCCGGCCCATCGCCCAGCACGTCGCGGAAGGTTCGCAAGGCCGTATCGGGGGAGTTGTTGGTCTGCGAGAGGTGGGCGAGGCACGCCCAGGTCAGCCGTCCGCCGGCCTGGTCGATCAGCCGGGCCGACTCGATGTTGGAAATGTGCCCGCCGCGCCCGCGGATGCGGCGTTTCAGGAATCGCGGGTAGGGGCCGGTCTCGAGCATGCGCTCGTCGTAGTTGCTCTCGATGATGACGGCGTCCAGCGACGCGATCAGGTCGGCCAGGCCGTCGAAGACGTGGCCGAGATCGGTCAGGATGCCGAGCCGCCGCCGGCCGTCATCGAAGACGAACGAGACCGGATCGGTCCCGTCGTGCGGCGTGGGGATCGTCTCGACGCGCAGCTCGCCGATGTGCAGGTCCCGGCCGGGCGGGAACCGCCGCACCGGGCCCAGGCGGCCCAGCGAGAGTTTCCGCGACGCCGTCCGCATCGTGCCCGCTGTCGCGTGGATCTCCACGCCGAACATGCGGTGATAGATCCCCGCGCAGCGGCTGTGGTCGCTGTGGTCGTGGGAGACCAGCAGGGCGTCGGTGTCGTCGATATCGCGCCCGACCGAGGCCAGCCGCCGCCGCGCCTCGCGCCCGCTCAACCCGGCGTCGACCAACACGCGAACCCCGCCGCCTTCGACGACGTAACAGTTACCGTTGCTGCCGGACTGAAGGGACACGACCTGCATCAACCCATTCTAATCAACCCGCCGCGCCCGTCAAAGCGCCTCTTGAGTTGTGCCTATCGCGGGGGCAATGTGCGCATGTGGGCTCACATCGAAAGGGCAAGCGATGATCTATTATCGGTGCACCGATTGCTGGTCGCCTATGGAGGCGCCGGATTCGCTGGCGGGTGAAATCGAATTATGCCCGGTTTGCCGCACGCGAAATACTGTGGCAGCCATGAAGGCATGTCCATATTGCGGCGAAGAGATCAAGTATGTGGCCCTCGTGTGCCGCTTCTGCAGGATGAGTCTTGAGACAGGCATTTCGGGCGATATGCCACAGCCACGCGCCGATAGACCGATATACGTAGCGTGTGCGCCACAAGAAGGGGTCTTTCTTCAGACGATGAGGTTGGCCTGTACCAGTGTCATCGCCGTGATTATCGCCATCTGTTTACTGGCGATAAGCTTTCTGTTCTTGGTTGCGATGGGTGGTGGTGGCGGTGGTGGGATCGACTAGAAGCGCGGGTTGGGTCCCCGTTCCCGCAGGCATCGTAAAATAGTCACGACCATTATACAACGCATCGTATATTGGTCGCCTCGACTAAGCGTCCTACCATCAGTCTGTAGCGTTTGGATGGCAGGTGTCCGCCCGGCGGGCGTGCGACCTGCCCGGGTAGTTCTTGCGCGGCCTTGTTGATTGTTGGGCCCCAACGGGGTCCCTTGCTCAGCCCAGGGCGTAGGCCGTCAGGCCAAGCCCTGGGTTATCGTCGGTATTGCGGCAAGCCCCGCAAGGGGTGTCTTGGCTTTGTCAGCCACGCGCTTGAGACCATTGTTGAGGCCGTGCCATCACACGAGCCAGGGCTATCGGACCCCTCAAGGCGCCCCGTTGGGGCTTTCCCATGGGTCGGTTCACTCCCCAGGGCTCGCCGTTCGACTGCTCGCTGCGCTCACGCTTACGGCTTCGCCCCGGGCTAAGCAAGACGGCCCCCCGGGGCCTGAATCGACGGCTCGATCGCTACGGACTTACGTAAGACCACCTAGCGTTCGTAGGTGCCGACGAGTTCGGCTTTGGCTAGGATGTGGCCTGCCATGGCCGCCAGCAGGGCGGGCTTGTCCAGGCCGGGCGCGAGGTCCAACACCACCTCGAGGGCGAAGAGCTTGAAGTGGTAGTGATGCGTGCGGCCGGGTGGGGGCATGGGGCCTTTGTAGCCGAGGATGCGCCCGGGCCAGGAGTTCACCCCCTGGGCCGAGCCCTTGGGCGTGGCGGGCCTTTCGCCGGGGGGAATGGCTTCGGGCAGGCCGGCTGCGTCGGCGGGGATCATGTAGATCACCCAGTGGACCCAGTCGCCGCTGGGGGCGTCGGGGTCGTCGCAGATCAACGCGAACTGCCGCACGCCTTCCGGCGCGTCCGACCAGGCCAACGGCGGCGAGACGTCCTCGCCCTCGCCCGTGTATTTCTCCGGGATGGCCTGACCCTTGGCGAAGGCGGTGGATGTGATGGTCATGGCGGCCTCTTCGGGTGGCTGGTATTCGGCTGGGTTGGCGGCCTGAGATGGGCTGTCGTTGCACGCTGACATCGCCAGTGCCAACCCAACGGCGACGCACGCGGTGATAGTTCGGATCCGTGTCATAGCACGATCTCCTTGCCACGGCTGAACACCTTTACTATATACCTGCCGGTCGGAATTGTCGACCGAGATATTGCCCCAACTCGCCGGCGCGCCCGCCTGCGCGCTCGCCCGGCCGCCCCTAGGGGGTCTTCGACTTGCGCCGTAGCAAGGCCAGGCCGCCCAGGGCCAGCAGGCTCATCGTGGCTGGTTCGGGGATAGGGCCGTACTGCAGGTGGTCCACATGGAGGAACGTGGCCGCGCTGTTTGAGTAGACGTGGAACTTCGAAATCCCGCCGACGTCCGTTACGCCGAAGAACACATCATCGCCGGTCGGCGATGACAAGGCCAAGTTTGCCGTGGTCGTTCCCAGCGAGAAGCCCAGAGGGTCGAACGCCTCAATGACCAGAGGAAATGCACTGGCAAGGGTGACCACAATGCCGACGTCCTGTGGGAATTGCCCAAATGTGACACTATCGAAGTTGATAAACAACCCGGTGACCCCTGCACTGGTGACAACCGACAGCGACTTCCCCCCAGCCCCTGACCCGTCGATGACGCCGTCATCAGCATCGACCGAGAACGTAGATATCCCTGAGCCAAAGGAGGTGCTCCACGAAAGAATGCCGAGGGTGTTCAAGGTCAAGTCCTCGAAGTCTTCGATTTGGTACCCGGGCGCCGCCGTGTTGAACGGGCTGTCACCGGCGCTAAAGTACGGGGTTGTCTGAACGAACGTGGCGCCGAAAGCTACGGTCGAAAGCCCACAGGTTAGCGCCAAGCCAAGCAGAATGGTCCGAATCGTCTTCATCGTGCTTCTCCTCGCTTTGGTATTGGTAAACGCTTCGTCTCAAGTTCGCATCGCAATGGATGTTCTTCATACAGCGGGCCACCGTCACGGTTCTCTTGCTTGCCCTCCACAAGATGGCCTCCTCCTCTTCCTCGAGTGGAACAGAAGTGTTTCTGTCAAAAGCACGAGGAATTGCCTGCTGGTTTCTACACAACACGCGTAGTTTACTTCAAATTCGGGGGGGGTTCAATCAAAAAACATCGTTCTTGGCAAGACTCTTGGCAGGATGCGTCATCCTCATGGTGTCCTTCGCCGCCACCCACCGGTTGGTATTGTCGACCGAGATATTGCCCCAACTCGCCGGCGCACTCGCCCGGCCGTCCGCCCGGCCGCTTTAAGCTTTCAGCCGCCGGCGCTGGCGCGTAGACTTCGGGGCGACCACACATAGAAAGGGGCCCCAATGGCCAGGAAGAAATCCAACCCGTTCGGCGCCGCCATGAAGAAGTACCTAATCGCCGGCATCCTGACGATCATCCCGCTGGCGGTGACGTGGGTGATCGTGGCGTTCGTCGTGCGGATCCTGACGACCGTCGGCGGGCCGCCCGTGGAGCAACTGGCCAAGGCCATCCGCCCGCACGCGCCTTGGCTGGCCGAGACGGTGACCAACCCGTTCTTCCTCTCGGCCGTGGCGGTGGTGCTGGTCGTGTTGGTCCTGCTGGTGCTGGGCTGGATGGCGACCAAGGTCATCGGTCGGCAATTGATCGGCCTGCTGGACTGGGTGATGGAGCAGGTCCCGATCGTCAAGATCATCTACGGTGCGACCAAGAAGCTGCTAGTGACCTTCCAGACCAGCCCCGACGACGTACAACGCGTCGTCCTGATCGACTTCCCGTCGCCGGAGATGAAGACGGTTGGCCTGGTGACGCGAACGTTCGAGGACTCCGACACCGGCCGAAAGCTCGCGGCCGTCTATGTGCCCACCACCCCCAACCCGACCTCGGGCTATCTCGAGATCGTCCCGATCGAAAAGATCACCGCCACCGACTGGACGGTCGACGAAGCGATGACGTTCATCGTCTCCGGCGGCGCCGTCACGCCAGAACACATGAACTTCGACAAAGGAGCGGAAACAAAAGCTTAAAGCTGAAAGCTTAAAGCTGAAAGACAAAAGCTGAAAACAAGAATCGGTATCGTGTCGCGGCGGTCGTTCTTGAATTTCAGCTTTAAGCTTTCAGCTTTTAGCTTTGCTACACTAGCGCCATGCCTGCCTTGGCGGACAACGTGCATCAGCTTCGGGAGCTTATCCGCGATTGCGGGCTGTGTCCGCGGGCGTGTGGCGTGGACCGGACGGCCGGGCAGGTGGGGGCGTGTCGCATCGGCGAGCGGGCGGTCGTGGTTTCGGCGGGGGCGCACTTCGGCGAAGAGGCCGTCCTGGTCGGCCGCGGCGGCAGCGGGACGATCTTTTTCGCCGGCTGCAACCTCGACTGTGTGTTCTGCCAGAACGCCGACATCAGCCACAGCGACCGCGGCCGGGCGGTGACGGCCGAGCAGTTGGCCGAGATGATGCTGGGTCTTCAGCGCGACGGCTGCGAGAACGTCAACGTCGTGACGCCCACCCACGTCGCCCACGCCGTCGCCGAGGCGATCGCCATCGCCCGCTCGGGCGGGCTGAGCGTGCCCGTCGTCTACAACTGCGGCGGCTATGAGCGGGTCGAGACGCTGGAGCTGCTGGCCGGGCTGATCGAGATCTACATGCCGGACTTCAAATGGGCCGACCCCGCCCGCGGGCGGACGTACTCGGGCGTGAGCGACTACCCGGCCGTCGCCGCCGCCGCCCTGGCTGAGATGTATCGGCAGACGGGCAAGCTGCAGACCGACCGGCGCGGTGTTGCGACCCGGGGGGTTCTGGTCCGGCACCTCGTCATGCCCAACGATCTCGCCAACAGCCGCGGCGTCATCGACACCGTCGCCCAAGCCGCCCCCGGCTGCGCGATCAACATCATGGGCCAATACCGCCCATGCTTTCGAGCCAACGAGTTCCCCGACCTGACCCACACCCCAGCCGCCGCCGACCTCTCCACCCTCCGCCAACACGCCACCGACCAAGCCCTACTCCGCGCCGACCACGCCTGAAACTCTCACACCCGCCTACGGCGGGCAGGCCCATCAGCCGGCCCGCCGGTCTGCCCAAGAGTCGGGTCGGCAGGACGTTTTCTTTTTCCGTTGAGCATGGCCATATCCTTGTTATGCTGAATCCTGCATAGCCTGGCCCGTGACCAAGGCTCAACGGAATTCCGTTCGATCAACTGTTGGAAAGAGAACGATGGGTAACATACTGCCTCTTGAACTGATCGCTAGAATGGTAGTTAATCTGAGAGACCAAGTTTGTAGTAGCGATATAGGTGGAACAGGAACTCTTGTTGCTTGCAGTGATCGGCCATTTGTCTTAACAGCAAAGCATGTTGCTGATGACATATCCATCAATGACAATATTGTTGTTAAGGACGACGACGATAGGCCGCTTACGATTCCTATTAAGAAGCTGGTGGAAAAGTCCTCCTTAGACTGGAAAGCTCATAGTGAAGCTGATTTGGCTGCATTTGAACTGTTCCCACAGGATTCACAAACAGGGGCTTCCCTGAAAAACAGATTTCTTCCGTTAGAATTCTTTTCTGAAGAGAAGTCAGCGCCAGCCAGAGAACTAATTCTGACATCAATTGGATTCCCGCTGGGATTAGGTACTCAAGGATACTTTAGTCCCCTTACATTTGAATCAAAGGCTTCCAGTGGCTTTCTAACATTGCCTAGGGGTGACACCAGGACACCACAGACTTTCTTTGCTTTAGAGAACCCTTCCGTTGGAGGATATAGTGGTTGTCCAATCGTTGATCTGTCCGTTTTCAAGGCAGGCTCAATGACAACGACGGGGAATGGTACATGTTTCTATGGCGTTATGCATGGCACTATCTCAGACAAGACTGGGGGGAAAATAGCCATGGTAACACCTTCGTATTATGTTCACGAATTGATAGAAAGCTTCTAACCAGGCGCTCGACCGGCCGCTCTACGGACTTCCCTCCCGTTGAGCGGCAAAGCGTTCGGCAGAAAGAGAAGGAGAAAGACCCATCATGATGCGCTTATTCGAGAAGATCAGCGATCTCAAGAGGGATACAGGCTTTCTTCGATTTCAGACCACAGTGACTCAAGCAATGTACGAGGCTTTGGGCCAAGCCTACGCTCAAGGTGAGGGCGAGGTCGGCATGGTCAAGAAGCTCGTCGCCGCAATCGACGGCAAGAGTTATCGAGGTATTAGCCTCGCATCTCAGATGATACACGGTTCTCGTTCATATGTAGAGTTCAACTGCCGAGACAAGCCCGTTACGAAGGAACTAGGCGACATGCTGGTGATTTCTCTTGTCTCAGCGGGTGGTGAAAGATTGTTCCAAAGGATATCTATCATCCAGAACAAGAAGGATTCATCTGGGAAATGGGGCATTGACCTGGAGCAACTATACCTATTGAAGAACTTTCCCTTGTTTACGGGAAACAAGGGGATGTTCCGAAACTGTCGTGATATCGCGTTCCGTAATGAAAGCGGGTGTCTTGGTAGCTATGGTTTGTTTCAAACACCAGGGGAGATGATCGTGGCATCAGCTCCCCTGGTCACTGAGCTTCTCAAAGGTAAGAAGACGCTGAGCCCCTCGGACATTCAGGTTCTGCAGGTGATGCCATCTTCCCAGTCCGGAGGCCTTTTGAACAACAGCGTGCCATGGTGGCCCCGTCCATTCTTGAGGCATCCCGAGGAGTCATTCCACTTCTTTGAGAAGATCATCCGACGTTACGGCGTCATCCCGTTCGGTGGATTCAACGGGTTTCTGGGAAACGTTCACTTTTGTAGGGACATTTGCGACTTCACGAGAGCATGGACGCATCTCAGTCTTGGGGAACCAACCTACGCTTGGGACCAAGTGGTGAATCCCGACGTTGATGCCTTTTCTGTATTCATCCTTCGCCAGTATGGTTTCGACCACCTTCCAAAGCTACCCAGTGACAATGTTTTCGGCGACCGTGAGTTTGAGGGAACCCTTGCGGTCTTTCTGATGCACCTTGACGTTGAAAGAGACGAATAGTTTCTACGGGCTTCAGAGCTTGCCCTCCACACGCCAATTCCGTTGGCAACGAGTGGTCGGCTCCACCAACGATGAACTAGGCGTCCCGTTTGTCTATCGCAGCTCTCGCGCTTTCCGGCAAGTCCGCGTACAACTCCTCGATCTTACGGGGCTCAGTCAGCATTGTTTCCGCAATGATGTTCACTAGCCCAAAGAGGGCATTGGCGGTCTCTCTATCATCAGACAGGTCCATTGCCCCCGGATGAACGGCGTTGTTCCCAACCACTCGCACAACGTCGAGAGCTTGCTGTACGCGAGTCGGCAATCCGTCGGCAACCAATGCACTGATATCGGCGTTAATATTGTCGCCGGGCTTACCAAGCTGCTTGCAGAGCTTCTGAATGGCTAACCTCAGAAGAGCTGCAGCTCCTCGAGGAGACCGATTGACAATGGCTCTTGCTTCGTTGTAGTCAGCCTTAACATCATCATCCAAGTCCACATTGGGCGGTTCGGCAGCAAGATCATTCGGGTAGATCATTTCGTCGCCCAACCATATTGTTGGAAAACGGCAATGTTCACATACAGATACTCGAAACCGTTCGTCACTCATCTGGAGGCCAAAACCGTCCGCGTGGGAAGAGCCAATGAGGAAGGACCAGCACTGTTTCGTGAAGACGTGACACGCAGGACAATTGAAAGCCTCAGAATTAAGTGTTGGTGAGATATACTTCGATTTCATGATGGTCCCTTTCTAGCGGCGCTCTCGATCACAGCTTCCGATCCAGCCTCCGGTACTGCACGGCCTCAGCGAGGTGGTGGGATTGGATGGTGTCGGCGGCTTCGAGGTCGGCGATGGTGCGGGCGATGCGGAGGACTTTGTCGTGGGCTCGGGCCGAGAGGCCTAGTTCGGTCATGGCCTGTTTGAGGATGGTTTCGCCGGCGTCGTCGAGTGGGCAGTGCGTGCGGAGCTGGCGGGAGGACATGGAGGCGTTTGTGATTGTGGATTTCGGATTTCGGACCTGCCTGTCCGGTAGGCAGGTTTCGGATTGCGGATTGTCCTGCGCAGGCTTGGCGAAGCGTTGGCGCTGAACTGCGCGGGCGGCTAGGACTTGGGTGCGCATTTGGGTGCTGGTTAGGCCGTCGGCGTCGCCGCGGAGTTGGCGCCAGGGGACGGGGGGGACTTCGATGTGGATGTCGATGCGGTCAATCAGCGGGCCCGAGATGCGGCTGAGGTAGCGTTCGATCGTCGACGGCGAGCACTTGCACGGGCGCTTGGGGTCGGTGAAGTAGCCGCACGGGCAGGGGTTCATGGCCGCGACCAGCATGATCGAGGCGGGGAACTTCATCGTGCTGTGGACGCGGGGGATCGTCACGTAGCGATCCTCGAGCGGCTGGCGGATCATCTCGAGCGTGGGGCGGGCGAACTCGGGCAGCTCGTCGAGGAACAGCACGCCGTGGTGGGCGAGCGAGACCTCGCCGGGCTGAGGGATGACGCCGCCGCCGATCAGGGCGGCCGCCGACGACGAGTGGTGGGGCGTCCGCACGGGGCGGGTGGCCATCAGCGACTGGCCCGGCGTCAGCAGCCCGCGCGACGAATAGATGCGGGTGGTTTCGAGGCTCTCATCGATCATCAGCGGCGGCAGGATGCTGGGGATGCGCTTGGCCAGCATCGTCTTGCCCGAGCCCGGCGGGCCGATCATGAGGATGTTGTGATGCCCGGCGGCCGCGACGGTCAGGGCGCGCTTGGCCGCCTCCTGCCCGCGGACATCGCCGAAGTCCATGTCGTAGCGGCTGGCGACGGCGAAGATCGCATTGAGGTCCACGGTGACCGGATCGATGGGCAGCTCGTCGGTGAGAAACCCCACCGCCTCGGCGAGGTGGCCGATGGGGATCACGTCGATGCCTTCGACGACGGCGGCCTCGGCGGCGTTGTCGGCCGGGACGATCACACCCTTGCGGCCCTGGGCGGCGGCCAGCATCGCCGTCGCCAGCGCGCCCTTGACGGGCCGAACGCGGGCATCGAGCGCCAGCTCGCCGATGAGGACGTAGTCGTCGAGCTTGTCGGATGCGTACATGCCGCCGGCGACGGAAACGGCGATGGCGATGGGCAGATCGAAGGCGGCGGAATCCTTCTTCATATCGGCCGGGGCGAGGTTGATGGTGACCTTCGGCCCGGGCCAGCGGTAGCCGCTGTTGCGGAGGGCGGCCTGGATACGACTGACGGATTCCTTCACGGCCGCCTCGGCCAGGCCGACGAGCTTGATCTCACCCATGCCGCCGATGGCGACATCGGCTTCGACCTCGCAGGCGACCGCATCGATGCCCTGCAGGATAGTGCTGTGAACGCGTGAGATCATTGGCGTCTAAACCCTCGACCCCAGTGTGTGACTTCCGGCAAACCCAACGACAGGACGCGCCATGATACCGGCCGGCGGCGGCCGGATGCAAGGACGTTGATTGCACGCTCGGCGCAAAAAAAAAAGCGTGTGCGCGCGAATGTCGAGTCGGCGGTGGGGCGCGTTGCTATAATCAAATTAGACATATCCGATATAGAACGCAGCATGTGTTTCACGTCTGAAGCTGTTGATGAAAGCGTTAGATTCGCCCCGGGTCCGAGCATAAGCGAGGGTTATTGATCCGGATCCGGTGGCTTGAATCGCGGCGGGCGGGCTCGTAGCGACTGCTGAGTCTGCCCGTCGTTTCCACACGCGGCATCGCGATCGGCGACACGACCAACCTGAGTCGCGCGATCGAGCCGATGCCGCATTGGATTGTTCGTCGCCGGCGCCGCAGCTGTTCGCGCGAGGTCACCCATTTGATTGGCGATCGCGCCGAGCGGAGCCGCTGCCCCGTTCCGGTCGGCCGGGCTGCGGCGCTGAGCGACGGCATTTCCGGGCGGACGACATGTCTCGCCCGCCCGGGCGCCTCGTCCGGACGCACCGACGGCGCGCCTACGATTATGTGGAACTACCAAGCAGCGGACAGCTGCTCAAGACTCGCCGCGGGTCGGACGGAAGCGAGGCCCTCAACGCCCGGCGGCTGAGTTATGACGGACGGACTCCGGCTGAGAGAGGAGTCCGTTCGTCGTTTTTTATGCCCTCGCCGGGGCCCATTGACAGGGGTGGCCGGAATCCCTATTGTCCAGCCGTCACGCCGCCGGGCAGCATGGGCCGCGCGGTGCGGTGGACACTTGGCTTGGCAATACAGGATAAGGAAGGAAACCGACCATGGCCCCCATAAGTGTGCAACTTTACTCCGCTCGCGAGCAGATGGCTGAGGACGTGCCGGGCACGCTCAAGCAGATCGCCGAGATGGGCTACAAGGGCGTCGAGCCGGCCGGCTTTTTCGATCTGACGCCCGCCGAGTTCCGCAAGATGGTCGAAGATCTGGGCATGACCATCAGTTCCTCGCACGGGCCGGACGTGATGGGCGATGATTTCGATCAGGCGATCGAGGCCTATAGGACGCTGGGGTTGGATATGGTCAGCCACATGGGCCTCTGGAAGGCCGAGAGCGTCGACGACCTGAAGGCCGAGGCCGACAAGATCAACCCCGTCATCGACAAGCTCGACGCGCTGGGCATGACGATGTTCATGCACAACCACGACAAGGAGTTCAGCGTCAAAGTCGAGGGGCGTTCGATCTTCGACTGGCTGTTCGAACTGTGCCCGAAGCTGCAGACCGAGCTGGACATCTACTGGGTGCAGGTCGGCGGCGTCGACCCGATCGAGGTGATCAAGCAGTACGGCAGCCGCATGCCGCTGATGCACGTCAAGGACGGCCCGGTCGATCCGGACAGCCCCATGACGCCGGTGGGCCAGGGCAAGGTCGATATCGCCGGCTGCCTGAAGGCCGCCGAGGGCAGCGCGCTGCGATGGGCCGTCGTCGAACTCGACGAAGCCGACCGCGACATGATGGTCGCCCTCCGCGAAAGCTGCGAGTTCCTCGTCAGCAACGGCCTGGCGACAGGGACGAAGTAGCTTGAGACTTGAGGCGTGAGGCTTGAGGGACCGGTATGCGAGATCATCGGAAGCTCAAGGCATGTGTTCGTCTTCTGCGCGGCGGATCTCCCGCCCCGGCGGATCTTCGACCTGATCCGCCGCGTAAAGCGAAGTCGATCCCGCTATCGCAACCGGCGCGGTAGGCCAACATCGCGGTGGATCAGGAGATCCACCGCGCGAGCCGCGAGTACCTCATCAGCAACGGCCTGGCGACCGGCAACCGGTAGGGCGGAGCGGGGAAGCTTTTGGCTTTCTTTTGGCGGGATCGAGGCTATAGTATGTCGACACAACCCCGCGGCCTGCGGGTATTTGTTCAATCGTGTCCAGGAGCCTTGTCGCTTGGGCGCTGTGGTCGTAATGGAGTCGATCGTAGGGCGTCCGGCATTTCTGATCCATGCGTAGCCGGCGGAAAATTCGTTTCATTGAGCCGCGTGGCCGACATTCACGCCCGCTGAACGTCTGGATTCGGCGCTGGCCGCTGGCCGGGCCGATCTCGCTGGCGACGATTCTCGAAAATCGCGGCTACGATGTCCGCATCTATAACGAGAACATCTCCGGGCTCATCGACGACGACCCCGTCGCCTACGATGATCTCAAGTCGGCCGACGTGGTCTGTCTGACGATCATGACGCCGACGGCCGCTCGGGGGTACGAGATCGCCGCGATCCTGCGCGAGGACGGCTGCGGGGCGAAAATCGCCATCGGCGGCGTGCATGCGACGATGTGTCCCGAGGAAGCGCTCCAGCACGGCGACATCGTCTGCCGCGGTGAAGGCGAGTATCTCATCGAGGCCATCGCCGCCGGTGAGGTTGCCGACGGTATCCATGAGCCGCCGCCGGTGGAAGATCTCGACGAACTGCCTGCGATGAACCACCACCTGATCTACCGGTTCGAGGAAGACCTGCTGGCCAAGTGCTACCGCAAGGAACTCTACGAGTTGCCCGCCGTGACGAGTCGCGGCTGCCCATACGGTTGCGTCTACTGTTCAGTGACGCGCATGTTCGGCCGCCGCGTTCGCCAGCAGTCGGTGAAGAAGGTCATGGCCGATCTGAAGGTCTACACGGGGCGAGGCTTCCCGCAATTCTTTTATTACGACGACAACTTCACGTCGAACCGTGAGTGGCTCAAGAAGCTGCTCAAGCGGACGGCCCCGCTGCAGATCCGTTTCAACACGCAAAGCCGCATCGATTTCATGTGGGAAGACGCCTCGCGGCAGCGGGTGGACAAGGATCTGATTCGCCTGATGCGGCGCGGCGGGGCGCAGTCGTTCTATATCGGCTACGAGACGATCGACGAGGCCACCGCCAAAGGCTGGAAGAAGGGCTACCGCGGGAGTGAGTCGCTGGAGCATCGCCTGGCCACCGACACGCGGATCCTCGAAGAGAACGGCTTCTGGATTCACGGCATGTTTGTCGTCGGCCCGCAGCACCGCCAGAGGCATGTCGACGGCATCGTCAATTTCGCCGTCCGCCACAAGATCAACTCGCTGCAGATTAGCTGTCTCACGCCGTTTCCGGGCACGCCCCTGTTCGACGAGTATCGTCCGCACCTGATCTTCAAGGACTTCCCCGGCGACTGGGATTTCTTCGACGGCACGCACTGCCTCTACGATCACAGCCAACTTGGGGCCGAGAACTTCCAGGACGTCCTCTACAAGGCCCACGACCGGTTCTACCGCCTCGGCGGATGGAACGGTCGGTCGATCCGTGCGGTGCTTTCTCGACGAATGGCGTTTACCAGCAAACTGCTCGAGTTCGTCCAGACCGCCAAACTCGCCGGCCGCGCGATGTCGGCCTGGCGAGACGAGATCGAGGACTTCCGGGGGATCCTTCGCGGCCGCCTCGCCCGCCGGGCCGCAGAGAAACAGGCCGGCTCCTACGTCAGCGACGTCGACGCCAAGGTAATCACCGTCAACGTGTAGCCGGTGCGGCCGGCCCTTCGGCCTCCATCGGGGGCTGTCTTCCCATCAATCCGTAAAAGATTCCTGCTGCCCCGGTCCGATGTATCCCTGGTCGCCGGCCGTCGGCGGGGCGGGAGATCGCCTCGACCCGACCGGCCGATATCGTGTAAGATGCCCGATTCTCAGCGAATCACGCACCGAGCGTGTGAGTTTGAAAGGATAGATTGATGGCGGATTTTTCAGTGAGCCCTGCAGGGGAGAAGTTTCCGATCCCCGACAAGAGTGAGCACGCCGCGGAGATGAAGCGGGTGAAGGGCCTGGTCGCCGCCGCCCGCGCCGACGGCCAGGAGATCGTTGTGGTGATGGGCGTCGGCTTCGTGGGGGCCGTGATGGCCGCCATCGTCGCCGATACCGTTGACAAGAAAACGGGCAAACCCGGCAAGTTCGTCATCGGCTGTCAGCGCCCCTCCGTCCGCAGCTACTGGAAGATCCCGCTGCTCAACCGCGGCGAATCGCCCGTCAAGGCCGAGGACCCCGAGGTCGACCCGATGATCGCCCGCTGCGTCAACGATAAGAAGACGCTGACGGCGACCTTCAACAGCGACTGCCTGGCGCTGGCCGACGTGGTCGTCGTCGACGTGCAGTGCGACTACGCCAAGGCCGAGCTCGGCCACATGGTCAACGGGGAGGCCGACATGGCCGCCCTGGAAGCCACCATGCGGACCATCGGCCAGAAGATCTCGGCCGAGGCCCTCGTGCTGATCGAGACCACCGTCGCCCCGGGCACGACGGAGTTCGTCGCCTGGCCGATCATGAAGAAGGCCTTCGCCGCGCGCGGTATGACCACCGAGCCGCTGCTGGCTCACAGTTTCGAGCGCGTCATGCCCGGCAAGGACTACATATCGAGCATCCGCGATTTCTGGCGCGTCTGCAGCGGCTGCAACGCCGAGGCCCGTGCCCGCGTGGAGACATTCCTCCGCGACGTCCTCAATACCGAGGAGTTTCCGCTGACGGTGATGGATCGGCCGATCGAATCGGAGACGACCAAGATCGTAGAGAACTCCTACCGCGCGACGATCCTGGCGTTCCTGAACGAATGGTCGCTGTTCGCCGAGCGCAACGGCGTGGACCTGATCAAGGTCGTCAACGCCATCAAGATGCGGCCCACGCACAGCAACATGATCTTCCCGGGCCCGGGCATCGGCGGCTATTGCCTGCCCAAGGACGGCGGCCTGGGCTATTGGGCCTACAAGCACATCCTGGGCTTCGACGACGGCGACCAGGTCTTCAAGATTACGCCGATGGCGATCGATATCAACGACACTCGCGGCCTGCACGTCGCTACGTTGGCCCGCGACGCCCTGCGGAACATGGGCCGTTACGTCGCCGGCGCCGACGTGCTGGTGGCCGGGGCGAGCTATCGCCAGGACGTGGGCGACACGCGCTACAGCGGCTCGGAGATGGTCGTCCGCAAGCTCACCGAGCTGGGCGCGAACATCTCCGTCCACGATCCCTACGTCGAGCACTGGTACGAGTTGGAAAAGCAGGACACCTACCCCGCCCCGGGCCACTCGTGGTCGAGGTTCTTCCGCAACCAGGACGATTTGGTCAACATAGAGGTCCAGCAGGACCTGACCGCCGCCCTGAAGGGGATGGAAGTGCTCATCCTGGCCGTCCCACACGAGCCGTATCTGAAGCTGGTCCCCGAAGACGTCGTCAAGGCCGCCGGCGCTCCGCTGGCCGTGATCGATTGCTTCGGCATCCTCTCCGACGAGGACATCCGCCGCTACTTCGAGCTCGGCTGCGAAGTCAAAGCCCTAGGCCGAGGCCACATCCAACGCATCAAAGAAGACGTGCGGAAGAAGAAATAGGCTTGAGGCCTGGGGCTTGGGTTCCGCCGTCCGGTGGGTTAGGGATGGCACCCAACACGTTGTCTTTGTGAAGGGGGACCAAGGATGAAAAACGTTGTTGGGTGAGAAGCTAGAGATTAGAGGTCAGATCAGCGCGGTGTCCGATACGGGCGCCGCGCTTCTTTTCCCAGGCCCGAAGGGCCGGCTAGAAGTTAGCCGGGGGCGTGAGCCCCCGGTCAAGGTCCGGGTGACGCAGAGCCCCGGCGGGGCGACAGAAATCTGGGGCTGGACGAGCCCAAGTTGCCCCCACCGTTCGGACACGGACCTCAAGCCCCAAGCCCCAGGCCTCAAGCCTTACGACGCCATCTCCGTTGCTCGGCAGGCGTCGGCGAGGGAGAGTCGGCCGTTGTCTTCGGCGATGCGGCGGGGGTGGCTGGGGTCGCGGATGAACGCGATCTGGTCGGTCATCAGGTCGCAGACACTGTTGGCATAGACGGCCTGCTTGTCGACCCAGGGCTCGTAGGTCAGGCGGATCTTCCGCTCGACCTTGCGCCGTTGGCCGCGGCCCATGATGCTCAGGCCCCGCAGCGCCTCGAGCGTCTGCAGGTTGCCGCCGGGGAGGATCTCGGCGAGCTTGTCGGCGCCTTCGTTGTCGAGGGCGGCGTCGATCGTCATCGACAGCGGAATCCAGCCGTCGATGAGAATATCGCCCAACTCACACACCAGCCGGTGGTCGGTGCGGTCCATCGGGGAGATTTGATCGAAGGCGTGATAGTAGCTGGCCACCGCGCCGCTGTCGTGCCGGACGGTGCACATCACGCGGTCCTGCTGGTCCGTGCCCTCGCGCGTCTCGGCGTGGGCGTCGATCACCTCGCCCGGGCCCAGCCAATAGCGGTACATGTCGAAAAAGTGCGTACCGTGCTCGATGAAGATCCCGCCGGAGAGCTCGCGGTTCCAGAACCAGTGCTTGGGCGGCAGATTGCTGTCGGCGGCGCAGTTGGTCAACCGGGCGCCCAGCACCTTGCCGAGCACACCGGAATCGATGACGGCCTTGACCGCGTCGGTGATGAGGTTGTAGCGGAGCACGAAGTTCACCGGCGCGATGGTCCCGCCCTTGGCGGCGGCGGCCAGGATCGCATCGCCATCGGCGACGCTGGTGGCCAGGGGCTTCTCGCACAGCACGTGTTTGCCGGCCTTGGCGGCGGCGACGGCCAGCTCGCAATGCGTCGATGGCGGCGTGGCGATATGGACGATATGCACGTCGTCGCGGGCGAACAACTCGGCCGGGTCGTGATGGGCGGGCACATCGAACTGCTTGCCCAGCCGGTCGGCGGCGTCAGCGACAACGTCGGCGACGGCTGTCGGCTCGATGCCGTCGAGCTTCTTGAACGCCTCGAGGCAAAACGCCCCGAACGCCCCGCACCCGATCAGTCCCAATCCCAGCGTGTGTGTCTCTGACATAGCCTGCTCCTCTGGCCGCCCGGTGGGGGCGGCGTTGGGCTGACGACCCGCTGTCCATCAGCTATCATAGTGATAGTGCGCGATCCGGCGGGCGGCGGCAAGCTTGACGGGTCGCCGCCCGTCATGTGATACTACGCAACCTACTAGCAGAGTGGAATGTAACGATGTTCGCTTTTTTCGGCAACGTCCTGAAAAAGATCCTCGGCGGCTCGCGCAACGAGCGGATCATCCGTGCGCGGATGAAAATCGTCACGGAGGAAATGAATCCCCTCGAGCCGCAGATGCGCGCGCTAAGCGACGAGCAGCTTCTCGAGCGATCCGAGCAGTTCAAACGCCGCCGCAATAAGGGCGAATCGCACAGGGCGATCCTCCCCGAGGCGTTCGCCCTGGTCCGCGAGGCGTCGCGCCGGGCCCGCGACCACCGCCAGTTCGACGTCCAGTTAGCCGCCGGGCTGATCCTGGACGAAGGCTGGATCGCCGAAGAGGCCACCGGCGAGGGTAAGACCATCGCCTGCTACCCCGCCATCTACATGGCCGTGCTGGGCGGCATGCATGCGCACGTCATCACCGTCAACGAATACCTCGTCCAGCGCGACGCCGAGTTCGCCAAGCCGATCTTCGAGATGCTGGGGCTGACGGTCGGGTACATCATCAGCAACCGCAGCATGGATGCCGCCACCAAGAAGCAGATGTACGCCTGCGACATCACCTACGGCACCAACAGCGAGTTCGGGTTCGACTATCTGCGGGACAACATGGAGATGACGGTCGACGCGCAGGTCCAGGGCTCGCTGGATTTCGCCATCGTCGACGAGGTGGACAGCATTCTGGTCGACGACGCCCGCACGCCGCTGATCATTTCTGGCCCGGCCGTCGGGCAGACCGAGAAGTTCAGCCGCGCCGACGGCGTCGCCCGCGAGGTGATCGCCCGCCAGCGGCCTTGGGAGCAGGCCAATACGCGCGTTGAGAATCTCCGTCGCGATCTGGCCGCCCTGCGCGGCGAGCGCGGCAAGACCAAAGGCGACGCCGCCGAGACCATCGCCCAGCAGATCGAGCAGGCCGAGGGGCAACTGGACGAGGCCGAGACCGCCCTGGCCGCGGCCACCAAGCACTACGAGACCGAACGCGACAAGAAGGCCGTCCACATGACGCACGAGGGCGTCGGCGCCGCCCAGGATATCGCCGGCGTGGGCAGCTTCTATGTCGGCGGCAACATGGAATGGCCTCACCTGATGGACCAGGCGCTGCGGGGGCACCTCGTCTACGAAAAGGACGTCGACTACGTCGTGCAGAACGGGCAGGTGATCATCGTCGATCAGTCCACCGGGCGATTGATGGAAGGTCGCGAATGGTCGGACGGCCTGCACCAGGCCATCGAGGCCAAGGAACGCGTCAAGGTCAAGGAAGAGAACCAGACCCTCGCGACGATCACGCTTCAGAACTTCTTCAAGCTCTACAAGAAGCTGGCCGGCATGACGGGCACGGCCATGACTGAGGCCGAGGAGTTCAGGAAGATCTACAAGCTCGATGTCGCCGCCGTGCCCACGCATCGGCCCATCAATCGGATGGATTACAACGACCGCATCTACGCGGCCATCGACGGCAAGTTCGACGCGCTGGTCGAGGAGATCAACACCGTCTCAAAATCGGGCCGCCCGGTCCTGGTCGGCACGACCAGTGTCGAAAAGAGCGAGAAGCTTTCCGAGATGCTCACTCGGCGCTACGGCATCAGGCACGAAGTGCTCAACGCCCGCCCCGAGAACGCCCGCCGCGAGGCCGACATCGTCGCCCAGGCCGGCTTCCAGAGCCCGCTGAAGCCCGAGTCGAAGGAGATGGTCGGCAACGTCACCGTCGCGACGAACATGGCCGGCCGCGGCACGGATATCAAGCTCGGGCCGGGCGTCGTCTTCGAGAAATGTCGCGTCCCATCCGACGATGAGGTGCGGGCGATGGGATTCGAGCCGGATGCGCTCTATCCCGCCGGCGTCAACAAGTGCTGCATGGTCTGCGACCAGTACGACTCGGCCACCAACTGCGCGCACTGTTTCAAGCCCAAGGTGGACGATGATTTTCCGCTTCGCGGGCGCACGGAGTGCCGCGAGGACGTCCCCTGCGGGCTGCACATCGTCGGCACGGAGCGCCACGAGGCGCGGCGGATCGACAACCAGCTTCGCGGGCGGTCGGGCCGCCAGGGCGACCCGGGGTCGAGCCGGTTCTTCCTGTCGCTGCGCGATGAGCTGATGGCGATCTTCGCCGGCGAATGGGCCGTCAAGGTGCTCGGCTGGCTGGGCCTGCAGGGCGACATGGCCATCGAGGACAAGCGGATATCCAACGGCATCGCGCGGGCCCAGCGAAAGGTCGAAGAGCGAAACTTCGAAATCCGCAAGCAACTGCTGGAGTCCGACGAGGTCATGGACCACCAGCGGAAGGCGTTCTACGGGCGGCGCCAGCAGGTGCTCGAGGGCCGCGACCTGCGAAGCGTGGTCCAGGAGATGCTGACCGACTCGGTGCGCCAGGCGGTGGGCGACTATCTGGAGGGCGACTACGTGCGGGGACGCATCGCCGACTGGGCGCGGCCGCTGCTGCAGATGCCAATCGATTCCCAGGACATCCGCGCCACCGACCCCGACGATTGGCCCGCGCTGGAGCGAAACCTGCGCAGCCGCGCGAAAGACGAGGCCGCCGACACCATCACCACGACGCTCGGCGAGTACATGATCGAGGACGCCGAGCCCGGCGAATGGGACCTGAAGGGCCTGAGCAGTTGGGCCATGAGCCGCTTCGGCGTGAATCTCTCGCAGAACCAGCTGCGCAAGATGACGCCGCACGAGGTGGAAGCGCAGCTGACCGAGGCCGCCTTCGCCCGGATCGACGAGATCGACCTCAGTCCGGCCAGCCAATACCTCCGGCCCGGGTACGAGATCGATGCGCTGGCCGAGTGGGCGCGGTCCAAGTTTGGCATCGACGTGACGGCCGACGAGTTGAGCGACGAGGCCGAGGTGACTGAGGACGTGCTGCTGGAGAACGTCCGGCGGGCCTACGAGCAGCGCGAGATGGAGTACCCTGTGGAGCAGGCGCTGGACGACACCATCGGGCAGGCCGGCAGCGAGAACGTCTACGCCGCGGGCGCCCTGGCCGAGTGGGCCAACCGGAAGTTCGGCACGTCGCTGACGACCGACGATATCCGCGGGCAGAAGCTGGCCGACCTCCACGTGACCCTGACCGACAAGGCCCGCCATGCCTGGGACGAGGACGTCCTGCGCCGCCGGATCGCCTCGGTCCTGGGCTCGGCCCCGAGTGTTGACAAGGCCGTCGAGTTCGCCCGGACCACCTTTGATACGGTGCTGACGCCCGAGAGCTTCGACGGCGACGTGACGGGTCAACTGATCGAGACGGGCCGGCAGTTCCTACGCCGCGAAATGAGCCATCTCGAGCGGTACGTGCTTCTGCAGATCTACGACAGCTCGTGGAAGGAGCACCTGCTGGCGATGGACCATCTGCGGGATGCGATTAATCTCCGGGCCTACGCCCAGCAGGACCCGCGGGTGGAGTACAAGCGCGAGGGCGCCCGCATGTTCGAGCAGATGCTCGCGGGCGTGGGCGAGAAGATCACCGACATGATCCTCAAGGTCCGCCTGACGACCGGGCAGGAAATGTCCAGCGTCTATCAGATCTCGAACTTGGGCCATGAGGAAACGTCGGTCTACGATGCCCTCGCACGCGGCGCCGCCAGCCAGCAAGGCCAGGCCGGCCCCCCGGGCCCCGAGCCAAAGGTGGAAACCATCCGCCGCGACGTGCAAAAAGTCGGACGCAACGAGCCCTGCCCGTGCGGCTCGGGAAAGAAATACAAGAAATGCTGCGGCAAAGAGGCGTGATAGTTTTCCGTTGAACCAAGGATCAACGCGAGTCAGCGACCATGGCCAAAGACAAGATCGGCAACCGGTTTTCCAAGCGTAAGGACGATTCGAAGCTCAGGGACGTCTCCAACCGCACGCGCAGCTTCGAGGATATCCAGGATGAGAAAGACCTGATCGCCAAGACCGAAAAAGTCGACCCCATCAAAGCCAACGGCAAACCCAAACGCAACGACCCCTGCCCCTGCGGCTCGGGGAAGAAGTATAAGAAGTGTTGTGAAGCGAAAGAGGGGTGAGGACAGAGGCTTGAGGCTTGAGGTTTGAGGTTTGAGGTGTGAGCTGTGAGGTGTGGGGTACGCGGCCTTCGGCCGCACCTCTGGCCGAGCGAAGCTCGGCGTGTAAGGTCGGGCAAAGCCCGACCGACGGCGACTTCTTCTTTTCAAACCTCAAACCTCAAACCCCAAACCTCACGCCCCTTGCATCCCATGCGTCTCTGCTGCACAATCCTCGCGGAGTTGAGCTATGGGTTCCCGCACGACGTGCAAATTGGCGCTTGCCAGCGGGCTGGTGTTTACCGGCCGGGGGTTTGGTGCGCCTGGGACGGCCGGTGGGGAGGTGGTGTTCAACACGGCTATGTCGGGCTATCAGGAGGTGCTGACCGACCCGTCCTACGCCGGGCAGATCGTGACGATGACGTATCCGCAGATCGGCAACACCGGCGTCAACCGCGACGACGTCGAGAGCTACAACCGCCGCGTGCAGGTGGCGGGGTTCGTGATCAAGGAGCTCTCGCCGGTGGTCAGCAGCTTCCGCAGCGAACAGGCTCTGGCCGACTACCTGGCCGAGGCGGGCGTGATGGGGTTGGCCGGCATCGATACGCGGGCCCTGACGCGCTCGCTGCGAACCGACGGATCGGTCAACGGCGTCATCAGCACCGAAACTCTCGACGACGCCGAGCTGGTCGCCAAGGCCCGCTCGCTGCCGTCGATGGCGGGGCAGGACCTGGTCCGCAGCGTCACACCCGCGGCCGCCTACGACTGGGCCGACGGCTATGCGACCGAGTTCGATCTGCCCCATCGCGGCGGCGACGAGCGGACAATCTACGACGTGGTCGCCATCGATTGCGGGGCGAAGCTCAATATCTTTCGCAACCTCGTCGAGGCCGGCTGCCGCGTGCACGTCGTCCCGGCGACGGCGTCGGCCGATGAGATTCTCCAGCGAAAGCCCGATGGCGTGTTCATCTCCAACGGCCCGGGCGACCCGCAGCCAGTGACCTACGCGATCGAGACGCTGCGGGGCCTGATCGGCAAGCGGCCGGTCTTCGGCATCTGCCTGGGCCATCAACTGCTGAGCTGGGCGCTCGGCGGGCGGACGTTCAAGCTCAAGTTCGGCCATCACGGGTGCAACCACCCCGTCCGCAACGAGGCGACGGGCAAGATCGAGATCACCAGCCAGAACCACGGCTTCGCCGCCGACGCCGACTCGCTCGCCGCCGCCGGGGCCGCCATCACGCACATCAACCTCAACGACATGACGGTCGAAGGCTTCACCTGCTCCGACCGCGCGGTCTTCAGCGTGCAGTACCACCCCGAGGCCTCCCCCGGCCCCCACGACGCCACCTACCTGTTCGACTGCTTCCGGGACATGATGGCCACCGGCCAAGCCCCCACAGCCGACCAAATGCACGCCGCCCAAGACCGCCTAGCCAAAGCCGCCGCCACACCAACCGGCCCACGATTCGACGCGGAGTAGGCGTAGGGATATAGGCCACAAGATGTACCAGGAGGGATGTTTGTGGGCAGGAGATTTAAGCTTCGAGTGGATCGCAGCGGCGCCTGCACAGTCAGGCTGGGTGACTATCTGCGGCTGGGCGGCATCGGCTTCATCGGTGTGTCGCTGGCCGCCCTATCAACCGCGGCGGCTCTTATCTGGATCATGTCGGGCGACGGCCTGCCGTATGAGTTCGAGCCCTTCCATGTTTACGGAGCATGTCTTGGTGCGTTCTTTCTTGTGATGGGTGTCTTCGGCGTCCTGATGGCGTCACGATGCTATCGCCTGGTATTCCATCCCGGCCAACGGATGGTCCAGATCGAAACCCACGGCCTGTGGCCAACGACGAGTCTGGCCCTTCCCTACGAGGAGGCCGAGATCGTGGTGTCGAGGTTACTGTCCGGCGGGACGTCCGTTAGGTGGGAATACGGTTTGACCTTGCAGTGGCAGGGGGGCGTCGTGGCCGTCGATCACTCACGGCGACTTGAAGACATTCACGGGGCCGCGAACGAGTTGCAGGAAGCGGTGCAGATCGAATGGACTGAGAAACTGGACGAGGTCGTCAGTGCGGCCGTTACGGCGGCGGGCATCGGCCTGCGACGGGCATCCCCAGCGCTGGACTTCCCTGCATCGGAGCGGAAGGTTGTTGGTGGCCTGGTGACAATCTCGTTGGTGCTGATCGCCATCATGACCGTGATCGCGGTCTTCGTGGCGATATCAGAACGGCTGAATGCGATCGAGTGGATACTATGCTTGGGGCTCCATGGCATATTTTGTGCCGTTATTTCCCTCGTAACGACCATGGCTGCGCGAGGATTATTGCCGGGCGTTGAGTTGCGGCGTCTGAGGATCCTTGCCAGAGTGATGTTGCTTGCGTTGATCGCGATGCCCTTGGGGCTCATCGCCCGTTTACTGTCTTGGGTATTGGGTTACTAGCACAACTGGTTGTAGGGTGGGCAACTTGTTGCCCACGCGTTGGCTGTTCCGTGGGCAAGACCTCGCTCCGCGAGAACTTGCCCGCCCTACGAGCTGCATCCGGGACATGATGGCCACCGGCCAAGCCCCCACAGCCGACCAAATGCACGCCGCCCAAGACCGCCTAGCCAAAGCCGCCGCCACACCAACTGGCCCGCGACTCGACGCGGAGTAGGCATAAAACAAGTGCGCCCGCGGCGGGGATTGTCCAGGCGTTGACTACATCTCAATCTGTCTTGTCAGTTCACGAACAGTTCCGACTCGCTTCTCAAAGAGCATATCCCACGCATCGAGGCATTGCCTGTTCACGGCCGCAAATTCTTCCTGTGCCGACTGCTCATAAAGCCGCAACAGCAGCGGGGACAATGTCGAAATGCTGGCGCCGTGCCGCGATCCCGGAGTGCGGGTGTCATCCCGAAGTTCGTCACAAAAGACTTGGCAAATCGACATGAAGACAGTTGCAAAAGGCACAAGTGAGCCCGAATAGTCTTCGAAAGCCCTAAACAATGCATCGGGACTGTCTACATATGCTCTTGAGTGAACGTAACGCTCAAGCATTTCATGGATACCGGGCGATTCGAGAATCGCCGCAGAGCTGAATCCCCCCCATATTTCATGACGAACGTCTTCGTCTGGATCGTTAAGATATGGCTGTAGGATATCCCAGCAACGTTCTGTGTAGTGGGGGTTGCTAAGGAACTGTGATCCCACTTTGGCAACGCCTTTACGCTGTGCGACTGTGCCCTCCCGACAACATGGAAGCTCAGACGCAAACAGCCCGTAGAAGAGCCATCGAGCTGTTGCTTCTCTGGCCCCAGCCTGAGCCACGTCGTCCACAGGGCTGTTCATCATGGCCTGAACGATGGGCGTCAACTGGCTAGGATGACTCTCCGTACAATAGTTGAAGAAGTCGATGGCTCGTGGCGAAGCAGGAACGCGAGGATCGTCCCGGCAAATCCGACAGAACCAATCGACAGCTCTGTCTCTATCAATATTCAAGACAGGCAAACACGCATCTATCGCTGCCACACGTACGGCTGGATTTGGATCACCCGCCAATCGATCAAGGCATTCTGTGAATCGGGGCAACCATTCGGGATGCTCCCAGACAAGAGCTCCTATCGTCAAAGCTGCTCTGCCTCGTACGCAGTTGATCGAAGTCTGAAAGAGATCGTCTGGGGATGCGTGAGCAACATCCCGTCCCTTGTCGGCAGACCATACGTTGAGTTGCCCCGATTCAGGATCAGGATGGTTGTTTGCATAATCAATTAGCTGGGCAATGATCTCATCAGACCAGTCAGCCTCCGAACGGTCCCGAAGTACATCACAGAAAGCCATAGCTACTCCGCGATCATTGTCATTGAGGAATCTCGCAAGAAACGCCTCAACGGTGATGACCTCGGCTGGACGCCATTGGGCCCGCTCTTCGTCCGGCACACCAGATGGCATCGTTTTCTGCAAGCCGCTCAGAATAGCGGCCACATAGTCCGGATGTGCTTCTTCTGGAAATTGCAAGGCAAGCTGGCCGAATCGCTCCGGAAAACGGGATGCCAAGCGTCGCAGATCACTTGAAAAATGCCACAGGGATGATTCTGCCACAACACCAACTGATACTTGCTTCCACCGACCCGCGGCATGTCGCTCCTGCGGGATGCTCTTGTTGCTGACTATGCCCAGCCATGCGCGATCACTCACTGTCTCAAGGCGTTCTTGTGGCAGCGGCGATCTGACCGACCCGCCGATGCCCCCGCCTGACCGAAGGAAGCGATCCTCAGCATAGCCCTCGAACTTGCGTGCCAATACGCCAATCAGGCCATTGGTTTGATCGTTACGGCGGCTGGGGGCGAGGCACGGCAGAAGCTTATGTTGCATCCGTCCCCAATAGTCGCCGAAATAGCCTTCCTTCCAAGTCCTGATGTAGTGCTCCCCCATGCGTTTCTCGTTCGGTTGATGGTAATGCGTAATGAAGCCTTCAAGCCGACGAAAGACGCCATCTGAGCAATGGGGAGATAGAGCCGTGACTAGCCTCTCAGCGAGGGTCCATTCATGCTCATGAAAACCAGAGCCCAAAGCTAACCGTTCGCCGCATGCCATTAGCCATTCAAGCCCTTCGTCTGCGTGCTCCGGTGGCAATGCTGCATACGACCTGGCCAATATCTCCTGGATGACCTTGACGGTGCTGGCATTGAGTGGTCGAGCTCTGGCCAGTAGCTGTTCTGCATCGGAACTGGCCAATGTTCTTCCGGCCTCGGCAAGAATCCCTATAGACCCTCTGGCCATGTTGGTATTGCCACCGTCTCGAAGGAGCGCTGTCCCATCGTCAAGCCACTCTTCTCTCCCCGGCCCATAGTGCTCGTCCATACCTGCGGTTAGTCGAACAACATGGGGCATAATCCGATCCCACGTAAATTCCGGACATTGCCTCGCAGCTCCCGTCAGTTCACTGAGTTCATCGACCGATAACTTGTCTCGTCTGGGCTGGAAATCCTCCACTCCTCTTGCGGACGTTTGGCCAGCTTCTTTGGCAGACAGCTCAGCCTCGACCAGCCGAATGGCCCGTTCCGGAAAGCTGGCCGCAAGACCTATCCAATGTAGGTAGCCTGGAGCCAGTCCTCTTCTGGCCAGCGTGAGTCTGAGTTCGAACTTGCGTTCGGAATCGTTCTCAACCCGCCAACCAAGGCACCCGAAAATCCGCTGAGGCCAATCACCATCATGATCGATGTAGGGCTCAAGCAGTTCCGTCACCACATCTGGAAGGTCTTCCGTAACGGTGCGAAGGAGCCACAGAGCATTAGATGCCTCTTCATCATCGCCTGAGGCCAACCAGACGGGCAACAGCTGCTCGTCGATCATCCAACCGACATGCCATGGGCGTCCGACAATGACCGCTTCGATGATATGCTGTTGCCAATAGCCGTCTTCCAGCAGCTCTTTCAGATAGGCCACCATTGACGAACTTGGCTGTTCGAGTTGGCTGAGCAGCTCCAAAACAAGATGCTTGAGATGAAATCGGACCGCACAACTTCTGAGGATGTCCTTCACACTTGACAGGAATTCGCCCGGCGACTCATCAATCAATAGCGATAAGACCTGGCGGAGCTGCTCGCGGCGGAAGAGAGATTGCGAGTCCTTGTCCCCCAGCCAATTACAGACAGATTGGTTGCCCGAATGCATTTCCCTAAGCAACCTGTCCGCAATTCGGAAGTCCAGATAGCTTTGATGGCAGAAGCTAAGTTGCGGACCTGTGGCTTGAAGAATGCCGCATGTCTGAAGGCAGGTTAGCTCCTGCTGGTAGTCCCTGACCAAGCTTACCGGGGCGGCTATCTTGCCGTGTTCTTCCATGTAATCCACGACGGTATCGATCACTCGGTTGGCATCGGCCGCCCCAACACCCAATCTCGCCAATTCCCGGTACCGATTGTCCCAGAACGCACGGATCAACTGGGTGCCGGAATTGAACGGCGGCGCACTGCCATCGGTGACGATAGACGTCCACATAGCCAGATGGTTCGGAGAGCGAAGAATCTGCCGCTGCCTTTTAGCCATGTGGCCGAAATTTCCACCGGCATCGTTGACGACGTTCTCAACGTCATCTTCGTCGAGTTCCTTCACCTCAATCTTGCGATACTGATTGTTGGGCGAATTGCTGAGCCAGGCTTTAATGTCTGGATCATTTTCAAGGTCGAACGTCCTGCAGGACAAAACAACACCCATCTTGTGCCCCATGTCACGAAGTGTCTCAACCTCACGTAGTAGGCTCTTGCAGACCTCCAGTGAATTGGCCGAATGGGAGCTGGTCCATCGTATGGCATCAAGCTGGTCAAGAATAAGGACTCCTCCGCCGTTCTCAGAAACAGCCCGAAGGCATCTTGCAGGCGATTCAGGAAGTCCTATGGCTTCTCCAAACTGTCGAGGTGTGCCTTGTGGCACCTGGCGGTCAAGCCGAATTGGGAGGTAGGGCCGTCCTTGCTGCCGTAACGTCAGGGCAAGTTCATACAGCACTCCGCTCTTGCCAATGCCTGTTTTGCCATGCAGGATCACAGTGGCGTCATTCTCTACTGCCGCCAGAACTTGCCCTGTTTCACTGCGAGGAATCAGCTTGCCTGCGACCAGGTGCGGCCGAATCGAATCCGCGAATTTTGACTGCAGTTCAGCAATCGCAGGGCCAACACGAACATCGTGATCCAATTTACGGATCGCAAAGTCATTACTGACCAAATGCGAACGAACATCATGCGTTGTGAGCATTTGGTGAAGGCGATTCTCTGCGAGCCATCTTAGCGATGAAACAATAGTTTCTGGCTGGCCCACAACAAGCGACGCAGCCTGTGCGAAAAGCTGATCCCTGGCATGCTGGTTGTCAGGCCACAGAATGATGCGGAACCGTCGGAGATAGTCATAGGCTTTGGCACGGCCCTTCACCCCCTGAGAATCGAGCCCTGTTCTGGCACAGAAATCCTCATATACCTTGACGCGAGTCTGGCCAATGGCAAGGATTTGATGCTGGTAGTAGGCTTCTGGATCAGAGGGCGAATTACGTGCACTCTCACACAGGTCGGCCAATCTGTTCGCCGGAATGGCTGTGACGAACGCGAATTCATGCGAGGGATCACGGTCCAGCTGAGCCTGCATATGGTCCAAGATGCCGGCACTAGACAAGGTCGCCACCGTCCATGATTCTTGGCTGGCGTTTCGGACCTTGCATTGCTGGGCCTGTTGTGTGTCATCTATGCGTTTGACCCACAAGTCCACCCCACGTTCGTCGTCACCTATACCCTCAACGGTTACAGAACGGAGGCGTTCATCAAGCACAGCGAGAAGCTGGCCGACGACCCATAGGCCTTCATAGCGATTACCTAGCTTGTCGGCGTATCCGCCCGGTTCAAGAGCCATCGCCACTCCACGAGCTTCTCACGAAGATGTTGTCATCTGTGGCCAAGCCCACAGTCTCCCCTTCCCGCTAGACAAGATTGGATTCGACGAAGCCACATTATGATCGAAAAACCGGATGTCCTCCAGTGGAATCGATTGCACTCTCCGAAGCAACATGCCCCAACGGGACAAGCCCTGAAGGGGCGCAATGAGATCACGACAACGGCTTCATTCCGCCCCTTCAGGGCTCTGCGGACGATAGCCGTCTGTTTACCCCGGGCGTTGCCCGGGGCTGATGCACCTGCCTACCGGCAGGCAGGTGTGAGCCCTTTGGGCTCTTTGGGCGGACAAGCGAAGCTTGTCCGTGGCGCCCTGCGGGCTGCGCCCGCGGCTCTAGGAGACTGTTGCCCACTCCGGCGGGTTCTTGAGTCGGTAGAGCATTTCGCCCGCTTTGGGGACGTGGAGTTTTTTGGGGTCGTGTTGCCAGTCGGCGGGGTTGATGGTGGCTGGGTCGCGGTAGCCGAGGTTGATCTTGCGGCAGAGGGGTTCGGGGATTCCGGTGGCCAGCGTGACGCGGACGCGGGGGAGTTCGGTGTCGCCATCCATTCGGCCGATGCCGCGGACGTGGGTCGAGTGGGCCAGCACGCCCCAGGGGTAGTCCTTGAACCGCTCCCAATCGTGGAGGAAGTAGGCGAGGCAGTGGTAGCCGATCTCCTCGATGATGCGGCCATGGGCGGCGGCCAGCTCGGTGATGTGCGGGGCGTGAATAATCAGCTCACCGCCGTCGGCGACCACGCACTCCAGCTTGTACATGCATTTGGCGCCGACCCACAGCTCGTCGTACATCGGCGGGGCGACCGAGAGGATCGAATCGTACGGGCTGTCGACGTAGATGATGTGCCGCCGGTCGGACAGATCGGCCGCGGCGGACCACGCATCGTGCAAGTCGCCGCCATAGAGGCCCACCAACTCGTCGCCGACGACCACCATGCACAGGCCGACTTTTTGCAGGTCAACCATCTCGCAGGCCGCCTCGAGCAGGTGTCGCACGGGCGTATCCTTGACGCCGATCATCTTGGGGATCGTGATCACAGCCCCCAGCCAGTGGAAGAAGTTCAGCAGCTCGGGCCCGCAGATGCCGGGGAAGAAATACTTCGCCCCGCCGGAAAAGCCCACCACCTCGTGCGGAAACACGGGCCCCAGCACGATCGCGATATCGTAATCGAACACCCGGCTATTGATCGTCACGTCGATGTCCATGGCGAACCGGCCTTCGGTGATCTCGCTGGTCTGGGCCGCCGTCAGCGTGCCGATGGTCGTGAGGGCGTCGGGGTTATCCCACTCGTGGTTGAACACACCGCTGCCGGGCAGGACCTCGCCGCGGCGGCCGGGCTCGATACCCAGCAGGGCGTCGATCCGCTCGGCCGACAGGGGCTGGTGCGTGCCGAGTGCGATCAGGAAGTCCAGCCCGCTTGCCCGCCCGGCCATGGCGGCGTGGAGCGCGCGGACCATCATCGGCAGCGGGCAGGTCCGCGTCTGGTCGGGAATAATCACCAGCACGCGCTTGCCGTCGGGCGCCATTTGGTCGACGGTGGCGGCGATAATCTCGCGACACTGCTGCTGACTGAGCGAGCCGTCGTCGGCGGCTTGTCCGATTAGGGTCATAGTGGCCTCCATACCATTGTATTCGATGCAGCCGGCGAGCATACGCCCGCCCAAGGTGCAAGGCAAACGGTTTGAAGGTAAAGGTCGTCGTATCCGATAGTTCTTGCGGATAGAATGGGCAGTGTTCTGGAAGGAGCCGGCAGTGATCGTTGTTCACGTAACGCACGAAGCGGTCGAGAAGATCGGCGGGATCGGCACGGTGATCGCCGGGCTGATGACGAGCCAGGCCTACCGGGATAACGTTTCGCGGACGATCCTGGTCGGGCCGATGTTCCCCAGCGACCCGGCGGCCAACCGCCGCATCGGCATGGGTGGGCGGCTGATCTACAGTTCGCTCGACTCGGTTGTCACACCGTCGTGGCGGCAGAAGTTCCACCCCATCGAACGGAGCCACGACGTGCAGATCACGTATGGCCACCGTCCGATCACGGCCGCCTGCACGGGCGAGACGGTCGAGGCGGAGGTGCTGCTGGTCAACGTTTTCCACGGCAACCGCGACCGGCTGAACGTGTTCAAGCGGCGGCTGTTCGATAACTTCGCGATTGCGTCTGACGAGTTTGAGAAGGTGTGGGATTTCGAGCAGTACGTCCGCCTGGCCGAGCCGGCCTTCGAGGCGCTCCAGGCCATCGGCGCCGGCGGCGACGATGACGAGGTGGTGCTGCTCTCGCACGAGTACATGGGCATCCCGACGGCCCTCAAGGCGGTGCTCGATGGGTCGCCGCGCGTTCGCACGGTGTTCTACGCGCACGAGGTCGCCTCGGTCCGCCCGGTGGTGGAGATGGCGGAAGGACACGACACGATGTTCTACAATGTGCTCGACCGCGCCCTGGCTGAGGGGCTGACGCTCGAGCAGGTGTTTCCGTCGGTATTGAAGAACTATAAACACCCGCTGGTGCGGGCGGGGCGATACTGCGATCACGTCTTTGCCGTCGGCGAGCTCATCCAGCGTGAACTGGCCGTGCTGGACAAGCACTATCAGACGATGGACGTGGACCTGGTGTTCAACGGCATCCCGGCCGAGGCGATCACGTTCGAGCAGCGGATGGAAAGTCGCCACCGCATGCAGCAGTATGCGGCCAATCTGCTGGGCCAGGCGCCGACGTGGGTGCTGACGCACGTGGCCCGGCCGGTGCTGAGCAAGGGGCTGTGGCGGGATCTGCGCGTCCTGGACGCCATGGAAGGCCCGCTCGCCGACCGCGGGGAGCGGGCGGTGTACTTTATGCTTGGCACGCTGGGCGGCCAGCGCCGCAGCCGCGACATCCGCCAGATGGAACGGACCTACGGCTGGCCGGTGACGCACGAACACGGCTACCCCGACCTGGTCGGCGGAGAGGACGTGCTGGGGGATATGGTCGAGGCCTTCAACGCCGAACACACCGCGATCCAGGCGATCTTCGTCAACCAGTGGGACTGGAACCGCTCGGCCTGCGGCGAGCGGATGCCGGCGGAGATGACGTTCGCCGACATCCGGCGCGGCAGCGACGTGGAGCTGGGCCTGAGCGTCTACGAGCCGTTCGGGATCAGCCAGTTGGAGCCGTTGTGTTTCGGGGCGATCTGCGTCGTCTCGAACGTTTGCGGGTGCGTGGCCTTCGCCCGACAGGTGACCGATGGGGCCGGGGCCGATGAGAATATTATTGAGGCCGATTTTTTGTCCGTGCCCGGTATCGAGACGATCGACGATCTGAAAGCGATCGACATCGCCCGTCGCGACGAGATCGAAACCGCCGAGGGCCGACGGCTGGCCGATCTGCTGTTGCGGCAGCTTCAGGACGACCCAGATGTTATGGCCAAACGGCTCGCGAGCGGCTATGCTCTGGCTAACCGGATGAGTTGGGACCGGGTGGTTGGCGACTATTTTCTGCCCAGCCTGGATCGGGTCGCCGACGCATAAGAAAAGGCCAGGTAATGCCTAAAATCCGGACTTGATTAGGTCGAGAGAATAGTTATAAAATACCGGCAGGTGTTCTGCCTTTGGGTAAGGTGTTGATATGAATCTCTCTCCTGCAGCGGAGTTGGCTATTAGAGGGATCCGTCTCCTGGCGGAAAAGGGTGCTGATCGCCCCATTCCTCTGGACGTGATCTGCAAGGAAGACAACCTGTCCAAGCAGTACCTGGTGAAGATTTTCGCGATGCTGGCCAAGGCGAATCTCATCCGTCCCATTCGCGGAAAGCACGGGGGGTACCTGCTCGGACGCCCGGCAAAGGATATTCGCCTGCTGGAGATTATCGAGGCGGTCGAAGGCCCTCTGGTGCTTAACTACTGCCTGCATGATCCGCCGCAGTGCGAAGAAGCCGACTGTCCCGGCCGCACGTTGTGGGCCGAACTGCAGGAGATCATGAAGGAAAAGCTCGCGTCCGTGAAGCTGGCCGACATGTGCCGTCCTTCAGCACGAGTCAAAGCCCGGTAGGCCAACCGGTTCGCCAGGCTTTGGCTGTAATAGCCGTCGAGCCGGTCTGGTCTGTGGGGAGTCATAACAAGCCTTTGCAGGTTATGCCGGAGCTTCTCCATCGGGGTCAACTTGGGCGCCGGCGCCGGTGAGTCCCGAAGGGACGGACAGAGGTTAGCCGGGGCCGCCGCCGTGCGAGGTGAGCGCAGCGAACCATCGAACGGCAAGGCCCCGGAAAATGGACGCCACCCGACATGAGGCCCGTAGGGCCGATAGAAACGGATTCGCGGCGCAGGATACCCATGCCGAGTGTGTTCCCCTCTGTCGCCCCGCCGGGGCTCTGCGCAATGGTGACGCGACCCACCGGGCCCTCGCGGGCCCGGCTAACATCTAACGGCCCTTCGGGCCTGGGCAGGGCGCGGGCGTGGAGACCGTGGCGGTTTGGCCAACCTGGAGCACGTGGACCGAGCAGGGGGACTGGGCTTCGAACTCGATCGCGTCGTCGCTGGAGCCGACGATGTCGCCCCAGTGATAGGGAATTGCCGACGCACAGCCGATCCGCTTGCAGGCCTCGACGCCCTGGGCGACGTCCATCGTGTAAGTGCCGCCGACGGGCAGAAGAGCGACGTCGATGTCGGCGAGGTCGGACATCTCATCGATCAGTTCCGTATCCCCGGCATAGTAGATCCGCACGCCACCGATGGTGAAGATCGCGCCCAGCCAGTTGTTGGTCTTGGGGTGATATTCCTTGGCCGGATTGTAGGCGGGCGTGGCCTGGATCTGCAGGTCGCCGACATCCTGCCGGTCGCCGGGGGTCAGGACACGGTCCGCCTCTGTGACCGTGTTGGTCGGGGCGAGGACTTTCGTACCCGAGCGGGTGACCTTCTCGACGTCCTCGGGGCTGTAGTGGTCGTAATGCGGGTGCGAGATGAACACAACGTCCGCATCGTGGGGGGCATCGCTGAGCTTCCACGGGTCGATGTACAGCACAAGCCCGCCGCCGGCGATGCGAAAACTCGCATGACCGAGCCAGGTGATTTCTGCAGACATGATGGGCTCCTTTCCGGGCTGCTGGAGATGGAACTGTATTCTATACCAATCCCAACGCCGCCCGCATCGATCGGCTAGGCGCGCCCGGGCTGCAGTTGAGAATCCACGGGGGTATTCTTGGATGTTTGGGTATTTAGGCTTGATATCGTACTTGACAAGTACTATATTTTAATGTAGAGATTGCGGATACTTGGAGCGCAGCTCCATTGCGTAGCCTGCGGACAGGAGACAGCCGGCGTGCTTGGTCTGACAAAAAAGACAGGATACGGCCTCATTGCGTTGGCCCACTTGGCCCACGGCGAAGGGGACCGGCTGTGCAGCGCGCGGGAGATCGCCGATCAACATGATGTGCCCGTATCGCTGCTGATGAACGTTCTGAAGGAACTGGCGGCGGTGGGGCTTGTGAAATCGGTCCGGGGCTCGCGGGGCGGGTATCGGCTGGTCGGCGAGCCCGAGGAGATCAGCGTGGCGGATGTCGTGACCCTGTTTGAAGGTCCGGTCCGGATGTCCGAGTGTGCGCGACATCGCGAGGACGACGACCACGTCGCCTGCGATGTGATCGACACGTGCCCCAGCGCCGATCCGATCCACCGCGTGCAGCGGCGCATTGCCGACTGCCTGAAGACCGTCACACTGGCCGAGCTGGTCGTCCCCCAGCAGCGGACCCGCGGCGCCCGCAAGGACGAAAAGGTAAAGTCATGGCGCTAGACAAGCCCATCTATCTGGATCACAACGCCACCACGCCGGTGGACGCCCGCGTGCTGGAGGCGATGCTGCCATATCTGACGACAGACTTCGGCAACGCCGCCAGCGTCAACCACGCTTACGGCGAACGGGCCAAGGCTGCGGTCTCCCGCGCCCGCGAGCAGATCGCCGAGCTGGTCGGCGCCGAGGCCAAGAGCATCGTCTGGACCTCCGGCGCGACCGAGAGCGACAACCTCGCCGTCAAGGGCGTGGCGGAGATGTACCGCGAGAAGGGCAACCACATCATCACGTGCAAGACCGAGCACAAAGCCGTTCTCGATACCTGCAAGCACCTGGCCGAGCGCGGCTGCACTGTGACGTTCCTCGATCCGGACGAGTTCGGGCGGGTCTCCGCCGAGCAAGTCGCCGACGCGATCACGGATGAGACGATTCTGATCACGCTGATGGCGGCCAACAACGAGATCGGCACGCTGCACCCGATCGCCGAGATCGGCGCGCTGGCCAAGAGTCGCGGCGTGATCTTCCACACCGACGCCACGCAGGCGGTGGGCAAGATCCCCATCGACCTCGATGCGATGGGCATTGACCTGCTGAGCCTATCGGCCCACAAATTCTACGGCCCCAAGGGGGTCGGCTGCCTGGTCGTTCGGCGAAAGGGCCCGCGCGTTCGGCTGGCGTTGCAGATGCACGGCGGCGGCCACGAAGGCGGCATGCGAAGCGGAACACTGAACGTTCCCGGCATCGTGGGGCTCGGCGCAGCGGCTGAGATCTGCCGCCGGGAGATGCCGACCGAAGCGCCCCGCATTCAGGCCCTGCGCGACCGGCTGCACCAGGGCATTGAAGGGCAGCTCAAGTATGTCAAACTCAACGGGCATCCGACAGAGCGGCTGCCGAACACGCTGAATCTGTCCTTCGCCTATGTCGAGGGTGAATCGCTGATGCTCAAGATGCCGCGCGTCGCGGTGTCGACGGCGTCGGCCTGCACCAGCGAGTCGCTCGAACCGAGCTTCGTCCTGCGGGCGATCGGCGTGCCCGACGACCTGGCGCACGGATCGATCCGCTTTAGCCTCGGGCGGACCACGACCGACGACCAGATCGACGTCGTCATCGAGCAGGTTCTCCAGGCCGTCAATGACCTGCGCGAGATGAGCCCTCTCTACGAGATGGTCGAAGAAGGCATCGACCCCGCGACAGTCAAATGGACCGAGCATTAGCACGAAGGAAAGAGTGTCATGGCCTACAGTGATAAAGTCATCGACCACTTCATCAACCCGCGAAACGTGGGGTCGATGGATAAGAACGCCGCCAACGTCGGCACGGGCGTGGTGGGCGCTCCCGAGTGCGGCGACGTGATGAAACTCCAGATCCAGGTCGGCGACGACGGCACGATCGTCGATGCGAAGTTCAAGACCTTCGGTTGCGGCTCGGCGATCGCGTCCAGCTCGCTGGCGACGGAGTGGCTCAAGGGCAAGACGATCGACGAGGCGCATACATTGAAGAACACCGACATCGCGCGCGAGCTGTCGCTGCCGCCGGTGAAGGTGCACTGTTCGGTTCTGGCCGAGGATGCCGTCATCGCGGCCATCAACGATTACAAACGAAAGAACGGTCTGCTCGACGACGCCCGGGATGCATCGGGCGCCGAGACGACCGCCGGCAAGGTCCAAGGAGAATAACCATGGCCCTGACGATGACAGACACGGCGGCGGCGAAGATCCGCAAGATTTTCGCCGAGCACAAGATGCCCGACACGGCGGCGTTGCGGCTGGGCGTCAAAGGCGGCGGGTGCAGCGGGTTCTCCTACACGCTCGATATCGCCGAAACGCCGGCCGACGACGATGAGGTCTTCGAGGACAAGGGCGTCCGCATGGTCACCGACCCCAAGAGCTACCTCTACCTCAACGGCACCGAGGTCGATTACAGCGACGATCTGCTCAACGGCGGATTTGTCTTCCACAACCCCAACGCCAAGAAGAGCTGCGGCTGCGGCGCGAGCTTCTCGGCCTGATCGCGCGTGACGGACAGCGACGAAAGGCTCGGCTCATGAGCGATGAAACACAAGCGGCCGCCCCCGCCAAGTGCGCCCAGTGCGACAAACCAATGTCCCAGCCGCTGGTGTGCGATTTCTGCCATGCCCTGAATCCCCCGGGGGCGGAGGTCGATTACTTCTCACTGCTGGCCTTGCCGCAGCGATACGACCTGGCGGACGATGAGATTCACCGGAAGTTCCTCGCCCTCAACCGCCACGCCCATCCGGACTTTCACGCCAACGAACCCCCCGAGGTCCAGGCCCTGTCGTTGCGGATATCGGCCAACGTCAACGACGCCTACCGCGTGCTGTCGGACCCGACCAGCCGGGCCAACTACCTGCTCGAGATGCTGGGCGGGCCCTCGCTGGCCGACGACAAGTCCGTGCCGGACGGGTTCCTGAGTACGATGATGATGATGCAGGAAGAGATCGCCGACGCCAAGGCCGCCGACGACGACGGCGAACTGGCCCGCATCCGCGAGGTGCTGCAGATCCAGCACGACGGGCTGATGAACCGCATCGAAGGGCTGTTCGAAGAGCATCAAAAGTCCGTCGATTGCGAGGCCGTCCGGCAGGACATGCTGGGCGCGATCCGTCGCCAACTGAGCGCCGTGTCCTACGTCAAGAAACTGCTGAGCCAGAC
>DRGC01000031.1 GCA_011050235.1 Phycisphaerae bacterium | reverse complement strand
GCAGCGCAGCATAGCACGCCGGAACAGAATCGCCCGTCTTCGACAGAAACGTTTCGACCAGACGAGTCAGCTTCTAGCCTCGGCAGCCAGTGGCGACCTCGACGCGTGGTGGAAGGCCAACTGGACCATGCTACACCTTCTCGACGGAGGTGCGTGCTCCTTGGCAGAATGGGACTTGACCGCCTCAGGCTTTTGGAAGGAGGCTGGGGCTGATGCCAAGACAAGCGTACTTCATGTCGCCGAACGGTATCTTGCGGCGCAACATGCCTGGCCGACCGACTGGATCAGAACGAACACGATCCATCAACCGGCATTTGCCGCATACAGGGCCCTTCGGCTGCTCCAAAGCCAAGAACCGGAGGCGCTGCAGAGAATCCCAGCGGATCGTTGGCCGGACCTAGCTCCCGTAATCCTTGGGTATCCGCTCCTCAATGGCGAGGAGTCCAGCCAACAGCACACGGGTCTGGTCCGGCAGGTCCATCAGACCTATCCTGACGATGTCGTCCGCTGGATTTGTCAGCGGGCGGGCAAAGTGTACCAGTAAGGGGCGGGTGAAAGTGTGCCACTTGAGGGAAGTGATTTGTCGTGAGGTAGGCTCTTGGATTCCCACAACGGGAATCACAGAGGAGCTTGCCCGTGGCGAACCGACTCAAGATGGCGATCGTAACTTCAATACTGACATTGCATAAGCGTGGCTGGTCGCAACGGAAGATCGCCCGGGAACTGGGCGTCAGCCGAACGACCGTGCGTAGGTACCTGGCCGGCAATGGGCCAGATCCAAACTGTACCACTAACCCGCCCCCCGGCTCCGAAGTGCCGTCAAACTGTACCACCAACCCGCCCCCCGGGTCCGGGTCCGGTCCGGCCAGTTCGTGCCGGCCGTTCCGGGAGGTCATCGAGGTCAAGCTGGCTGGGGGTCTCAGCGGGGTTCGGATCTGGCAGGACTTGGTGGCTGAGCACGGCTTCGGCGGCAGCTACGACAGCGTCAAGCGGTACGTTCGTCGGCTGAGAGGGACCAGGCCGCTGCCGTTCAGGCGGATGGAATGCGAGCCTGGCCAGGAGGCGCAGATTGATTTTGGCACGGGTCCTCCGATTGTGCCGTCCGAGGGTCGTCGTCGCAGGACGCACGTCTTCCGGATCGTGCTGAGCCATTCGCGGAAGGGGTACAGCGAGAACCTGTTCCGCCAGACGACGGATGAATTCCTGACGGCGTTGGAGAACGCGCTGTGGTACTTCGGTGGCGTGCCGAAGACCCTGGTGGTCGACAACCTGAAGGCGGCGGTGAAGAATCCGGACTGGTTCGATCCGGAGCTCAACCCGAAGGTGCAGTCGTTCTGCGAGCACTACGGCACGGTGATGCTGCCGACGAAGCCGTACACGCCTCGTCACAAGGGGAAGATCGAGCGGGGCATCGCCTACGTCCAGGACAACGCGCTGAAGGGCCGGCGGTTCGGGACGTTGGCCGCGGCGAACGCTCACCTGCTGGCCTGGGAGACCGGCGTGGCGGACACGCGGATTCACGGCACGACGCGTAAGCAGGTGGGCAAGGTCTTCGAGGAGATCGAGGCCGCGGCGTTGGGGCCGCTGCCGGCCGGGCGGTTCCCTTCGTTCCGCGAAGCCCAGCGCAGCGTCCACCGCGACGGGCACGTGGAGGTGGCCAAGGCGTACTACTCGGTTCCGCCGGAATACGTGGGTCGTAGGGTGTGGGCGCGTTGGGACGGGCACCTGGTGCGGGTCTTCAACCAGCAGATGGCGGTGATCGCGGTGCACGTGCAGCAGGAAGCGGGCAGGACCAGCACCCACAACGACCACATTCACTCGCGGAAGTTCTCGAAGGTCGAGCGCGGAGCCCAATGGCTGTTGCGTGAAGCGGCGATGATCGGGTCGGACGCGGCGCGATGGGGCAAAGCGATGCTCGAGTTCCGCGGCGTGTCGGGATTGCGGGTTCTGGTAGGCCTGCGGGCTCTGACGGGGCGATACGCCGCCGAGGAGATCGACCGGGCCTGCGAAGTGGCGTTGAGCCACGAGATGTACCGCCTCCGGCCGATCCGGGAGCTGCTGAAGCGCGGCGTGGATACCGGGCGGGAGCAGAGCGAGTTCGCGTTCCTGGCCGAGCACGAGATCATTCGAGACATGGAAAGCTACGGCGACGTGGTTCGCCGGGCCATGCAGGAACCACTCAACGAGGCCCGCCAAACAAGCGGGCAGGAAGGAGCGGCACGAGATGATCCCCGAGACGTTGATGGCGTCGTTGCGAAAGCTTCGGCTCAGTGGGTTGGCGGGAACACTGGACGTTCGCTTGCAGGAGGCGGCCGGGAACCGGCTGGGCCATGCGGAGTTCCTGGAGCTGATCGTCCAGGACGAGTTGCTGGTGCGACAGCAGCGGCAGATCGAACGGCGGACGAAGCAGGCGGCGTTCCGGGATGTCAAGAGTCTGGAGGACTTCGACTTCTCGTTCAACCCGTCGGTGCCGCGGAGGGTCATCTACGACCTGGCGACCTGCCAATTCATTCACCAGGGCCGGGATGTGCTTCTGATCGGCCCGCCGGGGACGGGCAAGAGTCATCTTGCCCAGGCGCTGGGGCGCCAGGCGATCAAGAACGGCTTGACGGTGCGGTACCGATCGATCTTCGACCTGGTGCGTGACTTCCTTCGCGACGAGGCGTTCGCGGGCCAGGACAAAGTGCTGACGCAGTACCTGAAGCCGGACCTGTTGATCATCGACGACATGGGCATCAAGCCGTTGTCGCGACGGTCGGGCGAGTACTTCTTCGAGGTGATCATGCGGCGGTACGAGGTGAAGTCGACAATCATGACGTCGAATCGGCCGTTGGAGGAGTGGGGCAAACTCATCGGCGACGTGCCGGCCGCCACAGCCATCCTCGACCGCTTCCTGCATCACGCCGAGATCCTCACCATCACCGGCCGCAGCTACCGGCTGAAAGACCGAGCCACGCCCATGCCGCAGCCCAAGAAGAAGCAAAAGAAACAGCCGGTATCGGGAAAAAGCGGCAAAACGGCTTGCCAGACGTGAGGTCATGCGATATAGAAACACCCAGGACAGTGGTACAGTTTAACCCGCCCCGAAGTGGTACAGTTCAACCCGCCCCGTGACACACTACAGGCAGCTTGCCGATGGCTTGGTCGGGAATGAGGACGAGTCTTGTCTGACAACATTCCTCGCGCCTGACGACGTTTTCAGGATGGCAAACGACTTTCGCGAGCAGGGCAAATGGAAGGCCACAATGGCCGAGATGGAAGGCAGGGCGTACTACAACTGGGGGCTTGCGAGCAATGCTGAGAGGATCCTGCGCGACGGCGTGGCGATGGACCCACATAATGAGGGATGCCCGCGCCTGCTGTGTCGACTGCTCTATGAGCAAGAACGATGGGAGGAGGCAGGCAACGTTGCCCGTAGCTTCAGGGAAACGACGGCGAACGACATGTTGGCCGAACTCGAAGCGATCTCATTGCACAACGCAGGGAAGCATGGTGAAGCATTGGAGCCGGCGCGAATAGCGACGGGGCGACCCGAGAGCAGTCAGGAGATGCACAGAATACTGGCTGTGGCAAGCTACTTCGGTCCAGAGGACTTCAGGACCACCGCTGACATACTGCAGTCAATGCCGTTGCAGGACCTACCTGAACGTGACTGGGAGTTGCTTATTACCAGCACCGACAGGCTAGGCGATCCCGAGCGGGCATTGGCAAACGCTCGCGCGGTCATGGCGCTCGAACCTGCCCAGGAATTGGTTGCGCGGCACGTCGGATTCGTGCTTCTGAAGCATGGTGCTGCCGAAGACGCCGCCCATGTCGTAAGGATGCTTCGCCGAGTTCATCCGGATGAGACCGAGTTTGCCAAGGCCGTGTGCACGCTT
>DRGC01000030.1 GCA_011050235.1 Phycisphaerae bacterium | reverse complement strand
GTAGTAGTCCCACATGTCGTGGATGTAGAAACCGCCGATGTAGAAGATCGGGCCCACGTCGCCGGCTTTGGCGGCCTGCATCATGGTGGCCCAGGGGTGGCTGTACCGCAGCGTGTAGTCGACCATGACGACCTTGCCCGATTTCTTCTCGGCGGCAAGGATGGCCTGGGCGTGCTCGATCTTGGTGGCCATCGGCTTTTCGATCAGCACGTGACAGCCGGCCTCCAGAGCGGCCACGCTGTTGGGGCCGTGCAGGTGGTCGGGGCCCGCATCGACGACGATATCGGGAGAGCACTCGGCCAGCACCTTCAGGTACTCGGTATTGTCGCCGATGACAGCATCGGGGTATTCACCGGCCAACTGCTCGCGCCGCTCGGCGCGGGCCTCGACGAAACCGACGCATTCGGCTCGCCCGTCCTCTTTGAAACCGTCGGCCACAGCCGTCCCAGCCCCGCCGGGGCCGATGATGAGCGCTCGAAGTTTCGACATCGTGAGTCTCCTTTGATTGTTCTCAGTTTCGTTTTCAAGCTACGCGAACCACTGCACCTTCTTCGCGCCGCCTTCACGCATGCTCTGCATCGCGGCGTCGAAGACGGCGGTGTTGCGGGCGCCGAAGAGGGTGTTCATTTCGTTGGGTTTCTTGCCGTCGATGACATCCAGGAAATCACGGGTCGTCAGGTTCCAGCCGTGGCCTTCCTGAACGTTGTCGGTGGGCTGGGCGAGCTCTTCCGGCTCGTGGTCGCGGCGGAGCAGCTTGCCATCCACCAGCGTCCCTTCGGCGCCGTAGACTTCGAGCATCCGGCCGAAGTCGCCGCGGTTGCAGCCGGTGGAGACGAAGATCTTGCCCACCACGCCGCTGGCGAATTGCATGGCGACCTCGAAGCAGTCCTCGGCCGGATACTCCGAGTCGGACATCTTGTTGGCGTAGCAGCAGACCTCGACGATCGGGTCGTCGCCCATGATGCACAGCATAAGGTCCAGCCCGTGACACCCGCCGCCGAACAGCACGTTCTGCGGGTGATCCTTGTGCATCCGCCAGGGCGTGCGACTCTTGCCGTCGGGGGCGAACCAGTCGTACATGTCGTGGATGTAGAACCCGCCGAGGTAGAACACCTTGCCGATGCGGCCGGCGCGGGCGGCAGCCATCATCGTGCCCCAGGGGTGGGAGTACCGCATGGTGTAATCGACCATGACGACCTTGCCCGATTTCTTCTCGGCATCGAGGATTGCCGCAGCCTCGGGCGTCGACGTGCACATGGGCTTTTCGATCAGCACGTGACAGCCGGCCTGCAGGGCGGCGACCGTGTGCTCGGAGTGCAGATAGTCCGGTCCGGCGTCAACGACGATGTCGGGTTTGGACTCGGCCAGGACCTTTTCGAACGCATCGCCGTCGCCGATGAGGCTGCCGGGATATTGGGCGGCCAGTTCCTCTCGCCGCTGGGGGCGGGTCTCGATGAAGGCGATCGGCTCGGCCCGGCCGTCGGCTTTCATGTTGTCCATCACGGCCGTACCGGCCCCGCCGGGACCGATGATCAGTGCACGCAATGGGGCCATTGTGAATCTCCTTTGTCTTCCAGTGGCCGCCGCGTTGCGGCGCGCCGGTGTTATTGCATGAGTAACAGGCTCAACGCCATGACGATCATACCGGCCAGCAGGCCGAAGAGCGAATCGTGGCCCTTGCCGTACGCGCGGCTGGTGGGCAGGAGTTCGTCCAGCGAGATAAAGACCATCACGCCCGCCACGCCGGCGAACATAATGCCCATCAGTTGCGGCGTGATGAATGTTCGCAGCACAAGATACCCGATCACGGCGCCGACGGGCTCGGCGAGGCCGGACAGGAACGAGTAGATGAACGCTTTTCGGCGGTTGCCCGTGGCGTAGAAGATGGGCACGCTGACGCTGATGCCTTCGGGGATATTGTGCAGGGCGATGGCGATCGCGATGGGTACACCGACGCTGGGATCCTGCAAGGCCGCCAGGAAGGTTGCCATCCCTTCGGGGAAGTTGTGGATGGCGATCGCCAGGGCCGTGAAAAGCCCCATCCGCAGCAGAGCGCGATGATGGCCCTCCGTATGCGGGTGGCCCGTCATGTCAGCGCGGGCTTCGGCGTGGGGCTGGTGCCCAACATGAAGCGGGCGGCCGCCGCCGGCGTGCAACTCTTCGACGGCGGCATCGGTGCGGACCTCGTGGGGGTTCTCGGCCTTGGGGATCAACTGGTCGATGACGGCGATGAAGATGATCCCGCCGAAAAACGACGCCGCCACGATCCAATTGCCGATGGACTTATTGTAGATCTCGGTGAGTTGCGTCAGGGCCTTGGGGATGATCTCGATGAAGGACACGTAGATCATCACGCCGGCGGAAAAACCCGTCGCCAGCGATAGGAAGCGATAGTTGGTCCGCTTGGCGAAAAACGCGATGGCGCTGCCAATGCCGGTCGCCAGCCCAGCCACGAGCGTCAGGCCGAAGGCAATCCAGACATTGTTGTCCATGGAGAGCTCCCTGGCCCACAGAATAGCCGCCGGTCGGCGGAGTGCAAGCGGCTACTGGTCCGCGTTGTCGGATTTCGGTTGGAGCTCAGGGGGGACAGCGGGGCAGGGGGCCTGGTCGGCGTCGCAGGTCTTGTCGCCCCCGCAACTGTTGCAGTGGCCGGCGCGTGTGGTGGTGCGGTACAACTTCCACGCCACGGCTATGGCAGCCAGTGCAACGACAACGATGATGACGATAATCTCGGGCATCGTCCGATCCTTCCGTCCAGGCGCATCATTATAAGCGGCCAGGGGGTCGTTTTCGTTGGGTTTTCTCCATCGTGGCCGTGACGGTGCGGCATTGCCGGGCCTGGCAAAACTCCTTATCGATCTTGACAGGGGCGGCGCGGGAGGCACTATAATGCCTGCGAACGGCCCGGGGCGGTCCCGGGTGCAAGTCACGTCGGGGAATGTCGGGCCCGGGCGCGTTGGGTCCGCGGATAGGCCTCCAAAGGCAGGCCGATCGAAAGTTTTTGGCTGGGCCCAATGGCCGTTCGGATTCGGGCCTGCCTAGAATAGATCATGCGTTCTTCGTGATGAGCGTCTCGGATATCCGGCCGGGCCGGCATCGTCGCCGGGGCGGAGACGAGACTCACAGGAAAGGACTGAATCATGCCTTGGGATAAGCTCTTTGGTGGTGTAAATAAGCCGGCCGATGCGAAGGACCTCACGGATCTGGAGAAGAAGCACCTCCCCGTTCTGTGCGCCCCTGACAGCGTCAAGGCCGGTGCGTGCTTTGAGGTCGTCGTCGAGGTCGGCAAACTGCTGGCCCACCCGAATGAGAACGGGCATTTTATCGAGTTCGTCGAGCTGTACGCCGACGACATCTACCTCGCGCGGGCCGATCTGACGGCCGTGACGACCTGCCCGTCGGTCCGGTTCAACGTATCGCTGCCCGGGGCCGTCAAGCAGTTACGGGCGTTCGCTCGCTGCAACCTGCACGGCGTGTGGGTCTCGGCGATGTCGATCGCCGTCAAAGAATAATCCTGTCCGTGTCGACCGAGTGACGCGGCGGGCAAACCGATTTGAAGAAGGAGAACCTGCGATGAAAGCACGCGTGGATGAAGACCTTTGCAGCGGATGTGCCGTGTGCGTGGATACGTGTCCGGCAGTGTTCAAGATGAACGATGACGAGCTGGCCGTCGTTATCGGCGACAGCGTGCCCGAGGACGCGCAGGCCACCTGCAAGCAGGCCGCCGACGAGTGCCCTGTAGAAGCCATTCTCATCGAAGAATAGTCCGACAACTCAGCCCTGGTCCGTTCAGATCGAAACGAGGTTGGCGCGATGGATTTCGAAGCGCTTCGTGAAGCGATTGACCTGGCCGCAGCCGTGGGCCACATCTTTGTGGCCACCTCCGGGGCCGACGGCCTGCCGCATCTGGCGGCGGCATCGGCCCTGACGGGCGTGGCCGACGACCAGGTCCTCGTCACCGAGTGGTTCTGCCCCGGCAGTATCACGAATCTGAGGGACAACCCGCGTGTGTCCCTGGTCGTCTGGGATACCGGCGCCGACAAGGGGTACCAGCTCCTTGGCGAGGTCACCGAGATCGAGGACGTAGGCGTTCTGGACGGCTACGATCCCGATTTGGAGTCCACCTCGCCGGCGCCTCAGGTTGAGCGGCGATTGCTGGTCCGCGTGGGTAAGGTGATCCAGTTCACCCGCGCCCCGCACAGCGATCTCGAGCAATAGTCCGTCGGCCGCGCGAGGCCCGGCCGGGCGGGTCAGTTGGATCGCACGTATCGCTCGTAGCGGTAGGTGAGTGTGTGTGTCTGGCCGGGCTCGAGGCGGATCGTCCACGTGACCGTTCCGTCGCGCTCGCGCAGGATCAGCTTCTTCGGGTTCGTCCACGTCTTGCCCCCGTCGGAGGCCGAGATGGGCTTGCCCGCCATAGCGGCGCGGATACGAACGTCGATGGTCCGCTCCTCGAAGTTCTGCACGATCAGCGTTCCTTCCAGCGTCACCAGATCGAGGTAGACGTTACGACTGGGGGAGTGGGCCTTGAGCTTACGCTCGATCTCCGCCTCGCTCTGGCTGGAGGAGACATTGACGGCCGTGGTGACCGGCAGCTCGCCCGTGCCGCCCTTGGCCGTGTATTTCAGCAGGTCTTCGGTCAACGGCTGCTTGCCGTCGACGGCCAGGCAGGGGCCCGTGGTCCAGGCCGTGTCCGTGTCGTTGTGCAGCACGAAGAAGTGCTGAATCTCGCCCGGCGGACTCCACTTGTAGATGTGGGAGTATTTGATGCGCTTCTTGAAGAGGGTGACGATGGCCTTTTCGCCGCGGCGGACGGTCAGGTCTTTTTTCGTGTAGACGGTGTAGTCCGTCGTGGCTGCGCCGCCCATCTGGGGCAGGTTGACCAGGCTGCCGACGTTGCGGCGGGCATAGTCGACCGCGCGTTCGACGACCGATGAGCCTCGCGCAGGGGAACGTCCTTGGTGGGTGGCGATGGCGGCGCGGTTCATGAGTTGTGTACTCACCTGCCTGGGGGCCACCGCGGCGCCGATGGTCCGGATGATCTGGCCGACCGCAATGGGGGCCAGGTAGTCGGTGTGCAGGAAATGCGGCACGCCGACGACGAAGTTCACGTCGCAGTGGATCAGGTCCTCGGCCTCGTTCACCAGCGTCCCGCGGAGAGTCAGCTCGGCCGTGTCTTCGTCGATGACCTTCAGCGTGTACTCGGGTATCCACGTGATCCCCTTGCGAAGGTAGGCCATGCCGAGTTTGGCTTTCGTCGGCGTCTTTCGGTTGTCGGCCGAGACGTGCACCCGCAGGGGAAGCTCCAGAAGCGCCATGCGTTTGATCGGCGCGATGGGGACGGCGAAGGTGTGGACGCCGTCCTCCAGGACGACGTACTCGGGGCCAATGTCGACGACCTTACCGGCTGCGGTGCGGTCGTTGCCTTTGTAGGCATAGACCAACTCGACGCGCAGATTTTCGACGGCCTTCAGGCGGGCGAGCTTGGTCTTGGTGTCGTTGGGTGAGTCGACGCCGTCGAACTCGACCACCTCGCCGGGGCCCGAGCCGACGATGTCGACCGTTTCTTTCTCGTCGAGCGAATAGATCGCCAGTGTCCCAAAGGCCGCGGGCGGCACCTGCCCGGCCGCACACCAACCGTCGCGCAATCGGACCTCTCCTTCGCGCAGGAAGAAGCCCAGCCCGTTCTTAAACACAGCCACCGACGTTGTCTTTGGCCGCCAGACGTGAGGATTGGTCTCGTCATCGGCCCGGGCAGCTTCCTTCGCCGCCGCAGGCCCACACACCAAGCCCACCAGCAGCACAGCCACCACTGCAATCGCAGTGACGCCGCGCGGGCGGCCCAGCCAACGTGTGATCGACATTCGTGATGTGTTTGCACTCGATGCGCGGTCGTTCATGATCGGTTCTCCCACTGTCGTTCGCCTTGCGCCTGCGACCTTAGACGCCCCCCCCGGCCGGAAGTTCCCCCCTTTGACCAATTCTTTCCAGCCGCCCTGCGAACCCTCTTGACTCCGGCGGCGGCCGTGATAGCCTGCACGTTTCTATTTGGACGAATTTGCGAAGGAGACTCTCCCAATGGCCAAAACGACACGATGGGGTATCTTGGGCACAGGCAGTATTTGCGGCGCTTTTGCGGAAGGGCTGACCAGCGTTCGCAGCGCGAAGTTGGTGGCCGTCGGTTCGCGAAAGCAGACCACGGCCGATGCGTACGCCGATCGGTTCGACATTCCCCACCGGCACGCCAGCTACGAGGCCCTCGTGGCCGACCCGGATGTGGATGCGATCTACATCGGCACGCCGCACCACGTGCACTGCGAGAGCACGATTCTGTGCCTCAATGCGGGCAAGGGCGTTCTGGTCGAAAAGCCCTTCGCCATCAACGCCGGCCAGGCCAAGCGGATGATCCAGACCGCCCGGCGCAAGAAGGTGTTCCTGATGGAGGCCATGTGGTCGCGGTTCCTGCCGTCGGTGATCAAGACGCGGCAGGTGGTCGCCAGCGGCGCTATCGGCGATCTGCGGATGGTGATCGCCGACTTCGGCTTTCGCGCGGGCGTGGACCCCAAGAGCCGTCTGTTCAACCCGGCGATGGGCGGCGGCGGCCTGATGGACGTGGGCGTCTACGCGGTATCGCTGGCGAATATGTTCCTGGGCGAGTCGGTCAAGGTCGCATCGCTGGCCGAGATGTGCAAGACGGGCGTGGACGGGCAGGCGGCTGCGGTGATGAAGTATCGCGGCGGTGAACTGGCCATGATCGCCACCGGCGTTCGCACGACGACCCCGGCCGAGGCGACGATCCTCGGCACGGACGGGTACATCCGCATGGAGCAGCCCTGGTGGCGCAACGGTGCGATCACGGTCTACACCGACAAGGGCGTCAAGAAGTACGCCCCGAAGATCGTCGGCAACGGCTACAACTATCAGGCGGTCGAGGTCGGCAAGTGTCTGGCCGCCGGCAAGCGTGAATCCGACATCATGCCGCTTGACGACTCGCTGGCGGTGATGAAGACGCTCGACGCCATCCGGGCCGAATGGCCGTTGATTTACCCGATGGAAAAGAAGACCAAGAGGAAAGCTGTCAAGAAGACTAAGACTCGTAAGTAACAAACACTGGAGTGAAGTTCCAAGTTCCAATCTACAAGTTCCAAGAAACAGGAACGCAGAGCCCGACTGGGGCAAGATGCCTCGAAAGCAGCATCTGTTTGGAACTTGGTGTTTGGAGCTTGGAACTTACATCTCCGAAGGAGACTTGTTGTGAAATACGGACAAATCGTCGGTGTCGATAAGAAGGTCTCGAAGCTCTGTCAGGGCACGATCATGCTCGATCCGGACAAGCTGGACCATTCGCTGGAGTTGATGGACACGGCTTTCGAGGCGGATATTACGTGCTACGACTGCGCCGTGATCTACAGCGACGGCAACCAGGGCACGTTCGGCAAGTGGGTCAACGGCCGCGGCATCCGCGACAAGGTGGTCCTGTTCAGCAAGTGCGCCCATCCGATGGGCCCGGACGACCACATCACGCCGAAGATGATCAACGAGGAAATCGCCCACTCGCTGGACATTCTGGGCTTTGACTCCATCGACATCATGGCCATGCACCGCGACGACGTGACCGTGCCGGTCAGCGAACTGGTCGACGTGTTCAACGAGCACATCGCCGCCGGGCGGGTGAACGCCTTCGGCGGGTCGAACTGGACCCACCAGCGCGTGGCTGAGGCGAATGAATACGCCAAGGCGAATGGCAAGGTCCCCATGGCGGTCTCCAGCCCGCACTTCAGCCTCGGTGAGATGGTCGATCCGATGTGGTGGGGGTGCATCGGCATCAGCGGGCCCAGCGCCGAAGCGGCCGAGGCCCGAAAATGGTACACCGAAAACGACGTGGCGCTGTTCCCGTGGTCGAGCCTGGGTCGTGGGTTCTTCTCCGGCCGGGTCACGCGCGAAAACGCCGAGCAGATGAAAGAGGACATGGACGAGTGCATGTCCCGCAGCATGTACAGTGAGGATAACTTCCGCCGGCTGGACCGGGCGTTCGAGTTGGCCGGGGCCAAGAACGTGCCGGTGGCGACGCTGGCGGTGGCCTACGTGCTGGCCCAGCCGATGAACATGTTCCCGTTCACCGGCGGCACGGCCGTCAACGAGATCCGCGAAAACGCCCGTGTGTTCGAGGTCGAACTCTCTGATGCGGAGATCGCGTACCTGGAACTGCGCAGCGACACGATCTAGAAGAAGAGCAAGATACAAGATACAAAGGCTGCCCCACGGTCGACGCGCCGAGTGGTGACGATAGGGCATCAAAACCCACGCATAGCTATGCGTGGGCTTTTCCAAGCGAAGGAGTAGGAAATGAAGTACGGCAAGGTCACCGGGGTGGAGAAGGATGTCTCTCGTCTCTGTCAGGGCACGGACATGATCGGCAGCGAGCAGTTGGACACGTCGCTGGCGATTCTGGATGCGGCGTTCGAGCAGGGGATTAACTGCTTCGACTGCGCCCACATCTACGGCGCTGACGGCGACAACGAGAAGACCTTCGCCAATTGGGTCCACAGCCGCGGCGTTCGGGACAAGGTCGTGCTGTTCGACAAGGTGACCCACCCGATTACGGATGACGATCGGATCACGCCGGAGTTGATCGCCAAGGAGATTGATATCTCTCTCGATCGGTTGCAGTTCGACCACATCGAGATATTGGCCCTGCACCGCGACGATCCGCAGACGCCGGCCGGCGAGATTGTCGACGTGCTGAATGAGTATCACAACGCCGGCAAGATCGGCGCGTTCGGCGGGTCGAACTGGACGGTCGAGCGTCTCAAAGAGGCCAACGCCCACGCCGCCGCCAAGGGCATCAGGCCGATGACGGTCTCGAGCCCGCAGTACAGCTTGGCCGAGATGGTCCAGCCGATCTGGCCGGGCTGCGTGGGTCTGGGCGGGGCCGCCCATGCCGCCGACCGAACGTGGTACGCCGAAAACGACGTGGCTATCTTCTCGTGGTCGTCGTTGGGCCGCGGGTTCCTGTCCGGCCGGGTCACGCGGGCCGGCGCCGAGCAAGCCAAGACGCTCCTCGAAGAAGACGTCGTCAACGCGATGTACTGCGAGGACAACTTCAAGCGGCTGGACCGCGCGTGGGAACTAGCCGGCGAAAAGGGTGTCTCGCTGCCGCAGATCGCCCTGGCGTTCGTGCTGGCCCAGCCGATGAAGACCCACCCGTTCACCGGCGGCGCTGACGGCGACCAGATCGCCCAGAACGTATCCTGTCTGGAGATCGATTTAACACCGGCCGACCTTGCCTGGCTGGACCTGCAGAGCGAAACGCGCTAGTCGCCGAAAGCGGCGGCGCAGAAACTGACAGCGTGGTGAGCGTCGGCCCACCGCGCTGCTTTGTTTGTGTCCTGGGGCTGGGGATGGTATGATATCGCGGCTGGCTGTTTCATAGAACACGTCACGCCCACAAGGGCTTGGACCAGGCCCGCCGGCTGAAGGAGCGGGAGTGATCTCAGAGAAAACAATCGGACGGCTCAGCGCGTATCGGCGCTTGTTGAACACCCTGGCTGAGACCGGCGAGACGTACATCTACTCTCACCAGCTGGGCTCGCTGGCGGGCAGTACGGCCGCCCAGGTCCGCCGCGATCTGATGGTCATCGGCTGCAACGGCAGCCCGGCGCGGGGGTATGAGGTGCCGGTCCTGATCGAGGCGATCGGGGACTTTCTGGATGCGCCACAGGGCATGGGCGCTGCGATGGTGGGGTCGGGGCGCCTGGGGCAGGCGATCCTAGAATACTTCCGAGGCCGGCGCCCGAAGTTGTCGTTTTCGGTGGCTTTCGATGCGGATGAGTCCAAGACGGGGCGGACGATCCACGGCTGTCCGTGCCATCCATTGGCGGACCTGCCACGTCTGATCGCCGAGAAGGAGATCACGGTGGCCGTGCTGGCCGTGCCTGCCCGGGAGGCCCAGGCGGCCTGTGATGCGCTTGTCCGCGCCGGCGTGCGCAGCGTGCTAAACTTCGCGCCGGTCAGGTTGCGCGTGCCGAAGGGCATCCACGTGGAGGACATGGACATGACCACCGCGTTGGAAAAGGCCGCCTACTTCGCGCGGGTCGACGAGTCCAACGACTGAGGCCCGGCCGCCGCTGTTGAGGGCGGCCGCTGTTGGCGGCGGTTGCTAGTTGGGGGAGTACCAGATCCGCTGGAACTGGTCGAGCGGGTTGAGTTCACCGAACGGCACCCAGCGGGCGGACGTATCCAGATAGCCCACCGCTATACCGACGGAATCCAGTTCAGGCTCCTCGGTGCTGGGGAACGTCTTGCAGCGGCTGCCGACGTGCGGCATGATCGAGACGTCCTCGGGCGCATCGGTGCCCGCGTTGCCGGCGGCGTTGACGTCGTACATCATGCACGTCACAAGCGTGTTGGTCGTCGGCGTGTATTCTTCCCAGATCCCCGACTCCGGCGGGTTCTCGCGCTTGTGGATATCCTTCCACGCGGGCGTGTAATACTCCGGATCGCCGGGGGCGCCGGGCATGATGTCGTCGCGCCCCCCCCAATAGATCAGGCCCATGTACATCGTCTCTCCGCCCGTGTTGAACATCCAGTCATGGTCGATCAGGTTGACGCTTTCGCATTTGGCCAACTGCTCACTCAGGCCGTAGTTCGTGCGAAGCTCGGTGTAGGTCTCCGTGCGAATCTGGAGGTAGTTGTCCTGGTCCGTTGCATCGGTCGGATCGTCGATTCGGCCCACCGGCAGGGCCAGTCGATTGGCTCGGTTGGCGGCGCCGCCCTTGGACATCGCGTAGATGTGGCACATCTTGGCGAATCCGCCGACATTGGCTTGGCATTTCGCGCGGCGCTGAGTTTCCTTGATGTTCGTGTAGGTCGGCACGACCAGGGCCGTCAACACGGCGATCACGGCACAGACCACGATCATCTCCTGGATGGTCCAGCCGTTACGGCGAGAACGCAACGGACGACGGGGTAAGATCTTCGGGGCGGGGCGTTGAGTCATCGTAGGCTCCTCTGGCGTCTACCCTTATCTTACGCAAGCGGGTGGGCCCAGGTCAACCGTGACCCGGCCCGATGATGGCCATTTGGGCGCGGGCTGTCGGGCTCCGATCGACGCCAACGTAGCAAGACCGTTGAAGAAGCGCCGGGAGTAGGACTATACTCACCCGGTCGCTCGCCAGCTGCCGGCTTGGCCGACAAGAGGCCGGCCGATAGTCGAAACGACCGGGGCAGCGGCGGGACATCGCCCATGATTGCGCATGTTGAAGAAATCCTGACGCTGGCCCAGCAGCGTCAGCCCAAGCCGCGCCTGGCCGTCGCCGGCGCCGGGAGTCAGGCGGTTCTGGAGGTCATCCGGGCCTCTTACGAGCGCGGACTGGCCGACAGCATCCTGTTCGGCGATACCCAAGCCATTGCCGCCTCGGCTGAGCAACTGGCCGTCGATCTGTCGCCGTTCGAACAAGTCCACTGCGCCGATCCCTCCCAGAGCGTCCATGCTGCGCTGGAGGCGATCCAGTCCGGGCGGGCCGATATCCTGTGCAAGGGGGTCGCTACGACGCGAACCATCTTGAAGGGCGTCCTGGACAAACGGCTGGGGTTTCGCACCGATCGGTTCCTGTCGCACGTAGGCGTGTTCAACGTGCCGGCCGAGGACCGTGTCCTCATCATTACCGACGCCGGCGTGAACATTCACCCCGACCTGACTCGCAAGCGGGACATCGTGCTCAATGCCGTCGATGTGGCCCACGCTATAGGCTTTGAGCGGCCGCGAGTGGCGATCCTGTCATTCGTGGAAGACGTGACCGATCCGAGCATCCGATCACAGAGCGACGCCCAACAGCTTAGGAAAATGTACCAAAGCGGCTCGATCACCGGCTGTGTGGTGGAAGGGCCTTATTCGCTGGACGTGGCGCTGTCGCCTGAGGCGGCGGCGATCAAGGGCATCCGGGGCGAGGTGGCCGGTCGGGCCGACATCATCGTGATGCACGACATCGGCATGGGCAATGTGCTTTACAAGGCGTTGATGTTGTGGTGCAAGCCGGTGATCGCATCGGTAATCATGGGGGCGCGGGTCCCGATCGTCGGGCCCAGCCGGGCTGATTCTGTCATCACGAAGCTCAACTCCATTGCGTTGGCGATCGTGGTCAAGCCGCACGAGCAGGCGATATGAGCCGAAAGAGGCCGAACATCTACGTTGTCAATCCCGGGTCCACCAGCACGAAGATCGCGCTGTTTGCGGGCACAAAGGTCGTGTTCGAAGAGGAGTTGAAGCACTCCCGCCGCGCTACCGCCCGATTCGACAACGTCGTCGCGCAGGCGGACTTCCGCCGCCGGATGGCGGCCGATGCGCTGGCCGAGCACAAGGTCGCTCTGGCCGACATCGATGCCTTTGTGGGTCGAGGCGGGCTGCTTCGGCCCGTGCCGGGAGGAATCTTCAAGGTCAACCGGCGGATGCTGGGGGATCTGAGCAGTTGCAAATACGGCGAGCACGCCTCGAACCTCGGCGCGCTGATCATCTGGCCGTGGGCCCAGTCGACGGGCAAGGGCGCCTACATCGCCAACCCGGTCGTGGTCGACGAGATGGCCGACGTCGCTCGCATCTCCGGGCATCCGGACATCCCGCGAAAGAGCATCTTCCACGCTCTCAGCCAAAAGGCCGTTGCGGCCAAGGTGGCGGCCCGGCTCGGAAAGCCCTACGAGAAACTCAACTTGATCGTCGCCCATCTCGGTGGGGGCGTGACGATCGGCGCTCACTGCCGGGGCAAGGTGGTGGATGTGACCAACGGCTTGGAGGGCGACGGGCCGATGACGCCCGAGCGGACCGGCGCCTTGCCTTTGCTGGGGTTTCTGAAGTACATTGCCGCCAAGAAGCTCTCGGCGAGCGAGTCGGCCAGGCTGGTCACCCGCGAGGGCGGGTTGCTGGCGCATCTGGGCACGAACGATTGTCGGCGGATAGAGGCGAAGGCCGCCAGTGGGCATCGGAAGTTCAAGCTCGTCTATGACGCCTTTATCTATCAGGTAGCAAAGGGGATAGGTGCGATGGCGACCGTTTTGGCGGGCAAGGTGGATGCGATTGTGCTCACCGGCGGGGCGATCCGCGGGCCGATGCTTCGCCGGCAACTGCGTAGAAGGGTTCGGTTTCTCGCCCCGGTTCATGTTATCATTGAAAATTTGGAGATGGAGGCCCTGGCGCTGGCGGCACTGGAGGTGCTGACCGGGCGAAAGCGGGCCAAGGTCTACTAGAACAATGGCTAAAGCGACGAAGAACTCAACGAGAGCCCGGACGTTTCGGATCAAGATCCACAAAGACTTCTGCAAGGGCTGTATGCTCTGCGTTGAGTACTGCCCCAAAGACTGCCTGGCGGTGACGACGGATCGGCTCAACGCCAAGGGCATGCCGTTCACCGAGTGCGTCCACCCCGCCGATTGCGTCGGCTGTCGGGCGTGCACGACGGTCTGCCCGGACGCGGTGATCGAGTTGTTCGAGATAACCGACGAGGACACTGATGGCTAAGCGCGTGCTGATGACGGGCAACGAGGCCCTGGGCGAAGGCGCCATCCGAGGCGGGTGCGACTGCTACTTTGGCTATCCGATTACGCCGCAGAACGAGCTGACGGCCTACATGGCCAGGCATATGCCCGACCATGACAGGACGTTCATCCAAAGCGAGAGCGAGATCGCGGCCATCAACATGGTGTTCGGCGCGTCGGTGGCCGGCGCGAGGTCTATGACGTCCAGTTCCTCCCCGGGCGTGAGCCTCAAGCAGGAAGGCATGAGCTATCTGGCCGGATGCTGCCTGCCGGCGCTGATCGTCAACGTCATGCGGGCCGGGCCGGGCCTGGGCGATATCACGCCCAGCCAGGCCGATTACTTCCAGGCCACGCGCGGCGGCGGGCACGGCGACTACCGAACCGTCGTCCTGACGCCCGCGACGGTCCAGGAGATGCACGATTTCGCCGCCGAGGCGTTCGATATCGCCGACCGGTACCGCAACCCGGTGATGATCCTCACCGACGGGCGACTGGGCCAGATGATGGAGCCCCTGACGCTGTGGGACAAAGAGGCCGCCCCGCCGGCCAAGCCCTGGGCCCTGACCGGAGCCGCCAAGCGCATCAAGCGGACCATCCGTTCTTACTACGCCGGCCGCGTCCCCGAGAACAATGCCCGCATCCAGGCCACGCTCAGGAAGATCGAACAGAACGAGGTCCGTTTCGAAACGTACATGATGGACGATGCGGATATCATGCTAGTGGCGTTCGGCACGGCCGCTCGCCTGTGTCGCGGGGCCGTCGATTGCGTCCGGGCCGACGGCATTCGCGCCGGGCTGCTTCGACCGCAAACCGTCTGGCCGTTCCCGCACGAAGCGATCGCCGGCTATTGCGATCAGCTCAAGACCGTGCTCACGGTGGAAATGAATGCCGGACAGATGGTGGAGGATGTGCGCCTGGCCGTCGAGGGCCGCACGCCCGTCCGCTTTTACGGCACAATAGGCGGGGATGTTCCTTCGGTCGCCGATGTTGTCGAACAAATACGCTTGTTGACGACAGGGAGCGAGTCATGAGTGAAATCGCACTATACACTCGGCCGCAGTCGCTTGAAGACGTGTCGATGCATTACTGCCCGGGCTGCGGGCACGGCATCGTTCACAAGCTCATCGCCGAGTTGATGGATGAAATGGATCTTCGCGACAAGACCGTCGCCGTGGCGCCGGTGGGCTGTTCGGTGATCGCGTATGAATACTGGGATGTCGACTGCACCGAGGCCGCCCACGGCCGGGCGCCCGCCGTTGCGACGGGCATCAAGCGGTTCCGTCCGGACGCGTTCGTGTTGGTCTACCAGGGCGACGGCGATCTGGCGTCGATCGGCATTGCCGAAACGATCTACGCCGCCAACCGCGGCGAGAACTTCACGACGATCTTCATCAACAACACGATCTATGGCATGACGGGCGGGCAGATGGCCCCGACCACGCTGCCCGGCCAGGTCACCACGACCAGCCCCACCGGGCGAGATGTCGCCACGATGGGCTACCCCATCCGCATGTGCGAAATATACGACACGCTCGAGGCGCCGTCCTTCATCGCCCGGACGATGCTCGACTCGCCCGGCGGAATCCGCAAGACCAAGACCCTCATCCGCAAGGCGTTCGAGGCGCAGGTGGCGGGCCAGGGGTTTTCGGTGGTGGAGATCCTCTCACCGTGCCCGACCTACATGCGGATGGACCCGATCCAGGCGATGAAGCACATCAAGGACAAGGTCAGCGAGTACTTCCCCGTGAAAATCTTCCGTGACCGAACAGCGGAGTAAGATGATGAGCCACCACGAAGTGATCTTTTCCGGTTCAGGCGGCCAGGGGCTGATGTTCCTCGGCAAGGTCCTGGCCAAGTTGGCGCTGGATGCCTACGAGCACGTGACGTTCTTCCCCAGCTATGGCGCCGAGGTCCGCGGCGGGACCAGCAACTGCCAGGTCATCCTGTCGGCCACGCCCATCGCCTCGCCCGTGGTCGAGCATGCCTCGGCCATGGTGCTGATGAATCAACCCAGCGTGGATCGCTTCCTGCCGCAACTGCCCGCTGAGGGCATGGCGTTCGTTAATTCGTCGCTGGCGTCGGCCGAAGGGGACAACGTGGTCCTCGTGCCGGCCTCCGACATCGCGCTGGAACTGGGTGATGTCCGGGCGGCCAACGTGACGATCTTTGGCACGTTTCTCTCCCAGGTCCCCATCATCGACAAGGCCGTCGCCCTCGCCGGCATCCAGGCCGTCTCCAAACGCAAAGGCGACAAAGCCGTCGAGATCAACACCCGGGCATTCGAACGAGGCCTCGAATTCCTCACCGCCGCAGCGAAATAGACGGATCCGTCGCTACAAGATGTGACCATACAAAAGGCCCGCCGATTCGCTCGGCGGGCCTTGTTGATCGCAGTGGCGTTTCGCCCGGTTAGAACTCTTTGGGTAGCTCGATGGGTTCGCCGGTCTCGGCGGCGTGGCGGGCGAGGGTGTAGGCCTCGTTGTACTGGTCGGCCACCACGTCCCAGGAGACGACCTTGTCGAGGTATTCCTTCAGCCGGTTTCCCAGTTCCATTCGCAGCGGCTCGTTGCAGGCCAACGTGATCACGTGCCGTTTGAGCATCTCCTTGGTCGTGAACAGCAACCCGCCGCCGCTTTCGAGCGTCTGGGCCGTCAGGCCCTCCATCGGGGCCGTCGTGACGTAGGGCTTGTTCAGAGAGATAATGCGGGCCAGCGTGCCCGACTGGGTCTCGTCGGTGGTGGGCAGAACGATAAAGTCGCAGACGGCCATCATTTTGTAATAGAGGTCGCCGCGCGGCACGAACTCGTAGTAGTGGGCCAGGCCCTTCTGCTCCAGCAGATCGATGTCGCCCTTGTACTTCTCGTAATCGGTGCGGTGGTTCGGATCGCGCATGGCGCCCGCGGCCAGGAGGTCCCATTCCTGGCCCGTCTGCTCATAGATTTCGGCGGCGATCTCTTCCCACATGGTCGTGAGAATGTCCCACCGCTTGTTGGACTGGATCCACCCGATCAGCCCCACCAGGTGCGTGGACAGGTAGCCGATCTTGGCCAGGCCGAGCTCTTTTCGCAACTCGACGACCTCGGCCAGCGTGTTGCCCATGTCAGGCATGGCCCCATGGGGGATGACCATAATGTTCAGCGGCGTCGGCCAGCCTCGCCCGGCGAAGTTCCAGTCGAGGCGCCACTTCTGGTAGTGGCACTTGAACAGGACCAGCTCGCTGCGCTGGCAGAGGCGGAAGATGAAGTCGGCCTCATGGTCGGTCAGCCGCCCATGGACGGTATGCGGCTCGATGATCTTGGGGACATCGCCGATGGCGTCGAGCAGGTCCAGTAGGCCCTGGTTGCCGTCGCCCTGACCGCGCTCATCGACGTGCTCATACAGGCCGTACTCGTGTTCGACGTGGACGCAGTAGGGCTTCAGCTCGTGGATCTTGTCGGCGACGGGCCGCCACCAGTCCCGCCGAGATATGTCCATGAGAGGAAAGACGGCCTCGCCTTCGCCATCGGTGTGGCTGATGACGAGGACCTCGCGCCCGGGGTTGTGTTTCTGGATGAACTGGCGGGCCTCTTCACAAAATGTGCCGATCCCACACAGACGAGGCGGGTAGCTGCTGACCATGACAATCGGTTGCGACATAATATGGAGCCGTCCTTGGTGCCGGACGTCAGGACGCCGCGGCCTCGTGAGCGTCCAGAGACTCTACCGCGGCATCGGCCTGCCGTTCCTGTAGCTCCTTATCGGCAGGACCGGCGGCTAATGTTCGCTCCATTTGCAGATCGTGCATCAGCAGCAGGCTCATCAGCCAGGCCAGAGTGCTCTCGGCGCCCTGATTGGCGTTGATGCGATCGGCCTGAAGCCCGTCGTGGCAGCCGCCTGTGGCGAAATCGCACACCGGCACGCGGAGATCGTTGGCGCCCAGGAACCAGCTGAACGCCTTTTGGGCCTCGCCGACCCAGTGGGGCTCGCGCGTGACGCGATACGCCTCGATACAGGCATCCACCAGGGCGTGCACGTCGAGGGCCTGCTGGTCGAACTGGGTCCGCCGCCCGTCGCGGTGCATCCATCCGTCCGAGCCGATCACCGACAGCGCGCCATCGTCATTGGTCTGGACCTTCAGCAGCCAGGACAGGGAGTGTTTGCCGAGGTCGATCCACTCGCTGTGGTTGAGCCATTTGCCGCTCATCAGCAGCGCGTGAGGCAGCCTGGCGTTGGCGTAGCTGACGATGTCCTCGCACCACGGCCAGTCGTCGGACATGTTCTGCTGAAACAGATCGGCCAGGCGCTCGGTCAATACCGCCCGGCAGCGTCGCAGGTCGCTGTCCCCGCCGAAGCGCCGCAGATACGCGTGGATGCCTATCACCGTAAAGGCCCACGCTCGCGGCGAGGTGAACTGCTCGGTGGCCGGAAGGGCGGTCTTGAACAGATTCGTCGCCAGGGCGATCATCGGCTCGTGCGGGCACATCGCCACGCCCATGCCCAGCGCCCACATCGCCCGCCCGTGGCTATCTTCGCTGCCGACGTCATCGAGCCACTGGCGCCCGTAGTTCATCATGTTCCGGAACCGCCCGCTGTCCGTGTCCAGGGCGTGGGCCATGAAGGACAGGTAGGTCTGCATCAACGGCAGGACCTCCAGGTCGCGGCTCTGGTTCCAGTGCATGGCCGTGCAGATCAGCGCGCGGGCGTTGTCATCGGTGCAGTAGCCGTGCGCCCTGTTTGGCGTGCTGAACAGCGCGTGCTGAAAAATGCCCACATCGTCTGTGAGCGTTCGCAGGTGTCGCAGGTCCACTTCGGGCAATTCGTCGGCGGCGTCGGATGTCCTGCCGGCCTCGGCGCCGACGGGCGTCACGAGGCGCCGCTTCACCCAGTTTTCGCGGGCCTCATCGAAAACGGCCAGATAATCCCGGGCGACCTGCGACCAGACCATCTTCCGCGTGAAGTTGTACGCCCGTTTGCGCGTCGCGTGACGCTCGGTCTCGTTGTCCAGCAGGTCGATTACCTGCTCCGCCATGGCGGGGGGGTCGTTGAAGGGAACGAGTCGTCCTCGCCCCTCGGCCAACATCTCGACGGCGTACCAGTAGGGCGTCGACACAGTAGCCTTGCCGGTCCCCAGGGCGTACGCCAGCGTGCCCGAGACGATCTGGGCCTCGTTGAGATACGGGGTAAGATAGACGTCGGCTGCCCCGAGGAACTCGCACAGCTCCTCGAGCTCGACGAAGCGGTTGACGAACTTGATATTGTCGGCAACGCCCAGGTCGTGCGCGCGGCGGATCAGCCCGTTGCGGTATTCCTCGCCGCTGTCGCGCCTGATAGTCGGATGCGTCGCGCCCAGGACGATGTAGAGCACATCCGGGTGGCGGGCGACGATGGCGGGCAGGGCCTCGATGGCCGATTCAATGCCCTTGCTCGGCCCCAGCAGGCCGAACGTCAGCAGAACCTTCTTGCCCTCGGCGCCGAACTGGTCTTTGTAGAAGTTCGGATCGACGAACGGCACGTCGGGAATGCCGTGCGGGATCATGACGATCTTTTCGGCGGGGATGTCGTAGACCTCGCGGAGGATCCCAGTGGCCGTATCGCTCAGGACGACCACGCGGTCGACCACTCGGCCGAGCTCTTCCACCACGCGGCGCTGCTCGGGCTTGGGGTCCTTCAGGACCGTGTGCAGCGATGCGACCAGGGGCCGCCGAACGCGCCGCAGGAGCGTCAGAATGTTCGAGCCGGCCGGGCCGCCGAACAGGCCGAACTCGTGCTGCAGGCAGACGGCTGAGACCTGGCTGATGTTCAGGAAGTCCGCCGCCAGCCGATAGTCGGCCTGGGTGTTCTGGCGGATCTCGAACCGCACGGTCGGCGAGTAAGGGTAGCCTTCGGGAACGTCATTGACGGCGACGGTGAATACGTCGCTGTCGGGGCCCGCCTCGGCGGCGACGGCCTCGCACAGATCGCGTGTGAAGGTGGCAATGCCGCACTTGCGGGGAACGTAATCACTGACGAAGGCGATGGACCGTTTCGTCAATGCATGATCGGGGTCGGACATGGATAACCTTTCTGATTCCGTTGGACGACAGCCCCATTCTAATCTCACCGTCGCTGCGCCTCAAGGTCCGACCACTCTCGGCCGAAATCTCCGAGGCGATCCCCGCAGGTCCTCCTGGGCGCAGGCCGATGGCGCGAGGGCAAAACGGTCCTGTGGGGGCGGTCTGGGTCGTGCGCGCTAGGCGACGATCTTGGTGATGCGGACCTGGAGGTACTTCTGGCGGTGGCCCGTCTTGCGGCGCGACGCCTTTCGACGTCGAAGCTTATAGATGTAGACCTTCTTTCCGGCCAGCCGCTTGTTGACGATCTCGGCCTTCACCTTGGCGCCTTTGACCAGGGGCGTGCCAATCTTCACGCCGTCGTCGCCGCTGACGAGCAGAATGCGGTCGAACTCGACGGTGGTGGCTTTTTCATCCAACTGGCGCAGGTCGACGGTCAACACGTCGCCTTCGCTGACGCGAAACTGCTGGCCGCTATCTTCGATTACTGCATACACGCTCATACTCCTGTACGATTCGGGGAAACGACGTATTATGCCCACCCCGCGCCGTTTGTCAAGCCGTCATTCGCCGCTATCGTCGCGGACCCGCCGCACGCCCAGTCCCAGCACACTGAGGAAGAAGCCGTTGAAAATGACCTGACAGCCCAGCATTAGCGCCAGCACCGACGGGACGACCATTCGTCCGATCTGGCTGGCGTCGAGGGGGCCAAAGCCCCGTGTTCGCCATTGCAACACGGCGGCGATCGTCCCGGCAATGCCGCCGGCCAGCAGCAGCACGCCGACCGCCAATGCGCCCTCGAGCGTGAGGTAGCGGAACAGTTTCTCCAGAGACGCTACCGGCGGCGCCAGGCCCTCCTGCGTGGCGTAAATCGCCGCCAGGGCCGCGAACGTCACCGCCTGGAAACCGATGCTGACCATCGCGGCCGTGTAGATCAGGCTATGGATGTCGAAAACCAACTGCCCGACGCGGATGGGCGTCGCCATCAGCCAACCCCCCAGGATCAGTCCAAGGGCCATCAGCATCAGGCCCGGGTACAGGAACAGCCACCGCGGGCTGTAAAGCAACATGAACCGCAGGTGCCGCCACCCGTCACGCCACGGCCGAAGGTGCGGGCGGCGCGATCGCCCGTCGGGGCGGAGCGTGGTGGGCACTTCGCAGATCCTCATGCCATTCAGCGTCGCCTTGACGACCATCTCGCTGGCGTATTCCATGCCCGTTGTTCGCAGGTCCATGCGGGCAAAGGCCTCGGCGGAAAAGCCTCGAATACCGCAGTGAAAGTCCTTGGCCGGGCACCGGAAAAACAATCGGCCCACCCACGTCAGCACGGGATTGCCGAGCAGGCGATTCAGCACCGGCATGGCCCCGGGTGCGATGCCCCCGGCGAAGCGGTTGCCCATGACTAGGTCGTAGCCGGCGCGGAGTTTTTCGAGGAAAGGCATGAGATTGGACAGATCGTAGCTGTCGTCCGCGTCGGCCATGACGATGTATCTGCCGGCGGCCGCCCGCGAGCCGTGATACAAGGCCGACCCATACCCTCGGCTCGACACGTGGACGACCCGCGCGCCCAGCGACGAGGCGATGTCGATCGACCCGTCGGTCGACCCATTGTCGGCGACGATCACTTCGCCGGCGACGTCGTTATCGGCCAGGAAGCCCTGGGCCTTGCGAATGCAGGTTTCGAGCGTCTCCGCCTCGTTGAGGCAGGGAAGGACGACACTCAGTTCGATCGGTCTGTCGGTTGACGTCATGCGGACGGTTCCTTCTCCGGCGGCGCGAGGTGTATGAGAAAGTGCTTGCCGCTTTCCAGCACCCATCGCGACCACGCCGGGTAAAGTTTCAGACGCCTTCGGCATTCGACGACGGTCAGGCCATGGCGCTGCCAGGCCTCGTCCCACTGATGGGCGGTCCAGTAATTGTACACCAAACGGACGCCGTGGCCGCGGTTGCCCACCCAGTCCATGAAATGCAGGATGGACCGGCCGAAGGGCCCGGCGACGGTGTGATCCTTGATGAGGATCGCTTGGCGGGCGACGCGGGCGACCTCGGCCAGGAGAACGTCCGGCTCGTCGCAGTGGTGAAGCACGTCGACCAGCATCACGGCGTCGAAGCTGTCGCGCTCAAACGGCAACTGGCGCCCGTCGAAAATGTCCATGGGGATCGCGACGTTGAGCCTGGCTAGAACGTCGACTCCGGCTACGGACAGGCCCGGCCGGCGGTCGAACAGCCTGCGAGCGATCGTGCCGTCGCCGCAGCCGACGTCCAGCAGTGTCTCGACGTGTCCGGGCAACATTTCGGCCAGCGCCGTCGTCAACTGGCGCGCCCGCCGCGGAAACACCCACCGCTGATGCCGGCGAGTGATCCAGTCGACCACTGGACGATCGGGTTTGGTCACCACGGCCTCCCTGTCATCGGGTCGGGCCGCCCTTGTCGCAGTCGCCGCTCGATATCTTCCAGTACTCTCTGGACCATCGGATTGTCTTCCAGATCCAGGCTGCTGCGCAAGGCATCGGCGGCGCGCTCATAGTCGTCGGCGGATCGCTTGTCGCCGGCATTGCTGCGGGCGACAGCCCGGTTGGCCAGCGCCAGGCCCAGGTTGCGCCAGGCCTTGGCGTAGGTCGGGTCGATCTCAACGGCCTGGTCCATGACCTCGACGGCCTGGGCGGTCCAGCGAAGTCCGAGCAGGGCCGAGCCGGTGGCGGTGATGGCGTAGGCGGGCCAGATTTCCTGGTCCATCGCTCGTGCGAGGAACTCCCGGCGATCCCAGGTGTAAGGCGTCAGGGCCTCCCGCTTGGCGATATCGGCATCGGGGCCGTTGGTGCGAAGAAAGATCGCATGGGCGCCGTCGAGATAAACCAGCGTCCAATCGAGGTCCCGGCCAAGGCGTTTGAAGACAGCGACGATGCGATCGGGCCGAGCGACCAGGGCGGAGATGTTGTATTTCGAGACGGCCTTGGCCAGGCCCGCCTCGCTGCGATAGGCGTCGAACACCTCCTGCATGACCGAAGGCGGATACGCCCATCCGTTTGTCAGCAGCGGGAACTCGGGGCGAGGGTCGAGAAGGAAGTACAGGTTGGACGACGTGATGAAGTCCGTCCAGATCCGCCCGCGAAGTGGGTGTTGGTTGAACCACTCCGCCGGCCCGGTCGGGAAAATCACCCGCGATCGTCCCGGCCCCAGCAGGACCTGATGCCGCCGCAGATAGAATCGCCCAGAGATCATCAACACCGCCAGCACAACGCACGCGCCCACCACGCCAAGGCCCAACAAGGCCGCCAGGGACCTCCGGATGCGCTGACTCATTCGGCCGATGGCCCACCTCGCCGGGCGGCGCCAGGCCGCTAGGGCGACGGATAGCATCAATAGTGTGCCGATCGCCATATTTCGGTACATCATCAGTGATACGTACAGCCCCGCCGCCAGCCACAGCACTTGGGCCCATCGGCGCTGCAGCAGCGCCATCACGCCGCCGACGACTGAGACACCCACCGCCACCGTGAACAGCGCCCGCACGCCGTCTCCGCGGAACCCGTGGCTCAGGAACGATTCCCACGCCTCGGTCACGGCCTCCCAACTCAGGAACGTTCGCTGCGTCTCCAGCAGCATCAGCCACGGATGGCTGCCTCCACCCGCAGAGGTCAGGTCGTGCTGCCTGAGGTACAGGGCCGTTTGCAGCGGCAGGACGACCAGCCGCCACGTCCACGGGTTAGCGAAGCACAGGACGATCTGAGCCGCCAGCAGGCCGATCAGACGAAACGTATTGCGGCGAAGCGTCACCGCTGAGGGATTGTCCCGGTCACCGCCTGCCGCCACCCACACCCATCGCAGAGCGGCCTCGGCCAGGACGGCTCCGGTGAGACCCAGGCCGATGTAGAAATAGCTGTGCAGATTTGTCAGGGCCCATTGCACCGCGACCAGCCCAGCCATGACGCGCCAGCCGATCAGCCGGCGATCGACGTTGCCACTTGTCGGGGCCAGCATCGCCGCCAGGGCGGCCAGCGCCACGTAGCCCAACAGCTCCGGGCGGAGAGTGAAACGCGGATACGCAATCAGCCCGATCAGGACGACGGCGCAAACCGCGACCGGACGGGCGATCTCCAGCCGCCGCATCAGAATGTACGCCCCCGCGAACAGCCCAAGCACGCACGCGATCAGCAGCACGTTCAGCCCCCCGAAGCCGCCCACCAGATACACGCCTGCGAAGATGATCTGCGTCAGCCAGTTGGCGTTGGGAAAGCGGTAGTGGCCCTGGTTGTCGTACCACGCGCCGGCCATCGGCTCGCCCCGCTGCTCTGGCGGCGCGTCCGGGGGGGCCAGCGTATACAGGAAGGTGTTATGGTCGACGATCTCTCCGGTTCGCCAGAACGTTTCCCCGTAGAGCAGGTGATAGCCCAAGTCTTCCGACGACAGGGGCCGAACGGCCAGCATGGCGGCCACCGCACTGGCCGAGATGAGGACGGCCACCGCGATCGAGCGACGGAGCGTCGGCGACGATAGAAGTGCGTTCGTGCTTTCGGCGCTGTCTGGACCGGTCATAAGGGCTCGTTGTGGTGGCGAAACGGACAACGGCGAGCCGACGGCGCCGCCGGCGGCGCCTGCAGCCCGGCCTGCATCCGCATTCTATCGAAGACGGGGGCGGTTTCAACATCCCCGCCGGCGGCCGCCGCTAACGCAGACGCTGGGCGAGCTCGCCCAGGAACGCCGCCGAGGCGATCGCGCCTTTGTGGAAGTGTTCCAGCGAGAATTTCTCGTCGGGCGAGTGCGGGTTGTCGTCCGGCAGGCCGAACCCCATCAGCGCCGCATCCAGCCCGAGCATTCGCTGCACGACCTCGGTCACCGGCACGGACGCGCCGCAGCGAATAAAAACGGCCTTGCGGCCGAACGCCTCGGTCATGGCGGCCTGGGCGGCCTGGACGGCGGGCCCATCGGTCGGGACGAGCACCGGGCGGGCGGTCGAGTGGATGTCCACCTCGGCCCGGATGCCGACGGGGGTGTGCTTGTGCACGAACTGCCGAAAGCCGTCGGTAATTGTCTGCGGGTCCTGGTCGGCCACCAGGCGCATCGAAATCTTGGCCGTCGCGCTGCTGGGGATGATGGTCTTAGCCCCCGGGGCGGTGTAGCCGCCGATGATCCCGTTGACGTCCAGCGTTGGCCTCGCCCACGCGCGCACCAGCGGGGGCAGGTCTCGCTCGCCGCCGCCCAGGGCTGCGACACCCAGCGAGCGGGCCAGGTCGGCCTCATCGAATGGCAGGGCCTGCCAGTCGGCCAGCTCGGCCTCGGTGGGGGGGGCGAGATCGTCATAGAACCCGGGCAGGGCGACGCGCCCGTCTCCATCGTGCATCGCGCCGATCATGGCGGCCAGCGCGTTGACCGGATTGGCCACCACCCCGCCGTGAAGGCCGCTGTGAACGTCGGCCTTGGGGCCGTGGAGGGTCAGCTCCACGTAGGCCAAGCCCCGCAGGGCCGTCAGGATGCTGGGCGCGCCGGGTGCGAAAAACGCCGAGTCGCTGATGACGGCGGCGTCGGCCGACAGGAGGTCCTTGTGGGCCAGGACGAAGGGCTCCAACGAGGGCGAGCCGATCTCCTCTTCGCCTTCCAGCAGGACGGTAACGTTGACGGGCAGGTCGCCGGTCGCCTGCAGCCACGCCTCGACGGCCTGGAGGTGCAGGAGAAACTGTCCTTTGTCGTCGCTGGCGCCGCGGGCGTAGATGTTCCCGTCGCGGACGGTCGGGTCGAACGGGTCGGTGGTCCATTGGTCCAGCGGGTCGGGCGGCTGGACGTCGTAGTGGCCGTAGATCAGCAGCGTGGGCCGGCCCGGCTTGGGGGGCGATTCGCCGAAGACCATGTCCTTCCCGTCGGTCGGCAGGATGCGGGCGGCCAGGCCGATCTCGCTGAGATACTCGACCAGCCACGCGACGCATAGCGGACATTGATCGTCGTCGTTATTGGCGATGCTGGCGAACCGGAGCAGCTCGACCAGTTGGGAGAGATGTCGGTCGCGATGATCGTTCAGGTAGGCGTGGACCTTGGTGTCGAGCACGATGTTTCCTTTAGTCGGCGGGCCCAGGGGGCCAGGGCGGCGGCGGCGGCAGCTTGGCGGCCAGATCTCGCACGCGCTGGCGGGCGAAGCTTTGCGGATGCTCGGTGAATGCCCGGGTCGTCAGTTCGGTGAAAAAGGCTTCCGCCGGCGGCGCCTCGTCGTCCTCGTTGTAGAACTTCAGGGCTTCGGCCAGGCAGAGGGAGGCCCGGATCTGATGTTGGTGCGATTCCGGGCCGCTTTCGCGATCGGCCTGGCCGATCAGCCAGTACGCCAATCCCAGCCAGAGGTCGACGTCGATGATCTCGCTGGGCTGGTCGATCGGGCTGATGCAGGGGCTGTCGGGGTCGGGCGGCTCGAACTCGCTGACGAACTTCATTTCACGATTGGCCTTGCAGTGCTGGCACGTTACCTGCGCGCAGCGCGGCTGGTGGGGGGTGGGTTGGCCGTCGACCGAGACCAGATCCCACGGCCCAACACCGCAGACCTCACAGCCCGTGACCAGCAGGTAGTAGCGAAACTCGTTCGAGCTGCGTGCCTTAACCAAGTCGGACATGATCCCTCTTCGTGATTTGCTCCGGGCCGGATCGCTTCGGCACCGGAGCCCGGAGACGTTCACCAATCTTCTTCGACCGCATCGTCGGGTGTGGCCTGTTCGCCGGCCCGCGCGATGCCCAGCGCCGCCAGCGAATCGCGCTCCACCACGCCGCGGAGCGCTTCCCGCGGCACAGCCGGCAGATTTGTGCCTTGGGTCATTTCATTGAGGCGATAGACGGTCTCGATGGCCTCGGCGGGCGTGATGATCGGGAACCCGCTCGCAAAGAGCACCTTGTCCATCACCCGGTACTGATAGGCCGTCGCCAGGGCGGTGTAGGCCAGCCACGGCTGGCGGGTCAGCGAGGCCGTGTCGGCGAACAGCCTTTCGTGCTTGTCGAGCAGGGCAAGAGCTTCGTCCACCCACGGATAGCCCAGCGACGTGATGACGATCGTGAGCTTGGGGAACTCCCGTGCGATTTCGTCCAGCAGGATCGGGCGGGCGTATTCGAGGTGGCTTTTCGCATGGAACCGCATGCCCTGGCGAAAGACCACCACCGCCCCGCGCTGGTCGGCCAGTTCGAACAGCTTCATGGCTCGGCTGTCGGCGGGGTGGAAGTTCTGGTCGGACGGGCCGATGACGAGCCCGCGAAAGGCGTCCTGGTCGAGCCGGCGCGCCGCCTCGTCGACCGCGTCGTCGGCGGTGGGGTCGACGGCGGCGATGCCGACCAGCCGGTCGCTGTTGGCCTCGACATAGCCGGCGATCAGATCGTTCGGTACGTGGGCCCCAAGGAACTCACTGCGAAGACCCATCACCAGCGACCGCGTCACGCAGGCGGCGGAGGCGGCGTGGGCGTCCGCGTCGGCCGACAGGCCGGCCCGGTCGCCCATGGCCCGACGAATGGTCGACTCGGCCAGGCCGAGCTGGTCGGGCGATTCCCAGATGCTTGTATGGCAGTCGACGATCATGCGGATGTTCCCACGGCCGTCATCAGGCCTGGCCGCTGACCATATCGATGAACAAGGTAACCTGCGCGGCGATCTGCGACCAGTATACCACGACGGCGGCCACGACGACCGTGAGCAGGAACAGGCCGAACGCACGAAGCTCGCACTTGTCCTGGTCGCTCTGGCCCGGGGCCCAGTAGATCGTTATGAGCAGCACGTACAGCAGGCCCTCGATGATCCACACCCACCACGGTTCGGTGCCGATCAGTTCGTTGACACTCAGGAAGGGGAATCGACCGGTCAGCACGGCGTTGAGGCGGATATCGCCGAGGCCCTGGCTCAACGATGCCCGGAAGCCCTGGCCGGGATCGACGGGCGTGCGCCGGGCTTGCCGGCATGCGGCCGCGGCCCGCGCAGCGCGCCGCACGAGCTTGGCGGCGGCGACTTCGGTCCGCTTGACGTTCCATGCGGCCTGGTCGGCCTGGTCGTCTTTGTCATCCTTGTCGGCGTCGTTGTTGTCGTCGGCATCGCCGGCGATCCGCTTGGCCTCGTCGCGCGCGGGGGCGCACAGCGAGTGGACCTGCTGGGCCAGCTCGCCCGCCGCGGTGGCCAACTGCTCCAGATCGGTCGACGTCTTGGTGATGTCGTCTGCCGCGTCGGTGCGGCTCTGGATCATCTCGTCGCGGGCGTCGCGGGCATCCTTGACGGCCTGGGAGGCCGATTTTGTCTTTGCAACGCTGAGTTCCTGCATGCGTTCGTTGAGCTTGGCGGCCTGATCGTTCAGGGCGTTGGCGTCGTGCTCAATCGCGTCGATAGCGCGAATCAGATCCCCCAATGCCGGCGGCAACGGGTCCAGGGACTCGACCTTGCTGCTGGCGTCGGCCTTTTTCTTCAGCGCGTTGGCCTTGGCGGTCTCGGCGGAAATCTTTTCGGCTTCGAGATCGGCCAGGTGGTCGGGGTCGTCGGCCTTTTCAATGCTCTTCAGCGCATCGGTGATGCGTTTCTGAGCTTTCTCGATCTCAGCGAGTGCGTCGGCTCTTTCCTTTCGGGCCTCGGCCAGGTCCGGGTGATGGTCGCCGACGACATCCTCGCCCACCCTCCGAAGGACCTGGAAGTGCGAGTCAACCTGCCTGGCGGTGGTGGATAGTGTCGTGGCGTTCTTGAGGGCGTCGGCGAGCATCATCGACGCTGCGGTCTTGGCCGCCTCGTCGGCGTATGTGAAGGCGGCTTTGACCTCCTCGGCGTCCTGGCGAGTTTTTCGCTTGGCCAGTTCCACGATACGCTGGGCCGATTGGGCCGGGGCCGGCGAGCCGGAGGGGGCTTGGCCGATCGCGGCGGCGAGCTTGACGAGCTCCTCGCCCAGACGGCTTTCGGGGTCGATGGTGGTTGCGGCCTCCTCGATCTCTGAAATGTGCTGGGTGGCCTGGGCGGCTACCGTCATCAACTCGGTCAGTTCCGAGGCGTTCCGCATCCGGACGGTCGGGCCGTGGATCGCGTGGAACGTTCCGTAACAAAGGATGGCGAACAGGGGCGTCACCAGGCAGAAGAACAGCGCCACTTCGACGAACGACGCCGCCGTGCTCCGCACTCCTGCCGATCGCAGTATGCTCATTGCAGACTCCTAACACACGTGAATCGCAGCATTATTGGCCGCAGCGACCGCGGTGACAAGGCAAAAGCCGCCCGCCCGGTCAGTCGTCCTCGCCCCCCTCCAGTTCGCCCTCGGCGACAAGCCCGTCACCGGCCCCCTTGGCCAGCAGTTGGATCTTCTTTTCGGCGTCGTCGAGGATGGTGCGGCACTGCTTGATGAGCTTGATGCCGTCCGCGTATTTCTCAATGGACTCTTCCAGGGGGACGTCGCCTTCCTCAATCGCGGTGACGATCTGCTCGAGCGTTGTCATCGCTTCTTCAAATGTCAGCTTCTGTTTGGCCATGGTATTCCTGTCGGTCTGCTCTCTATTGCGTGCGGTCGGTCAGGGGGCGGTGTCTTCATCGAACAACGTCGCCCCGCCGGCTTGTCGTTGGCGGCGTTTTGGTCTCTGGCGGTCGGGTCGGTCGGGCCCGGCCGAGACGACGCTGTCAATCCGCCCATCGACCAGTTCGGTGGCGATTCGGTCGCCGGCGGCGGCCTCGGCGGCTAAGCGCAGGATCTTCCCGTCGGCGTTGCGTGTGACGCTAAAGCCCCTTGTGAGCGTGGCGCGGTAGCTCAGGCCCTGCAGTTGTCGCAGCGCGGCGGCGACGGCCTGGCGGGCAAGGGCCAGGCGATGGCGCGGATGATGGGCCTCCAGGCGCCGGCACAGGTCGGCCAGTCGGTCGCCCGCGAGCTTGCTGCGGGCGCCCAGCACCCAGGCCAGCCGGCTGGTCAGACGGTCCAGTCGACTTCGGGCGCGCTCGGCCAGCCGGGCCGGGTGCAGGGCGGCCAGCCGGTTGCCGGCCGGCTCGAGCCGGCGCCGCACGCGGGCGAGACAATCCTTCAGCCCGCCCGGCAGGCGAAGGGCCAGTTCGTCCAGGCGCTGCGCGGCGCTGCGCAGGCGCCAGGTGGGGTCGCGAAAGACCACGCTCCTCTGGACGCTCTGCAGGTCGCGGCGGGCGCCGGCGAGCAGGGCGGTCGCCAACCCGCTCAGGCGGGCGGCGAGTTGGCCGATGCGATGGCCCATCTCCGTGCGGTCGGGCACGGCGCGCTCGGCGGCGGCGGTGGGGGTGGCGGCGCGGACGTCGGCGGCCAGGTCGGCGATGGTGATGTCCACCTCGTGGCCGACGCCGGTGATGACGGGCGTGCGGGCGGCGGCGATGGCGCGGGCGACAGGCTCTTCGTTGAACGCCCACAGGTCTTCCAGGCTGCCGCCCCCGCGCGCGACCAGGATGACGTCGATCTGAAGCCGCTGGGCGTTGCGGTCGATGGCGGCGATGGCGGCGGCGATCTTTTCGGCGGCGCCTTCGCCCTGGACCGGGGCGGGCAGCAGATAGACGGTCGCAGCCGGCCAACGGCGGCGGAGCGTTCGGCCGATGTCGCGGATGGCGGCCCCGGTGGGGCTGGAGACCACGCCGATCGCGCGGGGGATGTGGGGGAGGGGCTTCTTGCGGGCCGGGTCGAACAGGCCCTCACGCTGGAGCTTGTCCTTGAGCTGTCGAAACGCCAGTTCCAGTTCGCCCGCGCCCTTGAGCGTTATCGAATCGACGTACAGTTGGAGCTTGCCCTGGGCGTCGTAGACGTCGACCCGGCCGGTGAGAACCACCTCCATACCGTCCTCGGGGCGGAATCTCAGCTTGGATGCGCCGCGGCGCCACATGACGGCCGGGATGGCGGCGTTGGCGTCCTTGAGGGTGAAGTAGAAGTGGCCGGATGCGGCCAGACTGCAGTTGCTCAATTCGCCGATGACGGTGATCGACTTGGGGAAGCTCTCGGCCAGGGCGTTCTTGATGCGTGCAACCAGGGCGGAGACGGACATGCCGGCTGCGGCGCGCTTGTCGGGGCGCGAGGCGCCGACATCCGGCCCGCGGCGCGGCTGGCGGGCCTTGTCTGGATCGAACAGGAACCTGCTGGAATCGTTCACAGCGCGCATTCTAACAGTGTCCGTTTCCAAATGCACCCCGGCGCGTTGGCCGTTGCATGGGCGGCGGGCGGCGGGTATGCTGAAATCCGAGGCCGCACTGCGGATGCGGCTTGGCAAGTCCAGAATGAAAGGGCATGTGATGAAGACTCTGGCAACCAGACTGGCGTTATCGGCGGCTGTGCTGGCGGTGTGGGTTTCGGTCAGCATCGCCGAAGACAAGATCGACAATCCCGAGTACCAGCGGTGGGCGGCCTTTGAGCCCGGGGCCAGCGTAACCATGCGGATCGTCATTGAATCTCAGGGCGGCAAAACGGAGATGCTCCAGACGACGAAGCTCACGTCGAAGACCGCCGCCGAGGTGACCGTCGAGACCTCCACCGAGATGCAGGCCGGCGGCATGACGATGACCTCGCCCTCGCAGACGCGCGTGATCCCGGCGAAAATGGACAGACCTCCCGAGCCCGCCGACCCCGCCGCCAAGCCGAAAGTCACCCAGGGCAGCGAAGAACTGACCATCGCGGGCAAGACACTGCAGTGTCAGTGGACCGAGATGACGATGGTCATGGGTGGCCAGACGGTCGTCACCAAGACCTGGCAGAGCGATCAGGTCCCGGGCGGACAGGTGAAGATGGTCTCCCGGATGGACGGGCCCAACGGGTCGACAACGACAACGATGGAACTGACCGCCTTCACGACCGGAAGCTGATGGCGCCAAGCGGCTGGGGGGGGGCTATCTGCTGGCGCCCATGGAATAGGCCGGCAGGAGGAAGGTGTCGGTCTCATCGGTGGGGGTTTCGTCGCCGCGGTAGCTGTCGAGCCCTTCGATGAGATAGATATTGTTGCCGCCTACGCCGGCGGCGGGGGTGGGGCTCCACGCGACGTGCCCGGCGAGGAACCAGATATTCTGGCCCCTGCCGTGGTGGTTGTCGCTGGAGCTGGCGATGCGGTCGGGGTTGAACTGTCCGCCGACAAAGACGGGGCTGCTGTCGGCGAGAACGGCCATCTGCTCGGCGACGGGCTTGAGCCGCGGGTTGTACAGCGAGATGCGGCGTCCGCCCAGCGTATGCTGGTAGGAATAGCTGATGTAGGCGTCCGACGGAAAGTCCGTCATCTTCAGGTGGATCACATATCGCGCAGGCCGCGAGGCGGTAGCCGGGCAGACAAAGACCGCCGCCGGGGCGTACTGGCCCTTCACCAGTTCGAACAGGCCCGCCGACGTGCTGGCTATCGGCTTGCCGTTGATCGGCAGCCATCGCCGTCGCTGGTGATCGGCGTTGGGCAGCACGCCGCCGTTGGCGATGGCGTGGCGCGTCAGGGCTGCTCCCATCTGTCCGACCTGGCTGGCGCAGCGGCGTTGAAGCTCCTGACGCCGGGCGGACCGCATCGAGGGGATGAAGACCGCAGCCATCAGCACCACCGCCGCAGCGATGCCGGCGAGCTCTCGCAGGCTGAACGTCGGCGCCGCCGATCGGCCGCCCAGTCGGCTGGCCAGAGGGGCGTTGTCCGAATCCGACTGGCGGATCATTTGGAGGGTACGTTCAGTAAGATCATCTGCAGCAACGGGTTCCGACAGGGCGCCGAAGGCGGCGAAGGTGCGGTCCAGATCGTCGTGAAGCTTGTGGAAGGCCTCGTCGCTTCGCAGGCGACGAATGACCTCCTCGGCCTGGGCCTGGTCGCACTTGCCCAGTAGAAAGTCGATCAGGAGTTGCTCATCCCGATAAGACTGTTCATGATTCGTGTTCATAGCCCAATCGCTTTGCTGCGCCTTGCCATTTTTCTGCGAACATTTTGACGGCTGCGTGCAGGCGAGATTTGACCGTCCCAAGCGGCGCCTCGACGATCTCGGCGATTTCCTTGTAGGGCAACTCGCTAAAGTATGCCAAAACAAGCACTATCCGGAGATGGTCGGGCATCTGTCTAACTATGTTTTCTACGGACTGGCGCAGTTCGAGGTTCATAAGACTTTCCTGCGGGGCAGGGATATCTGCAGGCATGAGGTCGCCGTAGGATGCGGCGTCCTCGTCGCCGCCGCCCACGGATGCGTCCAGCGGGGCCATCTGCCGGCGAGATCGCTTGCGCAGGGCATCTCGCGCCTTGTTGGCGGCGATGGTGAACAGCCAAGGCTTCAGCCGCTTGGTGAGGTCGAAACTCCCGGCCGAGATGTGCAACTGCAGGAACGCTTCCTGAAAGACATCCTCCGCCAGGTGGCGGTCGCCGACGAACCGGGCCAGGAACGCGTACAGTTCCTGGCGGTAGCGTTCGATCAGCGCGCCGAAGGCAGCCGAATCTCCCTGGAGGTGGCGCTGTAACAACTGCGCATCGGTGACCTCGCCGGCCGAACTGCCGGTGTCGTTGATGTCGAGCGATTCCTGTTTGCGCCGGGCCATCGTGAGGGGATTATACTCGCTGTTGGCGGATCGTAGAGGCCCAAATCCGCTCGGCGCCGCTCGGCGCCGTCGAGAAAAAAGGACAGCGACGGTGCAGCCCTTGAAATCTTCCCCGCAGATGATTATCCTTTCGTTAGAGATCTTTTGTCTTCATGCGCGTTTGTTTTTCATCCCCCGGAAGGTGGGTCAGGAGCGATGAGACGCGGACTACTTGCCAGTCGCGATGAATTGTCGGGGCTCCGTGAGCGGATTGCCGACAGACCTTTCGACGCATTCTACGATCGACTCCATCGGCGTTGTTCGCTGATTCTCGAAGCGGCGCCGATTACCGAGAACTCCTGGCAGAGCCTCTCCGCTCAGGGCCACCCCGGGGCGGCCGTCAACGCCGCCCGGGCTACGCAGGGGCGGATTCTCGATCTGCTGGTGGCTCACCATATCGAGCCCGACCGCGCGTACCACGACCGCGCCATCGAGGAACTCAAGAACCTCATCTCGTGGTCGACGTGGGTGGACCCGTCGCACGGCGATCTGAAGGCCGATATCTGCACAGCCGAGGCCGCCGTCGCCGCCGTGGTCGGGCTGGACTGGCTGTGGGAGGACCTGACCGAGGCGGACCGGCTTCGCGTGCTCGGGGCCATCCGCAAAAAGGCCGTCATCCCCTACTGTCAGAGCGTCAAGGACAAGGCCTGGTGGTACGACAGCTACCAGAACTGGAACGCCGTGATCAACAGCGGCTGCGGGTTGGCGGCGCTGGCGCTGAGCGACGAAGAGCCCAAGGCCGAAAAGGCCTACGAACTTGCCCAGACGGGGCTGAAACGGTTCTTCGACGGGCTAGGCCGGGAAGGCGGCTGGGACGAGGGGGTCGGCTACTGGGGCTATGCCCTTCGCTATGTGCTGCTGCTGAACGAGGCGGCGGGCCGCGTGTTGGACGATGAGCAATTGCTCCACCGCCGGGGGATGGATACGACGGGCCTGTTTCCGATCTACTTCACCCCCAACGGCCACGCGGCCGGGTTTGGCGACACCGCCACCGTTCCCACCCACGGGGCGCTGTACCTTCTGGTCCGTCACTTCGGCCTCAAGGAAGTGGCGTGGTGGCTGGACACGTATTCGTTCGGCCACGATATCGCCACCGACGGGTGGTCGGCGGTGGGGCTGTCGCTGCTGTTTCGCCCCGAGGGGATGGACACGCCCACCGACCCGGACCTCAAATGTGTGAAGGTCTTCAACGAAATCGGCTGGGCGTCCGTCGCCGATCACTGGCCTCACCCGACGATGTATGTCGCCGCCAAGACCGGCGATCTGTCGGCCAGTCACAGCCAGCGCGACATGAACGCGATTCAACTTCAGGTCGACGGCGAGATGATGCTGGCCGCCGGCGGCGCCACCCATCCAGGCCTGGCGACCAGCGACCCCGATGGGCAGGAGATAGTGGCCAGCCGCCACAATACCATTGTCGTCGGTGACCGCGATCACGCGATCGACGCCCAGGGAAGCATCGTCGATGCCATCAACGAGCCCAATTGCCGTTGGGTGGCCTGCGACGCCCAGCACGCCTGCGGGGCGAACGTGCATTTCGTCCGACACATTGTGATGGTCGTCGACCCCGCCGGCGGGGGCGGGCAGGCTGTCATCGTGCTCGATGAAGTTCAGAACATCGCGGCCGAGGGAGTGAAGATGTTCTGGCACACGCCGGTGAAGCTGCAGATGGACGACTCGGCAGGCGTCGGCATCCTAGAAGGCACGCAGGCTGATCTGCACGTGGCCTTCAACGCCACGCAGCGCGTGCATGTGACGCATCGGGCGAGCGGCCGGGGGGGATCCGATGGCCACGTGATCTGCGTCAAGGCCGGCAAGATGGAATCGGGCCTGTTTGTCAGCGTGTTTTCCCGTCACAAACTCTCCAGAGCCCCGGCGATCCGCCAGACGACCAACACGGTAAGGATCCAGATCCCCGGCGCAGCCATAACCTTCAAACGCCGCAAATATCACCTCCAACTCGACAGCGTCCGCTAGCCCAGGCCGCCCGAAACCAAAGAACCGACCGCCAAAGGCATCGTTGCGGCATCTGTCCCCTTGCTTTCCCTGAATCGTTATCTCGGCGCGTAGACCTTTTCCCGGCCCTCGGAGTTGATGCCGTAGTCCCAGGAGAGTGTCTTGGCGGGGAGGGCAGCGGCTTTCGATTCATCCGTATGGACGATTCCCCACTGGCCGGTCTGGATGTCGTAGGAGACGCCGAGGATGGCCGTCACGGCTGTCGGGGTGGCGACTGTTTCGGCGAGGGCTTCGGCGGCTTGGTCGGCCAGACTGTCGGCGCCGACCTCGTGCGGCCGGCCAGGCAATTCCTTTGGCACATAGATGGCATGGCCACCCATGCCTAAGAAGCCGCCGGGGGGCGGACTTCTCGTCCAGTACCGGTAGCCGGTTGGCGGACGGGGAGGGGGGTGGACCTGGCTGGCGACGGCATGGCGCTTCTGGCCGCTGAGCTTGACGGAGACGTTGACAGTGAATGGGGTGGGGCTGTCGAGGTCGATCTCTTTGACCTCCGCCAGCACGATCGCGCAGCGGTAGGACATTTCCTGGGCCAAGGCGAACCGATCGGTCCATTCGGCCGAGGCGATGACGCCCTCGGGTATGTCGGTGACGGTACGCCGCGACGACGGGGCAGATTGGTACTTCACATCGGGGATGGGGATCGGCCCCGTGGTCGGCTCGGGAATGGGCTCAAAGTATACTACCCGCTCGAACTCGTAGACCTTCACGTGCGGGGCGCCAAAGTAGGAGGCCAAGCGTTCGTTGACCTTGTCGACGAGTTCGGCTTGGATGAAGGCCTTAGCGTCGTTCTCGAGAATGGGCTCCCATTCAGCCGGCCAGTCGCGGGGCCGGTGGGCCAAGTCATAGCGATGCTGGGCCGATTCATAAGGCGACGACGCGCAACCGCCGACGGCTGAGGCGATGATCAACGTGCCGATGATGAGCAAGGTCTGTCCGCGCATGATAATGTCCCGCTTCGTCCTGCGCCACCTTGGCCGAGATTCCCCGGATAGGCTCTGGCCCACGGCCGCCGTGGGCCTTTTCGACAATGCTATCATGTTTTCGGTCCTTGTCAATCACGTCCGCAGTTTCCCGCAGCTTCGGTAAGGGGCGGCGAAACTGGCTTTGGTGGGCGCTGAAGGCGACATATAATCATCGGAAGCGGCCCGCGGTGATTGTGGGCCACACCTGTCTGGAACATCCTGATTGAAGGGCCACTGCGATGAATGATGGAACTCCAAAGCTCTTGGCTGTCCTTGCCGTGTTGGCCCTTGTCAGCAGTGGGCTGCAGGCGGGAGATGCCCACTCGAATTTCTCCCCCGATGATTCACGCTTGGTTTACATGTCCGGTGGCGAGGTGAAGGTCGTCAACATCGAAACCGGCAAGGTCAGCAATCTGACCAATTCCCCCACAGGCGACATGTGCCCGCATTGGTCGAATGACGGGGAGAGCATTGTCTTCGACTCCCAGCGAGATGATCCGCACCGGGACCTGTATGCGATGGCTGTCGACGGCACGAACGTTCGCCGCCTGACGGACAAGCCCGATCAGCAAGACAAGTGTCCCGCGTTCTCGCCCGATGACGCTCACATCACCTACATTTGCACGGCCAACGGCGACATGGACATCTTCGTGATGGCCAGCGATGGCACGGGGGTGACCAACCTCACCAACGACCCCGGCTCCGACCGCTGCCCTTCATGGACGCCTGACGGCAAGAAGATTACGTTCATGTCCGATCGGACGGGGTTCTTTGAGGTCTACATCTTCAACGCCACCGACGGCAGCGGCCTGAAGCAATTGACGGACCTTAAGATCAAGGGCTCGAACTGCTGGGTCGCCGCGGTGAGCCCCGATGGCAAGAACGTCTGTTTCGTCGGGGACTTCGAGGGCAACAACGAGCTGTACATCATGGACATCGATGGCAAGAACGTTCGCAACCTCACCCAGAACGCGGGCGGCGATCAGTGGCCGGCATGGTCGCATGACGGCAAGTCGATAGCGTTTTCCTCGACTCGGACCGGCGCAGAACGCCTCTATCTCATCCAGCCGGACGGTTCAGGCCTCCAACAGGTCACGGGCGTTGAAGCGGACGTCCGTCGAATCCTCGATCGTGTGCGAGAGCATGATTTTGAAGCTAATAGCGGCTACGAAGGTGTGGGCGATCTGACAGATGACGCTTGGCGGGTCCGTATGTTGGCGATTCGTGACCTTGTGCGGTCGGGGCGCGAAGCGGGCCCGGCCCTGAGAGCGGGCCTGAGCGATGACAATCGCCATGTTCGTCACGTATGCGTTTCGGCCTTGGGGATATTGGGTGTCCAGGCTGCGGGGGAGGAATTGGTCAAATTGCTGAGCGACGATCCCGATCCGATCGTTCGCGGCCAGTCGGCACAGGCGCTGGGGCAAATTGGATATGACAAAGCTGCACCGGCCCTGGCTGCAGCCGCAAAGGAAGACAAGAGCCAGCATGTTCAACATCGGGCCGATCTGGCCATTGGACGACTCAAGGACAAGCAGACAACCAGCGCCGAGGTGATGGCCGCCTGGACCGAACTCGACGAGGCGTCATTTCGTCAGTTGGAAGTCGGCAAGGCGGCGCCCGATTTTGAACTGAAGGACACCAACGGGACCACCTGGAGCCTGTCCGCTTTCAAGAACAAGAAGACCGTCGTGCTCATATGGATATTCGCCGACTGGTGCCCGGTCTGTCAGCGCGAGTTTCAGGACCTGATAACGATGCAGGAGCAGTTCAAGCAATCGGACATCCAGGTATTCACGATCGAATGCCATGACCGTTACCGGTCGAAGCTGATGGTCGGCGATCACGACATGTGGTGGCCGCATCTGGTCGATAACGCAGGGGCCGTAGGGGCCATGTATGGGGTCGATCCGATGGAGTTCGTGGTGCACGACGAATGGATCAACCGCCCGGCAACAATCATTGTCGATCCCGAAGGAATCGTCCGTTCCGCATACTACGGAACATATTGGGGCGACCGGCCGACCATTGAACAAACGTTCGAGATGATCAAGACAAACTCGTACGAGTTCCGTCATCCCCAGCGCAGAGAGCCCACGAAATAGAACGTCATGGCGGCGCGATTACTTCCGAATCCCGCCCTACCTGTTTATCTCTTCCGTCGCAGCAGCGCCAGGCTGCCGATGCCCAGAAGGGTCAACGTTGCAGGCTCGGGAACTTGTCCCAGTGCGAAGGGTGAGAAACTGTCGGTCAGGACGGTGATGGTGTAGGCGGCCGGGTCGCGAGCGATGATGGGCAATAGTTCCCACTCGCCGCTGTCGAGTTGGTGGTAGATGCCGAGCAGGTTCTCGTCCATGCCGCTCGGAAGCGTTTCGTGGAAATAACGGAACGTGAGGGCGACCTGCCCGTCGAACTCGCCGGTGAAAGCGATTTCCCACAGTTGAGCGTCGCCGGCGAGGTCGAAGTCAACGGGCCCCGGCATGGCGCCCAGCGTGTAGTCGCTGGTCACGATGCCTTCGGTGGTCACTTGGTCAAATGTGAAATTGAACCCGCCGATGCCCTCGTCGCCACCGCCGAACTCACCGGTGCTGTTGGTCCCGGCCGCCGCCCGCGCGCCGGCGCCTTGGCCGACGGTGTAGCTGGCGACGATATGCTCGCCGCCCAACGTGCCGGTGACGAAGAAGTTGAAACTGATGACCTCCCCCGGTTGGCTCACAAGATGGGCGAACATCCACTCGGGTGTCACATCAGCAAGCCCGATACACTTGCCGAACAGTCCGCCCATGCGATCGCCGAATGACGTTTCAGCGAACTCGTCCAGCGGGTCGGGGGCATCGGTTGGCTCGCCGCTGGGCCAGACTCCAAAGGTCTCACTCGGCGCTGCGACGACTAGCCCCTCCGGGTGCATCCAATAGCTGTCGATGGCCGTCGCATAGACATCGCTCTCTTTGGGCGAATAGCTAGGCAGCGACGGCGCGTAGTGTTGGTGCAGCTTTCCCGTGATGCCCGTGTATCCGAAGTAGTCGTTGTCGACGACCGTGGGATCATAGAAAGTGTCTGTCTCTTCCGGCGTCCCGGGATTGGCGTTGACGCCGGTCGTGTTCAAGGCGGTGACTGTAAAGGCCACCAGGTCCTCCCCACCGGCTCCGGCGCCAACAGCCACCGGATCGCTCATCACCAGATCGTAGATGTCGCCGCTGAAGATGGTTGTCTCCGCGCCGGCAACGGCGGAGGCGGCCAACAGGCACATTGCCACGAGAAAGAGCTTGTTCCGTGTGAACATAATAAGTCTCCCTGGTCGGTCGCGTGTTTCCCTTTTTGTTAAGGCCCCAACGGCTTAACACGATCAGCCCAGTCACCTGCGGGCCCCATCGAGGCCGATTCCCTGTGTCCACCGTGTATTCTATCCTCATACGCACGAATGGCAAGAACTTTCTCCGACACTTGAAGTTGGGGGGGCAGGCGCCTACGCAGCGCTGCAGGGCCGGTTGCCTTTGCCCACCGCCCTAATTCCTTCGCGCGACAGTTGCCTTGTGCGTGGCGTCAAGGGGCAGTATAGTGTGACGATCACCTCGGCCCTGCACGGGCCTCGGCCGCGTTCGGCTGACTGTCGACGGAGGCGCGCCCGCGGCTGGGCCGATGGGATAGGACGGTGTCGGTATGCTGACGATAGCTCCCAGCGCCTTGAATCACAGCGTGCTTGTGCTCAACAAGCACTACGCGGCGGTCCGAGTGGTCACCGCGCGGCGGGCGATGTGCATGCTGTTCAAACAGATCGCCGAGATCGTCTCCATCGACGACGGGTCCTGGCTGTCGCATGATTTCCAGTCCTGGCGCGAGGTCAGCGAGGTCCGCTCCAGGTACGAGCGCGAGCACCACGACTGGATTCGGTGCGTGCGGTTCGATCTGGCGGTTCCGCGGATCGTGCGGCTGCTGCTGTACGACCGGCTGCCCGTCGCGCCCGTCCGCCTGACGCGTCGCAACATCTACGCCCGCGACCGCAGCCGTTGCCAATACTGCGGCAACAGGTTCTCCACCAGCGAACTGACGCTCGACCACGTCGTGCCGCGCAGCCAGGGCGGGGTGATGGCCTGGACCAACGTGGTCTGCTGCTGCGTGACCTGCAACGTCCGCAAGGGTGGGCGGACCCCCCACCAGGCCCGCATGAAGCTCGTCATCGAGCCCGTCCGCCCCAAACGCTCGCCGATGATCACCGTGCACCTGACCAGCGAGAAATACGCCTCCTGGAAACAGTTCCTCGACGCGGCCTACTGGAACGTCGAACTGCGGGATTAGGAACCGGCAGTCGGGGACCGGGGCACGCCCACCATCCTAGCGGCCGAAGAGGCCGGCCAGCTTCTGCTCAATCTTCTGCCAGTGCGTGCCGTGCCAGAGGAGCTTGCGGCACCCCTGGCAGCGCCAGAATTGGTCACAGTGTCGAAACGCCAGCGGCGGCGCCTCGTCGGTGACCGTGTGTTTGGGCACGTCGGCCAGTTCGCCGCCGCACGCCATGCAGCGGGCGGGCAGACGTTCGAGGCCGAGTTGCGTGACGACGAATCGAAGTTGCTCCAGCCGGCTGAGTTGCTGAGGGATATAGAGGGCCCGGACGTCGCCATTCTTGACGACGTTGCGTTCGAAAAGCCCACCGTCGCTGCTGAGGATGGTCCGCCCGTCGCTGCGGGCCTGTTCGACCAGCCGGCCGTCGTCGATGCCGTATTCGAACGCGGCGTCGTAGCCGATCGCCCGCAGCCAGCGCGCCAGCCCACCCAGCATCGCATCGCAGAAGAACCTGGGGACGTTGTCCTTGGAGGCCGTCACGGGCGTTGCCCGATCAGCGCCGGCAGGATCTCGCCGGCGGGGCCGTGGAGGGCGATATCGACCAGGCTGCTGGCGGGCGTCGGATCGAGATTGATCTCGATGGTCTTGGCGCCGGCTTGGATCGCCTGGCGGATCAGGCCGGCGGCGGGGTAGACGATCGCGCTGGTGCCGATGGTCATGAACAGGTCGCATGTCGTGGCGGCCTCGATGGCGGCGGCCAGGATGTCCTGGGGAAGCATCTCGCCGAACCACACGACGTCCGGGCGAAGCAACTGGTCGCAGGCCGGACACCGCGGCGCCCCCGTGACCGGATCGTCCCCGATGGGACGGCGATACGCACAGCGACAGCACCGCATGTCACGAATCGAGCCGTGCAGTTCCAGAACGTCCGTCGAGCCGGCGTGCTGATGGAGGCAATCGACATTCTGCGTGATGAGCGTGAAACGCCCACCGGCGTGTGTGGTCTGTTGCTGCAGCGCGGCCAGCGCTTGGTGGGCGGCATTGGGTTGGGCAGCCAGCGCCTCCTGGCGGCGCTCGCTGTACCATTGCCACACCGCGCAGGGGTCTGCGGCGAAGCCTTCGGGTGTGGCGAACTCCTCGACACGGCGGTCTCGCCACAGGCCGTCCTCGCCGCGAAACGTCGCCACGCCGCTCTCGGCTGAGACGCCCGCGCCGGTCAGGACGGCCACACTGCCAGCCGCGTGCACTATCTCCTTGGCGCGATGAATGGATGTGGGTTCAGGCATTGGCCACCGTTTGGTTTATATCCCAGCTCCAGGCCGGACAAAAGGCGCAAATGCTGAGCGGCTAGACGCGCTCGGCGAGCAGATTGTCGATAAAGACCGCCAAGCCGTCGGTGGCGACGATGTCGGCGGGGACGATCTTCGACGCCGGGATACGCCAGGCCCCGGCGACGTCGGGTCCAACCACGCCGTCGGGTCCGGCCAGCGCTGCGTCACAGTCCAATGCCAGAAACTGATAGTCCATCCGTCAGCCCATCTCCCACTGCGGGGACCGTTTGAAGACGGCAGATGTACGCCGCCGCGGGGGCGAATGCAAGGGCTTGTAGCCGGAGGGGGCGAAGCTTGATTTTGCCGCTCCGCCCGCTAGCATGGCCGGCAGTGACGATTCGACTGGGACATTCTCACGAGGCCGACGACGTATTTCTGTTTCACGCGTTGACGGCGGGCAAGGTCGACACGGGCGATCTGCAGATCGAGCCGGTCGTGCTCGATTTTCAGGGGCTTAACGACAAGGCGTCTCGCGGCGAGCTGGAGGCGACGACCCTGAGCGTGCATGCCTACGCCTACGCCCGCAAGCACTACCGCCTGCTGCGGTCGGGCTGGACGTTCGGCGAGGGGCGCGGCCCGATGATCGTTGCCCGCGAGGCCATGACGGCGGAGACGCTCGCCGCCGCCAGCATTGCTGTTGGCGGCGTCACCAGCAGCGCCTACCTGGCGATGACGCTGTGGAACCCGCGGGCCCGCACGCGGGTGCTGCCGTTCGATAAGGTCCTGCCCGCGGTGGAGACGGGCCTGGTCGACGCCGGACTGATGGTCCACGAAGAGGAGATGGCCCTGGAGCTGACGGGCTTGGTCTGCGTGCACGACCTGGGCGAGTGGTGGTCGGGCAAGACAGACGGCCTGCCGCTGCCGTTGGGATCGGTGGTGGTGCGGCGGGACCTGGACGAGGATGTGCAGCGGCAGTTGCACAAGGCTGTCAGCGAGTCGGTGCACTACGCCCTGGCCAATCGGCAGGAGGTCGTCACGGCCGTTCGCGGAACCGTTGGCGGGCTCGAAGCGGACCTGGCCGACGATTTTCTGGGCCGATACATCACCGATCTGTCGCTGGATATTGGCGACCGCGGCCAGTCGGCTGCGGAGGAGTTTCTCAGACGCGGTTGCGAGACGGGCATCATCCCGGATTCGCTGCCGCTGGAGTTCGCGCCGTCGGCGGCGGCCGAGCCAAGTAGCAGCGCCCGCGACGGCGCGCGATCCTAGGAGTATGAATGATGAGCGTACCCGATACGGATCGTCAGGTTCTTCGAGACCTGGCCAAGCAGGTGGCCGAGGCGGCGGCGGACCCGAGCCAGGACAAGAAGCTGGCTGAGTGGAAGCGCCACAACAGCCTCAAGCCCGGACGGGCCATGGTCCTCCAGGCGCCCGAGGGTGTGTGGGACGAGTTCGTGCCCGCCGATTCGCTGCAGTGCCAGGACGATCGCTGCCGTGGAATCGAGGCCGCCCTTCGCACGCGCCTGTACAAGGTCGACCATCTTCACGACGACGAGCCGATTGTGACGACGCTGCCCACGACGATCCACACTCAGGTCACCGGCTACGGCGTGGCGGTCAAGACGACCAACCCCGAGGCCAAGGGCGTTCACGGGGCCGTCCACTACGACACGGTGCTGGAAGACGACGCGGATGTCGAGACGCTCTTTCAGGATCGCCACGTCACCGTCGACTGGGACGCATCGCACCGCGAGCACGAGATCGTGAGCGATCTCGTCGGCGACATCCTGGATGTCCGGATGGTCGGCTACGGTGGCGGATGGTTCTCGCCGATGGACCTGTTCATGGCGTGGCGCGGGCCCGACAAGATGCTGCTGGACCTGATCGATCGGCCCGAGTGGATCCACCGGGCGATGAATCGACTGTTGGAGATCGAGACCTCCGTCTCCAAGCAGATGGAGGCGCTTGGGGTTTTGGGGCTCAACAATGGCGCCAACCACGTCGGCTCGGGCGGGATCGGCACGACCGACGAGCTGCCTCAGCCCGATTTCGACGGCGAGCACGTTCGTCTGAAGGACCTGTGGGGCCACGCGGCGGCGCAGATTTTCTCGGAAGTCTCACCGGCGATGCACGATGAGTTCGCGATCCAATACGAGGCCAAATTCCTGTCGATGTTCGGGCTCAACTGCTACGGCTGCTGCGAGCCGCTGCACAAGAAGGTGCCCATCGTCCGCAAGATCCCCAACATTCGGCGACTGTCGATGAGCCCGTGGATCGAGCCGGTCGAAGGCGCCGAGGCCATCGGCGGCGACATGATCTTCTCGTTCAAGCCCAACCCCGCCTACCTGTCCAGCGGAACGTTCGACCTGGACATCTGCCGCAGGGAAATGATCGCCGTGCTGGACGCCTGCAAAGCCAACGGCTGCGTGTCGGAGTACATCATGAAAGACACCCACATCTGCTGCGGCGAGCCCGAGCGCTACGACCAGTGGACGGACATGGCCATGCAGTTGGCGGACGAGTACGCATGAGCCGGGAGCCGGGAACTGGGAACTGGGGAACCGGGGAACCGGGGAACAGGAGCCGGGAACTGAAGTTGTCGGGTGCCACGCTTCTGCTTTGCAGAAGCGTGCATTTCCGTTCGGGTCTCTGCACGCTTTTGCACACAACGCAAAAGCGTGGCACCCGATTGTTGCACGGTCCCGTTTCCCAGTTCCCGGCTCCCGCTTCCTGGTTCCTGGTTCCCGTTTCCCGGTTCCCGCTTCCCGGTTCCTAACCCCCAAATACGTTGAAGTGGACGATCTTGTCAAACTCCGGCTTGGGCGGCCGGGAGGGATGTTTCGTGGGGTGGCCGACGGCCATGATGGACCAGACGCGCAGGTTCTCGGGGACGTGGAGGACCTTGCGAAGCTCGGGCTCTTTTGGGGTGACCTGGCCTTCGACCCAGCAGGCGCCGAGCCCTTCGGCGACGGCGGCCAGCAGCATGTTCTCCATGGTGGCCGAGGCGTCCTGCACCCAGAACTCGCCATAGGGCGTGCCCTGCGGGTCCATCACAATCACGACCGCGGCGGAGGCGCCTTTGGTCATGTCCAACTCCGCCAACTGGTCGATTACCGCCGCGTCGTCGACGACGATGAACTGCCGCAACTGCATATTGCAGCCGGTCGGCGCCTCGATCCCGGCCTGCACGATCCGCTTGAGCGCCTCGCGGTCGACCGGGTCGGATGTGTAAGAACGAACGCTGCGTCGAGCGTTGATGGCGTCGTAGAGGTCCATGTGCAGGTTGCTCCCGATTCCCGGCGCCTAGTCCACCGGTTGATACTTGCAGACACAGTCGAACACGTCGCCGCCGACGCGCTCGGCGACCTTCGGGTCCTTTAGCAGCGCCAACAGCAGCGAGTCGACCTTGAAGGTCGCATCGAAGTTGCTTTCGACGGATCGGCCCATGCCTTCGAGAATGACCAGGTCGGCGTCCTCGGCGGCGGCGTTCAGCTCGTCGCTGACGTCCGACAGGTCGATCAGTGGAAGATCATTGCCCGTGGAGACGACCTCGAACATCTGGGCGTCCAGCAGGGCGGGCAGGTCGGCGTCGATGTCGGCGAGCTGTTCGATGACCTCGACCGTCTCGTCGGCGGTGATGTCATTGAGCGAGGGCAGCTCGTTGGCGGCCAGGACGACCTGCACGCCGGCCAAGGCCAGTTCCCGCGCCAGCGGCATGATACCCAGGATGAAATCGCACCCGGCGTTGTCGACGAAGATGACGGCCTTGCCCCACCTGGCCGGGAATGTCTGTCGCAGATCTTCGGCCAGCCGGTCGTAATCGTCCACCAGCCACGGGCGCGGCTTGGTGGCCTCGACGGTGGCGAGGAAATCGGGCGACGTCTGGGCGGTGTTCATCGCTGCCGACGAGCCCAGGTCGAAGATATTGCCCGCAAAGACGCACTCGGCTAGGTGCAGCCATCGGTCGTCGGGCGCCATCGCATGAAGCCGCCGGACCACGTCCGGATACAGGCGAATGGCCGATTCGTTCTCGCGCTGCTTGATGCGGGCGAACGGGTCGTGCAGGCGATTGGCGCGAAGGACGGCCTCGCGCTGACGACACAGGGCCATCACGGTCAGCGCCCCGTCCAGAGCGTCGGGGGTGGCGCGGAGTGTCCGGATGATCTCGGCGAACTGCTCGCGAGCGTCTTCGATGTGCCGGTCCGCGGCTCGGCCGTACTGGCCGGCGGCGTGGACAAGCGTTTCCTGGAAATGCCTGTCGAACAAGTCCAGCCAGTACTGGCAGGCGGCGTTGTCTTCGAGCAGGTCCCACGACTCGGCCCGGTAGGTCTCGGCGTCGTTGAGCAGGCAGAAATGACTCATAGGCAGGGCACGCTCACGGCCAAATGCGGCGTCCTTGTCGGTTCGATGGCTCGATGGGTCTGTTGCATGTCGCCTATTGAACCTTTATCACCACGATTGTCAAGTCATCGGCCTGTTGCTGCAGGCCCACAAAGTTTCGCACGTGCCACAGAATGCGCTGGGCCAGGTCGCTGGCGCCGAGGTCCTGCTGCAAGCCTTCGTGGATGGCCTGCTCCAGACGCTTGGCCCCGAACGCCTCGTCGTGGAAGCTCAACGCCTCGGTCACGCCGTCGGTGTAGATCACCAGCGTATCGCCGCTGTTAAAAGTAACATGCTCGTGCTGCCACACTCCCTGCGGATTCATGCCCAAGATGCCGCCCCCCGTGGTCAGCGGGCACGCCCGGCCGTCGCGAAACAGCAGCGGCGGGGGATGGCCGGCATTGACGTAGGTGAAGCGCTGGGTCTGGCTGTCGATCACACCATAGAACAGCGTGGCGAAATCGGCCAACTCGGTCGTCGCGCACAGATCCACATTAACGCGCCGAAGAATTTCGGATATGTCGTAGACATTGGCGGCGTGGGCCCGCAGGGCCGCTCGGATCGAGGCCATCAGAAGCGACGCCCGAATGCCTTTGCCCACGACGTCGCAGGCGGCGATACCCAGATGGCCTTTATCCAGAGGGATGAAGTCGTAGAAATCGCCGCCCAGTTCAAAGCACGGCTGGTAGGCGGCCTCGATATCCATGCCCGTAATGGCCGGCTTCTCGCGCGGGAACATCCGGGCCTGGACATCGCCCGCCAGGCGGAGCTGCCGCTTCATGTTGGCGGCCTGGATCGCCTCGGTCTGCAACTGGGCGTTGACGATGGCCGCGGCCGCCTGAGCGGCTACGGCGAACAGCAGGGCGTGTTCGAACCGGTCGAACCGGTATGTCTCGGCCTTGTACACGCGGATCACGCCCAGCGATTGGCCCTTGTAGACCAGCGGGACGCACAGGGCGCTGACCAGGCCCTCAGCTCGGGCGCCCTCGGGGAACAGCACCCGCGAATCCTTCTCCACGTCGGGGATATAGACGATCTTGCCGCCCGTGATCGCTTCGGAATCGATCTTGCTGTCTTCCAGCAGGATCGGGCCTTTGACCAGGTGCCGGTCTTGGACGTTGTTGGCCGACTTGATCAGCAGTTCCCGGCCGTCGTCGCTGAGCAGACGGATTGTGCAGGCCTTGGCCTGAAGTAGTTCGACCACGGTCGCCGTAACGGTGTCCAACACGCTCTGCAAGTCGCGCTGCCCGGTGAACTCAGCCGTCAGGCGATAGAGGGTCGAGAGCTCCTCGACGCGCAGGCGCAGTGTCTTTTGCCGGCTGCACAAGCTCGCCAGCATCGCCGCCATCAATTTCAAAAAACTGGCCGCCCACTCGGCGGCAGGCGGGCGGCCCTGCGGGCGGCCCTGCAGGTCCACCGGCTCGTAATCGCCGCGGGGATTGGGGGACGGTTCCAGCAACGTCAACTGGCCGATGATTTCATCGCCCACACGGATTGCGGCGGTCATGTTCGCCCGCCCGGTCGAGCCGTCGGCGGGCCGATCGCCGATGAGCACGCTGCCGTCGGGCGCGCAGATGTTGACCGGCGCCCCAATAGCGGTCGAGAACGTCTCCTGCATCTGTTGCAGGGCCTTGTCGTTGAAATAATCCCGTATCGTCGTCAACACACGATCCTTGGTCAGTCGGATCGACTTGGTTCGGCCATGTCCTGTGGTCACGGACATTATACGGTCCGGATATCGTCGCCTGAAAACCAAAGGGCGTCGGCTCAACGACAGCATACGCCCTCGGCGCACCAAAGCGGCGGAAAAGCGATATGATTACTCACCGGGGACATCGACGGGCCCGAGCCCGCCGACCAGCGGTCGCCCGCTGCCCGGCCGTTAGGCGCTTTCGCGCTTCACGTTTCGGGCGCTGAACAGCGTCGCGTCGACCTCGCCGGTCACCATCTCCAGCGTGATCTCATAAACTGCGCCCTCTTCCTTGTGTTCCGGCAGGTCGTACATGATGTTCAGCATGATGTCCTCGACCACGCTTCGCAAGGCCCGTGCCCCGACGTCGCGCTCGATAGCCTTTTGGGCGATCGCGTGCAGGGCCTCGTCGGTGAAATGCAGCGTGACGTTTTCCATCTGGAACAGCTGCTCGTACTGACGAATGAGAGCGTTGCGCGGCTCGGTGAGGATCCGCACCATGGCCTCTTCATCCAGTTCGTTCAGCGAGCGGACGCATGGCAGGCGGCCGACGAGTTCGGGGATCACGCCGAAATGGACCAGGTCCTCGGGCTGCACCTGCGCGAGAATCTCGCTGTGCTCGGAGGGCGTCTCGTCCTTTTCGCCCTCGGTGGCGAAGCCGATCAACTGCCTCCCCAGCCGCTTCTTGATGATGTCTTCCAGGCCCGTGAACGTGCCGCCGCAGATGAACAGAATGTGCTTGGTGTCCATCTGGATGTATTGCTGTTCGGGGTGCTTTCGCCCGCCCTGGGGCGGAATATTGGCCACCGTGCCTTCCAGCATCTTCAGCAGCGACTGCTGGACGCCCTCGCCGCTGACGTCGCGGGTGATCGAGACGTTGCTGGAGGTCTTGCCGATCTTGTCGATCTCGTCGATGTAGAGGATCCCGCGCTCGGCGGCCTCCAGGTCAAAATCCGCCGCTTGCAGGAGGCGAAGAAGAATGTTCTCCACGTCCTCGCCGACATAGCCGGCCTCGGTCAATGTCGTCGCGTCGCCAATGGCGAACGGCACGTTCAGCACCCGCGACAGCGTCCGGGCCAGCAGCGTCTTGCCCGAACCGGTCGGCCCCAGCAGCAACACGTTGGACTTGTCGATCTCGACCGAGCTGTCGTCCATGTCGGCGTGCATCAGCCGCTTGTAGTGGTTATGCACCGCTACGGCCAAGACCTTCTTGGCCGGATCCTGGCTGATGACATACTGGTCGAGGTAGTCCTTGATCTGCCGGGGCGTGGGGATCGTCGTAAACAGCGGCCTGGATCGGGCGGCCTGGCGACGTTCCTGGGAGACGATGTTGTGGCACAGCTCGACGCAGTGCGAGCAGATGAACACACCATTGGGGCCCTTGACAATGGGGCCCGCTTCTTCGCCGCTACGGCTGCAGAAACTGCAGCTATCGTTGGCGCCACCATCGTGCCCGCCACCGTCGTGCGAGCCGCTAGGTCCAGTGGGTCCGGATGTCGACGACGTCATACCTACTCCTCACAGAAAAAGACCGTTCGGCCAGCGCACAGGGCGCGCTGCTACTTACCACTATCGTCCGGCTCTGGCGGGCGCCTTAACGTGCAATTGGCCCCGTCAGCATTTTCGTCGGTTGCCTCCGTATCCGCATCGTCTCCTCCGCCGGGCGAGGGACTGAGCGGCGTGCCCGAAAGGCCGAAAGCAGCCCGCCTGAGACGCTGAAACTCCTCCCTGCTCAGTTGACCGCTCTGGTGCATTGCTTCCAAGTCATTTATGCAAAAGCCTTTGAAAGTGTCATCAGGCAAGGGCGACGCCATCTTCCTGCGAAGCCACAGCACCAGCCACCCAAACAGGGCAATGACTACAGCCAGGGCCGCCCCTGAGATCAGTATAGTCTTGGACGGCCCGCCTAGGCCCAACAATAGTTGCCCATGCGGTTCCATATGCTTGGGACATTCTATACCGATCCCATCGAAATTTCCATCTCCCTTTGTCCCCGGACCAGTCCCGGGCCCGCCAAGCCAGCGAACGGGCCGCCCGAATCCATCCATTCTGAGGCCAGAATTGGCCGATTTCGAGGAAAAAATCATTCATATTGTGTTTGCTTTCTTGCGGAACATGAACGATTATATGGAAGGAAGCTGTTATCTCATGACAGGTATCTATCATGCCTTCTGAAGGCGGCATTGAAGATCGGCGGATCAAGGCTGGCGAGTTGCTGGCGAGGCAGGGGTTTATGTCTCTGGCTGAGTTGGTGGACATCCTGGACGTCTCGGAGAGCACCGTACGCCGGGATCTGGAGGCGCTGGAGCAGCAGGGGCTCGTGCGCCGCACGCATGGTGGGGCCGTGTACATCAAGGACACGGGCGGCCAGGCGTATGCCTTTGCCGACCGCGAGACGACAGCCGCCGATGAGAAGCAGGCCATCGGCCGAGCGGTCGCCGAGTTGATCTCCGACGGCCAGGCCGTGCTCCTGGACGGCGGGACGACGTGTTACCAGGTCGCCCGGGCCATCGCGGGGCGACACCTTAGCGTGGTGACCAACGCCTTGCCGATTGCGTCGCTGCTGTCGGGCGGGATGTCCACCGAGGTGACACTGATCGGTGGGTATGTCTACCCGCGAACGGGCGTGGCGCTGGGGTCCATGGCCGAGCAGCAGGTGGCCCTCGTGCACGGGTCGCAGTTGGTGCTGAGTTGTGCGGGGGTCGCCGAGGACGGGGCGTATAACCAGAACGAGATGATGGTCGGCGTGGAACGGCAGATGATGGCCGTCGCCGACGAGGTGATCCTGGCCGTCGACCACACCAAGTTCGGGCGCCGCGCGGTCGCCAGGCTGTGCGACCTCAGCGAGGTGCACGTGATTGTCACCGACGACGGGGTCGACGGGCCGACGCGCCGATGGCTGGAATCGCTCGAGGCAAGACTGATCATCGCCGCGACGACGGAGGAGTCGCCATGAGTCGCCTGAACATCCCCATGCCGCGCGAGCAGTTGGAGCGGGTCGTTCGCCAGATCGTCCGTCAGCGCTATGCCGAAGGCCTGGCCGCGGGTGAGCCGCAGATGGCGATTGCCTACGAGCCGAACCTCGTGGTGAACATCTCGGCCCGTCACATGCACATCGCGGCCGAGGACCTGGCGACGCTCTTTGGGCCCGGGGCGGAGTTGACCGTCTATCGCTGGCTGTACCAGCCGGGCGATTTCGCCGCCGAGCAGCGCGTGGCCATCCGGGGCCCGCGAGGGCGGACCATCGAAAACGTACGTATTCTCGGGCCCGTCAGGGGCTACACCCAGGTCGAGATCGCCGCCACCGATGCGATCGCCCTGGGCATCGACGCCCCCGTCCGCCCGTCCGGCCAGACCGACAACACGCCCGGCGCCCTGATCATCGGGCCCAAGGGCGTCCTTGAGATGCCGTCCGGTGTGATCCGGGCGGAGCGTCATGTGCACATGTCGCCGGCCGACGCCGAGGCCTACGGCTTTGTCGACGGCCGATACGTCAGGCTGCAGATCAACAGCGACTGTGCGATGACATTCGACAACGTTTTGTGCCGGGTGGACCCCAGGTTTCTGCTGGAGGTCCATCTGGATACCGACGAAGGCAACGCCTGCGACCTGGTCAACGCCACGAGCGTGGAGTTGCAGGCGTGATGAAACAGGTGCGAGGAGAGAATCATGGCACTGCAAGCATTAGGCATGATTGAAACCCGGGCGATGGTGGCCCTGATCGAGGCGAGCGATGCGATGTGCAAAGCGGCCAACGTCGAGCTGGTCGGCTGGGACCGCGTAGGTGCAGGGATGGTGACCGCGTTCGTTCGCGGCGAAGTGGCGGCCGTCAAAGCGGCCGTCGACGCCGGGGCCGCTGCAGCCGGCAAGATCGGCGAAGTGGTCAGTGTGCACGTGATCCCGCGGCCGCATGACGAACTCGATGAAGCGATCCCCGCCAAGAAGCCCGCCCCCGCCAAGACCGGCGGCGGCAGGAAGTAGTCCCAAGCTGTCACAGGAGAAACGACCATGGACGCATTGGGCATGATCGAAACAAAAGGCTACGTCGGCGTTGTCGAAGCGACCGACGCGATGTGCAAAGCGGCCAACGTCGAACTCGTCAAGCGGATCGAGATCGGCGGCGGCTACGTGACCACACTGGTCCGCGGCGACGTGGGATCGGTGCGGGCGGCTGTCGAGGCCGGCGCTGCTGCAGCAGGGCGGGTGGGCGAGCTGGTCGGCTGCAACGTGATCCCGGCGCCGCACGCGAACCTCGAGAGCGTATTCCTTTAGGCCGGCCGAGGCGCGATGAACGTTCTGGTTTCCAACATCGGCTCGACGAGCTTCAAGTTCCGCCTGTTTGATATGGCCGGCGGCGAGCGGGAGATTGCCTCCGGCGGCGCCGACCGTATCGGCAGTGACGGCGGCGCGCTGACCCTCGCCATCGGGCAGGCCAAGACCGAGCAGTCGTGCGATTTCGCCGACCACGGGGCCTGCATCCGCGCGGTGCTGGACGGCCTGGTCGCCGGCGGAGCACTGGCGGCGGTGAGCGATCTGGACGCCGTCGCTTTCAAAGCCGTCATGGGCGGCGACTGCGATGCGGTCGTCCGCGTGGATGATGCGGTGCTGGAGAGAATGGAATACTTCGTCCCCGTTGCGCCGGCCCACAACCCGCCCTACATTGCGGCGATGCGGATGTTCCGCGATGTGCTGGGCGACACGCCGTTGGTGGCGGCCTTTGAGCCGGGCTTTCATAAGACCATGCCGCCGCGCCGCCGCATCTACGCCACCCCACCCGAATGGGCCCAGACCTACGGCGTGAAGCGCTACGGTTTCCACGGGGCCAGCCATTGCTACATCGCCACACGGCTGGCCGAACTGATGCCAGAGGCCGAGTGCGTCATCAGTTGTCACCTGGGTGGATCGAGCAGCATCTGCGCGATCCGTGACGGCCAGTCGCAGGCGACCAGCATGGGCCTGTCGCCCCAGTCGGGCCTGCCGCAGGGCAGCCGCACCGGCGACCTGGACCCCTACAGCCTCAAGCTGATGGCCGCCCAGACCGGCCGCGGGCTGGACGATCTGCTGACCGAGCTCGGCAGCGAAGCGGGCATGGCGGCCGTCAGCGGCACCGGCGGCGACATGCGCGACATCGAGCAAGGCGCAGCCGACGGCGACGAGCGCTGCCAACTGGCCACCGACCTGTACGTCACCGCGATCCGCGATTACATCGGGGCCTACCTGGTCGAACTGGGGGGGGCCGACGCGATCGCGTTTACCGGCGGGATCGGCCAGGGAAGCCCGGCCGTCCGGGCCGGCGCGCTGGCGGGCATGGAGTTCGCCGGCGTGATGATGGACCCCGACAAGAACGAAACAACCAGCGCCGAAGGCCGAATCGACGCACCCGATTCGCAAACGGCCTTGTGGGTGCTGGCAACCAACGAAGAACTGATAGTCGCCCGTCAAGCTGTGGGCTTGCTGAGCGGCTGAGAGTGACTCTGGAGAACAACCATGGATAACGCGATTGGCATGATTGAGACGCGCGGGTTGGTGGGCGTGATCGAGGCAACCGACGCCATGCTCAAGGCCGCCAAGGTCAAGTACGTGGGCATGCGCAAGGTCGGCAGCGGCTACGTCAGCACGATGGTCTCCGGCGATGTGGCCGCCTGCAAGGCAGCCGTCGACGCCGGCGCCGCCGCCGCCGGGCGGGTCAGCGAGGTGATCAGTGTTCACGTGATCCCGCGCCCGCATGCGGATATCGAAAAGTTGATGCCGTCATCGTAACCGGCGCTTAGCGCCGCGACCGGACGCAGGCGCCGATGCGCCGCGCGACCCGGAGAGGAGACGGGCATGTTTATTGCCAAAGTCAACGGCAACGTCGTGGCCACGCAGAAGATTCAGGCGATGAGCGGGCGGAAGCTGCTGATCGTCGAACCGCTGCAGGTCGACGAGAAGACCAAGAAAATGAAGCCGACCGGGCGATGCCTGGTGGCGGTCGATTCCATCGGCGCCGGCACGGACGATACGGTGCTGGTGACGCAGGGCTCCAGCGCGAGGATGACGGAAATCACGTCCGACTCGCCTGTGGATTGCGTCATCATCGGCATTATCGACACCATCACCGCCCTGGGTGAACAGGTGTATTCCAAAGAAGCGACATGATTTTCGATTCGCGACGTGCCGGCCGGCAGGTGGGCGTGCGATTACCGATTTGGCGTGCTCTGCTTGAACGCATTCACGATCGATCGCACCGGCCTTTGGCGGCTTGTCAAAACCTAGAATCGAAAATTGAGAATAGTGGATAGGAGTTCGTCATGACGCAAGCTAACGAACAAATGATCCAGCAAATGGTCGAGCAGGTCCTCCAACACGTCCAGACCGGGTGGGGCTCTCGCCAGGCCCCCGCAGCCGGCAAGGGAGCGCCGCCGCCGATTGCGACGGTCTCGACCGGCGGGGGATACGTGCCCCCCGTGCGGCCGGGCGTTGCTGCGCCGGTCGCGCCGGCAGCGAGCGGGGCCGGTCGGCTGGGCCAGTTCAGCGACGTCAATCTTGCCGTCGAAGCCGCCAAGACCGCCCAACGAGCCCTGATCGTCAGATCGCTCGCCCAGCGCAGGCAGATCGTCGAGATCATCCGCCGCATCTGCGTCGAGCAGGCCGAGCCGCTCGGGCGGATGGAGTACGAAGAGACCCGCATCGGCCACCTGCCTCACAAGGCGCAGAAGCTCATTGCCGTCGGCGAGAACCCGCTGACCGTCACCGATCTTGGCCCCAGGGGCTTCAGCGGCGACCACGGGATCACGCTGGAGGAGTGCGGCGCGTGGGGCGTCATCGGCGTGATCACACCCGTGACCCACTCGCTGCCGACGGTGGCCGACAATGCCTGCAACATGATCGCCGCGGGCAATGCCCTGGTCATCAACCCGCACCCCGGCGGCAAGGCGATCGCCGCCCACGGCGCGAAGATCTTCAACCAGGCCATCTACGATGCCGTCGGGATCGACAACCTCATCTGCGTCATCTGCGAGCCCACACTCGAGACGGCCAACGCGATCTTCACCCATCCCGACGTGGGCCTGCTGGGCGTCACCGGCGGGCCGGGCGTGGTGGCCGCCGCCCTGCGAAGCGGCAAGCGCGCCATCTGCGCCGGGCCGGGCAATCCGCCGGTGGTGATCGATTCCTCAGCCGCCCTGGACAACGCCGCGCGGTGCGTCATCGAGGGCGCCAGCTACGACAACAACCTGCTCTGCCTGGCCGAGAAGGAAGTGTTCGCCGAGTCGGTCATCTTCGATGCCTTCATGGACGCCATGGCCGGGGCCGGGGCGTATCGCCTCAACGGCCAGCAGATGGACGCGTTGGCGCGGATTTGCATCGAGCCGGGCGCCAACGGCGGCCATCCGCACGCCAACAGAAAGTTCGTCGGGGCCGAGCCCGAGGTGCTGGCCCGCGAGATCAACGTCACGATCCCGCCCGGCTGTCGGATGCTCTACGGCGAGACGAACGCGACGCACGACTGGGTGATGGCCGAGCAGATGATGCCGTGCCTGCCCATCGTTCGTTGCCAGACGTTCGAGGATTGCGTGGCCGCCGCGCTGGCGGCCGAGCACGCGTTCCGCCATACGTCGATCATCCATTCGCGGCTGGTGGATCACATGACCTACATGGGCAAGGCGATGGACACGACGCTGTTCGTCAAGAACGGCCCGTCCCTGGCCGGCAACGGATCGGGCGGGGAGGGCTACGGCGGCTACTCGATCGCGTGCGCGACCGGCGAGGGGATCTGCACGCCGCGGACCTACACC
>DRGC01000029.1 GCA_011050235.1 Phycisphaerae bacterium | reverse complement strand
AGATGTGTATAAGAGACAGTGGCTGGGCATACCAGTTACCAACGCAAACACGCACGCACTCCCGCAAGGCCGACCTGGATGGGTTGGCCTTTGTCATCGGAGCGACTGGGATTTGGGCTGTTGCTGCGCAACAGCTTGGCCGTTGTGCCCGTGGCACAACGGCATTCCACTCAAGCCGGATCGCAATACACAAGAAACCAACCCATCCGGGTTGGCTTCTTGTGTATCGGAGCGACTGGATTTGAACCAGCGACCTCTGCGTCCCGAACGCAGCGCTCTATCCAAGCTGAGCTACGCTCCGTCCTGCCGGGCGTTCGAAGCTGATCCCTAAGGGATCCGCGCCGCCGAACGGACTCAGGTCACTTCGTTCCCTAAGCCCGTCGCCAGCGGGAGCTACGCTCCGTTACCCGTTTCGGGGTTGCTTAGTCTAGCGGCCATCGCCGCCGATGCAAGTCCCGAGATCAGGCAGTTGACCCATTCGAATGCGCTATAAGCCGAGTTCTGTTCTGTCGGGCCGGCCGGGCCGGGCCGATCCGACAGCGAAGGCCATTTATCTGGACCCGCCTTTGCAGACGGGCTCTCCCGATCGCTCGGGAAGCGGCCTACCCGCGACGAGCCTGGACCTGCTCATGTGTCGCTGCTTGGCCTTGCACCCGGTGGGGTTTGCCGTGCCGGCCGACTCACGCCAGCCGCGGTGCGCTCTTACCGCACCTTTTCACCCTTACCCCTCGACAGGCTCGGGGCAGGCCCTTCAACAATGTCAGGGCGTGCCCGCTACCTTCGCTTCCACGGGCAGGCCCTTTGCCTATGCTTCGAGGGGCCCGTCCCGAGCTTGTCGAGGGGCGGTATATTTTCTGTGGCACTGTCCCGATCCCGGCCGTCGCCAGCCGGGACGGTGGGCGTTACCCACCACCGCGGTCCAGAGGTGCTCGGACTTTCCTCCCCTGCCCAGGTGGACAGGAGCGGCCATCCGCGCATTCGAAGCACACCATTATAAACCCTATCGGCCAAACCAACCATCCCAATTGACACCGCGCGCCGCGCGGCGGGATTGACTTGGTGTTCCGCCAGGGGCACAATGGCCGCGCGCACCTCGGCCGCCGACGGCTGCGGGAGTTTTCCGTGCCCGAAATGCTCAACAACATCCTGAAGCCCGAGATCAAGGAGTTCATCGAGGCGAAGGATTTCGCTGCGCTGAAGGCGATGACGGCCGGCATGGGCAGCCACGACCTGGCCGAGTTGCTGGGCGAGTTGGACGGTCAAGACATGGCCGTCGTCTTTCGCCTGCTGCCGAAGGACCTGGCCGCCGAGACGCTCGGCGACATGGAGATCGAACAGCAGGAGGAACTCGTCTCGTTGATGTCGTCGGAGCGGCTGTCGGCCATTCTCAACGACATGGCCCCCGACGAGCGGACCGAGCTGCTGGAGGAACTGCCCGGCGAGATGGCCCAGCGGCTGCTGAACACGCTGCGGGGCGATCAGCGGGACGTCGCCCTGCGCCTGCTGGCGCATCCCGAAGACAGCATCGGCCGGTTGATGACGCCCGAGTACCTGGCCGTCAAGAGCGACTGGACCGTCCAGAAGGTCTTCGACCACATCCGCAACGTCGGGGCCGACAAGGAAACCCTCAACGTCATCTACGTCGTTGCCGCCGAGTGGAAGCTGCTGGGCACGCTCAGCCTCGAACAGATCGTCCTGGCCGAGCCCGGCGAGCTGGTTGCCGACGTGATGGACCCCAACCCGCCCGCGCTGCAGGCCGACGACGACCAGGAGTCGGCCGTCGAGATCATCAAGAAGTACGACGTCGTCGCCCTGCCTGTCGTCGACAGCCGACACATCCTCCTGGGCATCGTCACCGTCGACGACGTGCTGGACGTCGTCGAGGAAGAGGACACCGAAGACTTCCAGAAGATGGCGGGCATGGCCCCGCTGGAGTACAGCTACTTCGGCACGAGCTTCGTCGCCATGGTCGGCAAACGCCTGCCGTGGCTGATCATGCTGCTGCTCGCCCAGATGCTCACCACGCTGGCGCTGACGCGGTTCCAGGTCGGCTTCGAGCGGGCGGGGATCGACACCCTCCACCTGTTCGTGGCGCTGGTGATCTTCATGCCGCTGATCAACTCCCCGGCCGGCAACACCGGCTCGCAGATGGCGGGCCTGATGATCCGCGGGCTCGCCGTCCTGGAGATCGGCCTGGTCGACTGGCGCCGTGTGCTGGTGCGAGAGCTCGGCCGCGGGCTGGCGATGGGGCTGATCCTGGCGGCGATGGGTTACGGGGCGGCCATGGTCTTCGGGCCCCTGCTGGGCGGCGGCCAGACGGTCGCAGACAACCTGCGACAAATCGCCCTGTCGGTGGCCGTGGCGATCACCGCGGCGGTGACGCTGGCCAACCTCGTCGGCGCGATGCTGCCGTTTTGCTTCAAGAAGTTCGGCCTCGACCCGGCCGTCACGTCCGGGCCGTTCATCGCCTCGACCATGGACGTGCTGGGTATCGTCATCTACTTCTCAACCGCCTCGGCCCTGCTGACGGCCATGAACTGACGCTGACCTGTCGGAGGAACGCACCGTGACTGATGCACCTCAAGACGGCATTCACGCCCTCGTGCCGCGCGACCAAATGACCGAGCCCGCGCGTAAGCTGCGCGACACCTACGCCATCACGCCCGGCGCGGCGATCTATCGCAGCGAGTTCGGCTACTACTGCCTCGAGCAGTGGTACCAGCAGGGCCTCGACCGCGAAGCCGACCTCGCAGAGATCTTCGACTACGATCCCGGCGCCACATTCGACTTCTCCGGCCTGGGCTGGTGCGAAGCCGCCTTCGACCCGTACTTCGAGAGCAAAATCCTCGAAGACCGCGGCGAGCATGAACTCGTCCAGGACTGGGCCGGCCGGGGCGTGCTGGTGTTCAAGGGTCGCCGCAACGGCTTCATGCCCGAATATGTCGACCACCCCGTCAAGGACATGAAGAGCTGGCAGGAAAACTGTAAGTGGCGGCTGGACCCTGACAGCCCCGAGCGATGGAAGGACTTCGACAAGCTCATCGACGGCGCTCGCACCGCAGCCGGCCGAGGCGACATGGTCCGCCAGATGCTCGTCGGCGGGTACATGTACCTGCGAAGCCTCATCGGCCCGGTCGACCTGATGTACGCGTGGTACGACATGCCCGAGGTCGTCCACGACTGCATGCAGACCTGGCTGACGATGGCCGACGCGGTGACTGCGCGCCACCAGGAGCACCTGACCTTCGATGAAACCTTCCTGGCCGAGGACATCTGCTACAACACCGGGCCGCTGTGCTCGCCGGAGACCATGCGCGAGTTCCTGCTGCCCTACTACGAGCAGCTCATCGCCAACATCAAGGGCCGCCAGATCGACCGCACACGTCACATGTACGTGCAGATCGACACCGACGGCCGCGCACCGTCCGTCATCGACCTGTACCGCAAATCGATCGGCATGGACGTGATGAGTCCGTTCGAGGTCGCCTCCGGCTGCGACGTCGTCGCCATCGGCCGCCAGTACCCCGACCTGGCCATGTTCGGCGGCATCGACAAGCGCGTGCTGGCCAAGACCAAAGCCGACATCGACGAGATGCTCGAGCGCATCATCCCCCCCATGCGGGCCCGCGGCGGCTACATCCCCACCTGCGACCACGGCGTCCCCGAAGAAGTCACCCTCGACAACTACCTCCACTACCGCCGCCGCTGCGTCGAGCTTGGAGGCTAGCCGAGCCGCTGACCGGCTGGTCCGGACAGACCATCCGACCCCTGACTTCGGCTGCGCGGCGGACCTAGATGTCCAGCCCATCCAGGGCCGAGCGGACCTCGTTCGTCCGGGCCGGGCGGGTCTCGCGCGAGTCGCATGAGGGGCAGAACTTCACGGTCAGCGGCTCGCCGCTGCGATGAAGGACCACGGCCACGAAGGCCTGCGAGCCGCACATCAGGCATGGGCTGTCAGGAAGGCGAATCGTCCGTTGAAGAGTATCTGAAACTCCCTTGTGCGTGTGCATCTTTCCGCCCGGGTTGTCCATCATCGGCCTCCTGATAACATTTGTGATATTCGCACCTTATGGCCGCCTTTGGCCACCAAGACAGATCGGCCAACGACCGACCCTCCCGTTGCAAGTAATATCGGATATCTTGCAGGGCTTCTTTGCGCAGAGGCCTCCCAGCCGGCGGAAAATCTCCATAACCAACGCCGGCCTCGGGGGATAAAATACGCCGTTGACATTCGCCGCCAAGATGCCAACATGGAGCCGCACCAGCCGCGACTCAAGGAGCGACCGCCATGCGTATCAAGCAGTCCATCAGTGCCCCGATGTTCACCTACAGCGCCGGGATGACGTTCGAGCAGGTCGTCGACGCAGCCGTCGATATCGGCTACGCGGGCGTGGAGGTCTGGGGCTGCGACGACGTGGAGTTCCCCAAGCAGTGCGAGCTGATCCACAGCAAGGGCCTGCGGATGACGAGCTTCATCGGCACGAGCGCGCCGCTGAACTACCCAGCTGTCCGCGACGAGGCGGTCGCGACGATGACCAAGTGCATCGACACCGCCGCCAAGTTCGACGTGCCGGGCCTGATCTGCCTCTGCGGCGATCGGCGCGAGGGCATCAGCGACCAGCAGGGGATCGAAGACACCGCTGAAACCCTCAAGGCCGCCGCGCCCCACGCCGAGAAAATGGGCGTCACGCTCAACCTCGAACTGCTCAACAGCAAGGTCGACCACATCGGCTATCAGTGCGACTGCACCACCTGGGCCGTTGAGGTCGTCCGCCGCGTCAACAGCCCGCAGGTGAAGATCCTCTACGACATCTACCACCTGGCCATCATGGAAGGCGATCTGATCCGCACGATCCGCGAGAACATCGAATGGTTCGGCCACTTCCACACCGCCGGCAACCCGGGCCGACACGAGATCGACGACTCGCAGGAGCTTAACTACACGGCTATCTGTCGCGCCATCGCCGAGACCGACTACGACGGCTACGTCGCCCACGAGTTCTCGCCGACAGGCGACCCGATCGCAGCCCTGAAAGACGCGTTCGCTCGGTGCGACGTTGGGTGAAACAGAGAGCGGGATTAGAGGATTACCAAGATTAACAGATTGATTTTTTTGGCCAAAGAAATCCTCTAATCTCTGTAATCCTCTAATCCCGCTCGCCGTTTCTTTACTGTTATCCGGATGCACGAAAAAACAGAGAGCTGGATTGATGGATTACAGGGATTAGAAGATTCTTTGTTAGCTAAGAAACTAATCCTTTAATCTTAGTAATCCTCCAATCCCGCTCGCCGCTGTTCTTTTTGTTATCCGCACGCAGCCAAGGACAGAGACATGGACTCATCCCCTCAACCATCGGCCGACCAGGACATTCTCGAAAACCTCGCCAAGGCCAAGGCGTCGCTGCTGAACGAGTTGCACAAGGTCATCGTCGGGCAGGATGTCGTCATCGAGTTGCTGCTGCAGGCGCTGCTGTCGCGCGGGCACTGTCTGCTGGTGGGCGTGCCGGGTCTGGCCAAGACGCTGATCATCTCCACGCTGGCCAAGGTGCTGAAGCTCTCGTTCAACCGCATCCAGTTCACGCCCGACCTCATGCCGTCGGATATCACCGGGACCGACATCATCGAGGAAGACCGCACCACCGGCAAACGCGAGTTTCGCTACGTCAAAGGGCCGATCTTCGCCAACATCATCCTCGCCGACGAGATCAACCGCACACCGCCCAAGACCCAGGCCGCCCTGCTGCAGGCCATGCAGGAGTATCACGTCACCGCCGGCGGCAACACCTACGCGCTGGAGCTGCCGTTTTTCGTGCTGGCCACCCAAAACCCCATCGAGCAGGAAGGCACCTACCCCCTGCCCGAGGCCCAGCTTGATCGGTTCATGTTCATGGTGCACGTGGACTATCCGTCGCGCGATGAGGAGCGCCTCATCGTCCGCAACACCACCAGCGATGTCTCCGCCACCCCGGCCGCCGTCCTCAGCGCCGCCGACGTGCTCGCCCTGCAGAAGATCGTCCGCCGCATGCCGGCCAGCCAGCACGTGGTCGACTACGCCGTCAACCTCACTCGCGCCTCGCGCCCGACCGACCAGACGGCGCCCGAGTTCATCCGCAATTACCTCACCTGGGGCGCCGGGCCGCGCGCGGCGCAGTATCTGATCCTCGCCGCCAAGAGCCTCGCCCTCCTCAACGGCCGCTACAACGTCGCCAGCGATGACGTCCGGGCAGCGGCCAAGTCCGTCATGCGACATCGCATCTTCACCAACTTCACCGCCGACGCCGAAGGCGTCACCCCCGACCGCATCATCGAACAGCTCATCGAGACGGTCCCCGAACCGGACGCCGCCGACTACGCCGCCACCGGCCGATAGCGACGGGGTTTCTTTAGCCGCGCCCGGGCGGTAAAATCTCCGCATGTTCGGTCCCCCGCGAACCATACCCGCCCGCGTTCTGCTGATTGCGCTGGCCTGCGGCCTGTTGCCGGGCGCTGCCGGGGCAGACCCAGCCGCCACCGATGCAGCCGTTGGCTACCTGCGCCGCGTCGTCACCGACCCCGGCGAGTATCAACTGGCGCTGCTGGGGCTGCGGACATTGGGCGATAAGGACCTGACGCCCATCTTCGTCGCCATGACGCGCAGCGCCAGCAAGGAGACGCGCCTGTTCGCCACGGCCTCGCTGGCGGATGTCGCCGGCAAAGATGCCGCCGACGCCCTGCTGGAGCGCCTGCGGGAAGACCCCATGATGGCCGTCCGGTCCGAGGCCATCGCCCAGTTGATCCAACTCGACGCCATCGGCATCAGCGATCTACTGGAGGCGATGCAGTCCACCGAGGAGACCGTTCAGTGCCTCGCCGCCCGGACCCTCGCGAGAAAGCAGAACGGGCGAGTGGCCATGCCCGTGCTGACCAAACTCACCGCCTCGTCGGATGCCATGACCGAGGCGGTGGCCCGGGCCTCCCTGCTGCGCCTCGGCGACGGCAAGCAGTTGGACGCGCTGCGAAAGATCGTCGACGCCTCGGCCGCCTCGACGGATTTGTTGATGGTGCTGCTGCTGCAGATCGAGGAAGAGCAGATCGCCGAGGCCGTCGATCTGGCGCGCCAACTGGCCGCTTCTCACGCCAACCCGAAGATCCGCCTGCAGGCCTACAAAACCATCGCCGCCATCTCGCCGCGAGCCGCCGCCGAGCTGGCCCAGGTCATCACCGGCGACGGAAGCGTGCCGTTTCGCATTCGGGTGCTGCATCTGCTGGCGCGTCGGCCCGACGGGCCCGTCGAGTTGCAGAAGCTGGCCAACAGCGTCGCCGGCCCGGTCGCCGCGCTGGTGCGGCTGGAGCTGGCCCGCCTCGGCGGAGGCGCCGCCGCCGCGGACGCCGCTCTAGCGGCCGTCCGCCAGGCCCATCCGATTATGATCGACTATGTTCTGGAC
>DRGC01000028.1 GCA_011050235.1 Phycisphaerae bacterium | reverse complement strand
TGCAGCACCGCCGGCGGCTCGTCGGCCTCCTCAGCCGGAACGTCCGCATCGGCTGGTTCAACAGGCGCCTCATCGACGGCCTCTTCCGCGGCAAGCGGGGCGTCAGGGGTCCGGTCGGTTTCGACGGGCGGGGCGGGCGTTTCGGCCCGGTCCGGTTGATCGGCGCTATCGTTGCACGCCCCGATCGAGCAAACGCCCAACATCAGTGCTACTACCATCCATTGCTGAATCATCGTTCACCTCGTTCCTTCGGCAGGCGGTCGTCGCCGTTTCCCAATTGTGTCCCAACCGGCGACAAGCCGCAAGCGCCCGGCCTGGGCGGTCGGTGGTGGCTGGAGGTTGATTTTCGGTCGGCCGGCGCGGATCATCCATCGCATGCGATTCGGGACGGTTCTGTTTCTGGTAGGCGCGCTGGCGATTCTGTTGGGAGTCAACATGCTCCCGGCCGTGGCGTGGGGCGTATACTTCGGCGAGCATCAGGCCATCGGATCGCTGTTGGCGTCGATGGGCATCTCGCTGGTGCTGGGAATAACGCTGATGGTCATCTTCCGGGGCAAGCGGGCCGACGTCGGGCCGCGAGAAGGCTTCGCGGTCGCCGCCCTGAGCTGGATCGTGCTGGCGGGCCTGGGGGCCTTGCCGTTTTTCATCGGCGGGCACATTCCCAGCTACATCGACGCCTACTTCGAAACGATGAGCGGCCTGACGACCACCGGGGCGAGCATTCTCACCAGCGGCGGCGGCGCCGAGCGCACCGATATCGAAAGCCTCCCCCAGTGCCTGCTCTTCTGGCGGAGCTACACGCACTGGCTGGGCGGGATGGGCATCATCGTCCTGAGCCTGGCGCTGCTGCCGATGCTCGGGGTGGGGGGGATGCAGATCTACCGGGCGGAGGTGCCCGGCCCGACGGCGGACAAGCTCGTCCCCCGGGTGCGCCAGACGACGAAGCTGCTGTGGGGCATTTACGTTCTGCTGAGCCTCGCCCAGTGCGTCCTGCTGTGGGTCCACCCCAATGTGTCGCTGTTCGACGCGATGTGCCACACCTTCGGCACGATGGCGACGGGGGGATTCTCGACTCACTCAGCCAGCATCAAGTACTTCGATAGCGCCTACGTCGACGTGGTGATCATCGTGTTCATGGTCCTGGCGGGGACCAACTTCGCCCTGCACTACGCGGGGCTGCACGGGCGACTGAAGGCGTACCTGAAAAACGGCGAGTTCATGTTCTACGTCGGCGTGCTGGCCGGTGCGGTCTTGCTGGTGTGGGCCGTGATGGCCAGTCGCATGGGCGTCGGCGGCGCCTTGCGCAGGGCGGCGTTTCAGGTGGTGTCCATCACGACGACCACCGGCTACACGACGGCCAATTTTGACGTGTGGCCCGTGATGGTGCGTCTGGGCCTGGTCGTGCTGATGTTCTTCGGCGGCTGCGCGGGCAGCACGGGCGGGGGGATCAAGCACGTGCGGGTGCTGCTTCTGATCAAGCACGCCGGGATCGAGCTGCGCCGTCTGCTGCACCCCCAGGCCATTCTGCCTGTGCGGCTCAACGGGCGACCGGTCAAGGACCGTGTGATCCAGTCGATCCAGGCGTTCGTGGTGCTGTACATCGGCATCTTCGTCGTCGCCTCGATCGTGATGACGGGCGTGCTGTTGATTTGGCCGGCGTCGATGGCCCCGGACGGGCAGGAGGTCACCAGCGACACGGTGATGGTCACAGCCGTCTCGTCCGTGGCGGCGACGCTGAACAATATCGGCCCGGGTCTGGGTCATGTGGGCCCCGGCGAAATCCGCGGCTATTCCTGGGTGCCGCCCGTGGGAAAGATCGTTCTGACGTTCTGCATGTTGATCGGGCGACTGGAAGTGTTTACGGTGTTGCTCCTGTTCGTTCCCTGGTTCTACCGATGAGGCAACCATGAAAATCCTGATCAACGGCGGCGGGGGCGTCGGGTGGGCCTTGGCCGAGATCCTCAGCCACCAGGGCCATGACGTGACCGTTATCGAACCGGACATTCGGCGCGCCGACGTGCTGCGCAGTGAGATGGATTGCCACGTCGTCGTAGGTAACGGCGCCTCGCCGGCGACCCTGCGCGAAGCCGGCGCCGACAGCGGCGACATCTTCCTGGCGGTGACCGATCAGGACGAGGTGAATCTGCTGTCGTGTCTGTTCGCTCGCGAAGCCGGCTGCCCCCGCAGCATCGCCCGCATCCGCAATCGGGCCTGCGTGGACGGGTCGGACAAGGCGATTCGGGCGCTGGGGATCGATCAGATCATCAACCCCGACGAGGAGGCCGCCCGCGAGATGGTCCGCCTGCTGAGGACGCCGGGGACAACCCAAGTGACGCCTCTGGCCGACGATGCGGTGATTGTCGCGGGCATGATGGTCCCCGGCGAGAGCCCCTTCGACGGCAAGACCCTGGCTGAGCTGGCGGAGATCCACGATCAGTTACGCTACCGCGTGGTCGTCATCCGCCGCGACAAGGAGACGCTGATCCCCACCGGCGGCGACCGCATCCTCGCCGGCGACGAGGTGTTCATCATCGCCGAGCCCGAGACGGTCAAGCAGGTCACGCGCGCGTTCGGCCCGGCGGCGGGCGCCGGGCAGCTCGGGCGCGTCATGATCCTCGGCGCCAGTGAGCTGGGCCGAAATGTCGCAGCCATGCTCCAGGACACCTGTCGCGTCAAGCTCATCGACCCGACGGGCCAGTACGCTCAGGACGCTTCGGAAGAACTGCAGCGGACGCTCGTCATCGAGGGGGCCGGCCACGAGATGGACCTGCTGGAGCGGGAAAGCCTCGGCGACATGGACGCCTTCGTCGCCGCGACCGACGAGGAGGAGAAGAACCTCATCGCCTGCCTCTACGCCAAACGCCTCGGCGTGCCGCGCACGCTCGCCCGCGTGGAGCGCAATTTCTATCGACCGTTCATGATGACTGTCGGCGTCGACGCGGCCGTCAGCGCTCGCCAGGTGACGGTCAACGCGATTCTCAAGTACGTTCGCGCCGGCGACATCCGGGCCGTGGTGCGCATGCGGGGGGTGTCGGCCGAGGCGATCGAGCTCGTCCCGGGCGAGGGCGCCAAAGTCCTCGACGGCCCGCTGCGGACGGTCCGGTTTCCGCGGGGCGCGTTGGTCGGGATGATCGTTCGGCCTGAGGAAGTCGTCATAGCCGACGGCGACACCCAGATCCGCGCCGGTGACCACGTCGTGGTCTTCGCCTTGGATAAGGTCGTCGGGCAGGTAGAGAAACTCTTCGCCTCCTCATCCCGGTAACACTGCACCCGCCCCGAACATCAGGCCACGCGCCCGGCGGCGCGTAGAATGGCCGGCCATGAAAATCCGACTCACGCAGCTTAGCGTCGCACTGGATTATACGGACGAGACGGTCGTTCTGGCCGCCGCCAGCCGGCTGGGCGTGGGCCGCCAGGCGGTGCGGGCGTGTAGCATCGTGCGGTCGACGATCGATGCGCGCCGTCTGCGGGGCCGGGTGCGATTCATCCTGAACGTGGTTGTGGAGATTGACGATGCGGCTGCCGGCGAATTGCGCGATGGCGAGCCCATTGTCGATGACGTTCACGAAACGCCTGCTGGGCCGGGGCCAATCGATATGCCGCATCGCCCGGTGGTGGTCGGCGCCGGGCCGGCGGGGCTGCTGGCTGCGTGGCGACTGGCCAACGCCGGCGTCCGGCCGATCCTGATCGAACGCGGTGCGCCGGTTGCGGATCGCCGCCGCAGCGCCCGACAGTTCTGGGCCCACGGCACGCTCGATCCGGAAGACAACACGCTCTATGGCGAAGGCGGCGCGGGACTGTTCTCCGATGGGAAACTCACGACGCGGTCCAAGCAACGGGGCCACCTTCGCACGGTCCTGGACCTGCTCGTGGCGTGCGGCGGGCCGGAGTCGATCCTCATCGATGCCGAGCCGCACGTGGGCAGCGACCGGCTGGGCGAAATCGTCCAATGCCTGCGCGAGCGGATCGTCGCCCTCGGCGGGGAGGTCCGCTTCCACGCCCGGCTGGACGGGCTCGAACTCGACGCCGGCCGACTCGTGGGGTTGATCGTCAATGGCGAGCGACTCGCCACGGACCACTGTGTGCTGGCTACCGGGCACAGCGCACGCGATGTCTACCACATGCTGCACGACTCGCACGTGCCATTGGCGGCCAAGGCGTTCGCCATCGGGGTGCGCATCGAGGTCCCCCAGTCGCAGATCGATCGCTCGCAATTCGGCCGCGACGCCGGCCACCCGCGCCTCGGGGCGGCGACCTTCCGCCTGACCCGCCGCGAAGAATCCGACGTTCGCGCCTGCTACACGTTTTGCATGTGTCCCGGTGGGAGTGTCATCGCGTGCACCGCATCGGCCGGCGAGCTGACGACCAACGGCATGAGCCTGTCGGGCCGCGCCGGCCCCTTCGGCAACGCGGCGCTGCTCGTGCCGGTCCGGCCGGAAGATTGCGGCGGCGATGCGGACCCGCTCGCGGGCATCGCCTGGCGGCAAGCGATCGAGGCCAAGGCGTTCGCCGCCGGCGGAGGGGACTATTCCCTGCCCGCGGCCAATCTGGAAGACTTCATCGCCCGCCGCGCGTCGTTGGACCTGCCCGCCGAGCGATCCTGTCTGCGCTCGGTTCCCGCCGATCTGCACGGCATCCTGCCGGCGTTCGTCAGTGACGCGCTGGTCCATGCCGCGGGCCGCATGCTGGGCAAACTCGCGGCGGTGCGCCTGGCCGATGGCGTGGTGTATGCGGCCGAGACCCGCAGTTCGAGCCCCGTGCGTATCGTGCGGGGGGACGACTTCCAATCCGTTGGCGCAGGCGGGCTCTATCCCGCGGGGGAGGGGGCGGGCTACGCGGGCGGCATCGTCACCAGCGCCATCGACGGCCTCCGCGCAGCCGACGCGTTGCTCATGTCACTGAACTAAGCCGAGCCGCAGCACACCCGCACGTAGCACGGTTGCAGCAGGAGCGGCGAATGCAGCGCCATTGCAGCGCGTTGGGGTGTTGGTTGGCAGGGGTCGGCGACGGTTGGCACTTCGACAGGCTCAGTGCAAGCACAACGGGTCGGCCTAGCTCGCGACCGGTGCGCAACAAGGACGCCTCCGGGCAATCCCGATTCATCGGGACCACCAGGAGGCGTCAAGCGGGCGATGAGATTTGAACTCACGACATTCACGTTGGCAACGTGACGCTCTACCACTGAGCTACGCCCGCAAGCGATGGGGCGATTATAACCGGCGAGCGGAATCGGTCAAGGTGCGATTCCGCGGAGTTTGCCGCCGGGGCAACTGTGGGCGGTGGGGGAGTTTACCTTGCCAGCGGCTGGGCGCGGGCCTACCTTGTTGCCATCGTGGTGGCGAGTTTTATTAACGAGGCGTTCTTTCAACGCCAGGGGGAGCTGATCCTGTGGCTGCTGACGCTTGGCAGCATGGCGATGTTGCTGGTCGGTGCCGACCGGGCGGTGCATGCGGCGGTCAAGCTGGCCAAGGCGCTGGGGATCTCGACCGTCATTATCGGCGCGACGGTCGTGTCGCTGGGCACGACGGCGCCCGAGGCGTGCGTGTCGGTGATGGCCGCCTGGCGGGGCAACCCGGGGTTGGCGCTGGGCAACAGCGTCGGGTCGGTCATCTGCGATACGGCCCTGATCTTCGGCCTGTGCTGCTGCCTGACGCGTCTGCCGTTGGACCGATTCGTCTTGCGGCGACACGGCTGGCTGCAGCTTGGGGCCGGGGCGCTGCTGACGGCGGTCGTGTTCGTTGGCGCCTGGGTTGGCGGTGTGGACGGGGCGGTGATCCCGCGATGGGTGGGCTATGGGTTCCTGGGCCTGCTGGTGGGGTATCTGTATATCTCGTTCCGCTGGGCCCGCCAACATCCCGAAATGATCCCCTCCGAGGCCCGCCAGAGCGCCAACAAGATATCCGCGGGCACGGTTGCAGCGATGCTTGGGGTGCTGGGGCTTGGCCTGGCGCTGGTGCTGGCCGGCTCGGACGCGCTGATCGGCTCGGTGAAGGAGCTATGCATTCGTAACAACGTTCCCGACCACATTGTGGCGGTGACGCTGGTGGCGTTCGGCACGTCGCTGCCGGAGTTGGCGACGGCGCTGACGGCCATCATCAAGGGGCACCCGGGGCTGCTGGTGGGCAACGTCATCGGGGCCGACATCCTCAACGTGCTGTTTGTGATCGGGGCGTCGGCGTCGGCGTCGGAATTGGCCGTTCCGCCGCTTTTCCTGCAGTTGCACCTGCCGGTGATGATGCTGTCGCTGCTTCTGCTGCGGGGGTACATTTTTGCCAGCCGCGACCGTTTTAGCCGGTGGCAGGGCATTCCGCTGCTGGCGATCTACATCGGCTACCTGGCGTTGCTGGGCAGCATCGTTGGCGCGACCGGCCTGAATTAGCCTGCCTTCTCCCGAGGCCATCGTGCTAGAATATCCCCCGCTGGCTCAGGTCGGGCCGGCCCAGGAGACCGCGTTATGCGAAAGCTGTATGTCCTGGGGGCCATGAGCCTGCTGGCGGCGATAGGGCCGGTCCCGGCGTGGGCGGCCGAGCCGGCCCCGCTGACGATGGGCGAGCCCGTGGAGTTGCTGCAGGCGGGCATCTCGCTGGCTCTGCCGGAAGGTTTCACCGCCCAGCCGTTGGCCGAGCCGTATCAGATGCTGCGGGCCGCGCGGACCGAGCGGGGAGACGTTCGACAGGCGGTGACACTTCTGGCGTTCCCTGTTGCGCCGGAGACAACGGCGGAGGCCTTCGCCGATGAGATGATCGCCGACCTTCAGCGGCAGTTGGCCTTTCGCGATGTCACCCAGCTCAAGGCTGCGCCCATGCCGATCGCGGGTCGCCCGGGCCACGCGCGTATGGTCAGCTACTCTCACGACGGGCAAGAGGCCGTTGCCGCCTGGGCCGTGCTGATCCGGCCGATGCCGACGGCCGGCATCGCGATCTGCTACATGCTGTGGGTGGAATCGCCGGCCGAACACCGCCAGGAGGTCCTGCCCGCCCTGGGCTCAATCGTCAAGACCGTTGTGTTGCGGACCGTCACCTCGCCGATGCGACTGACGGCGGTCGAACTGGGCGAGCCGATCGTTCTGGAGAGCGCGGGTTGTTCGATCCGTCCGCCGGCAGGATGGTACGTCGTGGTTCAGCCCGATTTCGTAGAGATGGGCCAACTCGATTTCACGCGGGGCGGGGTGGTGTCGCCGGTCGCCCGGCTGCGGGTCCAGCCCGCGCCCGCCGATGCGAAATCATTGACGGGCAGCCAGCAGTCGCTGGCGATGGTCCGGCGGATCGCCGCGCAGTTCGGCGACCGGGCCAAGCTCGTTCACGAGGGTCCGGCCAAGTTGGGCGGCAGCGACAGCCAGGAGTTTATCATGTTGTGCACGTCGCCCGTCGACGCGTCGAGCCAGCCGACGGCCACGACGCAGGCGACCACGCAACCCGCCACCCAGCCGACGACCGGGCCCGCCGCCGGCGGCGACTCGGGCCCGGCGATCAGCGTGTGTATTGCCCAACGGGCGCTGTCTGTGCCGACCGCCGGCGCCGACGACGCGCGGACATACTTTCTGACGTTGATCTGCGAGACCGACGATGTCGGGGCCGTTCGAGCCATGATGGCCAAACTCGCCGAGGGGTTTGCCCTCCTGCCGTCGGAGGCCGAGGCCGACTCCGAGGCCGGCAAGGACCTCGAATCGATAGAATCGCCGCCCGCCGACGAGACCGACGACGCCGACGCCGACGAATACGAATAACCCCCGCGTGCCCATCGGCAGGGGATTTCTCTTGCGCCTCTTGGCCCGGCAGTATACACTTCGGCCATGCTCCAACCCAATTCGATCGTTGCCGGTGACTGCATTGAGTTGATGGGCCAAGCGCCGCCGGCCGACCTGATCTTCGCGGACCCGCCGTTCAACATCGGCCACAAGTACGATGCCTACGAAGATCGCAAGGCCTATGACGATTACTACGAGTGGACCCAGCAGTGGATGGGCGCGTGCTGCCGTTGTCTGGCCCCGACGGGGTCCTTCTGGGTCGCCAGCGGCGACGACTATGCGGCAGAGGTCCGCCTGATCGGGCGGGAACTCGGTCTGAACCTGCGGAACTGGGTGGTCTGGCATTACACGTTCGGCCAGGCGACGCAGACCAAGTTCGCCCGCTCGCACACGCACCTGTTCTACTTCACCAAGGACACGCGTCGCTTCACGTTCAACGACATGGCCGTTCGCATCCCGTCGGCCCGCCAGACGACCTATGCCGATCCGCGGGCGAACCCCAAAGGCAAGCTGCCCGACGACGTGTGGAGTTTCTCACGCGTCTGCGGCACATTTCACGAGCGGGTGAAGTGGCATCCGTGCCAAATGCCGGAGAAGGTCCTGGAGCGGATCATCCGGGTCTCGTCCAACCAGGACGATCTGGTCCTGGACCCCTTCAGTGGCAGCGGAACGACGTGCGTGGTCGCCGCGCGATTGGGCCGCCGGTATCTCGGCATGGATCTGTCGCTGGCCTACGTCGACGAGTCGCGCAAACGTCTGGCGGCGACGTTGGCGGGTCGGCGCAAGGGGACGGATATCTCCGAAGACCCCGCCGCCAAACGGCGCGCCCCTCGCCCTCGCTCCGGGGCCAAGAAGGCCCGCACATGAATGTAGACCAACTGCCCACGTTGAGGGCGGTGGGGCAGTTCCTTGGCGTGGTGCTGATCGGCGGGTTGTTGCTGGTGGTTGTATGGACGTTGGGTAGTTATCTGTGGCGCGCCGTGGCCGTGCGCCGCGAGCGGCGGAAGGCGCTGTCGCATCGGGTCGATGAGCACGGGCGACCGGTGCCGCCTGTCAGCCGGGGCCTCTGCCATCGGTGCCAGCGCGTCGCAGCGATGGTGTACCATCTTCCGTCGGGCGAGGGTTTGTGCGAGAATTGCTATCGGCCGGACGATGCATGTCCGGACCCCTGACCGAGGAGCCCGCGATGTCGGCTGACGACGTTCCCTCCCGCGACGATCTACTGAGCCGCCCGTTGGTTCGTTGCCTGGACGACCGACGGCTGTCGATGCGACAACTGCTGAACTACTTTCAGGAGATGGGCCATCTGCGCGTTTCGGATCTGCATCTCAAGCCGGGCAGCCAGCCGACCTATCGCGTGGACGGCGCGCTGCAGCGGATGAAGACCAAGCCGCTCGACAGCGAGACTGTCGAGGCCTTGGTGGCGGGCATTCTCTCGGAGATGGACCGCCAGACGCTGCGCGAGCATCGGTCGGTGGATACATCTTTGATGACGGACGAGATGCTGTTTCGGGTGAACTGCTTCTACGAACAGGACGGCCTGGCGGTTGCGATTCGCGCGCTGGAGCATCAACCGCCTCGGGTCGAGGAGATCGGCTTTCCCAACGCGGTCTGGCGCGACATCATCGAGCGCAAGCAGGGGCTGGTGCTGGTGACGGGCATTACGGGCTCGGGCAAGAGCACCACGATCGCCTCGCTGATCACCCGCATCGCCGAGACGACGGCCTGTCGCATCATTACGCTGGAAGACCCCATCGAGTATCGCCTGCGCAGCCGCGCCGGCCTGATCAGCCAGCGCGAGGTTGGGCGAGATGTGCCGAGCTTCGAGCAAGGCCTGCGGGATTGTTTGCGCGAAGACCCGGACGTGATCTTCGTCGGCGAGATGCGTGACCGCGAGTCGGCCAGTTGGACTCTGACGGCCGCCGAGACGGGGCACCTGGTGTTTTCGACCCTTCACACGCGCGACGTTCGGGGCAGCATCACCCGGCTGATGGACTTGTTCCCCGAAGGTCGCCAGGACGAGATCGCCTCCCAACTGTCGTTGGGGTTGGCGTATGTCATCGCCCAGAAGCTCCTGCCTCGCAGCGATGGAACCGGGCGGGTCGTCGCGATGGAGGTGCTCAACAACACCTACGCCATCGCCAATCTCATCCGGGTGCGGAAGCCCGAGCAGATCGTCTCGCACCTGCAGACCCGCACCCGGGACGTCCCTCAGGAGCGGATGACGACCATGGAGCGATCGCTGGCGGCGCTGGTGAGGCAGGGGCACATCACGCCGCTGGAAGCGGAGCAATGGTCCGAAGACCGCGCGTCGCTGCTGGACGAACTCAGCCGAATCCAGCAGAAGTAGGGCGGCGGCTGCCGGCGGCGCAAGAAACACGGCGGGCCGTGTGGCTCGCCGCTGTTGTTTGTGGGGACTCGGTGGGAGTGCGACTAGGGCTCGTCGTCGCTGTCGTCGTCATCGACTTCGTCGGGCGGGTCTTCATCGGGCTCGCCGACAAGGTTGACCTTGCCGATGGCCTGAGTGGTGAATGTCTTCCCTGTCAGGTAGTCCACGAACGTCGCTCGGATGGTGATCTGCTCGTTCGCGGGCGGACCGGACTGCCAGGGGCATTCCAGACTGAAGTGATAGCTCATGAACCCGCTGGACCATTGCTTGCCGAGCTCCTCCACCGTCCAGTGGTATTCACCGAGGAAGTTCTGATCGGGAGGAGCTGCCAGATCGTACAGTTGCACCGTCAGTGAGCCGGCAGCCTTGATGGCCGTGCCGTCCTGATCGGTGGGGGACAGATAAACCTTCACGCCGTCATCGCCGCCCTGACCATCGAGGTCGAACCCGCCGGACCATCGGCCCAAGCGGACCTGATGGACGTGATAGATATTCTCCAACCGCTTGTCGCCCAGAATCAGCAGCGTTTCGATCTGCTCTTCCTGGTCGGCAACGGCCTTGGTGAGGCGGGTGTTCTCCTCGTTGAGCTTGTCGGCCTCGAGACGTGCGGTGGCGAGCTGCTCCTCGAGCTGGTCCAGTTTCGACGGCCCACACCCGAGCAGCAGGCCCGCCAGCAGCACCCCTGCCAACGGGACGGTGATGAGATGACGGGTCATGATTGTTTGTCCTTGGATTTGGCGTCCGTGTCGGGCATGCGCTCGAGCACCTTATCTGCACAGCCGTATTCGATGATCTCGGAGGCGTCGAGCCACTTGTTGCGGTCGCAGTCCCGTTCGATCGTCTCGACGTCCTGGCCCGTGTCGCCGGCGAGGATTTCGTATAGCCGTTTGCGAAGGCGAATGATTTCGCGGGCCTCGATGTCCAGTTCGGTCGCCGGGCCCGTCAGCACGCCGGTGATGAGGGGCTGGTGGATAAGGACGCGGCTGTTGGGAAGGACGAACCGCTTGCCCTTGGCTCCGCCGGTCAGCAGCACCGCCCCCATCGAGGCGGCCACGCCGACACAGTAGGTGGTCACATCCGGGCGGATGAACTGCATCGTGTCGTAGACCGCCAACCCCGCCGACACGCTGCCGCCCGGGGAGTTGATGTAGAGATTGACGTCGGCGTGGGGGTCGTCGTTGCTGAGGAACAGCAGTTGGGCGATCACGAGGTTGGCCAGCTCGTCGTCGACGGGGCCGGTGATGAACACGATGCGGTCGCGCAGCAGGCGGCTGTAGATATCGTAGCTGCGCTCGCCGCGGCCGCTTTGTTCGACCACGATGGGAACCAGATGCTGAGCTTTCGTCATGTCCGTATATCCTCGAGGGCGGTTACTTGTTTTCGGGTTTGGCCGCTTCCACGATTTCGTCGATCAGCCCGTACTCCAGCGCTTCTTTCGGGGTCATGTATCGATCGCGTTCGGTGTCTTCGGTCACGCGGTCGACGTCCTTGCCGCATAGGTCCGCCAGCAGTTCGTTCATCAGGCGCTTGGCTTTGAGGATTTCCTCGGCCTGAATCTGGATGTCGGACGCCTGGCCCGATATGCCGCCATAGGGCTGGTGGATCATAATCTTGCTGTGCGGCAGGGCGAAACGCTTGCCCTTTGTGCCGGCGGCGAGGACCACGGCGGCGCCACTGGCGGCCTGGCCGACGCAGTAGGTAGCCACGTCGCACGACATGAACTTCATCGTGTCAAAGACGGCCAGCGTATCGTCGACCGAGCCGCCGGGGGAGTTGATGTAGATGCTGACCTCTCGATCGGAATACTTGGCCTGCATTTCCAGCAGGCGCATGATCACGCCGCCGGCGACAGCGGGTGTGATGGCGCCCCACAGGAACAGAATACGCTCGTCGGCCAGACGCTCCTCGAGCGTCATCTCGCGACGGTAGCTGTACTCGCGAGGCCCAGCCACCGGGTCGATGGGCAAATGTCTCATCAATGTCGCTCCCAAAAGGCGGATCCGTCCGGTCGGGGCGGATCACTTCTTCTTGCTGGTCTTCTTAACTGCTTTCTTGGTGGTTTTCTTTTCAGCTGGCTTGGAGGGCGTCTTCTTCTTGGCCGCCTTCTTGGCCGTCTTCTTAGCCGCCTTCTTCGCTGTCTTCGGCTCGGCCTTGCCGTTGTCCTTGGCCGGGACCTTCTTGGCGGTCTTCTTGGCGGCCTTGGGCTTGGTTTCGGCCTGTTCCTTCTTGGCCGGCCGCTCCGGGCTGACCTCTGTTACGTCGGCTTGTTCGATGAGCTTGTCGAGGGCTTTTTCCTCAGCCATCGAGATCGCCACCTGCTGGATCGAGCCGTCCTGGGTAAGTTCCTGCTTCAGGCGCTCCGGGCGGCGGTTGTAGGAGCGGGCCATCTGGGCGATTCGAGCGTTGATCTCATCTTCGCCGATCTTGATGTTCTCAGCCTGGGCGATCTGGCCAAGGATGAAGGTCAGCTTCAGTTCGCGGCGGGCCTGAGTGGCGGCGTCGGCTTGCAGTTCGGTGAGATTCTCGTTGATCTCCTCGCGAGGCATGCCGCTTTGGAGCAACTCGATATACCGCCGCTGCAGCGCCCGTTGGGTGTGGCGGGCGGCGGCGCCTTCAGGCAGGTCGAAGTCCGTCGAGTCGAGCAGGTATTGGCAGACCTGGTTGCGCATCGCCTGCTGGACGTCGCCGGACAGCCGGGCGGCCATTTCGCTGGCGAAGAACTCCCGCATTTCCTTGAGCGATTCGAACCCGGCCGATTCGGCGAACGGATCGTCGATCTCGGGCAGCGACCGCCCCTGGACCTCGGTGATCGTCAGGGCGATGGTCAGGTCCTTGTCGGGCCACTGCTCGTTGGGATGGGCCGGCGGGGCCTTGGTGGTCAGGTCGGTTTTGTCGCCGGCGGTCTTGCCGGCCAGGGCATCGCCCAGATCCATCAGCGCGAGGCCTTCGACCTGCCCCGGCCCGACGCGCAGGGACAATCCCGAGCGGTTAACCGGGTCGCAGTCCTGGCCGGTGATGTGGGCGTCGACCAGAACCATATCTCCGGCGGCAGCGGGTTGATCGGTGGGGGCGTAGGTGGCCCGGGTCTGGCGGAGACGGTCGATGTAGGAATCGATCCGTTCGTCGGTGACCTCGAGCATGGGCTTGTCGACTTTGATTCCGGCCAGTTCGGGCAGGTCGAACTCGGGGGCGACCTCCACCTCGAAGCTGTAGGACAGATCGCCGGTCTCGGGCAGTTCGATATCCTCAAGGGCCAGATCGGGCTCGCCGAGCGTTTTGAGATCGGCCTGTTCCAGCGCCCGGCCGAGGGAGTCGCCGATAATGCTGTTGCGGACGTCGCTGCCGACTTCGGCGCCGAACCGCTTCTCGATCAGCCGCCGGGGGGCGCGGCCGATTCGAAAGCCCGGCACCTGGGCGCTGTGAGAGAGTTCTCCGTATGTTTCATCAAACTTGGCGTCGATGTCGCTGCGGGGGATGGTGACGGTGACTTTCTTCTTGAGCGTTCCGACATCCTCGATGGTCAGATCGAGCTTGGGCTCGTCGGCCTGGGGCTCATCTGTTTGCGGCTCATCCGTCTGCTGCAGGTCCGTCTGGGGGTCGTCGGTAGGCTTTGTCTCGTCCGGCATGCTGAAAAGCTCCTGATTCGGTCCCGCCGCGACCCGGCAAGCCTACGCGGCCCGCCGCCGGCGACGAGGGTCAAGGCCCATGGCAGGCGGCGCGCGGGCGGCCTGCGGGCACAAACGGGCAGTGTATGGAAACACCCCCCGGTGCGTCAACGGACTAAATCGCCGCATCCAAGGGCCCCGGCCAGGGCCGCCCAGGCCAGCGGCCGTTGAATCGCCGTCGGCGATTCCGTAAGATCGACCTCATGCGGCGAATCTACATGGACAACGCGGCGACCAGCTTTCCCAAGCCGCCCGCGGTGACCGAGGCGATGGTGCGGTTCGCCAACGACTGCGGGGCATCGGCCGGGCGGGGGGCCTACGCCGAGGCCCGCCAGTGCGAGCAGATGCTGGCCCGCTGCCGGGGCCGAATCGCCGAACTGATCAACGCCGAATCGCCCGAGCGGATTGTGCTGGCGTTGAACGGCTCGGAGGCGCTGGCCGTGGCCATTCGCGGGCTCTTGAACACCGCCCCGCCCGCCACGCACGCGATTGCAACAGCCATGGAGCACAACTCCGTGCTTCGCCCGCTCAACGCCCTGGCCGAGCAGACGCAACTGGCCCCGCAGTTCATCGCCTGCGACAGCCGCACGGGCCTGGTCGATCCGGAGGACATCCACGCGGCGATTCAGCCGGAGACGAGGCTGATCGCGTGCATGCACGTGTCTAACGTGACGGGCGCGATCCAGCCGATCGCCGAGGTCGCCCGCATCGCCCGCCGGGCGGGTGTCGCATCGGTGATCGACGCCGCCCAATCGATCGGCCACGTGCCGCTGGACGTGCAGGAGCTGGGGGCCGACTTCGTCGCCTTCCCCGGCCACAAGGGACTGCTCGGGCCGCTGGGCACAGGCGTTCTGTACATCCGCCCCGGTTCGGAGGATCTGCTGCAGACGATGAAGGAGGGCGGCACGGGCACGATCAGCGAGCAGCCGGTCCAGCCGGCCACCATGCCCGACCGGTTCGAGATCGGCTCGCACAACGCGATCGGCCTGGCGGGGCTGAGCGAAGGGGCGGCCTGGGTGCTCGCCCGCGGCGTCGACGCCCTGCGGTCCCACGACGTGGAGCTTTGCGAGCTGTTCATGGACCTGGCCGAGCCGATCGAGGGCCTGACGATCTTCGGCCCGCGCGACGCCGGCCAGCGCAGCGGGGTGTTCAGCGTCAACGTCGCCGGGATGGCGCCCGGCGACCTGGCGGCCTCGCTGGAGAGCGATTTCGGCATCCTGACCCGCCCGGGCGTACACTGTGCGCCGTTGGCGCATCGGACGATCGGCACGCATCCGGCCGGGACGTGCCGGCTGAGCTTCGGGCCGTTCACGACGGGCGACGACGTTCGTTTCGCCGCCGACGCCCTCAGCCGGATCGCCCAGCGCGCCGCTGTGGGAGGGTGAGCCATGGGCGAGAAGTGCGGTGCTGTGGATGCGAAAAAAGGTGCGCGACGGGGTCGTTTTCTTATATTATAGCTGTTAGAATAATAACGTCAGGCCAGCAGAGGTTATGATGAACTTGACGCATAAAAACGCCAGAACAATGCGAACAGGGGTAAACAGACAATCTCGGAAGACAAAAGGATTCACGCTGACCGAGATGATCTTGGTCATGGCCATTATCGGCTTGCTGATGTCGGTCCTCGTGCCGGTATTCAACCGAACGATGGAGATGTCGCGGTCGGCCGTCTGCAAGGGGAACCTGCGCGGGCTGGGGGCTTTCCTACTGTCCTCGCCCTCTCACAAGACGGATAACCCGAGCGGCGGGGCGCCCGCGCTGATACCGCCCATGGGCTGGACACAGGTCATATCCGACGCGGGCGTGGGTCGCTACACCTACTGTCCCAGCCAGGATGGCGAAGTGATAGACACCAGGGCGACCCTGGCGGGAATCTACATTCGCCAGGATGGGTCGGCCGCCTCGGTCACGCCGGGTGTGGTCATTACCAACATGGCCGACATGCTCCTCGACAACGAAGTCAATGATACGCAGATTCATTACACGTGGGGCGACCGGAGCAACGGCTCGTATGAGAACAGGGGGTGGGGGTGGGTTGAGGAGCTCAACGGCGGCAATCCGCCTGAAGACAACCAGGCAATGGTGACGATTGCGACCTGTGCGGCGTTTCTGATTACGTTCGAGAAGGACTACGTTGAGTTCAAACCGCTTGGCCACCACCCGAACTGGAATAGCGGCAGTTCACACTGGATCGCCAAGGGCGACCCCGACGACGCCGATGGGTGGGAGCCCGACGTGCTGGTCCGGCTGACAGGCCAGGGCTATCCGACCGTTAACTCACCGGTAAAGGCCAAGTGGGTGAACAGGAGCGACTATGGCATGAACAGCCTTATCCCGCTGCGAGCGTATCGGCCGAGCCAGTTATTTCTGGTGGAATACAGCCATACCGTCGTTCAGTTGAGCACCGGCATGATAATAGATGAGCCTTTCGATGAGGACATAGACAACGGGGAAGTGATGGCCCGCCACCTGGGGCGTGCGAACTTCCTCCGGATCGACGGGTCGGTGGCGGATGCGACCAAGGAGGAGCTTCGCATCGAATACGAACAGATCGACAACCCCGACGTGGTCGAGAACCTTTGGCGGCGCTAGAGGGGTACCCGTAGTGGCCGCCGATGGTGATCGAGGCGGAGCGAGGTGCGATAAAACAGCGGGCAGCCGTTGGATGGAGACGGCGGCCCACTTCTTTTTTATCTGAGGGTTTATTGCGACCGCGACCCCGTCAGAGTCTCCGGCGTCGCTTTCGGGTGATGGCGGCGACGGCGCCCAGTCCCAGCAGCGCCAGCGATGCCGGTTCGGGCACACCCGAAGCGGCCAGGCCGTTAAAGCCGAAGGCGCCCTTGAGGATGGCCAGGTCGGTGCCGTCGACGACGCCGTCGAAATTGGCGTCGCCTTGGGACCACGTCTTGGACGAGGAGCCGAAGGAGCTCTTCATGATGGCCAGGTCGGTGGCATTGACGATCAGGTCCTTGTTGAAATCCGGATACATGTCATAGCCGTGGGCTTTGTTGAACATCGCCCGGATGGTCTCGCTGACATCCCGACGCTGGCCGGGCCAGACCGTCGGATTCATCAGCTCCGAGCCGCTGCTGACGTGGCCGTGGTCGCCGCCGACCATGGCGACGTTCAGGCCGCCGGGATCGAAGGTGTTGCCCGTAATCTGCCCTTCCCACCGGTCGTACCAACTGATGTAGACATCATCAAACCAGATGCCGGCAAAATGCCCCAGTGCGTGCCCTAACTCGTGGCGGGCGATGGTGAGCAGGTCGTACCCACCAAAGCCCTCGTCAGTGGAAGGGTCTGGGTCGACATACCAACCGGCACCGGAGTTGAACGCGATATGGTGGCCGATCTCACCCGACCAGGGATACCAATCGGCGCCGGGGGTCGATGGCCAGTTCCAGAGGTAGGTGACCGCCCCGTAGGGAACGCCGGTCTCCCACCCCATGCCGATATCCACCGTGCCGGGCATGTTGATGGCGGCCTCCCATTCCTGGATGGCGCGTTCGACGACAGCCTTCTCAGCCGCCGTCCACGTATGGAAGGCAGCGTCGTGCCAGGTCGGCACGATGTCCAGAGCGGACGCCGCCCCGGCCAGCACAAATACAAGAGAACCCACCAGGATTGCCGTACTCCTTCTCATCGTTGACTCCCTTTCCTTCGGGCCATTGTCGTGACCGAGGCTGTGCCCACCGGCAGGGCACGCGGTCCGAATATGTATTATACCTAGCAAATCCTGGATTGTGGCTTAATTCGGCTACCGAGGCCGGAGCCGCCTTCTGGACGATCGGGGGCCGGCGAAAGGGCCCGGCGCGGTGCGGATGCTGCGCCGCCTTTTCAATCGTCTCGGAAGCTGCTAGCATAGGAAAACTATGTTCGAATCGCTGACAGAGAAATTTACGGGAGTTTTCAGGCGGTTATCCGGGCGGGGGCGGATCAGCGAGGACAACGTCCACGACGCGATGCGCGAGGTCCGCCAGGCCCTGCTGGAAGCCGACGTGCACTACCAAGTCGCGCGCGAGTTCTGCGACAAGGTGACGGCCAAGGCCCTCGGCACGGACGTGATCCAGTCGCTGCATCCGGGGCAGCTGATGGTCAAGATCGTCCAGGACGAGCTGACCGAGCTGATGGGGCCGGTGGATGCGCGGATTTACTACGTCACACCGGGCCCGACGATCGTCATGATGACGGGGCTGCAGGGCTCGGGCAAGACGACCACCTGCGCGAAGTTGGCGCAGCTGATGCTGACCGAGGGCAAGAAGCCCTTGATGGTGGCCTGCGACCTGCAGCGGCCGGCGGCGGTGGATCAGTTGACGGTCCTGGGCGGGCAACTGGACGTGGCGGTGTTTCGCATCGAGGGGGAAACCAACCCCGTCAAGGTCGCCCGCCAGTCGCTACGGGCGGCCCGGGACGATGACTGCGACGTGATCATCATCGACACAGCCGGGCGGCTGCACATCGACGAGGAGATGATGAAACAGGCCGAGGACATCGCCTCGGCCGTTCAGCCGCACCAGATCTATCTCGTCTGCGATTCGATGACGGGCCAGGACGCCGTCAACAGCGCCAAGGAGTTCAACGAGCGGCTGGAACTGGACGGCGTGATCCTGACGAAGTTCGATTCCGACGCTCGCGGTGGGGCGGCGCTATCGGTCAAGGCCGTTACCGGCAAGCCGATCAAGTTCATCGGCGTCAGCGAGAAGCTCGATGGGCTGGAGGCGTTTCACCCCGACCGGATGGCGGGGCGGATTCTGGGCATGGGCGACGTCGTGTCGCTGGTGGAAAAGGCCCAGGCCCACTTCGACGAAGAGCAGGCGGTCAAGTTGCAGGAGAAGATGGCCAAGGGGGCGTTTACGCTGACGGACTTCCTCGACCAGATGCGGAAGATGCAGAAGATGGGCCCGATGAAGGATCTGTTGAAGCTTATGCCCGGGATGAGCGGGCAGATGGACGCGATGCAGATGGACGGCGACGAGCTGAAACGGATGGAGGCCGTCATCCTGTCGATGACGCCGGCGGAGCGCGAGGATCCGACGGTGCTCGAGGCGTCGCGTCGGCGACGCATTGCCCGCGGCAGCGGCGCCGAGCCGCAGGACGTGTCGGGGCTGGTCAAGCAGTTCACGCAGGCCTCGCACATGATGAAGCAGATGGCGGGTCTGGGCGGGCGCGACCGGATGAAGTTTGCCCAGCAGATGGCCCAGATGGGGGCCGGGGGAAATGTCCGGTACAAGGTCAAGCAGCGCAGCAAGCGCCTGACCAAGAAAGAGCGGGCCAAGCGAAAGAAGGGCCGTCGCTAGCGCTGCCTTTCGATCGGGGGCATTAGGTCTGCATCTCGGGGAATCGCCCGGGGACACGGGCGGTGACGCGCGTTTGCCCGGGGTGAGAGGTGATCTGAAGTTCCCCGCCGACGGCATCGGCGCGTTCGTGCATGGTCCGCAGCCCCAGGCCGGAGCTTTCGGCCTGTTGGGTATCGAACCCGACCCCGTCATCGGCGACGGTCAGGATGACGTCGTCGCCTTCCCGATCGATATCGATGGTCAACGTCTTGGCCTGGCTGTGACGAAGCGCGTTGGCGATGGCTTCCTGGCCGATGCGGAACAGGGCGATCTCCACGTCGCCTGACAGGCGAGTTTCCTCCAGGCAGGGCGCACACGTGACCTCGACGGTGAGGGCATGTTCAGATTCTCGGCCGAGTTGCCGCAGGGCGGGGCACAGGCCCAACGCTTCCAGTGCAGGGGGGTACAAGCCGTAGCAGACCGCGCGAATTTCGTTAGCCAGCATCTGGCACGTTTTCGACAGGCTGCCCAGTTCCTCAACATACTTGCCCCCGGAAGCTTTCGCCTTGGCGAGGATGCTCTCGATGGCCAGATGCATGCCGATCGTCTGCTGGCCGAGGGAATCGTGCAGTTCCCTGGCCACGGCTCGGCGTTCTCGCTCGCCTGCGAACATGAGTCGCCGGTGGGCGGCCTTGAGCGATTCTTCGGTCATCTTGAGTTCGGTTATGTCGTGCACGGTGCCCATCATGACGGTTGGCTTGCCGTCGGCGTCCCTGCGCCGGGGCTGCGGCGCCGTGCCGACGATCCAGCGCACGTGTCCATCAGGGCGGACAATTTGCACCGCCATGGTGTTGGGGACCTTGCCCATCTCCCCGGCGGCGAGCGCCCTGAGGTCGCTGAGAATGACCTCCTTGTTGTCCGGATGCACCATAGCATCGACAAGAGCGAAAATGTCGTCAAACCTGTCCTGCTCTGTCAGGCCGTAGATGTGGCGCATTTCATCCGTTAGTGTGATCGAGTCATCGGCGAGGTCCCATTCCCAACTGCCCACGTGGGCCAGTTGCTGGGCTTGCTTGAGGCCGGCCTCGCTGCCACGCAGAGCTTGCTCGGCTTCGACCCGATCGGTGATGTCGCGCACCGTGGCCTGGAGCAGTGTCTGTCCACCCAATTCCATCCGGGTCAGCAGCACGGTGGCCGGGAACTCCTCGCCGCCCACCCGCTTGTGCGTCCAGTCGAACAGGTGCGATCCCTCTCGCACGGCCGTTTCGATCATCTGTCTGGCCTTGTCGGCAGAGGGCGCGCCATCCGGCTGGAACTCGGGAGAGAGTTCCCAGGGGCCCAGCGAGATGAGCTCCTCTTCGTCCTTTGCTCCGAACATCTCAACCGTGGCCCGGTTCCCGGAGGTGAACCGCCACGACGGCGGCGCCAGCGTCATGATGGCGTCGCGCGAGCTTTCGAAAAGCGTCCGGTATCGCTCCTCGCTCTCACGCAACTGGCCCGTTTGTTCGAGGACACGTTCTTCCAGTTCGTCATGGGCTTTCTGAAGCTCGTACTGGGCCTGTTTGATCTCCGTGATGTCTCGGCCTGTCCCCGCCAGGCCGGTCGGGTTGCCGTCTTCGTCGCGGATCAGCCACGTGCGCAAGTGCAGCAGCGACTCGGTCCCATCCTTGGCGTAGTTAACGATTTCCCCTTGCCAGTGGCCGTGCTGGATTGTCTTGTCGATGAGTTCCTGCTGCGTGACCCCCCTGGCGGGGTCGCTGCCATAGATCTCCACGGGGCGACCGATGAGTTCTTCCTTGGTCCGCCCCGTCCAAGCGGCCTGAGCGGCATTGATGTAGGTGATCCGTCCGGTCATGTCCGTGGCTGTGACGGCGTCGCGAATCTGGTCCAGCAGTGTCGCCTGGAATTGCAGCGATTTCTCGGCGCGGGCGCGTTCGGCCGCCCAGCTTCGCGCGGCGCTGAAGGCCAGGGCCCACGCGACAACAATCAGCGGAATCATCAGGGCCCCGGCGACGATGTTGGCGATCCCCCTCCTGCGCCGGCGGGAGAGATCGCTGGCCCCAATCTTGGCCAGCCCGTCCGTTAACACCATCATGCCTTCGGCGTAAACCTGCTTCTGCTGACGATACCGATCGCCGAACAGCAGCGCCCTGGCCTCGTCGGCGAAGCCGTCGTGCAGCAGCTTCATCGCGCGGATTTCCATCTCGACCAACTCGACATTGGCGGCATCGGTCCGTGCAGCAGCCGCGGCTCCCTGGGCGGTTGGCGCGAGGGTCTTGGCTTCGTTGATCGCGTCCCCCAATAGGGGTTCGAAGTGGTGATATCGCTCTTCCCACTCACTCTCGCCCGTCAGCACGGCCATGCGCGCGGACATGGTGAGGATCTCATCGAAATGTAGGATTGTACTGCGGAGATCTTCGACTCGGCGGTTTTGCTGCATGGTGGTGATGTTGCCGTAGGCATCGTAGGAATCCCAGACCAGCCACATCATCAGCATCGCGTTGATAGCCAGAGCGATGAGCAGAAAAACCAGGCGCCGATAGGCCAGCGGCGATTTGCCCCTATGTTTCATGGCATGTATCTCCCAGGGCTTCGGACAGACGAACCCTGACAAGCTCACACCATCGCGCGCCGTTGGGTGAGCGTGCCATCCGCATCGGTCATGCGACCTGGCTGGGCCGCCCGCCCACCATCTGGGGATGAAAAGCCCTGTGCTGATCGAAAGAAAGCCGATGTGACGGCGGCGATGGGACAGTGTGTATTCGGTTTCCGCGATCCGCCGCCTGATTATACATCCAGTTCGTGGGAACCGGCAAGATTTGCTGCCTGGCTATGCCTCAGTTGGAGGGTTGACTTTGGTGGTCTGCATGCGAATATGCCCATCCATGGCGCTGGCGGCGTAGCTGTCGGGAGTGTGCCCGGCCCGCCGGGCCAGCGAGGAGGTCGATGATGAAGATTGGTGTGATGGTGGAGAGCTTCCGGGCGGGTCTGGCTGGCGGCCTGCAGGCGGCCAAGGAGCTGGGGGCTGACGGCGTTCAGTTGTCTGTCTCCGGCCAGGCCACTGAGAGCGAACTGGCCGAGATCAAGAGCCAACTCGATGACTCGGGGTTGGAACTTGCGGCTGTCTGCGCCGACTTCGGTGGTCATGGGTTCATGGTGGCCGACGAGAATCCGGCGCGGATCGAACGGTCCAAGAAGGCGGTGGACGAGGCGCTGGCCCTGGGGACGAACGTCGTGACGACCCACATCGGCGTCGTGCCACACGATAAGAGCGCCCCGCGATACAAGGTGATGGCCGAGGCATGCGAGCAGTTGGCCCGCTACGCCCGCAGCGCCGGCGCGTGGTTCGCCATCGAGACCGGCCCGGAGAAAGGCCCGTTGCTGCGGAGCTTCATCGACGACATCGATATCGAGCAGGGCCTCGGCGTGAATTTCGACCCGGCCAACCTGGTGATGATCGTGCGGGACGACATTCCCTCAGCCGTCGAAGCGCTCGGCCCGTTCATCGTGCATACGCACGCCAAGGATGGAAACAATCTTCGCGAGCTTGACCCGGAGGTCACCTACGGGGCCGTCCCATGTCCCGAAGGCGCTGAGCAGTGGAGCGGCTTCGAGGAAGTGCCCTTGGGCGAAGGGTCGGTGCCCTGGCCCGAGTATCTGGCGGCGCTGAAGCGCGTCGGGTACGACGGGTACCTGACGATCGAGCGTGAAGTCGGCGACAACCCCCGGGCCGACATCGAACTGGCGGTGAAGTTCCTGAAGGACCTGTTGGCGCGCTGATCGGGTCGGTCGGGCAGGGGGGGCTCAAGCTTGCGCAGCGGATTGCCGATGAGGACAGTCGCGGCCCGTCGGACGTCGAGGTGTTGACGGGGCTGCGGTATTTCGTAAAATAGTAGGGCTCGCCTGCCGGCGACGGCTGCGAGGCGAAGGCTAAGGCCGATAGGGCCTGGCGCAGCGTTTTCTGCCGAACGCGTTTTGAAAAGATTCTTAGAGCAACCATGCCCGGCGACCGACGGTCGCCGGGCTGTGGGGCTTGTAGCTCAGCTGGTTAGAGCGCGCCCCTGATAAGGGCGAGGTCGCTGGTTCGAATCCAGCCAGGCCCAGTTCGATTGCGGATTGCGGATTGGCGATTGCGGATTGTTGGCCCGGATCATACCGCAATCCGCAATCCGAAATCCGCAATCTGCAATTGCATCGGGGACGTAGCTCAACTGGGAGAGCGCCAGGTTTGCAACCTGGAGGTTGCCGGTTCGAGCCCGGCCGTCTCCACTCGATGCGGCCGAATAGCCCTAACGGGCTATCGGCCTTACTCGTGGCAGGCCATTGTTTCGATGCGGCCGAATGGCCCTGACGGGCTATTCGGCCTTACTCGTGGCAGGCCAAGGCGTTGCTGCTTTGATTCCTGGACCCGCATCGAGTGTCCTGAGCGTAGCAACCGCAGGGAGCGAAGTCGAAAGGCATTCGACGTGCGTGGGCTTGTGCCCACGCTCGCCCGTGGCAGGCTATCTTGGGTCTTCGCAAGAGGGCTCAGGCCGGTCGAAGATCGTTCATTGAAGGGCCATCGAGGCCGCGATCCTCCGGCCCGGGATGTGCAGAGGCCCTTGGGCCGATTTCAGTGGGAATCGGCGGTCGGTGATCCGATATTTAAAAGGGGAGTGGGACCGATAATTCCCCTCGATTTTTTTTGCTAAACTGCTAGAATATGATTGCGGGCGAGGTCTTGGCCTGCTATAAGCATCAATCTTTGTCCCTGTTGGGACAGAGAGGTCCCTAGGCCGATTCGGGCCGGGGATGACGTGTGATTGCTCTTTGACAAGTGCATAGGGAAGATTTGTTTAAGGTTCATCGAGAATCGAGCAGCCAAGCGGTTTGAGACGTTTGTCGTGGGCTTCGGCCAGCGACAAATGTGATCAAGCTACTAAGGGTGCACGGTGGATGTCTAGGCGTGATGAGGCGATGAAGGACGTGATAGGCTGCGATAAGCCCAGGGGAGCTGTCAAATGAGCTTTGATCCTGGGATTTCCGAATGGGTAAACCCGTCGTCACTGTGCAAGCAGATGGCGTCACTATCAGCTGAATTCATAGGCTGGTAGAGCGAACGCAGGGAACTGAAACATCTAAGTACCTGCAGGAAAAGAAATCAACCGAGACTCCGTGAGTAGCGGCGAGCGAAAGCGGATCAGCCCAAACCGGGTCTTCGGATCCGGGGTTGTGGGCGTCGATTAGGAGTTACAAAGGCAGCGACAGTCGAAGTGTCTGGAAAGTCACACGATACAGGGTGATAGTCCCGTAGACGGTATCGTAATGCCCTCCGTTATATCGACGTACCAGAGTAGCGCGGAAGCCGTGGAACTCCGCGTGAAGCTGGGGAGTCCACTCTCCAAGGCTAAGTACTACATCACGACCGATAGCGCAGAAGTAGGGCGACTGAAAGATGAAAAGAACCCCCATTAGGGGAGTGAAAAGTACCTGAAACCGTGCACTTACAAAGTTGTCGGAGCCCTATGGCCCTTCGGGGCAACGGGTGACGGCGTACCTTTTGCATTATGGACCGGCGAGTTACGGTATGCGGCGCGGCTAAGTCCCTCCGGGATGGAGCCATAGCGAAAGCGAGTCTGAATAGGGCAACTATGTCGCATGCTGTAGACCCGAAACTGAGTGATCTACCCATGGCCAGGTTGAAGGGTCGGTAAAACGACCTGGAGGACCGAACCCACTAACGTTGAAAAGTTAGGGGATGAGCTGTGGGGAGGAGTAAAAGTCTAACCAAACTCAGAGATATCTGGTTCTCTCCGAAATAGCTTTAGGGCTAGCCTCGAGTATATTGCGCAGCGGGGGTAGAGCACTGGATGATCCGAGGGGCCTACCCGGCTACCTCCTTCAACCAAACTCCGAATACCGTTGCGTGAACCTCGGGAGTCAGACTGCGAGGGATAACCTTCGTGGTCAAAAGGGAAACAACCCAGACCGCCAGATAAGGTCCCAAACTCATGCTAAGTGACTAAGGAAGTCGGATTGCACAAACAGCCAGGATGTTGGCTTAGAAGCAGCCACCATTTAAACAGTGCGTAATAGCTGACTGGTCGAGCAACCCGGCGCCGATAATGATCGGGACTAAGCATGGGACCGACGCTGCGGATTGTGCACTTGTGCACAGTGGTAGGAGAGCGTTGCTGTCGGCGCTGAAGCGATACCGTAAGGAGTCGTGGAGCGGCAGCAAGCGAGAATGCCGGTATGAGTAACGATAAAGCAGGTGAAAATCCTGCTCGCCGCAAGCCTAAGGTTTCCTGGGGAAGGTAAATCCGCCCAGGGTTAGTCGGGCCCTAAGTCGAGGCCGAAAGGCGTAGACGATGGACAGCAGGTTAATATTCCTGCACTGTACGTGGCGGTTGAACCGTGGATGACGCATCGACACACCAGATCCTACGACTAGTCGTGTAGGTTGGGGGTCCCGTAAGGGACCACCTCGAGGCCAACTTGTTGCCGAAGTCTGGAACGCCGGTGCCGAGAAAAGCTCCACGGGGACAAAGCGTGCATCCGTACTAAAACTGACACAGGTAGGCGAGGAGAGTATCCTCAGGCGCTCGAGAGAACCGTCTTCAAGGAACTAGGCAAATTGGCCCCGTACCTTCGGAATAAGGGGTCCCTAGCGGCGACTTGCAATTATGTAGGTCGTCGAAGGGCACAGTAAAGTGGCTCTGGCGACTGTTTATCAAAAACACAGGACTCTGCTAACTCGCAAGAGGATGTATAGAGTCTGACGCCTGCCCGGTGCCGGAAGGTCAAGGAAGCAGGTCATCCTTCGGGAGAAGCTTGCGACTAAAGCCCCGGTAAACGGCGGCCGTAACTATGACGGTCCTATGGTAGCGAAGTTCCTTGTCGGGTAAGTTCCGACCTGCATGAATGGCGTAACGACTGGAGCAGTGTCTCGAAGACGGACTCGGTGAAATTATGATTGCGGTCAAGACACCGCATACCCGCGGCAAGACAGAAAGACCCCGTGAACCTTTACTGTAGCCTGGTATTGATGCCTTGTGTCACATACGTAGGATAGGTGGGAGGCTTTGATCCGACAGTTCCGGCTGTCGAGGAGCCATCCTTGAAATACCACCTTTGTGCCATGAGTCACCTAACTCCGACCCGTGAATCCGGGCGCAGGACAGTGCTTGGTGGGCAGTTTGACTGGGGCGGTCTCCTCCTAAAGAGTAACGGAGGAGTCCAAAGGCATCCTCAGCACGGTTGGCAATCGTGTGTAGAGTGTAAAGGCATAAGGATGCTTGACTGCGAGACCCATAAGTCGAGCAGATGTGAAAGCAGGGCTTAGTGACCCGGTGGTCCCGTGTGGAAGGGCCATCGCTTAACAGATAAAAGGTACTCCGGGGATAACAGGCTAATCGCCTCCGAGCGTCCATAGCGGCGAGGCGGTTTGGCACCTCGATGTCGGCTCATCACATCCTGGGGCTGTAGGCGGTCCCAAGGGTTCGGCTGTTCGCCGATTAAAGTGGTACGCGAGCTGGGTTCAGACCGGCGTGAGCCAGGTCGGTCCTTATCTGCCGTGGGCGTAGGAATCTTGAAGGGATCCTTCTTCAGTACGAGAGGACCTTGAAGGACCAACCTCTGGTGTGCCAGTTGTCCCGCTAGGGGCAGCGCTGGGTAGCTAAGTTGGGAACGGATAACCGCTGAAGGCATCTAAGCGGGAAGCCAACCCTAAGACTAGGATTCCATGTCCCTTACGGGACGAGAGCCCCCATCCAGACTAGGTGGTTGATAGGCCGGACGTGTAAGCGCCGAAATGCGTTTAGCTAACCGGTACTAACGGGCGATTGCTTGATCACATTTGTCATTGGTCGTCTCACGACGGCCCAACCGCATGGTTGATCGATTCTTGAACCAAAACAATCTTCCCTTGCACGCTCTACGTTGGCGGCGCCGGAAACGGCGTCGTCAGCAGTGGCGGTGTGTTTATGTCAGGGGCCACACCTGTTCCCATTCCGAACACAGTAGTTAAGCCCTGACAGCCGATGGTACTGCGATTGCGGGAGAGTAGGTCAACGCCGTCTTATACGAAAAGCCCCGGGTAACCCCCGGGGTTTTTCTTTGCGCGGAAAAAGCAACGACATCACCACAGAGAACACAGCGGTCACAGAGAGACGGCAAGTCAAAGCCCACCGACTGCGTCGGTGGGAAACTCCCGGCGCAAACCACCCCCGCGCAGCGCTGTTCGTTGTTCATTCAGCATTCAGCATTCAACATTCGTCATTCGTCGCAGTATCCTTCCATCAGCTCCAACCGATTCCCGTCGGCGTCGTTGAAGAAGACTACGCGCATGCCGGGGATGATGTCGTTGCAGTCGATGATGGGTTCGACCTCGATGCCGTCGGCCTCCAAGGCTGCGATGGCCGGCTCGAGCTTGTCGACCTCAAACGCCAGGTGCCCAAAGCCCACAGCCTGCTCGCCGCCGCGGGCCGAGCTGTCGGAGGCCGAGAACAGCTCCAGGCACATTGAGCCGTTGCGCAGCATGATGAACTCGTTGTCGCCGGGGTTGAACGTTCGCACCCGGCCAAAGCCGAAATGCTTGCTGAAAAACGCCTCCGAAGCTCCGATGTCTCGACAATTGATTGCCAGATGCTGAGTAGCTGCCATGGAAAAGGACCTTTCTTATGAAGCGACCGTCGGTCGCAGATGCCCGTAGCCTACGAACCCCACCACCCACGTCAAGCACCGAGCCCTAGCATCCGCAGACCCACCCCGACCGGCCCCCGCCACCCCCAAGCC
>DRGC01000027.1 GCA_011050235.1 Phycisphaerae bacterium | reverse complement strand
GGTAGCCGGCGTAGAGGACCTGCACGTCATAGTCGCTGCCGCTGTAGCTGGTGAAGTCCGGGTCCAGTTCGGTCACCTCGCCGTAGGGGGTATACTCGAACCGCTGCTTGACGTTCCCGTCCGTCCCCACCAACGCCGTGACGTTGAAGTTGGCGTCGTTGGTGTAGTACAGCCGTTCCTCAAGGCCGCTGCTGGCCTTGCCGTAGATGCCTGTCCCGGCGTTGTCATCGGCATCCCGATCGCGCACCACCACGGCATCGATGTAACGGAGGTCCCAGATGTATTGGCAGTAGATGTCGTCGGCCACCGCCGGCTCGGCTAGCGGCGTGCCCGTCCGCGTCTTGACGTCGTCGTGGACTTCCAGCACCTGCCAGTTGGTGTTGTAGTAGAACTCCGTCACATCCCAATTGCTCTCGTTGGGCACAAACTTGCGAATCCACCGATGCAGGCCGTCGTAGCGGTACTCCGCCAGCACGTCGTCGTCGGCTGAATCGTAGATGCCGTCGCCGTCGTCATCTTCCTGGGCCTTCACCAGACGATTCCAGCCGTCATAGATCAACCAGCGTGCGGAAGCGGCCGTGCCTTCATCACCCGGCTTCGGCACGAAGCGCGTATTCCCGGCCGCATCGTGATCGGGTTCCGACGCGTGAGGCGTCACCCACGCACCGGACGTGTAGCCGGTCAGTTCATTGGCGTTGCTATGGGTTCGACCAATAGCCACCACGATGGGCTCCCTGGTACCTTCGGGCGGGCGAGGGGTGGATCATACTGCAACGCCGCCGGCCGGGCCAGAGGAAAGCCGACAATGCCGACCCGACCGCTTCACGGTCCCCCCCCCCGATCCCCTACTCCTCAGGTTCCGGCGGGGCCTCAGGATCTTCGGCCAAGACCTTGATTGCTCGGCGTTTCTCATAGGGCACGTTCAGGCGGCCGTCGGGAGAGCGGAACGTCGCCCGGTAGATCAGGTCCATCGTTTGGTCCTCGTCGATATAGGGCAGCGTGATCTTGTAAGACTTCGACTCTCCCCCCCTGGTGTGGAGGGCCAACGGGCTTCCGCTGCCGCCGGCCTTGATAACCTGATCCCCAAAGAGCAGGACCGGCTGATGAACTGTCCAGGAATAGAGTTCATCTTTGTGATAGATCCGAGGCGCCCGCAACTCCAGCGCCAAGACGCCGGGGTCGAACTCGAAGCGGAGCCGCACGGTGAAAAAGAAGCTCTCCTGCTCTTCAGATGGCGGCAGGTCGAACGTGAACATGTCGCGCGGGGGCGGTTCCTCGTAGATCTGCAGCATGTGGTGAAACAGCACCTCGGCCCGCGCCTGCGTCAATGCCTCGGGAAACTCCTCGTAGAACAGGTACAGCGCGAGCCCGGCCCGAAGCTGCTCCCAGGGGTGGACCTTATCCGCCAGGTCCGAGAACAGCTCATCCAGCAGCGCCTCCCGCTGTGGACCGGAGGTATTGGCAAGCTGCTTGAACAACCGAAATTGCGGCCATTCCCAGACATCTGGGCTCACCACCATGTGCCGCATCTTCGGCCCGGGTCCTTCGTCGCCCGCGTAATTGCAGGAAACTGCCCCGATGACGGGAGCGACCAGGCAGACGCCTATGGCGACCCGCCGGAAGAAGGACCACGATATTGAATCAACATAATGGGACATTTTCGTTGCCTCCTATTAGTCCGTCAGCGTCCTGGCCGGGTACACGCCATTATTCCTACGCGTCCCATGGTAACTCCCAGCGTTGGCGATCCAGCCGGTCTTGTCGGCTAGTTCCTCTTTAACGATCAGGGCGGCCTGATCCTCGCAGTACTTGACGTACTTAGGCCCCTTGCCCTTCAGTTCTTCTTCAACAAGTGTGACAAATCGTTTCCGGGCCGCTTTCGCCCTGATCTCGGCGGCCGGTACGAAACCCAGCATCCCTGCGGTGGCGTAGTCGCCCTCATCATACTCCACGCCTTGCTGGTGGACCCCAAGTGCGTCGTAGAACACGTCGCGTTGCGCTCCTGGCACCCCCGTCACATGCCACATCTCATGTTCCTTGGTTCCCGATATCGGGACGCTCGCCCCCGTCGTGTGTCTCAGCGGATGCGGTTTTTGTTCGTTGAGCAGGATGATGTAGGCCAGGAAACGCCACTTGGTGTCGCTGAGGTCGCAGTAGCACTTGCCGTTTTCCACTTCGATGGCCGCCTTGATGGTCCAGCCCATTACGAATCCACTGGCGCCGGCCTTGCCCTTGGGGAGCAACTGCTTGTCGCCGCGAGCCCACTTGGTGTGGGCGAACTTGCCCAGGGCGCTGCCGATTTCCGTGCGCGCCTTCGTGTTCAGCTTCACGTGGTCGACGTTCCCGTTGCTCAGGATCGTGTTGCGCTTCTTCTTGTCCGTCATGTAGTTGATTTCGTGTGGCGCCGTCACCACCGTTAGATTTGGCTTTCGGTCTTCGGCCGTCAGCCCTCGGGGGTCTCGGTATACTACCGGATTCCCCATCACATACTCATACAAACTCATCCCATCGGCGTAGCCGGACGGGTCGCGGGTGATCCAGGTGCCTAGTGTCGGGTGGTGGTAGCGGTGGCGGACGTGGTAGAGGCCGGTTTCGGTGTCGTGGCGGTAGCCGGCGTACAGGATGCGGTTGTCTACGTCGCTGAGCCCGTCGCCGCCGTCACTGTCGAGCGTGAAGTCCGGGTCGAGGATCGTCACCTGGCCGTAGGGCGTGTATTCATACCGCTCCACTACCGTCCCTGAGGCGTTGATCAGGGCTGTGACGTTCATGTTGGCATCGTTGCAGTAATAGAGCGTTTCGTCAAGCGTTTGGTTGCCGTCGCTGTCGCGGTCGCGGAGGATGAGGGCGTCGATGTAGCGGAGGCCCCAGACGTACTGGGCGTAGACGTTGGTGATGACATCTTCCTTGTCGTTGTTGGCGCCGGCGGTGACGCTGGTGGCGAGATCTTCGGCGCGGCACTCCTCCACCACGCGCCAGGCCGTGTCGTAGTAGAAGTCCGTGCGGGTCCAGTTGTCGCTGGAGACGAACTCCAGCGTGGCGATGCGGCGGTGCATGCCGTCGTAGCGGCACTGGGTAACGACGACCTCGCCGACCTTGACCTCCACCAGCCGATTCCACGCGTCGTAGGTCAGGTCGTAGGTGTTGGCCTCGTCGGCCGGGATGGGCATGACGTCCATGTTGCCGGCCTTGTTGTGGGTGCGGGCAATGGCCGCCACGATGGACTCCCTGATACCTTCGGGCAGGCGAGGGCTGCATCATACCCCAACGCCGCCGGCCCGGCTAGAGCAAAGCCGACAACGCCGGCCCGGCCGCTTCACGGTTTCCCCTCCTTAGAAGGCAGTGCGTCTTTCTTTACAACGCGCAGAGCAATGGGCTCCGCCAGTACCTGTCCATCATCAGTTGTCAGGAGGACGTTTCCTTCGCCCGTCGACAGCATCCGCGTGAGGGCCGCCCACTGAGGTCCACTCGATCGAAATACATGGACATAGTAGTACAGAACGAGCTTTTGGGCTGCAAGTTCGTTCTCCCGCGCATAAGCTGCACTGATCTCCACGCAGATTCGCTCCGCGGCTGGGCCGAGAATGCAGACGTTCCCAGCCGCAGGCGAATCGGCAATCCAGTAAACGACAAGATGGGCCGTCTCGGGGCGCAACACAAGGGCAGCCGTTGCCAGTTTCGGGCGTTGCAGCGATTCCGGAGTGGCGGCCCTTAGGGCCTTCACGATGCGATAATCGGGCGTGTATTTCTGCACGTCCTGAATGGTCGTCTGAAGCCGCTTTTTCAATTCGGCGTCCTTGCCCTTGCATCCAGGAACAAGAGGAAGAAGCATCAGCACTAGACCCATTCTCCAGACCATCAGTATCCTCGTCGCTCGGCCCTTCCCTTAATCAAGCGCATCGAGGGCCTCCTTTATGCACTTGGGCATCGCTCTAACAATTGCATCCGCCTCGTCCAAGGGAAACCCGGAACTTATCACGTCACCGTTGGCGTCCACCAACCCGCCTTTCGTGAGCGCATTGGGTGACTCTGCCGAACACCTGTGCCAGTAAACATCCTGCTCCTTCCACTCCTTGTTCTCAAAGAACAAGAAGCACTGCGTCTTCACACATTCCTCGTATTCTACGGACACCCAGATGACCACGCCCTGCATGCTTGCCAGTTCATCGTTGAACCCCAGTATCGTCTCAACCATTTCATCCGTGTCGGGCTTGGTCCCTTCTTTGACCATTGCGCGGACTGCCTCCACAGCTGCCTCTGTCACGCCGCCAGCTGTCGCAATGTGGCCCAGATGATAGAGCTTCTGGATGACCTCCGTAGCTTCGTAGGCTTTGACCGCGCTGCGCTGCGTACCAGGGCCGGCGAGCTGCATCGCCGGGCGCAAGAGGACCTCTAACGCTTTCTTCTTTCTCTTCTCGCCCAGCGTATCGCACTCATCGCAACAATCGAACCACGACAACCCCATCGGGTCCCGTCGAATGATCGCGTTGCTCCCCACATACTCATACAGATTCATCCCATCCTGATACCCGCCGCCCGGGACGTTCTGGTTGATCGGGTCGCGGGTGATCCATCGGCCTAGGGTGGGGTGGTGGTAGCGATTGCGGACGTGGTAGAGGCCGGTTTCGGTGTCGTGGCGGTAGCCGGCGTAGAGGATGCGGTTGTCATAGCTGCTGCTGGCGCGGCTGCCGAAGCTCCCATCCATGAATGAGACTTGCCCATAGGGCGTGTATTCGTAGCGCTCCACTACCGTCCCTGAGGCGTTGATCAGGGCTGTGACGTTCATGTTGGCATCGTTGCAGTAATAGAGTGTCTCGTCAAGCGACTGGTTGCCGTCGCTGTCTCGATCGCGGAGGATGAGGGCGTCGATGTAGCGGAGGCCCCAGACGTACTGGGCGTAGACGTTGGTGATGACATCTTCCTTGTCGTTGTTGGCGCCGCCTGTGACGCTTGTGGCGAGGTCTTCGGCGCGGCACTCCTCCACCACGCGCCAGGCCGTATCGTAGTAGAAGTCCGTGCGGGTCCAGTTGTCGCTGGCGACGAACTCCAGCGCAACGATCCGCCGGTGTATGCCGTCGTAGCGGTACTGGGTGACGACGGTCTCACCGGCCTTGACCTCCACCAGCCGGTTCCACGCATCGTAGGTCAGCGCGTAGGTGTTGGCCTCGTCGGCCGGGATAGGCATGACGTCCATGTTGCCGGCCTTGTTGTAGCCGGGCGTCGCCCATTGCGTTTGGGCGGGCGACGTGCCCTCGGTGATGGCTGCGGCGTCGGGGCCGTCGGCGTCGTTGTCGTTCGTATCGATCTCGTTGGCCTTGTTGTGGCTGCGCACCTGGTCGAGCTCGTCGGCATCGGTGTAGTCACCGTCGCCGTTGGCGTCCAGGTGGTAGTGGTCCCAGTTGCCGGTGGGCGACAGGGCCCAGACGTCGGGTCCCGTTTCGACCTTGCCCCAGAAGTCGTCTCGCGCGGTGAGGGTGAAACTGCCGGCCTCCAGCGTTCCCTGCTCGGCCCGAATCAGGCGATTCAGGTCGTCGTAGGTGAACCTGCTGTCGTGGTCATCGACGTCGTCGCCGGCGCCGTCGATGGCCATCACGTCGCGGGTGAGGCGGTTCGAGCGGACGTCGTAGGTGTATTCGAAGCGGTCCTTGTGCGTGTTGGCGGTGCTGATCTGCCAGAGCTGATCCTCCACGCGGCCGAAGCGGTCCAGGTGGTCGTAATTGCCGCTGGCCGTGCCGTAGGTAAGCTCCAGAGGGTTCGTGCTGACGGTGACACCGGGATAGGTCACGTTGACGATGGCGCCGGCGCCAAGGTAGGCGTACTGGGCGTGGACGGTCGAACCGTTGGAGTTTTCGATTTCCCCGACGCGCGACAGCCTGTCGTTGTCGCCGTCGGCTGCGCCGTAATCGAACGCCACCACGCGTGAGTTGGTGGGGTACGTCACCTGCGTGAGTCGTGCGCCGTTGGTGAGTCTGTACCCGGTGGCCGTGGTATCATAAGTGTAGCTGACGGTGGGGAACGTGCCGGTAGACGTGGCCGCCGCGTGGGACTGCTCCGATGAGGTAACGGAACTCACGAGGTCGTAGGCCAGTTCGATCTCGTTTCGGACGTGACTGTCGGTTGTGGGATCTACCCGGTCATAACTGGTGATCTTCTCCAGGCGTCCGCTATTGGTGTTGTAGGTGTAGCCGATCGAAAGCACGAAGCCATCTACGCCTGTGCCGGGGGTAGTGACATCATCTTCGGTCAGCCGGACGATGTCGTCGTAAACGTATGTGTGGACCGTTAAGTTCTGGTTGGTCCGCGTCCGCAGGGCGCCATTGACATAGTATGTCAGATCGACGTGATCCGTACCCGTAATGGGATTGCCGTAGGTGTCGCCGCTGTCGGGATAGATGATGGCCCGCAGCAGATCGTTGCGGAAGATGATGTTCGTCCCGCCGCTCTTGGGCGTGCCCTTGTCGGTCAGCTCGCGCGAGTAGACGTACCGGGTGGTCTGGCTGTTGGCCGTCAGCAACGCCGTCTGCTTGGTGAGCTGCGAATGCCCGTTATACTCGAACTTCGTGACGCGGTCGACGTGCGGCTCTCCGTCATCGCCGCCGATGCCGGTCGTGGGGGCGACGAAATCGTCCTCGTTCTCGACGATGTACTCAGTCCGGCCGAGGTCATCGTAGTAGTACTTGGTATCCACGGTGGTGCCCGTAGCGACGAGTTCCTGCACCTCGTCGACCTGGCCGGTGGGGTAGTAGGCATAGGACGTAATGATGCGGCCGCTCACGTGGTAGCCGGGCACGGTCGTGCTGGTCGGGTCATCGGTGGGCGTGGTGGTGGTTACGCCGTAGTTGACCACGTCTGTGGGCCGGCTGGCCTGGTCGTACCAGGTGTAGACGTAGGAGGCCTGGGCGTGGTCGTCGAGCGAAGGAATAGTAGTGATGTCCGTACACAGGAAGTCATCATAGTCCGTCGGATAGTCGACGTCATCATCGCGGCGATAGACGGCCTGTTTGATGACGTTGCCGTAGTTATCGTAGATGTTGACGGTCTCGGTGATGGAGTTGATGGCCGTGATGACGTCGTCAGTGACCGTCTCGGCCGTCGCGAGCATCGTGCGCAGAACGCGGCCGACGTCGTCATATTCAAACCGGGTAAAACTGCCGGTGGCGTGCGTCACCTTCGATACGCGGCCGCCGCCGTCGTACTCATACCGCGCCGTCTCGATGTACTGCTGGCCGACGTTACCGTAAGGCACCCCGCGAGCCACGATCCGATCGCCGCGCTCGGGCCGGATCCAGGTACCCGACTTCGGGCTCCCGAAGCGGGATCCGGGCGCCCTCTCTTCGACAACGACCTCCGCAACGCCGGTGCTGATCCGGACAACCCACGGGCCGAGTGCGGGCTCAGTCCAACTCAAGAGATAACGAACGCGCCGGTTGCCCGATCCCGATCCCATGGCTTCGACGTTCTCCGTGAAGTCCGTGTCAACGAACGTCGTGAGGTCGGTGGCGGCGCCCAGGTCGCTTCGCGTCTTGAGGCGCGGCTGGGGCGTGCCGTCCTCTGCGCTGCCGTTGGAGTCATAGTAGAAGT
>DRGC01000026.1 GCA_011050235.1 Phycisphaerae bacterium | reverse complement strand
TCAGGAAATCGTCCGGCGAGTCGAGATGAACGCCCTGCTTCCAGTAGAATCGCCAGTCACCGGGCAGCGGGACCAGGTCATACGCTTGCGTCCACAAATCAACGGGCTTATCCGTGTCACCGGCCTGGTCGGCCTTCGTCTTGCCCGTCGAAACGTCCGGCGCCGATGGCGGCGGATCGGCAGCCGCCAGCACATTCAGCCAATCGGCCATACCCTCCGAGCCGTCGGCAGGCGGCTCGGCCAGGCCAACCCCGGCGGCGGCGAGAAGAACGCAGGTTGTCAGAACAAGGCGAGCGATTCTGTTTGTCATAAGGCTAGGAATCCTTGCAGGAGGAACAGTCTCTGATGCGACCGTTGGCGAGAACACCCACGCGGCCACAATTTCCGGGATAACAGGAGACGGGTATGTACCCAAAATATCGGCGAAACGCACGCCAAAAGATGTGCAACTTTTCTGCTCAGAAATGGTGGGTCGGACAAGGCCGGCCACTTGGCCACGACCAGGAGTCGCTAGCCGGGCGGGCGGTTGAAGGGGCAGCTTCGAATGCAGTTGCTGCAATTGGTCCCGTTGACGGCCCAGAAGGCGAGGCACTTGTCGGGGTTGGCGTACCACTTGACCGGGCCGGGGTTGTTCGACGGCGTAGGACCGGCCGCTGTGGGCTCGCCGCGAGCGATCGCCCCGACCGGACAGGCATCGGCGCATTTCTCACAACCGCCGCAGGTGGCCCGCACACCCAGGTCGATCGGCTCGTCGGTCGCCAGCGGCGCATCGGTGAACACCTTACACAGCCGAACGCGCGGCCCGTGCCGCCGGGCGATCAGGTTGCCGTTTCGCCCCCCCTCGCCCAGCCCGGCATCAATGGCCAGCGGAACGCTCAGGGCGGTGTCGTTGCCGCTGGGCAGCGCCGAAAAGCCCAGGCTCACCAGCATGCTGGCCATGCTGACGGCCGTCGCCGCCATCTGGGAATAGCCCATCCCCGTCGCCGCCGAGGCCCCCACCCCCGGCGAGGTCGCGATCAGGTCATAGTCCATCTCGATCGTCATCACCACCGCCGTCAGCAGCCCCGCCGTCAGCACCGGCGATTCACCCTCGCCCTCGCCGGCCGCGTAGACCCACAGCGGATTGACGCGCGTCACGCCCACGTCGGCCGCCCCGAAAAGCTCCGCGGCCTGCTTGACCCGCGCCGTCAGCTCGGCCGCATCGCCCGGCTGCCAGGGCGCCGCGCCCTCCGGCGGCGTCTGCACCTGCCCAAGCTGCCCCCGCAGCGACCCATCGACGACCCGCGACCCGGCCTGCAGTGCAAAGTCCGCCCGGCCAAACCCCTCCTTGCCCGAGGCGATCAATTCCTCCGCCGTAGGACGCTTCGCCCGCCGGGCGGGGTGGTCGGCCTCCGAATGGCTGCGCGCGAACGCGACGTTCCGACGGTCGAATCGCTTCAGCTCGCCGACAATTTCGTATGGTTTCATGGGCAACCTTCTCCACCGGCCCGCCAGGCGCCTGATACGATTCTAACTGCCCGCCCAAGCGGGACAAAGCCCAATCGCCCCCGGCGCTGTCCTGCGGTCATCACCGGACAACCTGATTATATCGCTTGGTTTTTCGCCGAACCGGGTGTAGACTGGTAGGTGCAACGAGCCGCCGGGGCCCATATCCCATCGGCCGGGTCGGAGCGAGCGGAGGCCCACTTCCAGACCGAGCGGCTCATCTGGCGAGCAGGGCTACGGCAAGAGGATCATACGATGCGGCACACACACGTCATCATTGTGTCATTGGCGGTCGCAGCGGCCGCTTTGACAGCCCCTGCGTCAGGCCAAACCGTCACCATCGGCCAAAACTTCACCGGAACGACGTTGGCCCAAAGCGGCTTTATCCCCCCCGACACGATGGGCGCCGCCGGGCCTCAGCACCTGGTCGAATTGATCAACGGGCGGTTCGTCGTCTATGACAAGGCCGGCTCGCAGCAGCAATCCAAGACGCTCAACCAGTTCTGGACCAGCGCGGGTGTGACGCCGGCGGGCAGCTACGCCTTCGACCCGCGTGTGCTCTATGACAGCCATAGCGGGCGGTGGTTCGCCGCCTCGGTCGACAATGGCGGCGGCGCCAACAACTTCCTGGTGGCCGTCTCGGAGACGGCCGACCCGACCGGCAACTGGGCCGCCTTCGCGATCGACTCCGACAGCGCCAACCAGCGCTGGGCCGATTTCCCCACGATGGGCGTCAATGGCGACGTGCTGGTGCTCGCAGCCAACATGTTCCCCATCAGGGGCGGCGCCACGCGCATCAACGTGCTCGTGCTGCCCAAGACCGACCTGCTGGCCCCCACGCCAACGGTAGCCAGCCACACGCTGTTCCAGAACGTCAACTCCAACAGCATCGGCTTTTCCGTCCAGCCCATCGTCGACATGGATAACAGCTCCCTGCCCCTGCCGCTGCTGTCGTCGTCCAACAAGGCCTCTGGCAAGCTCAAACGGACGAACGTCACCGGCACGCCCGCCTCGCCCTCGCTGGCCACCAGCGGCGGGACGATCACCGTCACGGCCCGCTCCACACCCACCGACGCCGACCAGCCCGGGGCAAAACAGAACATCGAGACCAGCGACTCGCGATTCTCCGGCAATGCCGTGCTGCAAAACGGCAGCATCTGGGCCGCCCACGCCGTCCGCGTCAGCGGCCGCGCCGCCATCGAATGGTATGAGATCCGCGAGTCCGACAACGCCGTCCTCCAAAGCGGCCTGATCGCCGACGCGGACCTGGCCTACTACTTTCCCTCCATCGCCGTCAATGACTTCGGCGACGTCGTCATCGGTTTCAGCGGCTCGAGTGAGACCCAGTTCGTCAGCACCTACGCCGCCGTCGGCCAAACCGCCGCCGGTGTGACCACGTTCGCCTCCCCCCTGCTGCTGAAGGCGGGCCTGGCCGACTACGAACGGCTGGACTGGAGCGACCGCAACCGCTGGGGCGACTACAGCGCGACCACGCTCGACCCGACCAACCCCTACCACTTCTGGACCTTCCAGGAGTTCGTCACCTCGACCGACCGCTGGGCGGTGCAAATCACCGAGCTGATTGTCCCCAAGCCGGCCGACTTCGACGGTGACGCCGACATGGACGCCGACGACATCGACTTGCTCTGCGCCAACCTCGACAGCGCCGACCCGCAGTTCGACCTCGACGGCGACGGTGACGCCGACGAGGATGATCTGATCCTCATGATTGAGACGCTCGCCGAATGGCACAACACCGCCAGCGGCGACAGCGGCCTGGGCACGGCGCGGGGCGATTTCAACCTCGACGGGCTGGTGGATGGCACCGACCTGGCCCTCATGAAGACCGGCTTCGGCCAAACCGGTCTGGGCCATGCCGGCGGCAACGCCAACTGCGACGCCCTCGTCGATGCCACCGACTTGGCCATCCTCAAGGCCAACTTTGGTTCGATTGCGCTCACCACGGGCGATCCCATACCCGAGCCAATGACCGCCATCCTCCTGGCTGTTGGCGCCTTGATTCCGATCTCATCGCGGCGGCGCCGACGAACGTAAGCGGCGCAGAGCTCGGGCCCGGCGACATGAGGACGGCAGAATCAGGGCAAACACATACCGTCTTTGACACTTGACAAAAAGGGGGCCTATACTGGATAGTCGCCTCTTGCGAGGAGCGATCAACCATGGATGGACTCGCTGTTGCGACAACTCATAGGACTCTCTTGGTGTCTGTTCTGGCGATCTGGCTGACGGCGGTCAGCGTCCGGGCTGAGGACCAACCCGACAAGGCCGACTACATCGGCATCTCCACCCTCCGGGAGCGGTACAGCTTCGTCCCCAACGATCCCTACTTCCACCGCGACACGCCGTCGGCCGGCTGGCCGGGACAGTGGCACCTGATCAACGAACACGTCGCCGGCCTGGACGCGGGGGTCCAGGGCGCGTGGGATCGCGACTTCACCGGCGTCGGCGTCATCATCGGGATCGTCGACGATTCACTGGAGACCACCCATCCGGACTTGGCCCCCAACTACGTTGCCGCCGACAGCTGGGACTTCGGCCAGAACGACCCGGTCCCCGACCCGGTCGTCTCGGCAGACCGACACGGCATCTCTGTGGCGGGCGTGGCGGCGGCCCGGGGCGGCAACGGGGTGGGCGTCACGGGCGCAGCCCCCTATGCGGGGCTGGCCGGGCTGCGGATCGACTTCGACAACCAGACCGAGCAGATGTTCATCGACGCGACGCTCTACCACTCCAGCGGCGCCAACACGAACATCGACATCAAGAACCACAGCTACGGCATCGCGGCCGCCTACATCCACACGCCCGCCGAAACCCAGGCCTTCGACACCTCCGCCGCCGCCGGCACGGTGCACGTGCTGGCCGCCGGCAACGAACGGTCCGATGCCAACAAGAAGGACATCCAGAACAACCCCAACACCATCACCGTCGCCGCCCTCGGCAGTAACGGCACGTTCGCCTCCTACAGCAACTACGGGGCCAGTGTGTTCGTAACGGCGCCCTCCAGCGGCTCATCCTTCGGCATCACCACCACCGACCGCACCGGCTCGAGCGGCTACAACCCTTCCGACGACACGTTCCCCGACCTGAACTACACCAGCGTCTTCGGCGGCACGTCCTCGGCCAGCCCGCTGGCCGCCGGAGTGCTGGCGCTGGTCAAGCAGGCCCAGCCGGACCTGGACGTGCGCTTCGCCAAACACCTGCTGGCGATGACCAGCGATATTGTCGATGCGGCCGATGCCACCGACCAGAGCGACGGCGGATGGCGGACCAACGCGGCCGGCTATGCGTTCAACCAGAACTACGGCTTCGGCCTGATCGACGCCGATGAGCTGACGCAGATCGCCGGCGACTATGTCGGCATCCTGCCGCTGACCACCGAAAGCAGCGGCACAATCGTCGTCGAGCAAGCCATCCCCGACAACAACGCCGCCGGCATCGTTCGCACCTTCGAGTTGACCGCCTCGACGCCGCTGGAAGAACTGCTGGTCACGCTCGACATCACGCATACGTGGCACAGCGATATTAACATCACGCTCACCTCGCCCAGCGGCACGACCAGCCGGCTCGTCGCCGGACGCGAGGGCGGCGCCGGCCAGTTGACCAGCCACGTCTGGGAATACACCAGCAACGTCTTCTGGGGCGAGGACCCCCAGGGCATCTGGACGATTCAACTGGCCGACATCTGGCGGTTTGACTCGGGAACGTGGCACTCCTTCTCCGCGCTGGCCCGAATGGGCGAACTGCTCGTCCAAGCCGATCTCGATGCCGATGGCGACGTGGACGCCGACGATATCGACATCCTCTGCGCCAACCTCGGCAGCGTCGACCCACAGTATGACATGGACGGCGACGGCGACGCCGACGCCGACGACTTGGTCTATATGGTGGAGAACCTTGTCGAACTGGCCGACGGCAGCGGCCGCATTGGCACGGCTGTGGGTGATTTCGACCTCGACGGGTTGGTGGGCGCCACAGACCTGGCCATCATGAAGGCTAACTTCGCCCAAACCGGCCAGGGCTGGGCCGAAGGCAACGCCAACTGCGACAACATCATCGACGCCACCGACCTGGCCATCCTCAAGGCCAGTTTTGGTTTCACGGCCCCCGCCGCCGGTTCGGCTGGGCTCACCGCAGGCAGTTCGGCTGGGCTCACCACGGGCGATCCGATACCCGAGCCAATGACCGCCATCCTCCTGGCTGTCGGGGCCCTGCTCCCCATCTCATCGAGACGACGAAACCGGTAGAACTCGGGCATCGCTTGCCGGCAACTGGGGGCATTGTGGAATGTTGGGGGCTAGGCTATAATCCCCGCCCGCGCGGCCGACTGGCGTCGGCGTGGGTTCGGGTCGAAAGTGCCTTCTTGTGCAACACAGGTGACGCAGATGACAGACAAAACGGATGACACGGCCAGGCTGGCCGAGCTTCGGGAGCTGGTCCGCCCGCCCGTGCAATTTCTGCTGACGCGGCTGCAGAAGGATCTCGGCGACAATCTACTGTCGCTGTGCGTCGTCGGCAGCGCCCTGACCGGCGATTTCCATCCCAAGTTCAGCGACATCAACACGGTCGTCGTGGTCGGCCGACGAAGCCACCAGCTGCTGGAGCAACTGGCCGCCTGCGGCCGGAGCATGGGCAAACGCCGCCTGCGGGCGCCGCTGATGATGACGCGGGAGTACATTGAGCAGTCGCTGGATGTCTTCGGCGTCGAGTTCCTCGACTTCCAGCTCAACCACGCGGCCGTCTATGGGCCCGACCCGTTCGCCGAGTTGAGCTTCCGCAAGCGCGACGTCCGCCTGCAGTGCGAACGGCAGTTCAAGGCCGCCCTGATCAAACTCCGCCAGGGCTATATCAGCGCGCTGGGCAAGCCCAAGGCCGTCGGCGGACTGCTGCTGGAGTGCGCTGGCGAGCTGGCCGTCCTGCTGCGGGCCCTGCTGTGGCTGACCGATACCGACCGCCCGCGCGAGGCCCTGCCCACGCTGGCGGCGGCCGCCGAGAAGTTCGAGTTCGACCCGGCCAAGGTCGCGCCGCTGATGACACACCGCCGGCAGCGCACCCGACCCGACGCCGGCGAGGTCGACGGGCTGTTCGAAGACATCTACCAGGTCATCGACCATCTGGGACGAACCGTGGATGCGTTCGGTGAGAGTGACGATGCCTAGAGCGCGGCTAATCTTTGCATCCGCTGCGCTGTGTCTGCTTCTGCCGGTTGGGATTGCGACAGCGGAGATCGAATCGGCCCCATTGACGTACGTCGCCGACCGCGCGGGCGTCATCGACCCGGGCATGGAGACTCAGTTGATCGGGCTGCTCCAGGAGCTGGAGCAGAAGACCGGCGCCCGAATCATCGTCCTGACCGTGGACACCACCGACGGCCAGGATATCCACCAATATGCAATCGAACGCGCCGACAAATGGACGTTCGGCCCCGACCGCACCAGTGCCAGCGCCCTGCTGGTCGTGGCCGTCAGCGACCGCAACTATCGCTTTGAAATCGGCTATGACTTCGAGGCCGTTCTGACGGACGGCTTTGTCGGGCAGGTGGGCAGAGATTATCTCGTGCCGCACTTTAAGGCCGGCCGTTACGGCCAGGGGATCTTCGAAGCTGCGGCCATACTGGCCGAGAAGATCGCCGCCGAGGGCGGCATCACATTGACGGGAATGCCCGCAATTCGCCGGCCCGTGCAGTTGCCGGGAATTGTCCGATTTATACTGGGCATCCTGCCAATAGTGTTCATCGTGACCATGACCCTCCTGTCGCGGGGCCGTCATCGCAGCGGGCTGTTCTGGGGGATTCTGCTGGGCTCGATGATGGGCGGCGGGCGCGGCGGCGGATTTGGTGGCGGCGGGTTCGGCGGATTTGGCGGCGGCGGTGGAGGCGGGTTCGGCGGCGGCGGCGCCGGCGGCAGTTGGTGAGTTCTACAATGACAGCGAAAGGATCATAGATCATGAAAACGTCAGCCAGAAGCGGCAAGATATCAACCGGCATTATCGTATTGATCGTTGTGGCGGTGCTCGTATTGGGCGGGTTCTTTGTCGTCTGGGGCGGGTACAACAAGGCCGTCAAACTCGATGAAGCCGTCGGGGCGCGTTGGGCCCAGGTGGAGACCGTGCTGGTCCGGCGTTTCGACCTGATCCCCAACCTTGTTTCGACGGTCAAGGGCTACGCCTCGCACGAGACGGACCTGTTCACGCACATCGCCGACGCGCGGACGAAGTATTTTCAGGCCAAGTCCATCCCCGAAAAGGCCCAGGCCGCCTCACTGTTGCAGGGATCTCTGTCGCGCCTGTTGCTGCTGCGCGAGGCTTACCCCGACCTCAAGGCCAACCAGAACTTCCTGAAGCTGCAGGACCAGCTCGAAGGCACCGAGAACCGTATCGCCGTCGAACGCAAGCGCTACAACGAGGCCGTCCGTTTGGTCAACACCTACGCGCGGTCCTTCTTCGGCCGATCCTTCTGCAACATGGCCGGCGTCGAACAGGCCGAATACTTCGAAGCCACCGAAGAGCAGAAAGCCCCCCCCAAGGTCGAATTCTAACGGACGTCACCGCGCCTGACTCTGAACGTAGCGGGCGCCTTGGTATCCGCGGTTGTCGGCTGGTGTCGTCGCCAATGGTGTCTGGGTCGCGAGGCCGGTAGCCCGGGCTTCTCGTAGATGGGCTGATCGCACATCGGGCATGGGATCGGCTGACCGACTTCGATATCGTTGACATGCGGCTGGTAGCCGCACTTCGGGCATCCGTACTTGTGCAGCTTCATATCGGCGGCATCGCGATTCACACGCACCCAGGCCGTCAACACAACCAGCGACAGCCCCAGCAGCGACAGCGCCCCGCCGGCAGCGGCCGCGCCCACGTCCACCTTCGCACCGCCGGACCGGACGCCCAGCCACACCAGCCCACACCCCGCCGCCATTAGCACCCCCGCCACCGGCAGCCCCCAGCTTGCAGCGCCGTAACGTTTCATAGCCGATCACCTCCAAGGCGATATCTAAAGTTGTGCCTTTGGACTCGGCAATGAATTCTATGCCCCCTGCCGGCGTGATGAAGCCAATGCTTTGAGCCAATCGGCCAATCCTTCGCACGAATCGCCGACAGGGCCCGCCGCGTGGGCAAAAAAAAGACGGTGTTCAGGCGGGGGGGGACCTGAACATCGTCTCGAAAGGCTGCGACCCAATGCTGGCAGGGGTGAGAACCAGCACATCCGGGCCGAGCCGTCACGACATTCTAGGGATTGGGCTCCCCAGTCAAACAAAAAAATCGCGTCCGGCCAAATAAACTTCGCGCATGTCGATAAATCGTGACCCCAGGGCGATAGCCACTCCCGCCCTTCTTGGAAGGCCTCAACTGGGCCCTGCTGGATTCGAACCAGCGACCAATGGATTATGAGTCCACTGCTCTAACCGCTGAGCTAAGGGCCCGGGGGAATCTGCAGCCGTGTTCTCTTGTACCACCGATAACGGGCTCGCATCAAGCCTCCAAACGCCGCGGCCCGTTGGGGCTGGGCGGGTCGGTGGGCGTTTTTTTCTTGAAATCCGTGGACATCGTGGGTATCCTGTTATTGTCTCGGGACAAGGAGGATGACAATGGCCCGGAAACTTTCCGCACTCTTCATGTTGCTGCTGTTGTGTGTGACTGCGCCTGTCGCATCGGCCCAGCCGACGAACGTGATCTTCTTTATCGGCGACGGCATGGCGCCGGCCCAGGTCGAGGCCGCCGGGATGTTCGCCGGAGGGCCGATGTCGTTCGAGAGCTTCGCCAACCAGGGGGTCGTGACGACCTACTCGGCCAACAGCTCCGTCACCGACTCGGCGGCCGCCGGAACGGCCCTGGCTACCGGGGTGAAGGTCAATAACGGCGTGATCTCGATGGCCTATCCCGGCGATGGCAGCGACCTGCAGACGCTGCTGGAGCATTTTCAGGGCCTCGGGCGATCCACCGGACTGGTCACGACGACCTACATGACCCACGCGACGCCGGCCGCCTTCGGCGCGCACGAGCCCAGCCGAAACAATCTCTCGCAGATCGCCGGCGACTACCTCAACCAGACTCAACCCAACGTGCTGCTGGGAGGCGGGGGCAATGGGATGTTGCCGGCCGCCGCCACCGGCGCGGGCTACACCGTCGTCACCGACGCCGCCGGCCTGGCGGGGCTGGACACCGAAGCGACGACCTACGTTTCCGGCCAGTTCGGCAGCTCGCACCTGCCTTATGAGTACGACGGGCTGGGCGCCCTGCCCCACCTGTCCGAGATGACGACCACCGCGCTGAATATCCTCGATAACAACGCCGGCGGGTTCTTCCTGATGGTCGAGGGCGGGCGGATCGACCACGCCGGCCACAACAACGATATCCAGCGAAACATCCGCGAGACGGTTGAGTTCTCCAACGCCGTACAGGAAGCCATCGATTGGGCGACCGGGCGGACCGACACGCTGATCGTCGTCACCGCCGACCACGAAACCGGCGGCCTGACGGTCCTGGCCGACAACGGGGCCGGCAACGCGCCGACCGTATCCTGGTCCACCACCGGTCACACCGCCACCAACGTGCCCGTCTACGCCTGGGGCGTCAACGCGGCCCTGATCTCCCCCGTGATGGACAACACGGACTTCTGGGAAGTCATGACGGTCCCCGAACCGGCCTCGATGGGCCTGCTGGCCCTGGCCAGCCTGGCGCTACTGAAACGCCGACGACGCTAACCCGCCGGCCGAGCGAGCATATTCTGCGCAGCAAAACGCCCCTGTCGCTTCTCAAGGCGACAGGGGCGTTGTTGTAGGTGCGATCAGACGGAGACCGTCTCGGCAAATGACGAGTAGTCCATCGCCGCCATGTGTTCGTAGATCTTCCAGCGGGCGATGACGTTGGCCTGGCCCTCAGCCAGCAGTAGCTTGGCCCGTTCCGGATCGGCGGCCTGGAGCATCTTGAACCGCGTTTCGTTGTAGATGTAATCGGCCAGCGGAACGCTCGGGGGTTTCGAGTCCAATTGCAGCGGGTTGGTTCCCTCGGCGGCCAGACGCGGGTCGAACCGATACAGCGGCCAGGCGCCGCTGTTGACGGCCAGCTTCTGCTGCTCGAACCCGTTGACCAGGTTGAACCCGTGGGCGATGCAGTGGCTGTAGGCGATGATCAGGCTCCCCCCGGGGTAGCTGTCGGCCTCGGCCAACGCCTTGACCGTCTGGGCGTCGGAGGCGCCCATCGCCACCTGGGCGACGTAGATGTTGCCGTAGGTCATCGCCATCATGCCGAGATCCTTCTTCGGCACGGACTTGCCGCCGGCGGCGAACTTGGCGACCGCCCCGATCGGCGTAGCCTTGGAGCACTGCCCGCCCGTGTTGGAGTAGACCTGCGTATCCAGCACCAGCACGTTGACGTTCCGCCCGCTGGCCAGCACGTGGTCCAGCCCGCCGTAGCCGATGTCATACGCCCAGCCGTCGCCGCCGAGCGCCCAGATGCTCCTGCGAACCAGGGCGTTGGCCACCGAATCGAGCTGCACGGCCCGTGGGCCGCCGCTACCGGCAAGTGTCGCCTTCAGTTGCTCGACACGGGCCCGCTGCTCGGCGATGCCGGCCTCGTCGGTCTGCTCGGCCGTCAGAAGCGCCTCGGCCAACTCGGCCCCGATGACGTCCTTCAGCTCGGCGACCAGTTCGCAGGCGTATTCGATCTGCTTGTCGACCGTCAGGCGGAAGCCAAGCGAGAACTCCGCACAATCCTCGAACAGCGAGTTGTTCCAGCTTGGCCCGCGGCCGTCGGCGTTGACGGCGTAGGGCGTCGTCGGCAGGTTGCCGCCATAGATGCTCGAGCATCCCGTGGCGTTGCCGATGATGGCCCGGTCGCCCATCAATTGCGTCAGCAGCTTGATATACGGCGTCTCGCCGCAGCCGGCGCACGCGCCGGAGTATTCAAACAGCGGGCGGCACAACTGGCTGCCCTTGATCGTCTTGACGTTCAGCGCCGAGCGGTCGGCATCCGGCAGGGACAGGAAGAAGGCGTAGTTGGCGGCTTCGGACTGGCGGACGGGTAGTTGCTCGACCATGTTGATGGCCTTTCGGCCCTCGACCTGCTTGTTCTTGGCCGGGCAGACGTGCACGCACAGCCCGCAACCCGTGCAGTCTTCCGGTGCGATCTGGATCGTCCATTTCTGGCCGGCGAAATCCTTGCCCTTGGCATCGGCGTTCTTGAACGTCTCGGGCGCCCCGGCCAGGAGGGTCGGATCGTAGATCTTCGCTCGGATCGTCGCGTGCGGGCAGGCGATCGAGCACTTGGCGCACTGGATGCACACCTCCGGATCCCACTCGGGGACCTCCAGGGCGATGTTGCGTTTTTCCCACTGCGTGGTCGCCGTCGGCCAAACGCCGTCGACCGGCATGCAGCTAACGGGCAGGTCGTTGCCCTTGCCGGCCATGATGGCGGCTGTCACGTTGTGGACGAACTCGGGCGCCTCGTCGGCGACGACGGGCGGCATGTCGATGGTGCTGGTCGCTTCGTCCGGCACGTCGATCTTGTGGAGATTGGCGACGGCCTGGTCGACGGCGTCGTAGTTCTTCTGGACGATCTCGGGGCCCTTCTTGCCGTAGGTCTTCTCGATGGCCTTCTTGATCGCGGCGATCGCCTCGTCCTGCGGCAGGATGCCCGAGAGGAAGAAGAAGCACGTCTGCATGATCGTGTTGATCCGCGCGCCCATGCCGGTCTCGCGGGCCACCTGGTAGCCGTTGATCGCGTAGAACGTCAGCTTCTTGTCGATGATGGTCTGCTGGACCTCACGCGGCATGTGGTCCCAGACCTCCTCGGGGCCCATCGGGCAGTTCAGCAGGAACGTCGCGCCATCGACGGCCGAGGCCAGCATGTCGAACTTTTCCAGGAAGCTGAACTGATGGCAGGCCACGAAGTTCGCCCGGCTGATCAGGTAGCTCGACCGGATCGGCCGCGGGCCGAACCGCAAATGGCTGATCGTCACGGCGCCGGCCTTTTTCGAGTCGTAAACGAAATACCCCTGGGCGTAGTTGTCGGTGTTCTCGCCGATGATCTTGATCGAGTTCTTGTTGGCGCCGACCGTCCCATCGGATCCCAGGCCGTAAAACATCGCGCGGACCACGTCGTCAGGCTCGGTCGACCAGTCGGCATCGAACGCCAGCGAGGTATGCGTCACGTCGTCGGTGATGCCGATGGTGAAGTGGTTGGCCGGGGAGGCCTTGGCCAGCTCGTCGAAGACGCCCTTGGCCATCGCGGGCGTGAACTCCTTGCTGCTCAGGCCATACCGCCCGCCGACGACGGGCAGATCGCGCCCGACCTCGACAAGGGCGTTGACGCAGTCCAGGTACAGCGGCTCGCCGGCGCTGCCGGGCTCTTTCGTGCGGTCCAGAACGGCCAGCACCTTGCAGCTATCGGGAATGGCCGAGACGAAGTCCTTGATGCTGAAGGGCCGATACAGGCGGACCTTCAGCAGGCCCACTTTTTCGCCGGCGGCGACCAGGGCCTCGACGGCCTCATCGCAGGCTTCGGCGGCGCTGCCCATCATCGCGATCACCCGCTCGGCATCGGGGGCGCCGACGTAGTCGAACAGGTGATAGGCCCGGCCGGTCAATTCGGCGAACTTGTCCATGGCCTTTTGGACGATGCCCGGGCAAGCGATGTAGAACGGGTTGACCGACTCGCGCCCCTGGAAGTACACGTCGGGGTTCTGGCTCGTGCCGCGCAGCGACGGGTTGTCGGGCGTCATGCCCCGCCCGCGATGGGCCAGCACCAACTCGTCATCGATCATCGCCCGCATGTCGTCCAAGGTGAGTTCCTCGACCTTGGCCACCTCGTGGCTGGTCCGGAACCCATCGAAGAAGTGCACGAACGGCACGCGCGCTTCCAGCGCAGCAGCCGAGGTCACCAAGGCCAGGTCCATCGCCTCCTGAACGCTCCCCGACGCCAACAGCCCAAAGCCCGTCTGACGGGTGGCCATCACGTCAGAGTGATCGCCAAAGATGCTCAGCGCCTGACACGCCAGCGACCGAGCGGAGACGTGAAACGTCGTGCTGGTCAGCTCGCCGGCAAGCTTGTACATCGTGGGGATCATCAGCAGCAGGCCCTGGCTGGCGGTGAAGGTCGTCGTCAGCCCGCCGCTCTGCAGCGCGCCATGGACCGCCGCAGCCGCCCCGCCTTCCGATTGCATCTCGACGACCTGCGGCACCGTGCCCCAGATGTTCTGCTGGCCGCGGGCCGACATCTCGTCGGCGTACTCGCCCATCGAGCTGGAAGGTGTGATCGGATAGATCGCGATCACTTCGTTGATTTTGTGCGCCACGTGAGTGACGGCCTGATTGCCGTCCATCATGACCATCCGTCTTGACATCGTCTCAGTCCCTTTCGAGGTATGCCGTATCGAGGGTTCGGCCGTCCGTGCCGCAAGGGCAAGATCATCAGCCGGCGCGGCCGCCCCTGGCATCGGATGCAACCGCTATGCACTGACCCGCGGGCTCCTCCGTGAGGCCCGGCAGATCATTCATTCTGCACATTCGACTGCGTGATTCAAGCCATTTGCCGTCGCGGCCGTCCCAGCCCCCGCCGCAGACACAGCAGCCCAGCGGCGGCGCCATGGCTGCAGCGTTGACAAGGGCACTGTGGCAGATACCGTAGGGGCCCGGCCGCGTCAGGAACAGCGCGATATCCGGCGAATTGGCCAGCAGCGCAAAGGCGGCCAGCACAGCGGCCCGGCCCTGATGGACGGCCCTGACGGGCGGGCAAGTTGGGCGGGCAAGAACTACGATTGAGCCCCCCGGCCGGTGTGGTATAATAAGGTGTTGTAGGGTGCACCGCCCCCGGGCTACTATCGGTCCAGCGCCGAATCTCAATATGGACATGAATACAATGATTTCCCGACCCTCCAACCGGCTGGCTCTGGTCTTCGTCGCTCTGCTGTGCGTCGGTTTCGCGCCGGCAGCCTTTGGCGAGGAGACCGCCGAGGCCCCCGCTGCCGCCGACATTCCGTCGCTCGTATCCGCTATCGAAAACGCCGCCGACTCGAGCGCAGCCGGCGCCGTCTACAACGGCGCTCGCCGCAAAGGGATCGAGCACGTCGACCTTGCCCAGGCGTACGTCCACAAGATGGTCGGGTTCGGCAAGGTCCTGCAGGCGATGGAGGCTGCGACGAAAGTTACCAGGGCGCGCGATGACGACGCGACGGTGTGGGGCGTGCTGAGTTACTGCCATAGCCTCCGGCGGCGCTACGGCCCAGCCATCGACGCGGCCACCCGGGTAGCAGACTTGACGCCCAAAGACCCCGTTGCGATGGCGAATATCGGCGAGTTGATGGGCTGGCTTGTCAGCCAGACCAAACTGCCCGAGCTGTCGGCCGACGCCCGGCGGATCATGGCCGCCAACCAGAACACCTGGCCGACGGACGCCAACTATGTCCGCGGCTACCAGAGAATCTCAACGGCCTACAAGGCCTTCGCCAACAAGCTCAAGGCCAAGAAGGATGAACTCGATGGGCTTCGCGAGCAGGGGGAGAAACTTGTCGAGCAAATCGGATTAAAAACCGCGGAAATCAAGGCCTCCCTGGCACGGCAGCGCCAGATGGAGGAGGCCGGCAGCGGCGATGGGGGGGGGGGAGGCTGGGCC
>DRGC01000025.1 GCA_011050235.1 Phycisphaerae bacterium | reverse complement strand
TGGTTGTCATCGGCGATCTGCTGATTGTCGAGGCCCCCAGCGAAGATGTCACCCTGGCCAGCGCCGAAGCCTCTGACGCCGCTTTCCCGTTCGATGGATTTGCCGATACGGATTTCGGCACGTTCCTGACAGGTACTTTCGCGGTTGATGCTGTTGAGACGTTGGACCTGGCGAACATCGTGACGCCGCAAGGCCAGACTGTGACGCTCCTCTTCTTCATGAACGGCACGGCGGGTGGTGAAGTCATCGATACCAGCTTCACCGTTCACATCCCCGAGCCGGCCACAATGGGCTTGCTGGCGCTGGGCGGACTGGCTGCGTTGAGACGCCGACGACGCTAACGGGCTGAGTAGCGATTCAATGAAACCCATCTTCGAGCGACGGTGTCCCGTGCGAGACCGTCGCCCGATCTTTTTTCTTACTGCGGCGCTGAGCATCTTCGGGACTCGTATGCCTGCGAACTCAGCGCTTGCCTTCTGGGCGCGTGCATCTATACTCAGGCCAATTATGCGCTTGCATCAATCACGTATTCGGGGCAATTCGCGGGTCGCAGGGCTGCTGACGGTCCTGTTGGCCGCCCACGCTGCGGGGCTGGCCCTGGCGGATGATCCCCCCATCGAGGCCGTCGGTCGTCCCAGCAAGGACGTGACGTTGTCTTTCACGCGTCCCGGACGAGTGGCGCAGGTGCTGGTCATCGACGGTCAGGCCGTCACGGCCGGGCAGATGCTCGTCCACCTGGACGACCAGGTCGAACAGGCCGCCCTGGCCCAACAGAAGGCCCAGAGCGACAACACCATCAACATCGAGGCCGCCGAGGCGCAGCTCGCCCAGAGCGAAGTGGACCTCAAGAAGATCGAATGGGCCGCCGAACGAGGCGCTGCAACCCCGCTGGAAGTCGAACACGCCAAGCTGCAGGTGCTCATCGATTCGCTGCGCGTGCGGGTGGCGAAGTTCGAGAAAGAGCAGGCGGCGCGCGCCTACGAGGAAGCACGGCTGCAACTGGATCGCATGAAGCTTGTCTCCAGCATCGACGGCATTGTGGAAACCGTTACCGTCGAGGTCGGCGAAAGCGTGGACGCATTGCAGGACGTGATCCGTATCGTGGCGATCGATCCGCTGTGGATCGACGTGCCCACGCCGCTGACGCAGGCGAGCGGCCTTCGCGTCGGACAACCCGCCAGCGTCGCCCTGGCCGAGGGCGAAGGCGGCGAAGGCTCCTCGCCCGTGGTCGGCAAGATCATCCACATCGCCTCGGTCGCCGACGCCGCCAGCGACACGCTGATGGTCCGCGTCGAAGCCCCCAACAGCAGCACCCGCCCGGCCGGTCAGCGCATGTGGGTGCGCTTTGGCCCCACCGCCGACGCGACCGAGGCAGAGACGCCCAACGAGCCGACCAGCCCCACCCCGGCCGGGCCCGCCCCGGTTGCGACGCCCCCAGAGAGTGACGACAGCGAGACAGACGCTGACATCGAAGCATAAAGGGAGTACCTCATGGCTAAAGACGCAAAAGATTCCGCTGACAAGGGCGCGGTAGACCCACAGACCCAGCAGCAGGCTCAGGAGCAGACAGGCAACGCGCAGGTGCGATTGCGCATCGACGAGCGCGAGATGAGCACCTCCTATGCCAACGGCTTTCGAGCCAACGGAACGGCCGAAGAGGTGATGATCGATTTCGGACTGAACATGCCGGTCGTGCAAACTGCCGAGAAGGCGACGCCCGAGATCCTCTTCAAGGTCACCGACCGCGTGGTGTTGAACTACTACTCCGCCAAGCGCCTGGCCATTACGCTCAGCCAGGTCATCCGTCGTCACGAGGAACAGTATGGCGAGTTGGAGCTGGACGTCAACAAGCGGCGCAAAGACAGCGTCTAACACGGAGACTCTCGGCCGATGGCTGCTGACGAGCTGCAAGCGAGCCAATCTCACCAGCCGACCCCGCCACCGATCTCCACGGCGGAGTTGGTGGCGCGGCTGAGCCGCTTTCAGGGGCCGCCGCACGAGTTCTTGATCAACCTGCTGGCCGTCCAGTGTCAGGTCAGTGCGGCTGCGGCGGGCGCGATCCTGCGGACCGACGCCGAAGGACGGCTGGAGATCCTGGCCGTCTTCCCCCCTCACCCGGCCGGCGCGACCGCGCCGTCGTGGCTGGCCCACGCGGCAGAGGACGCCCGCAAGATCATCGCCGGCGGCACGACAGCCATCGTGCCGGTGCGCGGTCCGGACGACATGTACGGGCAGGGAGCCCAGCGCCACTTGGTTCTGATCCCGTTGCCCACGCGTCAACAGGATCTCCAGGGACTGGCGGTCTTTCTGGTCGAGACGGGCGACGAGCACATCCTGGCCGCCAGCCGGGAGAAGCTCGAGTTGACCATCAGCCTACTGGGGCTGTACGAGATGCGGCTGACGCTGCAGCGCCGCACGGCTGACATGCAACGCCTGCGGGCGGCCATGGAGGTGCTGGCCACCCTCAACGACATGGGGCGGTTCCGCGGCATGGCAATGGCCTTTTGTAACGAACTGGCCAGCCGATGGGAGTGCGAGCGCGTGAGCCTGGGATTCCTCAAGGGGCGATACGTCCGCTTGGCCGCCCTCAGCCACACCGAAAAATTCTCCCGAAAGATGAAGATCGCCCAGGACATCGAGGCCGCCATGGAAGAATGCCTCGACCAGGACGTCGAGGTGATCTTCCCGGCTGCTCCCAGCGCGACATTTGTCAACCGCTGCGCGTCGGGGCTTTCGAAACATCACGGCCCCACGAGCGTCCTGTCGCTGCCGCTTCGACCGGGCGGCCAGGCGCAGGCTGTCCTCACGCTGGAGCGCCCCAGCGACCTGCCGTTTGCCACCGAAGACGCCGAGGCCCTTCGGCTGACAGCGGACCTGTGCACGGCCCGGTTGACGGACCTGCACGAACGGGACCGTTGGGTCGGCGCCCGGGCGGCCAGCCAGATTCAAAAAGCCTTTGGCGTGGTGATCGGGCCCAAGCACACCTGGGCCAAGGTGGCCGCCATCGCCGTGCTGGGGTTTGCCGCCTTTCTGACATTCGCCAAGGGCAACGACGAAGCCGAAGGGACGTTCGTCCTGGAGGCCGTCCACCGCCAGATCCTGCCGGCCCCCTTCGACGGGCGCCTCGCCGATGTCCGCGTCGAGCCCGGCGCGCGAGTCCAGGCCGGCTACACCATCCTGGCCCAACTCGATACGGGCGATCTGGACTTGCAGCTGTTGGAGGCCCAAGCCGAAAAGCACCGCTACAGAATGCAGGAACGCGCCGCCCACCGCGACCGCAAAACGGCCGAAGGCCAGATCGCCGCTGCCCAGGTCGACCAGATCCAGGCCCGGATTCTCCTGCTCAAGCGCCACATCGACCAGGCCTCAATCAAGTGCCCCATCGACGGGATTGTCATCTCCGGCGATCTGAAGCGCCGCATCGGCGGGCCGGTACAGATGGGCGAGGTGCTGTTCGAGGTGGCCCCCCTCGAAACACTGCGGGCCGACCTCTATATCCCCGAAGATGAGATCGCCGATATCCTTCGGCTGATGAACGATCCGAAGCGCTCCGAGCCGCTGACGGGCGAACTGGCTGTTGCGGCCCGGCCCGGCGAGCGGATCGCCCTGACCGTCAAGCAGGTCCATCCGGTCGCCGAAGTCATCAGCCAGAAGAACGTTTTCAAGGTGACCGTTCACCTGACCGAGCAGAAGGACTGGATGCGACCGGGCATGGAAGGCGTCGGGCAAATCCACCTCGGCACCAAGCCCTACGGCGAACTGTGGACGCAGCGGCTGGTCAACTGGATCAGGATGCGGATGTGGTGGTGACCTTCGGAGCGATAGATGCCGGTCGAACGACCCACGTTCAGTGAATCCTGGTATCGGGTGGCCGATCTTCGGCCGCGCCTGCGCTCGACAGTGCAGATCACGCGCCAGCATTTCCGTGGGGTGATGTGGCACGTCCTGCAGGACCCCAGCAACAACCAGTTCTTCCGCCTCAACGGGCCCGCCTACCACTTCGTGGCCCTGTTGGACGGGCGGCGAACGATCGCGGATGTCTGGGACGTCTGCAACGACCAGCTCGGCGACGAGGCCCCCACCCAAGGCGAGGCCATCCAACTTCTGGGCCAACTGTATACCTCCAACCTGCTCCAGGGCGAAATGCCGCCCGACGCCGCCGGCCTGCTGAAACGCCACCAGCAGCGCCGCCGCCGCGAAATCCAGAGCCGACTGACCAACATCCTGTTCATCCACATCCCCCTGTTCGACCCCGACCACTTCCTCAACCGCTGGCTGGCCTTGTTCGGGAAGGTCTTCGCCTGGTGGGGATGGATTCTCTGGGCCGTCCTGGTCTCCGCGGGTCTGTATTTTGTCGCCGGGCACTGGGGGGAGCTGTTCAAGGCCGGCACCGACGTGCTCGAATCGTCGAACCTGCCGCTGCTGTACCTGGCGGCCCTGCTGGTGAAGGTCTTCCACGAGTTCGGCCACGCCTTCGCATGTAAACGCTTCGGGCGCGATGAAGGCGGCGGTGAGGTCCACGCCATGGGCGTGATGCTGCTGGTGTTCACGCCCCTGCCCTATGTCGACGCCACCAGCGCGTGGGCCCTGCGCAGCAAGTGGCGCCGCATCACCATCGGCGCCGCCGGCATGCTGGTCGAGATTCCCATCGCGGCGATCGCCGCGATCGTCTGGACGCAGACCAGCGAGACCGCGATGGTTCACGCCCTCTGCTACAACATGATGTTCATCGCCAGCGTCTCGACGCTGCTATTCAACGGCAACCCCCTGCTGCGTTACGACGCGTACTACATTCTGTCGGACCTGCTGGAGATCCCCAATCTCGCCCCGCGCAGCCGCCAGTACCTCACCTATCTGATCAAGCGCTACGTCTTCGGTGTCCGCCGGGCCAACAACCCCGCTCACACGCGCGGCGAGAAAGCGTGGTTCACGTTTTACGGTGTGGCCTCGACGATCTATCGCGTCATGATCTGCGCGGCCATCATCCTGATGATCGCCAACCGGTTCTTCTTCATCGGTGTGCTGATGGCGGTGGGGGCGGTGGGGTTGTGGCTGTTGATGCCGCTGGGCAAGGTGATTCACTACCTCGCGACCAACAATGAGCTGATGCGCGTCCGCCCCCGGGCCGTCGGATCCATCCTGGCCTTTGCCGCCATCGTTCTGGTCGCCGTGGGCTGGATCAAGGCGCCCGACCGCGTCCGCTTGGAGGGCATCGTCGAGCCCGTCGACATCCTGCTCGTAGCGGCGCCAAGGATCGGCGGGTTCCTGGTCGATTTCGAGCCCGACAACACGTTGGTCAAGCCCGGACAGGTCCTGCTCGAATGCGAGAACAACACCTTGGCCGCCGAGCTCGAAGGCCTCCAGGCCGAGCAGCGCCAACTCGAAATCCAACGCCGTTACGCCCTCGCCCAGGAGGAGCCCTTTGTCGCCACGATCTTTGCGGGCAAGCTCGCCGTCGGCGAAAGTAAGATCCAGGAAATCAGGAAGCTGCTGGCCGAACTGAAACCTCATGCCGAAACAGCCGGCACGTGGCTGGCCGCCGATATCGAGAACAAGCGAGGGGCCTACCTCGACCCCGCCGGCCGCGAGAACATCGGCATGGTCGTCAGCCTCGATAACCTCCTGATCCGGGCTATCGCCGGGCAGAAGGTCGGCGCCAGGCTCCATGGGACCGAAGGCGATGAGGTGGACATTCGCATTCGGGGCCGCCCCGACGATCGGTTCCCCGGCACAATCACGAGAATCTCCGACGCCGGCCAGCAGCGCCTGCCGTCCGCCTCGCTCGGCTACAGCGTCGGCGGACAAACAGCCGTTGCCCCCGACGACCCGCAGGGAACGAAGGCGGCCGAGCGGTTCTTCGAGATCCGAATCATCCCGCACACGCCGGAGAACATTCGCCTGCTCACCGGCCAGCGCGTGATCGTTCGCATCTCGCTGGCGGCCAAGCCGCTGGCCGCCCAGTGGTGGCGCGCGTTTCGACAGCTCATCCAACGGCGATTCCAGGTGCTGTGATGCTGGAGCTTCCCAGCACAACCTGGCGAACGCTCGCCCAGCGACGGCCCGGCAAGCCCCTGCCCAGCGGGCTCGACGCCATCTGGGATGCCGCCGGAGGCTGGCTCAAACGCCTGCGCGTGACGCGTCGCCAGTTCCTCACCCGCGCCGACAGAATCATCGCGATGGACAAGGCCTTCGCCAATATGGCCGAGGCGAAACTCCGCGAGCACTCCGACCAGTTCCGCGAGCGATTCCGCCGCGGGCGGGACACGCCGCAGGATCTCGACCGCGCCTTCGCTCTGATCCGTGAGGTCGCCTTTCGCCAGATCGGCCTCAAGCCCTTCGCCGTGCAGGTCGCCGGGGCGCTGGCGCTGGAGGCCGACTGCATCGTCGAAATGGCCACCGGCGAGGGCAAGACGCTCACGGCCACCCTCCCGGCGACCGTCGCCGGCTGGCGGGGAAAGGGCTGTCACATCATCACGGCCAACGATTACCTCGCCCAGCGCGACGCCGAGGAGATGAGCCCAATCTATCGGTTCTGCGGGCTGTCGGTCGCGTCCATCCAGCAGGAAACCGAGCCGCCCGACCGCTTCGCCGCCTACCACGCCGATATCACCTACACGACCAACAAGGAGGTCGCCGCCGACTTCCTGCGCGATCGACTGGCCCTGGGGGGGATCAAGGCCCTGCCCGAGGCGCTGCTGGCCAAGCTGGTCGACGGCGGCGGCAGCGCCGCCGATCGTCTGGTGCAGCGAGGGTTGGCGCGGGCGATCGTCGACGAGGCGGACTCGATCCTGGTCGATGAGGCCGTCACGCCGCTGATTATCTCCGGCGAGGCGCCAAATCCCCAGCAGGTCGAGGCCTTTCAGCAGGCGGCCCATCTGGCGACGGAGCTTCAGGAAGACACCCACTACCGTGTCAATCATCGATACCGCGAGGTCGACATTACCCCGACCGGCAAACGCCGCCTGGGCGAACTGGCCGCCCCGTTGGGCGGCATCTGGCACGGGGCGCGGCGACGCGAGGAACTGGTCACCCAGGCGCTGACGGCCCGGGCCCTCTACCATCGCGACAAGCAGTACGTCGTGCAGGAAGACGAGGTCGTCATCGTCGACGAGTTCACGGGCCGGCTTATGCCCGACCGCGAGTGGCGCGACGGGCTGCACCAGGCCGTCACCGCCAAGGAGCAGCTCGACATCGAACCGCCCAAGGAGACCTACGCCCGCGTCAGCTTCCAGCGATTCTTCCGCATGTACCGCAGCCTGGCCGGGATGACGGGCACGGCGGCCGAGGCGTGGCGAGAGTTCTGGCAGGTCTACCATCTGCCGATCGTCGTGATCCCCACCGACCGCCCCTGCATCCGCCAGGTCCTGCCGGCCCAGGTCTACGCCACGGGGGAGGGCAAGTGGCGGGCCATCGTCGATGAGATCCGCCGACTGAACGAAACGGGCCGGCCCGTGCTCGTCGGCACGCGGTCGGTCCGCGCCAGCGAGCGCCTCTCGCAGATGCTCACCCAGGCCGGGCTGGACCACCAGGTGCTCAATGCCGTTCGCCACGCCGAGGAGGCCCAGGTCGTCGCTCGCGCCGGCCAGGCGGGCCGAATCACCGTCGCGACGAACATGGCCGGGCGAGGCACGGACATCAAGCTCGGCCAAGGCGTCGCCGAGTTGGGCGGGCTGCACGTGATCGCCACCGAGCGCCATGAGGCCGGACGAATCGATCGCCAACTGTTCGGCCGCTGCGCCCGCCAGGGCGATGCGGGAACGGCCCAGGCCTTCGAGGCGTTGGACGATGAACTGGTCCAGCGTCACGCGAAAACATTCTCGGCCGCGTTACGGCGGCGCTACGGCAGCACCACAAGCGAGATATCCTCGACGCTGACACGGACGATGTTCGACCGCACTCAACGCCGCGCCGAGAGACTCGCCCTGCGTCAGCGCAAAGGCGTCCTTCGGACGGATGACTGGCTGGACCAATACCTTGGCTTCGCCGGCAGCGAGGTATAACAGCTGCCTTTCCCACTAGCTGAGGACAAGTCACTCCACCACGCTGACAGTTGAAGACGACCCGGTCCCGAACATTCTAGCGACTTGCCGGATTCAGAAAGCGGAACATCGCCCACTCTTTTTGGGCGACGTGGGGATAGATATGGAAGATTGAAGCCTATGAACTGTATTTACCAAGGCTTACAGATGTTGCCCTCCAGGGGTGGGCAGCAAGAAAATTCCTTTTTTGCCTTGTGGGGTTGGAGGAGTGGCAGTATAATAGCAGCCGTAACGGTGGATGTTACACGTGTGTGTTTTCCAATTCCCGGTATCGCGCAACGCAGCTCTGTGGAGTGGTTCCTGGAGCTCAACGGAAGAAGACGTAGGAAACAAGGAGCAGACGATGAAGAAACTTGCCGTCATGTTGTTGGCGGTTAGCCTGTTGGCTGGGGCTGCCAACGCAGACTTTAAAGTGTTCAACGGCTCGGTGTATGATGCCTTCATCACCGACCCCGTAGAGGTTGGTGATGGCTCGGAAAGCCTGTGGGCGGTCACGTTGAGGATTGAAAACAAGACGGAAGACGAGACGTTGGATCCGTCGTCTTTTGACGGTCAAACGCCTGAGTTCGGCTATACCGGCATCACCGGTAAGCTGCACCAGCAGTACGCCACCGGGCTCGTCCCGTCGACCCCGACAACGGACAGTACCCTTTTGGCAACGGCGATCGACACGCACTTCCTGCTTGTCATCGCCGATCTGCTGATTGCCACGGCCCCGAACGAAGATGTCACCATGGCCAGCGCCGAAGTCGGAGCCGGCTTCGATACGGATTTCGGCACGACCCTGACGGGTGTTTTCGCGGTTGACGCTGTTCCGACGTGGATCCTGGCGAACATCGTGACGCAGGTCGGCGAGGAAGTGACGCTCGACTTCTACATCAGCGGCACGGGTGGTGGCGAAGTCATCAGCACTACCTTCTTCATTCCCGAGCCGGCCACGATGGGCCTGCTTGCTGTCGGGACACTAGGGGCTCTGATCCGTCGTCGCAAATAAGTTTGCTCGACGTATCATCCGCCAACAAGAAAAGGCGGTGACCCGGATGGGTTGCCGCCTTTTTCCATTCCCCGCCCGCCGCTCGTGAATCGTTCCATTCCCCCGGCCTGTTGTTTCTGGTTTGCCCTCGGGGGGCTTGCGCACGTACTCTTTCTGGCGTGGATGCGTTGCCGCCCGAGGCCCCCGGCCTTCCAAGTAAGGAGCCGACCGAATGACCTTGTCGAAATCTGCCGCGGTGCTCATGGCCGCCCTGCTGGTCGCTGCGGCCGCTCAGGGGTGGCACGATCCTGGGCATCAGCGGACGACGCGGCTGGCCCTGGCCGCTCTGCCCGAATCGATGCCCTCTTTCCTCGCAGACGGCGCCGACACCATCGCGCATCTCGCGTTCGAGCCCGATGTCTTCCGCGCCTTGATGGACGATACCGATCTGGATCGAACCGAATCACCGCAGCATTATTTCGATCTCGAGCACCTCGAGGGCGTCGATATCCCCACCGCCCGCTTTGACATGCTGCGTTGGTGCGGCCGCAACAATCTTCGGCCCGATCAGGTGGGCCTGGCGCCCTATGCCATCGTCGAATGGACCCAGCGCCTCACGTCCGCGCTGGCCGAGCACCGTGCCTGGCCCGACAACCCGCACATCCGCACCAAGTGCCTCGTCTACGCGGGCCTGCTCGCCCACTACGCCCAGGACATCTGCCAGCCCCTGCACACGACCGTTCACTACGATGGCCGCCTCGACGAGGCCGGCCGATCGCCCACCAGCGGCATCCACCAGAAAGTCGACGCCCTGATCGGCAAACTGCCCGACGACCTCGACCTGGCCATCGATCCAGTTGCCGCCCAGCCGTTGGATGATCTATTCGCCGGCATCATCGCCGAGATCCGCTCCTCCCACGCACGGGTCGACCGGCTGTATGAGCTTGAAGATCAATTGCCGGACCCCGACGAGTCCCTCCAGGCCGACAGTCCCGTCGGCCGTTTCGCCGCCGAGCGCGCGCGGGCGGCGGCGACGTTCACGGCACGGCTCTACGCGACGGCCTGGCGCGACTCAGCCTCCATCGAGATCCCGCCCTGGCACGACCGTTCGGCCGAGCCGAGCCCCCCAGCCACTCAGCCTGCAGCGGCGCCAGCGACGATGCCCGCCGGTGGAGGCTAACCCTTGCAGCGGGTGAAATGCCTGCCACGATAACGCCTCCATCAACGGAGAAGTGGGCCGACGAGATCGGTTGACTTAAAGCGGAGAGAGTTCATGGCCACAAAGAAGATTGCGTGCATCGGCAGCGGCAGCCTGCATTTCGCCGGCGTGATCGCCAACCTGGTCAGCCGAGCGGAACTGGCCGGCAGCGAGATCGTCCTATACGACCTGGTCCAGGATAAATCCGAGCGTATGGCCGCCATGGGCCGGCGATTGACCGACCAGGCCGGGCATGGTCTGACAGTCCGCGCCGCCGGGGACATCACCGACACGCTGGACGGCGCCGACTTCGTTCTGACCAGCATCGGCGGCAGCGGCGGGACGGCGATCAGCGTGTACGGATCCTATTACCACCGCGCCGACATGCACATATCCACCAAGTACGGCCTGGTCCAGGTCATCGGCGACACGGGCGGCCCGGCGGGGATGATGATGGGCTTGCGGGCGATTCCGGCCTATGTCGATCTCTGCCGCCAAATGGAGAGCTACTGCCCCCGCGCCATTTTGCTGAACCATACGAATCCGATGGCCCCGATCTGCCGGGCTATGCGGAAATACTCCTCCATCCACACAGTCGGTATCTGCCACGGTGTGCAGAACACGATCCAGCGCATCGCCGAACTGCTCGACCGGCCGCCATCGGAGCTGGACTGCAAATGGGTGGGCACGAACCACTACTACTGGTTCCTGAAAGTCGTCCATCGCGGCCAAGACCTGACCGAAGAGCTTTTTGCCAAGGTGACGACCATCCCCCAAGACGAGGACGACGTCCTGTGGCGTGAACTCTCAGCCGCCTACGGGGTCGTCGTCGGCATTCCCGGGGGCAACCATCTGATCGAGTTCTACCCGTGGGCCACGCGTGTCCGCAGCCAAGGCGACCAGCCGGAATATCTGGCCGACTGCGCCCGGCGGCACGGGTTCAAGGAATCCGACCCCTTCCCCACCCGCGACGACGCCAGCGACGAAGACCGCGCCAAGTGGGCCAAGATGTACACCGACGCACTGGACGGCGCCGCACTGCCCGACCGATCCGCCGGGCGATCCTTTGGCGAGGAGCCCATCGACGACATGATCGTCGCCGTTGCCGAAGGCCGGCGGGAGGTCTTCGTCCTGAACCTTCCCAACGAGGGCGTGTTTCCCAATCTACCCCTCGATGCGTTGGTGGAGGTCGAGGCCGTTTCGGACTCGACCGGATTCCGCGGCCTGACCGTCGGCGATTGTCCGCCGGTGCTGAAGGGAATGTTGGAGAAACGCTTCGCCTGGCAGGAACGGGTCGCCGACGCCGGGGCCAACGGCGATCGCAAGTCCGCCCTGCAGGCGATGCTTCTGGACGAGATGGCCCTTAGCCCGGCCCAAAACGAAGCCCTGCTGGAAGAACTACTGGAAGCCAGTCGCGACCGGCTGCCGCAGTTCTTCAGTTAACGTCCCCGGTCCTGGCTGTCGGGCACAAGCCGAAACTCGCTCGGCAGCGCTGGCGTCGCGCCCGGCTGCGTGCACACATAGGCCGCCACCTCTTCGGCGCGCCGGTGGATGTCCGGCAAGGCCAGGCCCAGCAGCAATCCCACTGCGATCACCGCTGTGAAAGCGTCGCCCGCCCCCACAGTATCGGCCACCGCCACCTTTCGCCCCTGCTGTCGCAGCACCTGATCGCCGGCGAGCAAAATGCTCCCGTCGGCCCCTTTGGTCAGAATGACGGCGTCCAACGAGAACGCGGTCTGCAGGTGTCGCATGGCGCCGATTGGGTCCCCTTCGACCGACAGGAGTCGACAGATCACGGGCAACTCGTCGTCGTTGAGCTTCAGAATATCGGCCGCTTCCAGACAGCCCACGATGATCTCCCGGTCAACCAAGGGCGGGCGAAGATTGATGTCACAAATGCGGAGCGCCTCGGGCCCGGCCGCCGCCAGGAAAGACCGAATGGTCTCCCGCGACGGCCCCGACCGCTGAGCCACCGATCCGTAACAGATCGCCTCCGCCCGCGCCGCCAGGTCCGCCAGCGCCTCGCCGGCAGGGAGGAAATCCCAGGCGACGTCCTCGTGGATCGTGAAGGTCGCCTCGCCGTGGCCGTCCAGATCGACCGACACCCATCCGGTGGGGTGATCGGCATCGACGGCGATTGCCCTACAGTCCAGGCCCGCTTCGGTCAGCGTGGCGATGATCTCCCGACCGTCCGCGTCGTCGCCCACGCAACTGGCGACCGCCGCGCGGGCGCCCAATGACGCGGCGTGATAGGCCACATTGGCGGTCGCGCCGCCGAGGGTCCGGCCTTCCGGCAGCACGTCCCAGAGCACTTCGCCCACGCCGACGACCAACGGCCTGGGCGTTTGCTGATTGTCTGTCATACGATTCGCCTTTGTCGATTACGTTGACGCTATTGTAGGCTCGGCTGCGCCGGTCACAATGATGCGGACGGCTTCTTTACAGCCGCGCTGCGGCGCTCTAGTCTGTATCGCACGATCACGGGGAGGAATAGCGCAATGAAGATTCTAATTACGGCCGGCCCGACCTGCGAAGACATCGACCCCATTCGCTTTCTGACCAACCGATCGTCGGGACGGCTGGGCTATGCCATCGCCGCCGAGGCCGCCCGCCGAGGCCACAACGTCGTCCTGGTTTCCGGGCCGACGAATCTGGACCCGCCGCCGGAGGTCCGCACGGTCAACGTTCGCAGTGCCGCCGACATGCTGGCGGCGTCTGTGAAGGCGTTCGGTGATTGTCGCGTCGCCGTCCTTGTTGCGGCGGTGGCTGACTTCAAGCCGGCCGAATACAGCCCCGCCAAGATCAAGAAGGACGGCGCGGAACTGGTCTTGCGATTGGTGGCCACCGATGACGTCGCCAAACGTCTGGGTGAGATGAAAACCGATCAGTTCATCGTCGGGTTTGCCCTGGAAACCGGCGACGGCCGCGATGCCGCCCACACCAAGCGGCGCGACAAGAACATGGATGCGATCGTCCTGAACGATCCGAAGACGCTGGGGGCCGATGAGATCTCCGCCGAAATCCTCGCCGACGCCGCTCCCTGGGACGGGGCCCGACAGATGTCCAAGGCCGAGTTCGCCGTCAGAGTGCTCGACTTTATCGAGCGCTGCACGTCTGCGTGAATGGGCTTCGGCGATCAGAAGGTAAAGACGCTCTCCACGTCGGCTAGAACATCCACCAGCACGTCCGCGCCGGCAAACATGGATGCGTCAATCGCTCCGGCCAGTGCAGCCATCGGCCGGGCGCTGCCGTCGGTCAGGATCGTCAGCTCTGCCGGCGTCGTCGGCGTCCGGGCGGGGCCGAGCCTTCTCGCCGGGCTGCCAAAGCCCAGCCAGTCCGGCGGCCCAGCCGGCGTAGCCGGCCGGGTGACATCTGTGTGAATCCGGCCCGTCGTTGCAGCGTCATCGAGCAGCAAGGTCTCGGCCATGACGTACGCAACGTCGGGCGTCAGCGACGGCAACAGCGTCGGGGCGGCTGTTATCGCCGGCCTGGCCGCAGCCGCAATGGCGATGTCGACCTGACGAGCCGGCGATTCTGCGGGCGTTGGGCCCGACAGCGGGGAGATAGTTCCGGCACGTGCCGGGCCGAGCCGCGAGCCGCCGAACGATTCCTGCGGCGCCGGCGCCAGCGAGATAGCGGCGCTGGTGTTGATGCTGCCGGGATCCGGCTCAGCCGGAGCTTCGGCCTCTTGCGGAGCTGCCGGGGCCTGGGGGGCGGCGGGCGCTATGAAGCCAAAGTACAGCTTCAAGATCGCCAGGTCTGTTCCGGACACGAGGCCGTCGCCGTTGGCGTCGCCGTTGGCCCAGCCGCCGGCGTGGCCGAAGCCCGCTTTCATGGCGGCCAGGTCCGTCGCGTCGACCAATCCGTCGAGGTTGAAGTCGCCGTACTCGGTCTGAAGCAGATCGTGGAGCAGCACGGTCATGTCGTCGCCATCGGCGTCCGTGTCACCGTCCAGATCGAACTTCGGATCCACACCGACACCGAAGTTGGCGCACAGCAGATCAATGTCCAGGGCGTTCACCAACCCGTCGGCGTTCATGTCGCCCGGGATAGCCAACGGTTGGTTGCCAAGGTCCAGGCCCACCTCCACATCGCCCCAATTGACGGTCACTCCCAAGACGCCAAACACAGGCGTCGGCAAGGCATCGCCGCCGAAGCCCACAAAGTTGGCAAAGAGGCCACTGAGGACAAAGGTGTCGAGCACGCCGCCGGTCAGGCGGTCGAGTTGATACACCTGCGACCCCATCGCCAAGGGCACGGCCAGCAGGTCGCCGTCGTAATAGGCCAGCCCGCCGTCCAGCGTTTCCAGTCCGGGCGTTAATGTCGCCAATACGCTCCCGTCGGCCGGATCGATCGTGACGACTTCGCCGAGTGTATTGGTCGCGTAAAGAAGACCTGCGGGGCTGCCCGTCAGGCCGGAGTTGATGTTGGCCGACATGGCGACGGTGCGGACCAGCGAATCGGTGGCCGGGTCCCACACGGCCATCTCATTGGCCATGTACTGGATGTACAACTCCCCATCGAGGTACGCCAAGCCCTTGATGGCGTACATAAACCCGAAGGTCAACGGGTCGGAGTCGATGACGGCGCCGGTATCCAGATCCAGTTCCCACAGTGTGGGGGACAGGAGGTCGTTGGCGTCGACGTAGAACAGGCTATCCGGGCCAACAGCCAGGCCCTGGTACCCGGCGATCAGCACCGGTTGGGGAGTGGCGAAGGTGTTGATGATGCTGCCGTCGGCGGGATCGAACTCGTGGAAGAAAACATTGCCCGAGACGGCCTCGGCGACGAAAACGCGCCCATCGCGCTGCCAGGAGGTCGTGGCTTCGTAGCCGGCCTGGGACACCTGGCGGACCTCATAGTCGCCGGGAGCGACGTCGGCAAAGCTATAGACGCCCATCTCCGTCTCCGGATCAATCGATCCGCTTGCATCCAGGTCCACGCTCGCCGAGACGGTCGTGGCCACCACCGTGTCGGTGGCCAGATCAACCAACTGGACCGTCCAGCCGTTCAGACCCCCTTCGCCGGCGTCGCGCTGGCCGTCACCGTCGGTGTCGGAGAAGACCTGCCCGCGAATCTCGGCCAGCGGCTGCGTGACGTCCAGCGTGAACTCCACGACATCCGTCTGCGGATACGTCCCGTCACTGTCGGCAACCTGCACCGAGAAGATGTGCTGGCCCAGAGCGCTGGTCACCCCGGAAATCTCGCCCGTCGAGCCGTTCAACGCCAGACCCGTCGGAAGCGAACCGTCCGTCAGCGTAAAGCTATACGACGGCGTGCCGCCCGTAGCGGAAACGAACACACTAAAGGCCGTATCCATGTACGCATTGAGCGAAGGGCTGGCCGTAATCATCAACTGCTCGAGAACCGGCAGAACGAACTGCTTGCTGGCAATGTCGCTGAGGCCATCGGTGACCTGAACCGTGAACGTATACTCACCGGTCGCTGTTGGTGTGCCGCTCAGGATGCCCGTGGATGCCTCCAACGAAACACCGGCGGGAAGGGCGCCGGCCACGATCGACCATGTATACGGATCGCTGCCATATCGTCCTTCCAGCGTGAAGTCATACGCCTGGTCCTGGTAGCTCCAGTCCAACTGCTCTGTCGCAACGCCCAGATCGAAACTGATGATCTCCAGCGACGGGTCGCCAAAGATCGTGGTGCCGTAGACGACAGCCTGGTACAAGCGCCTGCCCAACCCGTCGATAATACCGATCTTGCCAAGATTGTCCGCGTGACTGTCCGCATTCATCGCGCCAATCTGGTTTATTCCCTCCCCGAACAGCGCGTCCCAGAATTCGAGATTGAGGTCCTGCGACGGGCCCGAGGACCAGCCGGGGTAGTACCAGCCGTAGGTGCTGTTGAACATCGCCGCGGCGGCGCCATGGCGGGTATAGGTCGTCAGCTGCTCAGCAATGCTGCCGCCCCCCCGCAGAAAGCCCGGCCAGCATCCCTGGGAGTAGGCGAAGAAGAACTTCTCATTGGCCAGGACCAAGTTCGGATCGATGGACGGGCGGTAAAGGAGACTGAGGGGGTCTACGGACATTTTCATGACGTAGCCGCCGTCGCTATGCCCGAGGTGGTTGTAAACAGCGTAGGTATCGGTGTTCATCGCCGCTAAGACGTCCTCCCCCGCCCAGACCTGGTCTTTATCATACAGCGTGTCCACCTGGAAGTCCGGATCCTGGTTGAAGGCGTCCGCGCGGATTATATCGAGAGCGGGCTGTGACCAAGTACTGTCATCAATTTTCTCGCCGACCATTAGCGCGTTGTAGCGATACGGATCATTGATGCTGTTCTCGTAGGTGATGGTCTTGTAGACGAAATTGCTCATGTGGGTAACGTTGTTGAACCCCGCCCGGCCGAGATAGACGTCGGAGATGTAGTCCGGATTGTCCACCCCCCACTCGCCATACCACCCATCGCCGTCGGCGTTGAAGTTGCCGTCGAGGCCCTGATAGTACATGTCCGAGTCGATCAAGTCCGGGAGATTGCCGGGGACCAACAGCCTCCGCACCGGAATGACGGACCAGTCGCCGGCGAGTAGAACGAAGTCCGTCTCCCAGCCGCTGTAGGCGGCGATGATGAAGTTGCGGATCTGTTCCTGCTGATCGGCCCCGGTGTAATTGGCGTAGATGTCCTCCACCGTCACCATCGCAACGCTGTAACCAAGCGACTGCTTATGGGCGACAAAGTCATCCATGTCGTAGTCGGCCGAGGCGGTCGCCAGAGCGTTGTTGGTGATAATCACGTAATTGTAGGTGTCGGCGGGGTCCACGAGACTCCCTACGGTAGCAGCCGACACCACGAACTCGGCTGCCTCGTAGCTGGCCAGTGCGGCGGGGTTATCCACTTGATCAGACAAGGGGCGAATATCGTCGGCGCGATAGAGAAGCTGATGCGACTGATCCGGCGCCATATCGCTGGGCGTCAACTGCACGCTTAATGCCAACGAGTCGAAATACGACAGCGTTCCCGCCTGCAAGGAGTACTCCACCGGATAGAAATTCAGCACGAGAATGTCCACGCCGCGCCGGCCGTAAACACCCACGACTTCATACCCGTTCGACCGGTCGATCCACTCCATCGACGCCGTCGTTTCGCCGTCGGAGGCGATCAGTATATCGCCTTCTGTCAGCGTGTATTGTCCGTCCAGGACGATCCTCTCCCCGGTCTCGACCAGCACATCAGCCAATTCATACCCGTAGGGGATGACCACTTGCGTGGTGACCGACGGCAACATCACCTGTCCCGTCCCCCCCGTCAGCTGCGAATCTCCCAGCACGACCTGGGAGAGAGGCCCGGCCTCACCTGAGTAGACCTGCTCAATCTGCAGAGCGGGCATGTTATATTCGAGTTGGATCAGATCGACCGCTGTGGTCAAGTCCAAGGATTCCACAGACAACATGCTGCTGAGAAGCAGGCGCGGCTCGAGGTTCTCGAACTTCACGACGTCGGAGGAACGGTTAGCCTTAATCGAATCCACACTTAGCCCTTTCGCGCGGATGCGCATGGCAAGCCAGCTTGATGGCGGAATCCCTCACTCGTTTCCCTGATGAGCCCAACTGAATCACTGGCGGTCGAGACACCAAAGTTCACGTCTCCATTCAGCGCCGTCTATTACGTCAGTCGTCCCGCCAACTTCCAACAGCCCAGGCCCTGCCAATCCGCCAGGACCGTCTCTTCTGACCGACTATAAAGCAATTTCGCCGGGATGTCAATGAATCCCCAGTCGATTGCTCAACAATAGATAGAACAGCCGACCGATGCAGCCCGACGGCGACCCCTAATCTTCCGGGCGCTCGCCGGCGGGCGCCATTTTGACCAGCTTTGGGTCGAACCGCGCGATGGGCTCGACCAGGTCGCGCTGGGCGGCCATCACGGTCTCGATGTCCTTGTAGGCCATCGGGATCTCGTCCAGGCCGCCCGAGATCAGCACCACGCCGCGGTCCCGCAGGAGGCGCTTCGCCTGCGACCAGGTGAACTGCCGCTTGGCGGCGGTGCGGCTCATGCGGCGACCGGCCCCGTGGGCGGCCGAATCGAGCGACAGCTTGTTGCCCTTGCCCCGAACCACGTAGCCGCTGGTCGCCATCGAGCCAGGGATGATGCCGATCGCCCCCTCCCCCGCCGGCGTGGCGCCCTTGCGGTGGACGATCACGTCCCGACCGTTGTGCGTCTCGCGCCAGGCGAAGTTGTGGTGGTTCTCGACGCCGGCCAACACCTCGGTCCCCAACGCGCCGACAACGTGTTGATGGATCAGTGCGTGGTTGGCTGCGGCGTATCGGCCCATCAGTTCCATCACCCGCCAGTACTCCTGCCCCGCGTCGCTATCGAGATCCAGCCAGGCCAGGTGGATCAGTTCTCGCGGCAGCTCCGGGTGCAGCCGCATCGCCAGCTTACTGTAGTGATTGGCCACCGTCGCCCCCGCGCCGCGCGAGCCGCTGTGGCTCAGCAGGGCCAGGTACACGCCCGCCTCCAGGCCCAGCGCCGCCCGTTCGAGCGTTAACGTGCCGAACTCCGCGAAATGGTTGCCGCTGCCGCTGGTGCCGAGTTGGCTCCACGCCTTGTCCTTCAGCTCGGCCGTGATCTTGCTGACCGACCAGTCCTCGTCCATCACAACATGCTGGCGGCGGCGATTCTTGAACGCCGCCCCGATGCCGAACCGCGTCTCGCCCTCCAGGGCCTTCCGCAGTTGATCGCGGCGGCCGACCAGAGCATCGGGCGGCATGTCGAGCACCGTCATCTTCATCCGGCAGGCGATGTCCACGCCGACGGCATAGGGCACGACGGCGTTGTCGGTCGCCATCACCCCGCCGATCGGCAGGCCGTACCCTTGGTGAGCGTCGGCCATCAGCGCCCCCTGCACCGTCACGGGCAGGCGGCAGGCGTTGCGCATCTGCTCGACGGCGCCGGGCTCGATGTCGCGGCCCCACTGTTTCCACGGGGCCGACTCGGCCCGCTCGCGATACGCGGCGCGGGCCTCGGCCGAGCTCTGCAGGACCTCGGCCAGCTCGCCGAACACCGCGTCGTTCTCGTAGGCCTGCGGATTGGCCACCACCGACGCGATCGCCTGGCGAACGGTCTTGTTGTTCATGCCGGAATGGCCGGCATCGGCGGCCGCCCGCAGAGCGGCCTGCATCGCCGGGCCCTTGGGGACACCCAGATTGAATAGCTCGCGTATCTTCATTGCATGCAGACGACAGGGATCGTGGGCAGTCTGGCCCCCTGCCGTCTCGATCGTTCATCATAGGCACACAGCCCCCATCCCCACAAGCGGCAAGCTTGCGCCGCAACGGCTTGGCTGGGGGGCATCGCGGCCGTAAGATATCGCCCATGAGTAAGGCGGCGGTTTTTCGCGACGTTGGGCGACCCTTGGAGTTGCAGACGTTCGACCTGCCCGAGCAGCTCGAGCCGGGCGCGGCTGTGTGTGAGGTGGTCATGGCCACGATCTGCGGGTCGGACCTGCACACGATTTCCGGGCGGCGGAAGGAGCCCGCACCGTTGATCCTGGGCCACGAAATCCTCGGCCGGATCGTGCAGCTTGGCGAGGGGTTGACCGCCGACGGCTTCGGCCAGCCGCTGGCCGTCGGCGACCGCGTGTCGTGGACGATCATGGCGTGCTGCGGGATGTGCTTTTTCTGCACACACGGGCTGGAAAACAAGTGCGTCAAGTTGCGCAAGTACGGACACACGTGCTGCGATGAGCCGCCGCACCTGACGGGTGGCTTCGCCGAGCACGTCTGCCTCTGGCCCGGCACGGCGGTCTTTCGCGTCCCCGACGCCCTGGCCGACGAGATCGCCACACCGGCCAACTGCGCGCTGGCCACCGTGATCTGCGCCAAGGACACGATCGGCCTGGCGGCCGGCGAGAGCGTTCTGATTCAGGGCGCGGGCCTGCTGGGGTTGAACCTGATCGCTCTGTGCAAAGAGGCCGGCGCCGCGCGGGTGTTCGTGACCGACGTCCAGCCGGCCCGCCTGGAACTGGCCGAGCGGTTCGGCGCCGACGAGGCGTTCAACCTGGCCGACTGTTCGGCGGACGAGGTGGTCTTAGCGATCCGCGATGCGACCGACGGGCGCGGGGCGGATGTCGCCTTCGAAGTCTGCGGACAGGCGCAGGCGGTGGCGATGGGCGTCGAGGCCCTTCGGATCGGCGGGCGGTACCTGATCGCGGGGCTGGTCACGCCGGGGGCCCAGTTCGAGCTGGACGGCAATCAACTGACGCGAAAGGTCCTGACGCTTAAGGGAATCCACAACTATCAGCCCACCCACCTCGGCCAAGCCCTGCATTTTCTGGAATCGTGCGCGGCGGGGTACCCCTACGACCGGATCGTCGGCGAGACGTTCAGCCTGGATCGAATCAACGACGCCGTCGCCGAAGCCGCCACCGGCAAACACATCCGCGTCGCCGTGCGCTGAGGTTGCCGGCTGGCGCCGCAGCTACCTGGAGGCGGTCTGTGGATGTGACCTGCGCCTGCCCGGACGAACGCTCACGCAGCGGCCGTCAATGGTTGCATACTCCCCCGTCATCATCGCCCGGCAGATGGCCAGGGCAGCTGCGGCGAAAGGGGTAGCCACCAGAGGATCGTCCTCTTTGGCGTCGGTGTAGCCGTTCACCCACGACCCATCCGGCCGCTGGCGACGGAGGATTTCATCGGCCAAGACCTCGGCCCAGCGGATGGGCCCGTCGGGCGATTCGATCTGGCGGGCCCGAAGGGCCAGAAACGCGTGCGAGACCGCCCACGTCCAGTAGTAGTACGTCGCGTTGCGGATTTCCTCGCGGTCGGCTGCGAAGACACCGGGGTTTTGAGTGGCCGAGAAGTTCCGCTCCAACCACCTGCGGGCGGCGACGACGCGCGGATGGTCGCGGCCCAGGCCGCATCGGATCAACACCCGCACCCCGTCGGCCGTCATCGTGCCGTAGGAGGCAAAACGCTTTCGACCGAACCGGTCGATGCCGGCGACCCCGGCCTTGTTCTGGACCTCATCGTCGGGGATGAAGTAGAACCCGCCGTCATCGAAGGCCGGATCGGCCCGGCTTGGATCGTCGGAGACGTTCTGACACTTACGGGCGAAGGTGAGAATCTGTCCAAAGGCCGCGTCGTCAACGGGCGTGTCGGCCGAATGCAACGCAGCGACGCCGTAGACCGTCGCGACGAGGTTCGACTCGAAAAACCGCTCCCGCCGCCGGCCGGGCGCAGGCTTTCGCGGCACGTCCAGGGCGAACCCCCACCCCCCGTACTCACGATCGGCTGGGCGCCAGCCGAGTCGCTCGGTGAGCTGCCGGTCGAGAACGTAGGCCAGCCAGGCCCGCTGGGTGAGAAGGGCGCGGGGCGTCTTGCGTTCCAGCACGACCACGCGGCTGGCTGCGGCTGCGGTGAAGGTCGGGAACAGCAGCTCGCGCCGACCGACATCAAGCCGGCCGTCATCGCCGACAAAGCCGGACAGGTAACCCGCGCCCCGGCGAAACGACGCCAACGCCCCATCGCCCGTCTGCGGCAGGAAGAACAGGCAACTCATCACATGGGGTGTCAGCGCCGGGTCCGCCTTGAAACACCCGTAGGTCGCCGACCGCCAGGCGCCGTCAGGCGATTGAGCGGCGATCATGTATCGGCCGGCCTCGGCCAGGGCCGCGTCGATGCGGATGACACGGCCCGAAGGGCCGGCGCAGCCGGTGGCTGCAACCGCCGTCAGGCAGGTCGCCACGATCCACAACGCTGACCTCTGCCGAAGCATCGACGATCTCGCGTCTCGGCGTTACCGCTGAGCGAATGCGGTCCCAACAGGTACGGGACAGCGATCGGTCATCATCACCAACAGCGCGGAGGCCGTGCAGAACGTCCGGCCCGTGATGCAGTGGTGGCCGGTCCAACTGCCGTCGTTGTTCTGAATGCGGTTGAGGTTCCTCGTAATGTTGCGGTCCCACGTCTCCCAGTCATCGCCGCCTTCGAGAACGAGGCTTTCGCTGATGTTCAGGTAGCTGAGGAACTCCTCGCCGCCGTTGGAGCCGAACCCGGCGATGAACTTCGGATCATCCAGGCGGCCCAGGACCGTCTCGCGCGAAGCCTTCAGGTTCGCCTCGGCCTTGTCCATCCGGGCCAGTTCGTCGGAGGCCTCGCGGCGTTGATCGTCGTTCGTAGCGTTTTCGAGTTGGGCCTTAACTCCGTCGCGTTCGTTGCGATCGACAATGACCGACGCATTTTGTCCGCCGACCGACGAGGCGGCTGCATAGAGGTCCACACCGGCTGACCCTTCGCTGTCGAACTTCTCCGACACCCTGTCGTACTGCTTAGCCGCATAATCGCCGGCTTTAATGCGGGCCTGCGTAGAGACGTCCGCCCCCCTCATGGCGGCCATGTTCAGGCCTTTGGTGCCCATCGACTGGGCCAAAGCCGGCGCCCAGCCGCGGCCCGCCCACGTGCCGTCGGCTTTCTGGTGTTTCTGTATCTTGTCAATGACGCATTGAAGGGCTGCGCCGACGCGCTTGGCGCTCTGCTCGTCGGGCATGGTGTCGGTGACCTCCGAAAGAAACATGGAAGCCAGGAATGTGTCGATGTAGGCGCCGAGCTTGGCCTGGACCCGGGTGCCTCGCGTTTTGGTGATGTAGAGCGACTCGTCGTTGGCGGCCTCGACCTGCAAGCAGACAAACTCAACGGCCCGCAAGATGTTGGCGGCGTAAGGCCCGTCGGACGGACTGCTGCCGGAACGGACTAGCGCCAAGGCGGCGAGACAGGTATCGGCCACGCTGGCGGTGGCCTTCATTTCGCCCCCGCCCCCCATCCGCCCGGACTCTTCGCCCTGGCCCCAGGCGCCGCTATCCAGCTGGTGGGTGGACAGCCACGCCAGGCCGCGATTAACGTTGTCGGTGAGCGGCTTGGGATCGACGGCCGTGGTCCATTCGGTCTTGGCCGATTCGGTCGAGGAGGTCTGTTCATTGCTGGAGCTGTTTCCCTGCTCGGGCGGCTGGACCTTTGTCTCCTGACATGACCAGCCAAACAGCCCCGCGGCGCATACGGCCAGGATACAAACCGCAGTGAGAGTTCTTGTGTACATGGTTGTTCTCCCGTCGAAAGCTCGCCGGCCCATTCCGATTGAACGGTCACTCCCCCTTTGGACGTCCCAACCGACAGAAGGTTTGGGCAATCTGAGAAAAAAATCGCCGACGAGATGAAGGCGTGAGGCTGCCGAGAGGAGCCGCTCAGCTGTGAACGCGTTCACTGTGCCGGAAGACGGTGTTTCTCCCGGCGAGCTTGGCCTGATAGAGACAGCGGTCAGCCAGTTCGATCACTTCAGCTATCGAATGGAGGCCTTGGGAATCCGCCACGCCGAAACTGATGGTGACGGAAATATCGCTGCCTGTGACGTGCAGACGGATATGCTCGACGCCTTGGCGACACCGTTCGGCCAGATTTCCGGCCGCTTCGGCCGACTGATTGGGCGCGATAATAGCGAACTCCTCACCGCCGTAGCGGGCGGCCAGGTCTAGCTCGCGACACTGGTCGGCGAGCGCCTTGGAGACGGCCTTGAGCATCCGGTCTCCGACACTGTGGCCGTAGGTGTCGTTGACGCGCTTGAAGTAATCGATGTCGGCCATGATCAGAGCGAAAGGATCTCCGTGCCGTTCCTTGCGAGCCCACTCCTTGTTCAATTGATTGATGAAGGCACGGCGGTTGGGCAGTTCGGTGAGCGGATCGATGTTGGCGAACTCGGTCAACATGTCGGCGAAGCGCTTGGTCCGCAAGGCCGCCTGCACGCGCGCGCGAAGCTCGAAAGCGTCGAACGGCTTGGTGACGTAGTCCACGGCGCCCAGTTCGAGCCCCCGCACCTTCTGCAGCGTATCATCCATCGCCGTCAGAAAGATGATGGGAATCGTGCTCAGATTCAAATCGCTCTTGAGCTGCCGGCAGACGTCGAAGCCGGACATGTCCGGCATGGCCACATCCAGCAGGATCAGGTCGGGCCTCTGGGCGGCGGCCAAATCCAGACCGGCCCGGCCATCGGCAGCACTGACGACCTGAAGGCCGTCCTGCCTCAAACGCGCCGTGGCGATGGCTACCGCATCCGGGCTGTCGTCAATAATCAGGACTTTCATTGGTCATCCCTCCCTTGTCTGTGAGGACAACGGCGCCACGGTCGCGGACAATGGCCTGACACAGGGCGCTGAAGGTCGCCAAAGCCAGGTGAGCGGATTCGGTGTCTCTCGCCTTGGCTGCCTGCTCAAGGTCGGCGGCCATTTCACTTAGCTTAGGATACCCATAGCTGCCGCCGGCGCCCTTGATCTGGTACGCAAGGCGCTGAAGTTCGTCATGGTCGCCGTGCTGAAGCAATCGGCGCATGGTTTGCGCGTACTCGAGAAGCTTGTCCACAAACTGATCGATGATGTCCGACAGATCCGGGTCGTCAACGTACTGCGAGATGATCCGCTCAGAAACACCGTTCTCATCCGAACGAACTGCCGGCGCGTGCGTCGCGACCGTGAGTTCGGCCGTGGCCGCGGCGGCGGCGTGGACCTTGTTGACCAGCTCTTCAATGGTCTCAGCGGCAGAGACCCCCGGTCCGGGCCTGTTGACAACACCCACAGCCCCAAGGTGCAGGGCGCAGATGGCGGCCCGAGCGCCTTCGGGGCCGGGCGAACTGACAACGACCACGGGAACCGGGTGATGGGTCATGATCTTAGTCAACAAGACCAGCCCGTCCGTCCCGGGCATCTCCAGGTCCAGCACCGCAACGTCCGGCTGCAGGCGCACGACCTTGTCTTGGGCAGTGAAGGCGTCCACCGCCGTGCCGACGACTTCTATATCCTGCGACACGCACAGATGGGAAGACAAAGCGTCTCGAACGACGTCTGAATCATCAATAACCAGGACGCGAATCATGGACAACCTTTCTGTCAACAAGTATCCGGCCGCTTGCGGCAACCGGTCCCTGTGCGAGGTACCGAGACCACCTGTCGCCTTGAACGGCCAAGGCCTCCGTCAGGTCGGTCTCTCCGAATCCGGGGGAACGGCACGTCATTCCGCCTCACGGCAAGTTCGGATGCGCAGCGCATCCGTTGATTACTTCCTGTCATATCATTTCGGATGAGAACGCCCCTGCCTTGAGTAGCCCTCCAGCAAAACCCCTAAACCGACCCGGGCAAGTGTGGAACCGACCTGGGCCCATGGGGACTTCACCTGTGAACATGGCGTCGTGTTAAATACTTTCGCAGACTGGAAGTAAGCTGCAGCAGCTCCTTCGCGCCCTGTCCCTAAAGTTAATGGAAATACCTGACAGACCGACGGCGAGTGCGGGGCCTAGGCGCCGGCCAGTGACCAGGAATCTGGAAACCACAAAACCAATCCCTTAATCCCATCAATCCTGCAATCCTCCTCTCTCCGCTAGCCGAAGCCCCCATTCCGCATTCCGCAACCTGCCTGCCGGCAGGCAGGTCTGCAGTTCCCAATCAACAATCGACAATTCCCCCCCCAGCCGCGACAATCCGTGTCCGCCCAAGAACTGGCGGCCAAGGAGACGATCATGAGCGTAGCGACCAATCGCGACTGGCCCGTGCTGACCACCTACGATTCCGACCACCTGGCGCGGATCGCGCTGCCGCTGGGGGGCATCGGAACGGGGACCGTCTCGCTCGGCGGACGGGGCGACCTGCGCGACTGGGAGATCGTCAACCGGCCGGCCAAGACCTTCGTGCCCGGCTCATCCGGCATCGTCAGCGGATCGGCCTTCCTGCTTCACGCCAAACAGGCCGGCAAACCGGCCGTCACCAAGCTGCTGGAAGGGCCGTTGGATGTCGCCGACTACGAGGGCGGCATGGGTGCTTCGGCGCCCGCGCACGGCCTGCCGCGGTTCCGGGATTGTCAATTCGCCGCCGCCTATCCGTTCGGCCAGGTGCTGCTGACCGATCCGAGCGTCCCGCTCGACGTGCGCCTCGAGGCGTTCAACCCGCTTATCCCGGCCGACGCCGATGCCAGCGGCATTCCTGTGGCCGTTCTGCGATACGTGCTGATCAACCGGACCAACAAGCCCGTCCGGGCGTCGATCTGCGGCGGCCTGCCGAACTTCATCGGCACCGACGGCGCCGGCGGGGAGTGCAAAGGCAACGTCAACACCTACCGCGAGAGCGGCAAGGTGCGAGGGCTGTTCTTTTCGACGACAGGCTTGCCGGCCAGCGCCGAGACCTTCGGCACGATGGCCCTGACGACCACCACGGCCGGGCCGACCAGTTGCTGGACCAACATCCCCGACGATTGCATGGGCTGGCACGGCGGGCTGCTGGATTTCTGGCAGGACTTCAGCGACGACGGCAAGCTCGACAAGACCAACCCGGCTGAGTCCGACCACCCCCACGGGATGATGACGGTCTCGGTCACTGTCCCGCCGCGGGCAAGCAAGGACGTGACGTTTCTGCTGACGTGGCACTTCCCCAACCGCCAGACCTGGTCGCCGGTCGAGACCGAGGGCTGCTGCGATGGCGGCCAGTGCGACAACCCAAACTGGATCGGCAACTACTACACCACCCAATACGCCGACGCCTGGGACGTCGCGATCAAGTTCGCCCCGCAACTGGCCAAGCTCGAGACCCAAACCGCCCAGTTCGTCCAGGCCGTCGTCGATAGCGACCTGCCGGCCGAGGTGCGCGAGGCGGCGCTATTCAACCTGTCGACGCTTCGCAGCCAGACCGTCTTCCGCACGCCCGACGGGCGGCTGTTCGGCTTCGAGGGTTGTCACGACCATGCCGGCTGCTGCAACGGGTCGTGCACGCACGTGTGGAACTACGAGAACGCCACGCCGTTTCTGTTCGGCGACTTGGCCCGGACCATGCGCGACGTCGAGTTCGGCTGCGCCACCCACGATAACGGGCTGATGAGCTTCCGCGCAGCCCTACCGATCGAGCGCGCCCAGGAGAGCCCCTACGCCGCCGCCGACGGGCAGATGGGCTGCATCATGAAGATGTACCGCGACTGGCAGCTCAGCGGCGACGACGCGTTCTTGAAGCGCCTCTGGCCGAAGGTGAAAAAGGCCCTGGCGTTCTGCTGGGTCGAGGGCGGCTGGGACGCCGACCGCGACGGTGTGATGGAAGGGTGCCAGCACAACACGATGGACGTGGAGTATTACGGCCCCAACCCGCAGATGACGGGCTGGTATTTGGGCGCCCTGCGGGCGGCTGAGGAAATGGCCCGCTACGTAGGCGAGACCGATTTCGCCGAGACCTGTCGCAGCCTGTTCACCCGCGGCAGCAAGTGGATGGATGAGAATCTGTTCAACGGCGAGTACTACGAGCACGAGATCCGTCCCCCCAAGAAGACCAAGAACGTCGACTCCGGATTTGCCCTGGCCATGGGCGGCAACGACGCCGGCGAGCCGCAGTTCCAGCTCGGCACGGGCTGCCTGGTCGACCAGCTCGTCGGCCAGTACATGGCCCACGTGATGGGGCTGGGCTATCTGCACGATCCCAAGAAGGTCAAGACCACGCTCCGCAGCATCGGCAAGCACAACTGGGTGGACGGCGTATTCGACCACTTCAACTGCATGCGAAGCTTCATCCTCGGCGACGAGCAGGCCCTGCTGATGGCCAGCTACCCCAAGGGCGACCGGCCCAAGCGGCCGTTCCCGTATTTCACCGAGGTGATGACGGGCTTCGAGTACACCGCGGCGATCGGCATGTTGCAGGAAGGCCAGCGCGCCGCCGGGCTTAAGGTCATCCGCGCCATCCGCAACCGCTACGACGGCCGAAAGCGGAGCCCCTTCGACGAAGCCGAGTGCGGCCATCACTACGCCCGCGCCATGGCCAGTTGGGCCGCCCTGCTGACGCTGACGGGCTTCCACTATTCCGGCGTCACGCAGTCCATCGCCTTCGCCCCGGCCAAGACTACCAAGGCCGTCACCTGGTTCTGGTCCAACGGCTACGCGTGGGGAACCATTCGTCAGAGGCGGTCCGCCAAGAAGATCGCCGTCGAGCTGACGTGCCTCCGCGGCGGCCTGACACTCAAAGAACTCACGCTCACCGGCTGGGGATCCGTCAAGCTCGCCAAGGCCCGCACCATCCTTGCCGGCCGAACATGGAACGTCGCCGTGCCCAAGGAGTAGACCGATGCAATGGGAAGAACTGACCGCACCTGATTTCGCCAAGGCCGTCAAGGACACCGGCGTGTGTGTGATCGCCATCGGCTCGCTGGAGAAGCACTTCGACCACTTGCCCATCGGCACGGACTACCTGAACGGCCATCGGCTGTGCTGCCTGGCGGCCGAGCGCGAGCCGGCGGTGGTGTTTCCGCCCTATTACATCGCCCAGATACATGAGTCGCGGCCGTTCCCGGGGTGCGTGGCGCTGCCGCCGACGATGACGCTGGAGGTGCTGCAGGCTGTCTGCGACGAGATCGCCCGCAACGGGTTCAAGAAGATCCTCATCTACAACGCCCACGGCGGAAACTGGGCGATGCTCAACTACCTCCTCCAGGTACACCTGTCCGAGCGGCGCGACTACGGCATCTATCTGCTTCGCCACCTGTTCCCGCCAACGCCCGACTGGGCCAGCCAGTGGGATGACATCCTCGAAACCGCCGTCCACGAGCACGCGTGCGAATGCGAGACGTCGATCACGCTGGCCAACTTCCCCGAGCTGGTGAAGATGGACGCCCTCCAAGGCCGCAAGGCCGACCCGAATCCCCGCCTGGCCCACCTGAGCCCCGGCAACATCACCGCCGAGTGGTACGCAAAGTTCCCCGACCACTACGCCGGCGACGCCACGGTCGCCTCCATCGAGAAAGGCCAAAAGCTGCTGGAGCTGCAAGTCCAGGCCTTGGCCCATTACATCGGCGTCGTCAAGAAAGACACCGCCCTGGCCGGTGTGCTCAACGAGTTCTACGACCGGTGTGACGAGGTGGGCGGGAGCAACTGAGAGCGGGATTAGAGGATTTATGGGATTATGGGATTGGTGTTGTGTGTTTTTCCCCCGGTTCCCGGTTCCTGGCTCCCGGTTCCTGCTGTGGGGGTCTATGAGTTGTCGGCTGGCAGGGACCGCATGAGGCGGGCGATGCGCTCCAGGTGCTGGGGGATATCGATGTTGCGGGGGCAGACGCCTGCGCAGCGGCCGCACTCGGGACATCGTTTGAGCATGCGCTCGCAGCCCGCGACAAGTGCAGCAGTATCTCGCGGCCGGCCGCCCAGCATCGCGACGTTGTAGGCCCTCAGCAGGCTCCACGGCTCGACGAGCTTGTCGCACACGGCGATGCAGCGCCCGCAGCCGTCGCACCAGTACCGCTTGAGTTCGGCCAGGTCCTCCGATTCGAGCAGCGTAGCCAGCCGATCATCGACCTGGCGTTGATAGTCGATGCTCAGATGGTCCGCCATGGCGTCGACGGCCCGGCAGTTCGCCCGGACCTCATCGGCCCAGACCATCCCCGATGCCACCGACGAGACGCCTGGATCGCTGAGGGCATACCGCAGCGCGCCGGCCGCCTGATCGTCGACGCCGAACACCTCCTGCAGCAACGCACTTGGGCAGGCCAGCATCCCGCTGGCCATCGCGCCGATGACGATGACGCCCATTCCCTTGGCATGCGCCTTGGCCACCATCGGCCGAGTGGCCGAAACCGCCAGGCTGTATTGCAGCGTGATGACCTCCCAGCAGCCGTCGTCGATCATCCGCCCAACCAGTTCGGGGCCTGCATGCGTGGTGATGCCGATGTGGCCGATCAGGCCTTCATCCTGGGCCTTCCGCGCCGCTTCCAGCCAGCCGCCCGGCCCGATGGCGTTGGCGTAATCCTCTTCGGTCGTCGTATGCCACGCGTGGTAGAAATCGACATGGTCGGTGCTGAGCCGCCGGAGCTGCTCCTCCAGCCGCTTGCGCATCGTATCCGCCACCGACAACCCATCGACGCTCTCGGGGTAAGACTTGGTGGAGACCATGATCTCACCCCGCCTGCTTCCCAGCCCCTCGCCCAGTCGCCGCTCGCTGTGGGCGTAGCCCCAGCACGTCTCGTAGTAGTTGATCCCCCCGTCCAGGCCCGCCTGCACAGTCGCATGGGCCGACTCGTCGTCCACGAACCCCATGCATCCCAGCGACACGATCGAGATGTCGACGCCCGTCTTGCCCAGCGGTCGATAGTGCATTGGGCGATCCTTCCGCAGCCGATCTAGTTCAGCCGTTTTGCCCGCTTGATCAGTTGCACCACCAGCCCCCACGGATCGCGCAGCATGGCCTGCTGGAAATCGGCCGACGGATCGTCCGGCGGGCGAACAATGGTGGCGCCGGCCGAGGCCAGCCTGGCGCAGTCGCCGGGGACATCGTCGGTCCAAAACGCCACGTGCAACTCGAGCGGAGTCTTGGCTGCATAGTCGGGCACACCCTCGGCGGGGCTGTGATAGATCTCCAGCATGGCGCCGCCTTCATCGACGATGAAAAAGCACGCATCGCCCACCTGATCGACCACCTTCATCCCAAGATGCTCGCAATACCACGCCGCCATCCGGGCGGGCTCAGCCACCTGCAACGCAATGTGTTCCAGTCTCATAACAATCTCCTGCCGATACCCTACCCCACCCGGCCCATCGTCAACAAGCGGAAGTCCAAGTGACAGACGCCCGTTGACACGGTATACTCAGACTGGCGCGAATTGATGCGGGGCAGCGAGATTTGTCGAACACCAGACGACTTGTGTGCGTCTAAGTCCAGGGAGATATGGCCATGACCAACGACAAGCCACAGCCGCAAGAGAAGGAAGCCGTGCGCACAACCATCGTAGGCGGGCGGCCGCCGGGGCCCGGCAAGTCCGTCGGCCAGATCCCCCAGGGCATCGAAGTGCTCGTCAAGAAGGCGTCGGTCGATCCGGCATTTGAGGTGCTGCTGCTTGAAAAACGCGGCGGGGCTGCCAAGGAGATCGATCTGCAACTCGACGCCGACGAAGCCCTGCTTCTGGCCGCCATCCCGCGCGAGCAGCTCGAGGCCTTCATACACCGGACCCGCATCCCGGAAAGCAGCAAGGCCGTCTTCCTGGGCAAGGTGGCGGCCGCGATGCTCATTGCATTGGGAGCGGTCGCGGGCTGCGACCGCGACATTGCCACACAAGGCATCCGCGAGGACGATCCGAAAGAAAAGGCCGCCGCAGCCAGTCGTCCGGCCGAATCAGACGCTCGACCGGCCGGGGACTCCCCCGTCTTCATTGCCGGCATCATGATAGTAGATGAACCGAACACCCAGCCGGCGCCACCGGCGCCGCAAGGCATCCGGCCAGACACCCCAGCAACCGAGCCGGCGACCCAGCCCGGACCGCCACCGGGAGCAATCCGATCCTTCAGCCGAGGCATTACCCCGGATCATCCGTTGCCGCCGGCAACTCAGCCGGCACAAGACGACAAAGGGCCTACGTCCCAACCCGAAAGTCAGCCCGCAAGTCGGCCCGCAAGCCAACCTGCCGACAGCGCCGACGACGCCAAACCTGATGACGACAGCGACCGAGTCGATCAGATCACCCGAGGAATGCGGTGGTGATCAATACCCAGGCGACACGGAGACCCTCATGGCTGCCGACATCACACTGATCAATCTCAACATGCTGTTCCTTCGTTTCGGGGAGGAGATCGAGCGCGAGGCCCACGTGCCGCTGGGGTGCCTGTACCTGACGCGGGCGTTGGCCGATGCGGGCGTCGAGGTCGACTTCCGCGACTATCAGATGTGCGAATCGGACGACCCGTTCGACATGGCCGTCTTCCTGGAGTTCGTCGCCGACCCGGCCCCGGTCATCGGCCTGTCGTGCATGGCCAACCTGCTGCCGTTCACGCTGCAGGCGATGAAGGCCCTTCGCCAGCGATACCCCGATGCGACACTGGTCCTGGGCGGCGTGGGGTCCAAGAGCGTCGAGGACAAGATTCTCCAGCGGTTCCCGTGCGTGGACGTGATCTGCCGCGGGGAGGGGGAACGCACCGGCCCAGAGCTTCTGGCCGCCCTGCGAAACGGTGGCGACCTCACCTCGATCCAGGGCATCTCCTATCGAGTCAACGGCCAGATCCACCACAACGGCGACCGGACTCGCATCGCATCTCTTGACGACATCGCCTTCCCCGCGTTCGAGAGGGTCGATCTGGCTCGATACGCCGGCTATGGCATGATGACCAGCCGCGGCTGCCCGTACCCATGCACGTTCTGCTCCGTCGCCCCGGTGTGGAACCTTGAAAGCTACTCCCGCAGCCCCGAGAGCATCGTCGAGGAAATGCGATTTCTCCACGACACCGCCGGGGTGGAGATGTTCCTGTTCCAGGATGAGTTCTTCGTTTCGTCGCGGGAGCACGTCGTGGATTTCTGCGATGAGCTCCAACGGTCAGGCCTGGACATCAAGTGGAAAGCGTTCGGCCGCGTGAACCTGGTCGATGAAGACATGATGCAGCAGATGGCCGACTGCGGCTGCCTGGAACTGCGGTTCGGCGTGGAATGCGGCTCGGACCGGATGCTGGCGAAGGTCAAGAAGGGCTTCACCACCGCCGAGGTCCTGGACGTGGTCCCCAAGGCGATTCCGATCTTCCCGCGAGTCGACGTATTCTACATTTGGGGCTTTCCGTTCGAGACAATGGACGACTTCCACCAGACGTTGTTTCAGATGGTCTCCTTCCGAGCCATGGGCGCGCGGATCCTGCCCAGCCTGCTGAGCCTGCTGCCGCAGACGGAAATCTACCGCGACCTGGAAGGCGCAGCAGACTTGGAGTTCTGCCCCTACCTGCTGCCGGAGTTCGTCTTCACCGGACAGGAGATCTACCGCGACGGTTCGGTGGAGTTGCCCGAGCGCCACCGCGAGACCTTCGCCCTCATCCAAGACAACGCCGACATCTTCCCGGGCTTCTTCCACATCGACCTGGCCGGCAACGTCCTGCCGAAACTACGCCTGATGCAGAAGTTCGGCTTCTACCCCGGCGGGGACCCGTCACCCGGAGAGGCCGACGCCGAAACCTGCGGCGCCCACTCCCCCCGCATCGCTACCCAAGAACTCGCCACCCGCGCCGAATAGTCACAAGCCCCCCCGCCACAGGTCCGGCCCCATCACCCCGCGCCGAATCGGCCGGCGACGCCGGCGTTGGATAGTTGCTGCTTGAACATCTTTCGGCTGAGCAGATAGTCAAAGTGGATGTGCTCGAACTCCAGCATCTTTCCGACCTCGACGTGGGGGTTGACGATCAGGTACTTACAGTTGGCTGCCTGGTCGGCGGTCTGTTTCTGGTAGCGCCAGGCCATATCCTGGAAGTGATACAACACGTTGAGGAACCTCGCCATGAAGCCCTGGGGCTTCTTGATCTTGGCCGCGCTGGAAAACCGTGTGCAGACAACCACCAGTTGCGTGGAGCGGCCTTCGCGGAGATGGTCGTCGATGACCGATACCAGCGGGGTGTTCTCCACGACGCCGCCGTCGAAGTAGCCGAAGGGCTTGCCCTTCCAGTCCTTGACCGGATACATGATGCCGGGCAGGCACATCGAGGCCATGATGGCCGGGAGGATCTCGCCCTTGCGGTGGATGACTTTCTGTGCGTTGCCATCGTCGGTGCACGTGATGATGCGGAGCGGGATGGTGGCCTCCTCGAACGTCCTGACCTTCATGCCGTCGGAGATCGTGTCGTGAAACCCCCTGCCGCGGACAAAGCCCTCCGGTATCCGGCGGCGAAAGATGAAGCCCAGCACCCCCTTGATCAAATCCCACTTCGGCACGTCGACCGGGCCCGCCTTACCGACGCGCTCGATCAGCCGATAGACCTCCTCCCTTCCGACCTCGGTGGCCAGGGCGGCTGCGACGATGCTGCCGGCCGAGGTGCCCCACGTCTCCTTGACATGGCCGATGAGGTCCAGCTCTTCGAGGATCCCCAGCAGCGCGCAGTTGCCCACCAGGCCCGGCACGCCGCCGCCGGAGAAGCTGATGGCCAGATGATTATCCGGATTGGACGCGATGCGGCGAAAGACGCGAAACTGCCCGTGCTCGCACGGCGCGAGGATGGCCTGCTCCTCGTCGAGGATCTGCTGCTCGAGGTCTTCCATGGCCGCCAGCTCGTGGGCCGTCCGTTGGTCTGAAACCATGTCAGGTTGCTCCGGCCGGCGCAGGCGGCGGCGCCCGTCAGGTCGCCAGTATCCGTTCGGCGATCTGGCGAAGTTCGTGCGTGATCTCGTGCTCGGGATGCTCGCGGATAAACAGACCCCGGCTGCCCAGGCGGGCCATCTCCTCGCACAGAGGGATCATGCCGATCACACTGTACCCGAACGCTTCTTCCAGCCGCTCGCGCAGCTGCGTTTCGTTGACGTGGGAGAAAATCTTGTTGGCGACCAGATAGATCGCGGGGATCTCCAGCTTGTTGGCGATCTCGGCCAGAACGGCCGTGCCGTAGTAGTCCTGCTGGTCGGGGCGGATCAGCAGGATCAGGATGTCGGAAATCGCCGACGTCAGCATGGTCTCGCGGTTGAGGCCCGGGTGCGTGTCGATCAGCAGGCAGTCCAGGTCCAACTCGTCCATCAGCTCGTCGAAGTGCGAGTTCAGGCGGCTGGCCTCGTAGCCCTCGTCGAGAATCCGCGAGATCGCCTGCGTCGTCAGCGAGGCCGGCACGAGCCAGCACCGACCCGACGCCTCCGGGCAGACGCGATCGGTCACGTCGTAGACGGTGTCCTGGATCTCACATTTGCCCCACAGAAAGTCCACCAGCGTCAGGCTGATCTGATCCTGGTCGAACCCGAACAGCACGTGGATGCCCGGCGACTGGAGGTCGGTATCCAGAACGGCCACCCGCTTGCCCATTTCGGCTGCAAGGACGGCGAGATTGGCCGTTATGTTCGACTTGCCCGTGCCGCCTCGATAGGAATGCACGGAAATGATTCGGCGTTCACCCATAGGTCTCACTCACACGATGCGGCATCGGCCCCCACCGATCCGACAGGTAGCTCCATTGGAACGCTTAAGCCTAGGCGCGACGGGCCCGACAAACAAGCGTTTTCCCGCGCCGCGGCCGTTCGGCCGGCCGGGCGGCCCCGCCGCTACGCGCCGCCCAGCGACGAGCCCGTCAACGGCGGCGTCGGGTCGGTCGCCCCGCCTGTCCCCGCCTGCCACGATGCCGACCGCCGCGCGCGGACCGAGCGAATCTTGTGGGTGTTATTCTGCCACCACTGGCGGGCCTGGTCGGGCCCCCACTCGTCCAGACCCTCGATCGCATCGAGCAGATCTATCACCTCGGCGGCGCTGGCGGGACGGTCGTTGGGGTCGCGGCTGAGGCAGTTGAAGATCACCTCGTCCAGCCCCGCCGGAATGCGCCGATCGATACACTCGCTGGGGCGGGCGATCGGGGCGTGCAGCACCTGCTCACAGACCTCTTGCACGCTCGAGCCCAGAAACGCCTCGCGCCCGGTCACCATCAGGAATGCCACCGCCCCCACCGAAAACAGGTCCGTCCTCGCGTCGGCGATACGGGAGTCGCGCAGCCGTTCGGGCGCGATGTATTTCGGCGTCCCGGCCAGTTCGTCGGGCCCGGCCGCCTTGAAGGTATCCGGCGCGGCGACATCCTTGGCCAGGCCGAAATCGAGCACCTTCACCACGTCGTAGTTGCCGCCGCGCTCGCAGAGCATGATGTTCTGCGACTTGATATCGCGGTGGATCAGGCCGATCTGGTGGGCCTCCTGCAGCGACCCGCAGACCTGCCTGAGCACGGCCACCACCCGCCCGGGCGGCATGGGCCCGTCCATCGCGACCAGATGGCCCACCGTCAGGCCGTCGAGGTATTCCATCACGTAATAGAAGATACCGTCCGGCGTTCGCCCGTAGTCGTAGATTTCGATCGTGTTGGGGTGGGTCAACTGGCAGGTCTGCTGCACTTCTCGCTCGAAGCGGACGACCGTCTCGGGCGTGACGCTCGGCCCGCGGAGCAGTTTCAGCGCGGTCGGGCGGCGAAGCATCGTGTGCTGGGCCCGGTACACCTCGCCCATGCCGCCTTGGCCGATCTTTTCAATCAGCGTGTATTGGCCCAGTTGGCGGACCTGGTCGATGCGGTGCCGCAGACGAACGTTCATCCACGTCTTGGCCACCAGCAGTATCCCGGCGGCCGCCAGGAACGCCACCAGTAGCGCGAATGTCAGCCAAATCGGACGCAGCGCGCGGCTGACCTCGCTTTGGTTGACTTCCGTCGCCACGCCGAAGTCGTACTCCTCCAGCCATTCCCACGCCCCCATGACCTCCAGGCCGCGATAGTCTCGATACCCAGCCACGTTCACGCCCGACTCACCCGCAATCGCCGATGCCGCCATCTGCGTCAGCGGGCGCGCCGACAGGGGCTCCTTCGGCCGGTCGCCGCCGGTGATGTCCATGCCGGGATCGCGCACGTGGACGGTCAGGATCGACGTCGCATCGGGTCGATCGGCGATCAGGCCTATGCGCTTCAGGTCCTCGTTGAACCGGCTGTCCGACAGCATCATCCCGTCGCGGTTGAACGCATAGGTGTGGCCGGTCTGGCCCATATGGGCGATCGACAGAATTCGGGTGAAGTCCTTCTTGGGGTCCAGCAGAAACACCAACGTGGCGACAATTCGGTCCCCCTCCTCGGGGCCCAGGAGCGAATCGATCAGGGACCGCGGCTTCGGCCCCACGATGATCGGCGCTGCCGCAGCCATCATCGGCTCGAGAGGCCAGGGCCCGTAGGCGCTGACCAGCACGCTCCTGCGAAACGGGGGGGTGATCTGCGAATCGCCGCCGAAGACACTGTCCAGATTCGCCAGATCGTCGGGCGACAGTTGCAGGCCGATGATCCGGTCGCGATCGGCGGCCACCACGGTCCCGTCGAGCGCAATGACGACAAAGCCCCGGATGTCCTTGTTCAGTTCAATGGATTTGAGATCCTTGCGAAGCGCCGCCAACGCCGACGAGCTCTGCAGCGGCTTGGCGGGGGTCGGCGAGCCGGAAGCAATCCGAATGAGTGTCTGAACGTTCTGGCGAACCTGGTCTCGGGCCGCCCAGGCGCGCACGTCCGCCTTTTCGTTGTCCAGCCAACTGCGCAGGGCCGCCACGTCGGCCTTCAGGATCGCCTGCAGATACCCGGCCAAGCTCTTGCGCAGCGAGCCGCTGGCGGACATATGCGTCCAGATACTCAACCCCGCCAGCAGCAGCCCCGCGATAATCACGAGCAGCCAAAGACGGCTTTGCGAGAAGACCACCTTCGGAAAATGCTGCCCAACGTGGGTGACGCTCGGTCGATCTGTCGCGCCCGCCTGATTGGCCATACTGCGGACTCCTGAAAGGATGAGGCATTACGCTTGCAGCGGATTGTAGCACCGCACCGCCCCACATTCCACCGCCGACCAACCAGGGCCAACCCACAGCCCACGTCAGGGGGGATGCAAGAAGAAGCGACGAGAGCGGGATTAGAGGATTGGTGGGATTGAGGGGATTGTTGTTTTCCTTTCTTTCCGGGCCCTCTCAGAACGAGGCTTCGAGGAGTTGCAACAAGAACAATCTCCCAATCCCATCAATCCCCTAATCCTGCTCCTGCTGTTTCTCCTCCCCGGCTCCCAATCCCACCAATCCTGTAATCCTGCTCCGGTTGCTTCTTCTCCCCTGCTCCGTCGTTTCGCCTTTGACACGGTGTTGGCGGCTTGGGTATACTTCGATACATGGCGAAGTATAGGAGATAGCGATGCGGGAGTACCTGTCGATCACCAAGGCGTTGTCGGATGAGAGCCGCGTTCGCATTGTTCTGTTTCTGTCGGCCGGGGAGTTGTGCGTCTGCCAGATCATCGAGCTGCTTGCTCTGGCCCCCTCGACGGTCTCCAAACACATGGCGATCCTGCACCAGGCTCGGCTGGTCGAAACGCGCAAGCAAGGCCGGTGGGTTTACTACCGCCTGCCCGACGCCGCCGGCCCGCTCGCGGGGGGCGCGATCCGATGGGCCCGGGAATCATTGGCCAAGGACAAGCAGGTCCGCATCGACGCCAAGGCCGCCAAAGCCGTCAGGAAGGCCGACAAGGAAGAGCTGTGCGCCAGGTACGGCCGATCGTGAACGACTCGGCCGATCGGGCCCGGACAACACCGATGCCAGCAGATAACAGAGCGCCCAACATGGCGACTGAAGCGTGTCTCACCCCGCAGCCCAAAGGGCTGAGCGTTTTCGAAAAGTACCTGACGCTCTGGATCGTGCTGTGCATTGTCGGGGGGATTATCCTGGGCAAGGTGGCCCCGGGCGCAGCCAAGGCCCTCGACGGCATGGCCATCTACGTCCACGGCGCGCCGGTGGTGTCGATCCCCATCGCGATCTGCCTGTTCTTTATGATGTATCCGATCATGGTGAAGATCGACTTCGCCGAGGTCGTCCGGGCCGGCAAGAGCATCAAGCCCGTGGGGCTGACGCTGGTTGTCAACTGGTGCATCAAGCCCTTCACGATGTACGCCATCGCAGTGCTGTTTCTGGGGGTTCTTTTCCACGGACTTATCGGGCCGGAGGAAGTCGACTTCGTGAAGATGCCGCTCGGCCTGGACCTGCCCGTCGGCTCAACGCACGGGGCCGGCACGGTCGTAATGCACGAGGGCGTCAAGGCGCTCCAGGTGCCGCTGTGGCGGAGCTACCTTGCCGGCTGCATCCTGCTGGGGATCGCGCCCTGCACGGCCATGGTGCTGGTGTGGGGGTACCTGGCCAAAGGCAACGACGGCCACACGCTGGTGATGGTGGCCATCAACTCCCTGGCCATGCTGTTGCTGTATGGCCTGCTGGGCGGGTTCCTGTTGGGCGTCGGCCGCCTGCCCGTGCCGTGGCAGGCGCTGGGGCTTTCGATTGCGATCTACGTCGCCCTGCCGCTGGCGGCCGGCTACGCGTCGCGGCGGCTGATCATCCGAGCGAAGGGCGAGCGGTGGTTCCGCCAGAAGTTCCTGCACGCGCTCACGCCGATCACGATCGTCGCTCTGCTGACGACGCTGGTCCTGCTGTTCTCGTTCAAGGGGGGCGATATCCTGAGCAATCCCCTGACGATCCTCTGGATCGCCATCCCGCTGGCAGTGCAGACGATGCTGATCTTCTGGCTGACGTACGGCCTGGCGAGGGCGATGAAGCTCGACTACCGCGATGCAGCCCCCTCGGCCATGATCGGAGCATCCAACCACTTCGAGGTCGCCATCGCCACAGCCGTCATGCTGTTCGGCCTATCCAGCGGCGCCGCCCTGGCGACCGTCGTCGGCGTCCTGATCGAAGTGCCCCTGATGCTGCTGCTGGTAAAAGTGTGCCTGAAAACCCAACACTGGTTCCCGCGCCGGGCTGTTGTCTAGGTCCAAGTCGCCGGTAGAGTCGTTGGTGTAGCCGACGGCGAGACTCCCGTCACGCCGGCAGCGCAGGGTTTACATGATCTCCATCAATGGGCCGTACTGGCTCCCGAAGGGACCTACGGCTTGAACCAGTGACTTGCCCGTTGGGCCGCTCTAGTCGACCGTTTCGGCAGCGGCTGCCAGGCGTTTCTTCTCGCGCGAACCGTCGGGGGATTTCAGGAAATGCTCGCGCCTCATTGCAGAGCCGCGGTCAGGATGCTGCTCTCGATGAACGAGAGTCCATGGCCCTCGTTTGGCGGTATAGCTCTTGCCGGCTGGATTGTTGTGCTGATCAGGCGGCGGGCAAGGTTGTTGGTGTGGCCGACGTAGAGACTGCCATCGCGCTGGCAGCGCAGGATGTAAACGAAGATCCCCATCAATGGGCCGTACTGGACTTGAACCAGTGACTTCCTGCGTGTCGAGCAGGCGCTCTAGCCAACTGAGCTAACGGCCCAAAGCACGGTCCTGTGCAACTTGCTCCGGCAGGTCGGGACCAGTGACTTGCCCGTCGGGCCGCTCTAGCCAACTGAGCTAACGGCCCAAAGAGTTGGCTACTATATCGGCTGATTGTGGGCATGTCAACTGATCGCGGTGGGCGGGCGACGCTTGCCGGTCGTAGGTCCGGCCGCTATGATGCCGCCGACTGAGCGCCACCCCGAACGAACAGGAAACCGAGCATGATTACGTTCAGCGCCTTTGCCGACGAGATCGGGCCCGAGTTGGACCTCCAGATGGACACATGCGAGGCCCATGGCATCAAGTGCATCGACGTTCGCGGCATCGATGGGACGAACGTCTCGGCCATGGCCCTGGATAAGGTGGCCGAGTACAAGAGCCGCCTCGACGATCGCAGCTTTACGGTGCCGTTCATCGGCTCGCCCATCGGCAAGATCAAGATCAGCGACGATTTCGACGCCCACATCGAGTTGATCAAACATACCTGCGACGTCGCCAAGGGGTTTGGGTGCAGCAGCATTCGCATGTTCAGCTTCTACCCGACCGACGGCTGCGACATCCGCAACCAGCGCGGCGAGGTCATCGACCGCATGGGGCGAATGGTCGACTTGGCCGAGCGGCACGACGTGGTGCTGTATCACGAGAACGAATCCGGCATCTACGGCTTCAGCCCCGAGGGCGTCAAGGATCTGTTCGCCACGATCGCCTCCGATCGCCTCAAGGGCATTTTCGACCCGGCCAACTTCGTCAACGACGGCTTCAAGCCCTACGACGATTGCTGGTCCCAGGGGTTGGCCGAGCTGACCGACGCGTTTCACATCAAGGACAAGCTCACCGGCGACGGTCCGTGCGTGCCGGCCGGCGAAGGCGACGGCCAGTTCGATTCGATCTTCACCGACCTGGCCCGGCGCGGCTTCGACGGGACCATGACGCTCGAGCCGCATCTGGCGGCGGCCGGGCAGTTCTCCGGCTTCAGCGGGCCCGACCTCTTCGGCAAAGCCATCGCCGCCCTCAAGGCGGTCTGCGACCGCTACGGCCTGACATACCAAACGGCCTGACGACGGCCGAAGGATCGCCAAACCGACGCAGCCGCCATATCATCGGGCCCCCAGCCAGCCCAAAAGCCCCGGCCTTCCGATGCCAGGGCCTCTGCGATGCCGGTGATTGCCCCCACTGCCATACCCCACGGACACCCCCGCGCCAAGCGGGTGGGAACCCCTAGGCTGATATGCAAAAACTCTGAAAAATCACAAATGTAAATTGACAGACTTAACCGATGGTGACTATGATTGCGGGCCGTACCGGTGGCCAAGGATGGTCGCCAGTCAGCTCTGGATTGCATGTAATGCATTTTATGAACGTGAATTAGCCTTCTGTCGTCAATACGCTCGTCGGGCGGCCAGGGACCCGGCCGCCCGACGAGCAACCAACAAGGCCAAGGAACGCGATAAACATGCTCAAAACGTCCGACACCCCACTGACCAAGACTTCCCGCCGCGTACCCAAAACGCCGCTTGTCAGCGTGAAGGTCCGCGCCCTGTTGGTGGGCGGCTGGCGGCTGGTGCGGGAGGCCCTGCAGCAGTTGCTCCAGCGCGACGGCATCGACGTGGTCGGGTTGTTCGCCGACCAGGACGAGCTGAGTGAGGCGTTGGCATCGGGCGGGTGCAGCGACGGCATCGTGATCGTCCAACTGCTGGGTGGGGCCGAGCCGTTCGCGACCTTCCACCGCATCGACAACGAGCGAAAACGAACGCCCCAACCGCTGCCGCTGGTGGTCGTGGCCGAAAAGGCCTCCCGGGCCGAGGTGTACGGGGCCCTTCGGATCGGGGCGAAGGCCTACGTGAACCTCGACGCCGAGCCGGCTGAACTAATCAAGGCCGTCACGATGGCGGCCGCCAACCGGGCTTATCTGGCGCCGGACGCCGCGCAGCTCCTGGTCAGCGACGTCTCTGACGCCGTCGAGCCGGGCGCCGCCGGCCGCCTGCCGGGCATTCGACTGACAGGCCGCGAGTTGGAGGTCGTCCGTCTAATGTGCGAGGGCCTGTCCAGCAAGGAGATCGGCCGAGCCCTGCACATCAGCCCCAAGACCGTCGAGAACCACCGCTACAACATCTACCGCAAGTGCGGCGTCGAGTCCCTAGCCGCCCTCGTCCGCCTGGCCATCCAGCAGGGACTCGTCTCAATCTAATCCCCGCCTCCATCGGGCCGCCGCAAGAATCGCCCGACCGCCAAAACCCAAAACGGACGACCCACCCGGGCCGTCCATTTCTTCTTGCGCCCGAGATCCTCGTCGAGCGGCTTGGCGCCCGGCTAGCGGGGAACGGACTTAGCCCAACGCATGGGGCAAGACAACTTGTTTTGGTGTGGTAATCAAGGGCCCCTGCAGTCCGTCCGATAGAACAATAAGAGCCGACCCATGGGCTGGATGGTCAGCGGGTGGGTGTTCCAATTCGTTCGGTTCCACGACCAATTGATGTGGACCAATAGAGTTATGACAGGCCATGCAATCGAGAGGGATGTCTATGTCTGACCGTCATCGCGCCGCGCCAACTCAGGCGATGCAAAGCCCGACTCGCTGGAAGTTTGCCGTGCCGCTGACGTTGGCGGCCGTCGTCGTCGCGCTGATGATCATCGGCCTGGGTGCGGGGCAGAAGCGCTTCGAGCGTCAGACGATTCGCGCCTTCCAGGCCCACCAGCTCGCCATCGCGCGGTCCATGGCCACCACGGCCGAAGAGCTCGTCAGCAACATGATGTTCCACCTCGACCGCTTGGCCAACGACCCGAGGATCATCGATGAAACACCCGAGCTTCAGACCGAGCTCGATCTGTTCATAGCCGAGGAAACCGACCTGGTAGACAGCGTGGCGATCGCCGATGCCAACGGCAATGTGATCCACCAGAGCCCGAGAACAGGCGAGCGCCCGAACGTCTTCAGCACGCCCGAGTTTCAGGCCGTCTGGCGGACGGGCAAGCCCTTCCTAGGCGGACCCCAGATCGTCCCCGAACACGGCGACAGCCGGATGGTCCGCATTGCGGCGCCGATATATGACGGCGGGCAGATCAAGGCTGTGGTCTACACCGGGTTGGACATAGCCAAGCTCCTGGACCGCGCCATCTCGCGAGCCCAAGCAGGAGGCAAGAGTTTCTGTTGGTTGGTGGACAACGACGGGCAACTGCTGCACCACACCAACTCTGACTACGTGGGCTTGACCTGGGAGCAGATCGACGAGGAAGTGGAAGTGCTGGAACGCCAACTGCGCCGGCGCGTGCAGAACGGCGAGGAGGGCACGGCCGAGTACGTCAATGGCCTGGAATGCCTCGAGCAGTTGGCGGCTTTTGCGCCCATCCGCCTGGGCGATCAACAGTACGGCCTGGCGGTGGTGACGCTCAAGTCCGAGATTTCCGGGCCGATCCGCGCCCAGGCAAGACTGAGCCATGCCCTGATGGGCGGGTTGCTGGTCGTGGCGCTGCTGGCGGGGTACATGACCTATTCGAGCGGCAAGGCCCAGGCGGATCTGAAGGCCGAGAGGCTGCGGGCAATGGATCGTCAGCAGGCCCAGGAGACGCTCAAGAAAAGCGAGGCCCGTTATCGGGACCTGGCACAGATTCTCCGCAGCGCGTTGGATGAGTTTACCAATCTGGTCACACTGGCCAAGGACTCACCGGGCGAGGGAGTGCGGTTTGAACATCCCCAGCAGGTCACCTGCTGGGAGTTGAAGCAGTGCGACCAGCGGGATTGCCCCTGCTTCGGCGAGCGAAACCCCCGGTGCTGGCAGGTGGCTGGGACGCATTGTCAGGACAAGGTCCAGGGAACATTCGCTCAGAAACTGGGCCTATGCCAGGAGTGTGAAGTCTACCAGCAGGCGATCGCCGAGCCGGTCTATGAGATCGGCGAAGCGTTCAACAACATGATGGCCATCCTCGATGAGAGACAGGCCGCCCTGGAGGCCGCACGGATCAAAGCCGAGCGGGCCACCGAGTCCAAGAGCGAGTTCCTGGCCAACATGAGCCACGAAATCCGCACGCCCATGAACGGCGTGCTCGGCATGACGGAGTTGCTTCTCAAGACCCCCCAGACCCCCCAGCAGGCCCGATACGCCAAAGCGATTCGACAATCTGCCGAGGCGCTGCTGGTAGTCATCAACGACATCCTGGATTTCTCGAAAATCGAGGCCGGTCGGCTGACCCTGGAGTCCGAACCGTTCGACCTCCGCAACCTGACCGAGGAAGTGGCCTGGCTGGCCGCGTCGGTGGCCAAAGACAAAGGCGTGGAAGTCGTCGTGCGATACGCCCCCGACTCCCCCCGCTGGGTGACCGCCGACCAGGCCAGGATCCGACAGGTCCTGATGAACCTCACCGGCAACGCCGTGAAGTTCACCGCCGAGGGATACGTCCTGATCGACGTCTCGTGTGAGCAGACCCAGCCCGACCAGGTCCAGATGCACGCCGCCGTCCAGGATACGGGGATCGGCATCGCCGCCGACAAGCTCGCCGACATCTTCGAGGCGTTCACCCAGGCCGACACCTCCACCACACGGCGGTTCGGAGGCACGGGGCTTGGGCTGACCATCAGCCGGCGGCTGGTCGAGATGATGGGAGGCCGAATCTGGGCCGAGAGCCAGCCCGACCGCGGCAGCACATTCCACATCTCGCTCCCGCTGGCCCCGGCCGATGAGCCCGCCACCGATATATTGCCCGCCGAGCTGTCCGACCTGACGGGTGTGTCGGTGCTGATCGTCGACGACAACGCCGTCAACCGCGAGGTGCTCGCCGAGACCCTCGCCGCACAGGAGATGACGCCCTACCTCGCTGACAGCGGCAAGGCGGCCCTGAAGGTCCTGGCCGACCATCACCAGGCTGGGCGATCGTTCGACATCATCCTGCTGGACGTAAACATGCCGGAGATGGACGGGTTCGACCTCGCCGAGCGGATCATGGCCGCCCCCGCCCCCGACGGGCGCGCACCTCTAATCATGATGCTAACGTCCTCGGATTACGGAGACCAGTCCCACCGAAGCCGACAACTCGGCGCAGCCGGCTGCCTGGTCAAGCCCATCCGCTCGTCGGAACTGCTCGAACAAATCCTGATCGCAATGGGCAAGATCAGTGAAACCTTCCGATCCGACGTCCACAGCGCCGCCCACTCGCAACGCTCGCTGCGAGTGTTGCTGGCTGAGGACAGCCCCATCAGTCGCGATGTCGCGGCCGAACTGCTGCAATCGCTGGGCCACTCGGTGACTCTGGCCAACGACGGACGCCAAGCCGTCCACGCCGCAAAGAACGAGCCGTTCGACCTGATCTTCATGGACGTCCAGATGCCGGAGATGAACGGCTTCGAGGCCACCGCCGAAATCCGAAAGCTCGAACAGGGCCTGGGACGACACACACCCATCGTCGCACTGACGGCCCACGCAATGAAGGATGACCAGCAGCGATGCATCGATGCCGAGATGGACGACTATCTCACCAAACCCATTACCGGCGATCGAATCGCCGAGGTCATCGCCCGCATAGTCGACCAGACGCCCCAGCCGTCCGATGCGCTCCGCGCCCCCGCCGACGACGAGGCGCCGCAGGACACTCACCCAACGGGCGGCCAGGTCATCCTCGATGTAGCAGCGCTGGTGCATCGATGCATGGGCAACGCCCACGCCGCCTCGAAGATCCTGACCAGCTTTCTGCACATCGCTGCGGACACCGTCGACCGGATTGAACGCGCCCTGGCCGAAGGCGACACCGATGCCGCCGCCCGGTTGGCCCATGCGCTCAAGGGCGATGCCGCCACCCTCTCGGCCGAGCCCCTCCGCGCCGCCGCCGGGGCCGTTGAGACCCTCGCCGCCGCCGGGGCCGAAGCGGCCGCACGCACCCCCCTGCTCGACCTGCAAGTTGAACTGACCCGATGCCTCGATCACATACCCGATGTATTAGCCGATCTCGTCAATCTCGCCGAAAAGGCCCAGAGGCCCTTGAGTAAGGATACATTATGGAAATCCTGATTGTTGACGACGAACAGATCGCCCGCGACGTCCTGGCCACCGCCCTGAAAGGCATGGGCCACAACGTCCTTGAAGCCGACAACGGCTTTGCTGCCATGGATGCGCTCCGACAGAGCCACTGTCGCCTCGTTATCGCCGATTGGCTCATGCCGGAAATGGACGGTATCGACCTGTGCCGCGCCATCCGGGCCGAGGAGCTCGGTCGATACATTTACATTCTCATGCTGACGGTTAAGAGCGGCACGTCCTGCATCGTCGAGGGACTGTCGGCCGGGGCGGACGAGTTCATGTCCAAGCCCTTCGAGCCGGAAGAGCTGTTCGTCCGCATTCGCACAGCCGAGCGAATGCTGTCCCTGCAAAGTCACGAGGTCACCATCTTCGCGCTGGCCAAACTGGCTGAATCACGCGACCCCGAAACCGGCGCCCACCTGGAGCGGACGCAAAGCTACTCCCGCGTCCTGGCTCAGGACCTCGCCGATTACAACATCTTCCCCGACCAGATCGATCCGGACTTCATCCACCTGATCTACCTCACCAGCCCGCTGCACGACATCGGCAAGGTCAGCATCCCCGACTACGTCCTGCTCAAGCCCGGGCGGCTGGACGACGGCGAGTTCGAGATCATGAAGACCCACGCCGCCGAAGGCGCTCGCACGCTGGACCTGGCCCTGCAGCAGCACCCCGAGGCGCGGTTCCTGCAGATGGCCCGCGACATCGCCACCACCCACCACGAGCGGTTCGATGGACAAGGCTACCCGGTCGGGCTGGCCGGTCACAACATTCCTCTGTGCGGGCGAATCTTCACCGTCGCCGACGTCTACGACGCGCTCGTGTCCAAACGGGTCTACAAGGAAGCCTTCAGCCACGGCGTCGCAAGGAGCATCATCCTGCAAGGCCGCGCCACGCAGTTCGACCCCGACGTGGTCGACGCCTTCCACAGACACGAAGACGAGTTTCTCCAGATCCAGGAGCGTTTCGCCGAAATCCCCGCCTTCTAAGGGCCGGCCCGCAGGGGCCAGCCCACACCAGGGCCAGCCCACACCAGGCCAGCCACCGCTGGTCTGCCGCCTGAAATTGGCCGTTCGGCCGAGGGGCACTTTTTGTTCCGCACATCCGGCTGGGTGGAAACACCCAGACAGCCTGGGCCAGAACACATATGCACAGCCGGATACAATACACCCAAAGCCCCTCCATCAATAGGTACCAACTCTATACGCAATAGTCTGTTACGAAGACACAGAGAGGTCTTCTCACCAAGTATTGCCGCGGCTACCGAGCTATCTTGTTCGAAGTTAACTCCTTTATCCCCCTATCCATTTGAGGGATACGCCCAGTTGCCGTATCTGCAGAATCGGTCGATGATTGTTAAGCCTATTATGATTATTAATGTTTCCCCAATTTCAATTCTATGTTCTCCCCACCGAAAGGGCAGTGACAGTGACGAAGGCTAAAGAAGCGAAGCCGCAGGACGCGGACATGGAAAATGCCGGTGTTGAAGACGACACCGAAGACCTCGCCGTCAAGCACATCTCGATGGCTAATGGAATTGCCGTCCGCCTGAGCCGTTGGTACAGTTGGGTCAGCTTGGACGATCTGCGAAGCTACGCTTACCTGGGGTTGGCGTTGGCGGCCCGGGCCTACGAGCCCGGCCGCGGCGTCCCGTTTCCGCAGTTTGCCTGGCGCAAGGGCATGTACCTGGCCATCGACGAGATGCGCAAGGATGGCGTCCTATCCAGGCGCCGCACGACCCCCGCGCCGACATTCACCGCCCTGACGCCGGAGATCCCCGACCCGCACGCCCCCAAGGGCCACGCCGCCGTCGACCGCCAGGATCTCTGCGGGGAACTGCTAAAGAAGCTTCGTCCCCAGGACCGCCAACTGCTGGTGATGTACTATACCAATGAACTGACCTTCAAGGACATCGCCAAAGTCTTCGACATCAGCGAGTCGGCCGTCTGCCTGCGCCACAAGGCGCTGATCCAGCGCCTCCGCCGGCTCGGCCGATCGGCCATGGCCGCCTGACAAGATCGGCTTCTTCTCAACCGGCGCGGTGGCCGTTTCGGCTGCCGCGCTTTTCTTTCGCCCACCATGTAGCTGCCGGCATCGGCCCCGCAGGGGCACTCACTTGCCCACGCAGAAGCGTGCGAAGATACGGCCGAGCACGTCTTCGGTGACGACCTCGCCGCTGATCTGCCCCAACTCGGCCAGGGCCGAACGAACATCGATGGCCACCCACTCGGCAGCATCGATGATATCCGCCGACTGGGCCAATCGCCCGGCGGCCTGGGCGGCTGCATC